>NZ_JAOALJ010000005.1:0-337292 GCF_025154035.1 Sedimentimonas flavescens | reverse complement strand
TGACGAGCCCGCGCAGCGCTACTGCCCGGCCGGGGTCTATGAGGTGCTCGAAGGTGAGGATGGCCCACGCTTCCAGATCAACTTCCAGAACTGCGTGCACTGCAAGACCTGCGACATCAAGGATCCCAGCCAGAACATAACCTGGACAACACCCCAGGGCGGCGACGGACCTAACTACCCGAATATGTAAGATATCAGGCACCGCAGGGGAAACTCTGCGGTGCCGGTCTTTGCGGGGGGCAGTACCCGTCACAACGCCGTGTTCGCATAGGGTGTACTGCCGCGCCGCGCACCCGCCGCATTGCCATGGGCGCCTGGCCTCGCTACCTTCGCGGCAAACGACGCAAAGGATCCGCCCGTGCCTTTCAGCTTTTCGCTTCGCCCGTTGCTTCTTGCCAGCCTGCTTGGATCGGCGCTTGCAGCGCCTGCTGAGGCGGACGAAGCGGGGCCTTATCTTGCCGCGCGGCTGGCTGCCGGCTTGAACGATTACCGGGCGGCGGCGGGCTATTATGCGCAACTGCTGCATGCGAATCCGCAGAACCGCGAACTGCAGGAATCCGCTCTGATCGCCAATGTTGTGCTCGGGAATTTTGACACTTCCGTTCAGATTGCCGAAACCATGGGGGCACCCGAAGGCGGCAGCCAGATTGCGGCGATGACGTTAGTGGCCAAGGCGGGCCGCGACGAGGATTACGCCGCGCTGCTTGCGCTGATGGACGCGGGCGCCGATCCGGGCCCGCTGCTCGGCGGGCTGGTGCGGGCCTGGGCGCTGGCCGGGCAGGGCCAGATGTCCGACGCGACAAAGCTTTTCGACGACATGGCCAAGCAGCCGGGCCTTGGGGCTTTTGCCGCCTATCACAAGGCGCTTGCGCTGGCGATGGTGGGCGATTTCGAAGGCGCCGATGCGATCTTTTCCGGCAAGTCGGGTGATCAGGTCAGCCCGACCCGCCGCGGCGTGATCGCCCATGTGCAGATCCTCTCGCAGCTGGAGCGTAACGCCGATGCCATCACGCTGCTCGACAGCACCTTCGGCTCGGAGCTTGACCCTGAGCTGAGCGAGATGCGCGCCGCGCTGGCTGCGGGCGAGACCGCCGATTTTTCAATGATCAACAGCGCGCGCGACGGGGTCGCCGAGGTCTATTTCACGCTTGGCTCGGCGCTGGCAGGTGATGCACCGGATGCGTTCACCCTGGTGCATCTGCGGCTTGCCGCAATGCTGCGCCCCGATCACGCGGATTCGATCCTTTTGACAGCGTCGCTTTTCGAGCAAATCGGCCGCCACGATCTGGCAATCGACACCTACACACTGATCCCGCCTGACAGTCTGGTGTTCCACGCGGCCGAACTCGGTCGGGCTGAGGCGATGGTTCAGGAAGAGCGCACCGATGCCGCCATCGAAGTGCTTGAGCAACTGACCCGCAGCAGGCCCGAACTCGCCGGGGTCTGGACCGCGCTTGGCGACACCCTGCGCCGCGAAGAACGCTACAAAGAGGCTGCCGTCGCCTATGACAAGGCGATTGATCTCTTGGGGGAGCCGCAGCCGGGCAACTGGTTCGTCTGGTATGCCCGCGCCATCGCCCATGAACGCTCGGACGAGTGGGAGAAGGCCGAGGCAGGCTTTCGCGAGGCGCTCAAGCTCAGCCCCGATCAGCCAGCGGTGCTGAACTACCTTGGCTATTCCTATGTCGAGCGGAAGGAAAACCTCGACGAGGCGCTCTCGATGATCGAGCGCGCGGTCGCCGCGCGCCCCGATGCGGGCTACATCGTCGACAGCCTCGGCTGGGTGCTCTACCGCTTGGGGCGCTATGCTGAGGCGGTCGTGCAGATGGAACGCGCGGTCGAGCTTGAGGCCGTGGACCCGCTGGTGAACGACCATCTGGGCGATGTCTACTGGGCGGTGGGGCGCAAGCGCGAGGCCGAGTTCCAGTGGAAACGCGCGATCAGCTTCGGGCCGGGCGACGATCTGGATATGGACCGCGTGCGCCGCAAGCTTGAGGTCGGCCTCGACAAGGTGCTCGAGGAAGAGGGCGCCGAGCCCCTGAAACCCGCGCAATGAGCGCGCTTTCGGTCTTTGCGCCAGCCAAAATCAACCTTGCCCTGCATGTAACCGGGCAGCGGGAGGACGGCTATCATCTGCTCGACAGCCTGGTTGCCTTTTCCCCCATTGGCGACCGGCTGACACTGCGCGCGGCCGGGGAATTTTCGATGGCGGTGTCGGGGCCCGAGGCGCGGGGCGTTCCGGCGGACCACTCGAACCTCGTGCTGAAGGCCGCAACGCTTTTCGCCGAACATACGGGGATGACGGGCAGTGTGGCTTTCCATCTCGAAAAGAACCTGCCCGCGGCATCTGGTATTGGCGGCGGTTCATCCGACGCGGCAGCGGCCGTTCGCGGGTTGTTGCAGATGGGCTTAGGTGACGCCCCCGTAGTGCAGGCCCGCGTGCTTGGCATGATTGGCGACGCCCTTACGCGCCTCGGCGCGGACATCCCCATGTGTCTCTCTCCAGTCGCCCAACGCGTACGCGGCGTGGGAGAGGATCTGACACCGATACAGCTTCCGCCGCTGCCCTGCCTCTTGGTCAATCCCCGCGTTGAAGTGGCCACGCCAGCCGTCTTCAAGGCGCTGAGACAAAAAGATAACCCGCCGCCACCCGCGCCGCCGCCATTCGCGACTTTGCAAGAGTGCATCGACTGGCTTGCGCAACAACGCAACGATCTTCAGGCCCCGGCAATCGCCACAGCGCCAGTCATCGCCACGGTTCTCGAAACCCTCGCCACGCTCCCCGGTTGTCGTCTGGCACGCATGTCAGGCTCGGGCGCCACATGCTTTGCGCTCTTCGCCACGCCCGCCGAAGCCTGCGCCGCCGAAATCGCGTTGCGTGCCGCACGGCCCGAATGGTGGTGCGCCGAGGGCACCCTTGGCGATCAGCGCGCCGCCTCGGCGCCACGCCCTGCTTTCAACGTGGTCTAAATATCCCGGGGGTGAGCGGCATGGCCGCGAGGGGGCAGCGCCCCCTTCGCCTCAGTTCAGCCGCGCCACGACGTAATCGGCCAGATCCGACAGCATATCGCGCAGATCATGCGCGGGCAGGGCATGCAGCGAGGCCTTGGCCTTGTTCGCCCAGGCCAGCGCCTCAAGGCGCGTGGCCTCCAGCGTGCCGTGCTTGCGCATCAGCTCCAGCGCATGCTCCAGATCGCCTTCGCGCTGATCGCCCTTCTCGATGACGCGGCTCCAGAAGGCGCGCTCCTCGGCATCCGCCTTGGCGACGGCCTTGATCACCGGCAGCGTCAGCTTGCGCTCGCGGAAGTCGTCACCCACGTTCTTGCCGATGACATCCGAGGCGCTCCCATAGTCGAGCAGGTCATCGACCATCTGGAAGGCAATCCCAAGCGCGTCGCCATAATCGAACAGCGCCCGCACCGCGTTCTCATGCGCGCCCGCGATCACGCCCCCCACCTCGGTCGCGGCCGAGAAGAGCGCAGCCGTCTTGCCGCGAATGACCTTGAGATAGATCGCCTCGTTCGTCGCCAGATCCTGCGCCGCGGTCAGTTGCAGCACCTCGCCTTCCGCGATCACCGCCGAGGCATTCGCCAGGATCGACAGCACACGCATGTTGTTCGTGTCGGTCATCAACTGGAAACTGCGCGCAAACAGGTAGTCGCCCACCAAGACGGAACTCTTGTTGTCCCACAGCAGGTTCGCGGTCGGGCGGCCCCGGCGCTGCAGGCTTTCATCGACCACATCGTCATGCAGAAGCGTTGCGGTATGGATGAACTCGACCGTCGCAGCCAGATGCACATGGTAGGGACCGGCGTAGCCGCACAGCCGCGCGGCCGCCAGCGTCAGCATCGGGCGCAGGCGCTTGCCGCCGGCTTCGACAAGGTGCTGGGTAATCTCGGGAATGCGCGGCGCATGTTCCGAGGCCATCCGCTCTCGGATCAGGGCGTTGACCGCCGCCATATCCTCGGTCAGGGCCTTCGCCAGACGGTCATGCGGTTTCGTGGCCTTTTCATCGAGGCTCATCATTTTTCCTTCCCGATCCTCCCCGTCTCGACAGGGCGCGAGCTTGCCCCTAAGTGAGGGATTATGAAAGAGCTTCTGCGCACCACGGACCCGGTGAAAATGGCCATGGCAACCGCCCTTCTTGAGGGCGAGGGTATAACGGCGTTTCAAATGGACGTCCACATGAGCGTGCTTGAAGGAAGCCTCGGGATATTGCCGCGCCGCTTGATGGTGCATCCGCGCGATGTCTTCCTTGCCAAGGTCATTCTGGCCGACAACCAGATCGGGTCGGATTGATGTTTTCCGAGGCCGATCTGACGCATGACCGGTTTCTGGACGGGCGCCTGATGATCTGGCAGCCGCGCACGGGCTATCGGGCTGCGATGGACCCGGTCTTGCTGGCCGCCGCCTGTGCCGCCCAATCGGGCCAGTCCGTGTTGGAGCTTGGCTGCGGTGCGGGGGTGGCAAGCCTCTGTCTCGGGCGCCGCGTTGAGGGGCTTGATCTGACGGGCCTTGAGCTTCAGCCGGCCTATGCCGATCTCGCCCGACGCAATGCCGTGACGAACGGGATCGCGCTCGAGGTGCTTGAAGGCGATCTGGCGCGTATGCCCGATACGCTGCGCGGGCGCGCCTTCGATCACGTGATCGCCAATCCTCCCTATTTCCCGCCGGGGCAGGGCACGGCGGCCCGCGATACCGGGCGCGAGCAGGCGCAGCGAGAGGCGACGCCCCTGTCGGACTGGGTCCGCCATGGCCTTAAACGGCTGAAGCCCGGCGGTTGGATCACGGTGATTCAGAACGCGGACCGTCTGCCGGAACTGCTGAGCGCCCTGTCGCAAGGCGCGGGCAGCATCGCCGTTCTGCCGATCGTTCCGCGCGCGGGTCGTGCGGCGGGGCGCGTGCTGGTTCAGGGGCGCAAAACTGGTCGCGGCGCGTTCCAACTGCTTGCGCCGCTTGTTTTGCATGCCGCACCACATCATGCTGCGGATGCCGAAGATTTGACGGAAATTGCGCAAGATGTGCTGCGGCGCGGCGCAGAATTGCGCATGGGCCGCTAGAGTTTTAGCAAGATTTCGCGAGCGGGGCGGTAATTGTGTCGCAGCATTGCGACAACGGCGTGACACGACTCAGAATCTGTGCTGCAATCGGCTCATCAGCAACAGGAGAGGAGACTGCCATGTCGCTAAGTTCGCACATCACCGAACTTCGCAAGAAACATCAGGCATTGTCGGTCGAAGTTGAAAGAGCGACCCGTAGCCCCGGTGCTAGCGATTTCGACATCGCCGAGATGAAGAAGCAGAAACTCCGCATCAAGGAAGAAATCGCGCGTCTCGAACAGGCGTGAGTGCGACTTGAGTAGCCCGATCCGGTGGTTGGATCGGGCCCGACGATCAGCGCGATCGGCTCGCCATGGCGGCAAGAAAGGCCCCGGCAGCGATCATCGCGGCCGCCAGGACCAGTAGGAGACTGGCGGCTGCGACGCCCGCCGCGACCAGCGCAAGGGTCGAAAGCAAGGGGGCCGCGTAAGAGGCCGTGCCAAGCATCTGGATATCGCCGCGTTTGACGCCGATATCCCAGGTATAGAAGGCCAGCCCGACCGGCCCGATCCCCAAAGCCAGAACCGAAACCCACCCGCGCGTTGTCGCGGGCCAAAGCGTTTCTTCCAGCGCCAGATGCGCGACACCCGACAGGGCCGCCGTCGCAAGGCAATAGACCGCGACCGCCGCCGTCGGCACGGCCCCCAGGCGGCGCGAGATCAGCGAATAGCTCGACCAGGTCAAGGCGCAAAGAAAGGCAAGCCCGTAGCCCGGCAGCGATTCGGTGCTGGCCGCCACGCCGCCGCGCGCGACGATCATTGCGGCGCCCGCAAAGGCGACCAGCGCGCCGATGATATGCAGTGCGCGCAGCCGCTCGCCCGGCAGCAACCCCGAGAAGATGACGATCAGCAGCGGCCAGAGATAGGCGATCAGGCTGGCCTCGGCCGGGGGCGCAAGGCGCAGCGCCGAGAAATAAAGCAGGTGATAGCCGAAGAGCGCCGCCGTGCCGAAAGCATAGACCTTCCACGAGATTCGGGTGAGCACACCAAATCCCTCGGTCGTTGCGACCCATATCAAACCGATCGCGCCGCCGATGGCAAAGCAGATCGCGTTCAGTTGCAGCGGCGGCACCGGGGCCGAGCCCACGGTAAACAGCGCCAGAAGCGCCCAAAGCGCCACCGCGCTGAAGCCGATCAGGGTGGCGCGCAGCCTACCATTTGGTTCGGAAGTCACGGTCTGCCTCCTGCTCGGTCATCGCGGCGGCCTCCTGCTGCAACCAGTCCAGAAAGGTGCGGACGGGAGTGCGGGACTCGGCCTCTGGCGCGCAGAGATAGCGATAACTCTCGCGCGCCACCAGAGCCACGGCGAAGGGGGCAACCAGCTGGCCATTGCGCAGCGCCTCGGAGGCCAGCGTATGGCGGCCAAGGGCGACGCCGGCGCCGCTGATCGCTGCATCGAGCGCATGGTCTGCCTGTGAAAACTGCGGCCCGCCCGAGGGCGCCGCGTCAAGGCCTGCCGCGCGAAACCACCCCGGCCAGTCGATCGTCGGATTCATGAACGGGCTTTCGTCGTGGTGCAAAAGGGGCGCGTGGCGCAGGCTCTCGGGCGTCGGGAATTCGGCGGCAAGTTCGGGTGTCATCATCGGCGTCAGCCATTCGCGTAGCAGAACGCCGCTATAAAGCCCCTCGGCGCGATCCGGGCCGAAACGGATCGCGACATCCATATCGTCGTGGCGCAGGTCAAGCAGCCGGAAGGTCGCGCTGAAACGCAACTCGATCTCGGGGTGGGCGCGGGCGAAGGCAAAAAGACGCGGCGCGAGCCATTTCGAGGTGAATGCGGGCCCTGCGGTGACATTGACCAACTGGCCCTGTGGCGGGCGCAGCGCGCTGCGCCAGGCGCGGCGCAGGCTTTCCATCCCGTCGCGCACGCCGGGTAGCAGGCGTTGCCCCGCCTCGCTGAGCGAAACCGAGCGGTGGGCGCGAATGAAGACGGGCTGGCCCAGGATCTCTTCAAGCTGCCGGATCTGAAAGGAAAGCGCCGCGGGGGTGACGTGCAATTCCTCTGCCGCGCTCTGGAACGAGAGGTGGCGGGCGGCGGCCTCAAAGGCCCGCAGGGCAGTCAGGGGCAGATTGTCCGGATTCATTTCAATTAAGATATTCTTGTTTCAGTGCTGAATTTAACTCGTTTGTGCCAATTATTCAAAGCTGAGATCTTGTGGGTATGGAGATTTTCTTGATGGAGACGCAAATGCTGCAAATCCCCACATCGCCGCGGCAAGAGCGGGCTATGGTCCGCGCCCACTGCCTGCGTCGTGAGGCGTTTCGCCGACTCTGGTCGGCCATGGCGCAGATCACGTTGGCCCGGCCAACGAAAAAGGCCGCCCCTGTTCAGGGACGGCCCGAAGCTTGCCACTAAGCGCAGATCAGACGACGAACTGGCCGCCGTTTGCCGAGATGGTCGAACCGGTGATGAAGCCGGCTTCGTCCGAGGCCAGGAAGACCACGCAGCGTGCGATCTCTTCCGGCTCGCCCAGGCGGCCGACGGGGATCTGCGGGATGATGCGCTCGTTCAGCACTTTCTCGTCGATGGCGCGTACCATCTCGGTCGCGATGTAGCCGGGGCAGATCGCGTTCACGGTGATGCCGGCGCGCGCGCCTTCCTGAGCCAGAGCCTTGGTGAAGCCGAGATCGCCCGATTTCGCGGCCGAGTAGTTGGCCTGACCGGCCTGACCCTTCTGACCGTTGACCGACGAGATGTTGATGATGCGGCCGAACTTGCGGTCGCGCATGCCCGACCACAGCGGGTGCGCCATGTTGAACACGCCGCTCAGGTTGGTGTCGATCACCTCTTTCCACTGCTGCGGGGTCATCTTGTGGAACATCGCGTCACGGGTGATGCCCGCGTTGTTGACCAGCACTTCGACGGGGCCGAGATCGGCCTCGACCTGAGCGATACCTGCGGCGCAGGCGTCATAATCGGCAACCGACCACTTGTAGGTCTTGATGCCCGTTTCGGCGGTGAACTTGGCGGCGGCTTCATCATTGCCAGCGTAGTTCGCGGCGACGGTGTAGCCGGCGTTCTTCAGGGCAATGGAGATGGCCGCGCCAATACCGCGCGAACCACCGGTGACAAGAGCAACTCGGGACATGATTCCTCCTCTGGATCGTATGTCGTTGAAACGCTGTTACCGAAATTGAGTGGGGCGCGCAACATTATTGCGCGCCCCTTTTGCGCTTGCGGCAAAAAAGGTGCTATCAGAGCCCTTCAAGGCACATGGCAACGCCCATGCCGCCGCCGATGCAGAGCGTGGCGAGGCCTTTCTTGGCGCCCGAACGCTTCATCTCGAACACCAGCGTGTTCAGGATGCGGCAGCCCGAGGCGCCGATCGGGTGACCGATGGCGATGGCGCCGCCGTTCACGTTCACCTTCGAGGTATCCCAGCCCATGTCCTTGTTGACGGCGCAGGCCTGCGCGGCGAAGGCTTCGTTGGCTTCGATCAGGTCGAGGTCGGCGGCCTTCCAGCCAGCCTTCTCCAGCGCCTTGCGCGACGACGGGATCGGGCCACAGCCCATGATGGTCGGGTCGAGGCCGGCGGTTGCGTAGGAGGCGATCCGGGCCAGCGGGGTCAGGCCGCGGCGCGCCGCCTCTTCCTCGGTCATCAGCAGAACGACGGCGGCGCCATCGTTGATGCCCGAAGCGTTGCCCGCGGTTACCGAGCCGTCCTTGGCGAAGGCCGGGCGCAGTTTCTGCATCGATTCCAGCGTTGCGCCGTGGCGGATGTATTCATCATTGTCCACGATCAGGTCGCCCTTGCGGGTTTTGACGGTGAAGGGCGCGATCTCGTCCTTGAACTTGCCGGCTTTCTGCGCGGCCTCGGCCTTGAGCTGCGAGTTCAGCGCGAACTCGTCCTGCACCTCGCGCGAGATCTGCCACTGGTTGGCGACGTTCTCGGCGGTCTGGCCCATGTGGTAGCCGTTGAACGCATCCCACAGGCCGTCCTTGATCATCGAGTCGATCATCTTCATGTCGCCCATCTTCTGGCCCGCGCGCAGATGCGCGACATGGGGGCTGAGCGACATGCTTTCCTGACCGCCCGCGATCACGATAGAGGCGTCGCCGAGCTGGATGTGCTGGGCGCCGAGCGCGACGGTGCGCAGGCCCGAGCCGCAGACCTGGTTGATCGACCAGGCGGCCGACTCGATCGGCAGGCCGGCATTGATATGCGCCTGGCGGGCCGGGTTCTGGCCCTGACCGGCGGTGAGCACCTGACCGAGAATGGTTTCCGAGACCTCGCCTTTTTCGATACCCGCGCGCGCCACGGCGGCTTCGATCACGGCGGCGCCGAGTTCATGCGCCGGGATGTTTGCGAACGAGCCATTGAAACTGCCGACGGCGGTACGGGCCGCCGAGACGATGACGACGTTGGTCATAGATCCTCTCCTCAGTAGGATTAGGGGGCCGCGGCCCCGTTTCTGCTGCGCAGAATGCCTCAAGGACAGGTCAGGTCAAGCACATTAGCTATGGGTTGCGAACCGTTGCGCAATTATCTTGCGCGGTTAGCGCTACAACTCCGCTCAACCGCAAGGAATGCCAAAATCATGCCCGAATCTGGGTCGAAGTTTCGGCTTTCCACGGCGGCAAGATGCTGGGTGCGCCGAAATAGTAACCCTGCATGCAGTCGATTCCGATGCTGCGCAGGAAGGCCGCATCCTCGGGCGCTTCGACGCCTTCGGCGACGGTGAACATGTCGAAATGCTGCGCGATGGCGAGCAGCGCCTCGGTCAGAACCTGATTGTCGGGGTTCTGCGCGATGCCCTGGATAAACTGACTGTCGATCTTGATGATGTCGAAATAGAACTCGCGCAGGTAGCGAAACGACGTGTAGCCCGCGCCGAAATCATCCAGCGCGAAGCTGACGCCGCGTGCGCGCAGGCCCTGCATGAAGACGCTGACGAGTTCCGGCATCGTCATCGCCGAGCTTTCGGTGATCTCTAGGATCAGCCGCTCGGCCACGGTTTCATCCGCCGCCAGCCCTTCCTCGAGCGTCTTGATCCACTGCGGATAGCCGATCGAGCGCGCCGACATGTTCACCGCGAGCCGCAGGCTGGGGTCTTCGGCCAGCGAGAACAGCCCCATCTCAAGCGACAGGCAGTCAAGCTGGCGGCCGAGTTCCGTGCTCTCTACCGCGCCGATGAACTCACGCGCGGGGATGATGCGGCCGGTTTCGTCCAGCACGCGGATCAACGCCTCGTAAAAAGCGGGGGTTTCGGACGCCTCGGCCTGAAAGATCGGCTGGAACGCCAGCACGACATCGCGCCGGTTGACCGCGTCGCGCACCATGCGCATCGTTTCGCGGTCACGCTGCGCCACGGCGAAATCCAGCGGGCTGGCCGTATCCGGGCTCGGGGGCGCTTGGGGCGGAAGATCGCGGTTCGGCATCACAGACTCCTTCGAGGTCGGGGCCAGATTCCCGCAAACCTGCTAAGAAGATGTAAAGCCGCGAAAATAATTGACGAAGCGTGAAATGGCGCCTTAGCCGTCGATGACCGCCTGCAAGATCGCCTTGGCTTCCGGCGCATCCCACTCGGCGCCACCGATCAACCGGGCGACTTCGCGCCCCTCGGCGTCGATGATCACGGTGACGGGCAGGCCCGCGATGCCCATGGCCCGCGCGATCGACTGCTTTTCATCCTTGAACATCGGCAGGCGGGTCACCCCGGCCTCTTCGAAGAACTTCTGGATCTTGGGCAGCGGGTTGCGGCCCGTGGCCAGGGTCACAACCTGGAAACGCGCGCCGCCCATCTCGGCCTGCAAACGGTCGAGCGACGGCATCTCTTCGCGGCAGGGTGCGCACCAGGTGGCCCAGAAGTTCAGCAAGATCACCTTGCCGTGGAACTCCTTGAGGCTGCGCTCGGCGCCGGTTTCATCGACGAAGGGCAGATCGGGCGTGGGCAGGGGCTCTTCGAAGACGACCAGCTTGCGCATCTCGCCCGCCTTCAGCGCTTCGAGGTCGGCGGCGGCCGCGGCATTTGCACCCAGGCTCAGGGCGAGATAAAGGACGAGAAACCGCAGCATTTTGCCTCCGACAAAGGGCCAGACCATGACCGACAGCAAGGATAAATCCTCGAACGCCATGTGGGGCGGGCGCTTCACTGCCGGACCGGACGCGATCATGGAGGCAATCAACGCCTCTATCGGGTTCGACCAGCGGCTCTACGCACAGGATATCCGCGGCAGCCGGGCCCATGCGGCGATGCTTGCCGCACAAGGTATCATCAGTGATAAAGACGCCGAGGCGATCCGGGAAGGCCTGCTCACGGTCTTGTCAGAGATCGAGGGCGGCAATTTCCCGTTCTCGACCGTGCTGGAAGACATCCACATGAATGTCGAGGCGCGACTGAAGGCGATCATCGGCGAACCGGCGGGCCGGCTGCACACCGCACGTTCGCGCAATGACCAGGTGGCGACGGACTTCCGCCTTTGGGTGCGCGATCAGTGCGACGCGGCGATTTCGGGGCTCGATGCGCTGATCCGCGCCCTGATCGGCCAAGCCGAGGCTGGCGCCGATTGGGTCATGCCAGGCTTTACCCATCTGCAAACCGCGCAGCCGGTGACCTGGGGCCATCACATGATGGCCTATGTCGAGATGTTCGCCCGCGATCTGGGCCGTTTCAGCGATACGCGCAAGCGGATGAACGAATGCCCGCTTGGTGCGGCAGCGCTTGCTGGCACTGGCTTTAACATCGACCGTTTCGCCACCGCCAAGGCGCTCGATTTCGACCGGCCGATGGCGAACAGCCTTGATGCCGTGTCCGACCGCGACTTCGCGCTCGAGTTCCTGTCCTCGGCCTCGATCTGCGCGGTGCACCTGTCGCGTCTGGCCGAAGAGCTGGTGATCTGGTCCTCGGCACAGTTCCGCTTCGTCGCTATGTCGGACAAGTGGTCCACCGGCTCGTCGATCATGCCGCAAAAGCGCAATCCCGACGCGGCCGAGCTGATCCGCGCCAAGATCGGGCGCATCCTTGGTGCGACCGTGGCGTTGTTCACGGTGATGAAGGGGCTGCCGCTTGCCTATTCCAAGGACATGCAGGAAGACAAAGAGCAGGTCTTTGACGCGGCTGACAACCTGATGCTGGCGCTGGCGGCGATGGCGGGGATGATCTCGGACCTCACCGTCAACCGCGACAAGCTGGAAGCAGCGGCCTCGTCGGGCTTCTCGACCGCGACCGACCTGGCCGACTGGCTGGTGCGCGAGGCCGGTCTGCCCTTCCGCGATGCCCACCATGTGACCGGCACGCTGGTTGCGATGGCGGAAACGAAGGGTTGCGATCTGCCCGACCTGACGCTTGCCGATATGCAGTCGGTCAATGGTGCGATCACTTCGGCGATCTTCGATGTGCTCGGGGTTCACAACTCGGTCGCGTCGCGGCAATCTTACGGCGGAACGGCGCCCGATCAGGTGCGCCTGCAAATCGCCCGCTGGAAGGAACTGCTGGGATGAGAACGCTGTCGCTGATTGCCCTGGCGCTGCTGACCGGATGCTCGCAACCGCGTCTCGATGCGCAATACAGCGTCAGCGACAACCGCGTCTATCCGACGTTCAGCACCGATATCGGCGGATTCGGACTGAGGGTGACCCCATGAAGAGCCTTGTGATCCTTGCAGTGCTGGCTCTGGCGGCCTGTGGCGTCGATGGCGCGCCGATTCCACCGGGCGAGGTTGCCGCCAGCCGCTGATCCTGCTTGCCGCAGGGGCCGCGCTGCTGCTACTGCGCCACACGAACCTGCCCCGAGAAAGGTCACCCGATGGACCACTTCCTTTACCGCGATGGCGTTCTTCATGCCGAGGATGTTGCGATCCCCGAGATCGCGTCCGCCGTCGGCACGCCGTTTTACGTCTATTCGACCGCCACGCTGACCCGCCACTTTCGCCTCTTCGACGAGGCGCTCGAGGGGATGGACCACCTCGTCTGCTTCGCGATCAAGTCGAACTCGAACCTCGCGGTGCTCAAGGTTCTTGGCGATCTGGGCGCGGGGATGGATGTGGTCTCGGGCGGCGAGTATCGGCGCGCCAAGGCTGCCGGTGTGCCGGGTGAGCGGATCGTCTTTTCCGGCGTCGGCAAGACGCGCGAGGAAATCCGGCTGGTGTTGGAGGGCGGCATCCGCCAATTCAACGTCGAATCCGAGCCCGAGTTGCTGGCGATCTCCGAGGTCGCCTCGGAACTGGGCGTGAGTGCGCCGATCGCGATCCGGGTGAACCCGGACGTGGACGCCAAGACCCATGCGAAGATCGCGACCGGCAAGTCGGAGAACAAGTTCGGCATCCCGATCGCCAAGGCCCGCGCGGTCTACGCGATGGCCGCCAAGCTGCCGGGCATCTCGGTGGTCGGCGTCGATGTGCATATCGGCTCGCAGCTGACCGATCTGGCGCCTTTCGAGGCGGCCTTCACCAAGGTGCGCGAACTCACGCTGGCGCTGCGCGAAGACGGGCATGACATTCGCCGCCTCGATCTGGGCGGCGGTCTGGGTATTCCCTATGAGCGTTCGAACGCCGCTCCGCCGCTGCCGCTGGAATATGGCGCGGTGATCCGGCGCACGGTGGGCGATCTGGGTTGCGAGATCGAGATCGAGCCGGGGCGGCTGATTTCCGGCAATGCCGGGATCATGGTGACCTCGGTCATCTATCTCAAGCAGGGAGAGGGGCGCGACTTCCTGATCGTGGACGCGGCGATGAACGACCTCGTGCGGCCCTCGATGTATGACGCGCATCACGACATCATCCCCGTGGTGGAACCCGCGCCGGGAACTGAGGCGCAGCCCTTTGACGTGGTCGGCCCGGTTTGCGAAACGGGCGACACTTTCGCCAAAGGCCGCGCGCTGACGCCGCTTGACGCGGGCGATCTTGTCGCCTTCCGCTCTGCCGGGGCGTATGGCGCGGTGATGTCATCTGAATATAACTCGCGCCCCCTGATCCCCGAGGTTCTGGTGAACGGGGATCAATTCGCTGTCATTCGGCGCAGACCGAGCTTTGAGGAAATGCTGGCCCGCGATAGCATCCCCGAGTGGCTCTGAGCGATTTGGCGTCGGAGCCGGAAAGGAACGATGCCGAAACGCGCCCGCCCCGTAACGCCCGCGCCGCTTGAGGCGCTGCGCCGTCCGCTTGCCCTGACGCGGGCGGGAATGGTGCTCGAGCGGGGTCTGCGCGCCTTCTGGCCGGTGCTGAGCCTTGCCGCGCTCGGGTTTTCGGCTGCGGCGTTCCGGCTCCAAGATTATTTGCCTGCGGGATGGCTTGGCGCTGCGCTTTGGGCGGGGGCGGCGGCGCTTGTGATCGCGCTTGTCTGGGGCGCGTGGCGCTTTCGCTGGCCTGCGCCGCGCGAGGCCGTGGCGCGCCTTGATGCGACCCTGCCAGGGCGGCCGCTGACCGCGCTGAGCGACGCGATGGTTCTGGGTGGCACCGACGCCGCCAGCCGTGCCCTGTGGGAGGCGCATCTGGCCCGCATGGCCGCCCGCGCGGCGGGCGCACGCGCCGTAGTCCCCGCGCCCGATCTTGCGCCGCGTGACCCTTTCGCGCTGCGGCTGACGGCGCTGACCGCGCTGGTGCTGGCCCTTCTGTTCGGCGCGCCCGACCGGGTTCTGGATGTGCAGGCACCCGGTGTGCCCGGCAGCGCAGAGGCCGCGATGGGCCCGAGCTGGGAAGGCTGGGCCGAGCCGCCGCGCTATACCGGCAAGCCGGGGCTCTATCTCAATTCGCTCGACGGCGATCTGATCGCCCTGCCCGAAGGCAGCCGCATGGCCTTCCGCTTCTACGGCCCCGCAGGCGCGATCCCGTTCGAGGAGACAGTCTCCAGCCCCGCGGCATTGCCCGAGGCTGAAACCGGCGAGACGCTGCAAAAGCGCGAGTTCATTGTTGAACGCTCCGGCATCGTCGAGGTCGGCGGCCCCGGCGGGCGGCGGTTCGAGGTGACGGTGCTGGCCGATGAGACGCCAAGCGTGGAGCTTGTCGGTCTGGCCGAGCGCCGCGCCGATGGCAAGCTGGCGCAGCCTTTCCACGCGGTCGACGACTACGCCGTGACGGCGGGGCGGGCGCGGGTCAGCCTCGACCTTGACGCCGTGCCGCGGCTTTACGGCCTCGCACTCGCGCCCGAGCCGCGCGAGGATCTGGTCTTCGATCTGCCCCTGCCAATCTCGGGATCGCGCGCGGATTTCATCGAAACGCTGGCCGAAGATGCCGCCCGTCACCCCTGGGCGAACCTGCCGGTGAAGCTGACGCTGGAGGTCGAGGACGGGCGCGGCCAGACCGGCAGCACGGGTGCGCAGGCGCTTGAACTGCCCGGGCGGCGGTTCTTCGACCCGTTGGCCTCGGCGCTGATCGAGGCGCGCCGCGATCTTCTCTGGTCGCGCGAGAATCGGGTGCGTGTGGCGCAATGGCTGCGCGCCGTGTCCTACCGCCCCGATGAGTTCATCCCGAAATACGACATCTACCTGATGCTGCGCATGACGGTGCAGCGGCTTGAGACCGGGCCGCTGACTCCCGAGGTGCGTGATGAGGTGGCCGAGGCGCTCTGGCAGATGGCCGAGTTGCTGGAGGATGGCGGCCTTGCCGATGCGCTGGCCGCGATGCAGCAGGCGCAGGAACGCCTGTCCGAGGCAATCCGCAACGGTGCCTCGAAGGATGAGATCGCCAAGCTGATGCAGGAACTCAAAGAGGCGACCGACCGCTATATCCAGATGCTGGCTGAGCGCGCGCCGCCAGAGGAAGGGCCGCAATTCGGCCAGCAGCAACCCAGCCAGCAGATCACCGGCGACCAGATCCAGCAGCTGATGGACGAGATCCAGCGCCTGATGGAAGAGGGCCGGATGGCCGAGGCGCAGGAGCTGCTCGATCAGCTTGCGCGGATGATGGAGAACCTCAAGGTCACGCAGGGACAGGGCGGCGAGGGCAATATGCCCGGCAACCAGTCCATGCAGGATCTGGCGGAGACCCTGCGCGAGCAGCAAAAGCTGTCGGACGATTCGTTCCGCCAGATGCAGGAGGGTTTCGGCGAGGGCGCCGAACCCGAGCAGCCCGGCGCGGGCGAGGGTGAGCAGGGGCAGGGCGGGACCGGAGCGGATGAGCTTGCGAAACGCCAGCACTCCCTGCGTCAGCAGTTGGGGCGTCAGCAGGGCCTGATGCCGCGCCTTGGCAACGAGCCGGGCGATACCGCGCGCCAGCAACTCGATGAGGCCGGGCGTGCCATGGAAGAGGCCGAGCAGGCGCTGCGCGACGGCGATAATGGCCTTGCCATCGACCGGCAGGCGGATGCGATCGAGGCTCTGCGCGAGGGGATGCGGTCCTTGGGCGAGGCGCTGGCCGAAGAGGCCGGGCGCCAGCAGGGTAATCCGGGCACGGATGGGGAGCGTCGGTTGGGCGATGCGCTTGGCGGCAACAGCGCGCGCGAGGCGCCGCGCGATCCGCTTGGCCGCAGCCTCGGCAATGGCGAGCGTTTCGGTGCGCAGGATGAAATGTTGGGCGCTGACGACGTCTATCGCCGGGCGCGCGATCTGCTCGATGAAATTCGGCGCCGCTCGGGCGAGCGGCTGCGCCCCGAGGATGAACTCGACTACCTGCGTCGCCTGCTCGACGCGTTCTAGGGATTATTGAGCGGGGTCGTCGCGCAGCTTGAGGATCACGCCCTGCAACTGGCCATCAAGCCAGACGCGGCCTGCATCGACGCTGGCCACATAGCGCTCCAGCATGGGCGAGAGCGGCGGGGCCAATACCTGCAGCTTGGGCGCGGATGTATACAGCACCACCACGATCAGCCCGATCAGCAGCACCAGCGAAAAGCCCAAGCGGAAGCCCGAGCGTTGCCGTGCCAGCGTTTGCGGTGCATCGAAGGACACGTCGAGGTCGATCCGGTCCGAGCTTGCGCGCAGGGTCGAGTTGATCTCTTCGATGTCGGGCAGGCGCTCGCGGCGCGATGCCGCGCCCTGATCCTCGGGCGCCTCTTCGTCGGGCGATGCGACCTCGCCTTCGGGACCGCGCTGCATCTGCGCGATCTTGGCCGCCGCGCGCGAGGCGGCCTGGGCGGCCGCCGGCTCCAGCGTCATTTCTTCCTGGGTTTCGATCGGCAGGCCTTCGGTGCGGCGCTGCGCGGCTTCGCGCTCGGCCTCTTCGCGCAGGATCGCAAGCAGGCTGTCGTCGAGCTGGCGGCGCGGGGTCTGGCCAGCAACGGGGGCTGGCGCGATGCCATCCTCCTCGGCGGGTTCCTCGGGGTGCGATTCAGGCTCCGGCTGCGCGGTTGCCTCCGGTTCGGGTTCATGCGCGGGCTCCGGCGCAGCCTCGGGCGCAGGCGCGACCGCAGGGGCCGGCGCCTCGGCAGAGGCCTTTCCGGGTTGGAACCAAAGCTTGCCACAGGCCGAACACTGGACCTCGCGCCCGGTGTCGGGGATGGCCGCATCATCAACTTCGTATTGCGCTGCGCAATTCGGGCAGACCAGCCGCATACCGATAACCTACCTCTTGCCCCTCCGATCGCCATTCTGGCAATTCACTTGCATATGTTGTAGCAAGCGCGTGGCCAATATCCAAGGGTTTGCGGCACCTACAGGATTATTGCAAACCGGATTAGCGCGAACAAAGGGGCTGTGCAGTGATCGAGCTGCAAAATGTGGCAATGAGCTATGGCGGGGGCGAGCTGCTCTCGGAGATGACGCTCAAACTTGTGCCGGGGTCGTTTCACTTTCTGACCGGCCCGTCGGGCGCGGGCAAGACGACGTTTCTCAAGCTGTGTTACGCGGAATTGCTGCCCTCGGCTGGGCAACTGAGCCTGTTTGGCAGCGATGTGCGCGGCCTCGGGCGCGACGAGATCGCGGGCCTGCGCCAGCGCATCGGCGTGGTGCATCAGGATTGCCAGTTTCTCGATCATCTTTCGGTCGCCGAGAACGTGGCCCTGCCGCTGACCGCCACGGCACGCAGCGTCAATGAAGGCGAATTGCGCGAGTTGCTGTCCTGGGTCGGGCTGCGCGCCCAGGCCGAGGCACTGCCGCCGCAGCTGTCGGGCGGCGAGCGTCAGCGCGCCGCGCTGGCCCGCGCGGTGATGATGTCGCCAGACGTGATCCTGGCCGATGAGCCGACCGGCAACCTCGACTGGGAGATGTCGCTGCGGTTGCTGTCGCTGCTGGTCGAGCTGAACAAGATGGGCAAGACCGTGGTGATCGCGACGCATGATCTCAATCTGATCCGCATGGCGAAGAAAGAGGTCGCGGCGCGGGTGCTGCGTATCGCGAACCGCCACTTGCAACTGGCAGGGGCGGATCTGTGATGCGGGTGGCGCTGGCTTTTCTGCGGGGCGATCTGTCGGCGGCTGGCCGGGTTGTGCCCCCCACCGGGTTCACCGCGCGGCTGACGCTGCTGACGGCGGCGGCGATGGCCTTCCTTGCTGTTTTCGCACTGGCGCTGTCGCTGGCGACCGGGCGCCTGGCCGACCGCTGGTCCGAGGCGCTGGCGCGCTCCGCCACGATTCGTATCTCTGCCCCGGCCGAGCAGATGCAGGCGCAGGTGCAGGCGGTGCTGGCCGTGCTGTCCACGACGCCCGGTATCGCAACCTATCGGGCGCTGGAATCCGAAGAGATGAAGGCGCTGCTCGGGCCGTGGTTCGGGCCCGACCTGCCGGTCGACAGCCTGCCGCTGCCGCAGCTGATCGAGGTGACCGAGACCGCCGAGGGCATCGACGCCGAGGGGCTGCGTCTGCGCCTTGCCGCCGAGGTGCCGGGCGCGATTCTGGATGACCACACCCGCTGGCGCCGCCCGCTGGTCGCGGCGGCCGAGCGGCTGCGGATGCTCGGGCTTCTGTCTCTGGTCTTGATCGGCGGGGCGATGGCGGGAATGATCACGCTGGCGGCGCAGGCCGCGCTGGCGGCGAACGGGCAGGTGATCCGGGTGTTGCGTCTGGTGGGCGCGCGCGACGCGTTTATCGCCAAGGCGTTCGTGCGGCGCTTCACGCTGCGCGGGCTGGCGGGGGCGGTGCTTGGAACAGCGGCGGGAATGATCGCGATTGCGCTGCTGCCCGCGACCGACGAGGCAGGCGCCTTCCTGACCGGGCTAGGTTTTGCGGGAGCGGGCTGGCTCTGGCCGCTGGTGATTCCGCCGCTGGCGGCCGTGGTCGCCTATGTGGCCACCCGCGCTGCGGCGCTGCGTATGCTGAAGGGAATTCGCTGATGATCGTTGTGCAATATCTGCGTTCCATCGTTTTTATCGTGCAGATGTACATCATGCTGGCGGTGATCGCCGTGGGCCTGTTTCCGGTTGCGCTGATCGGCGGGCGGGACGGGGCGATCTGGGTGTGTCGCGCCTATTGCAAATGGGTGTGCCATTCGGCGCGCTGGATCGTCGGGCTGCGCACCGAGATCCGTGGCGAAGTGCCTTCGGGCGATGTGCTGGTCGCCTCCAAGCACCAGAGCTTTCTCGACATCCTGATGATCTATGCCGCCGTGCCACGCGGCAAGTTCATCATGAAGAAGGAACTGGTCTGGACGCCTTTCGTCGGCTGGTATGCCTATCTGATCGGCTGCATTCCCGTTGATCGCGGCAAGCGGGGCGCTGCAGTGCGCTCGATGCTGGCCAAGGTCCGCGAGAGCCGGATGATGGGCGGTCAGCTGATCATCTTCCCGCAGGGCACGCGCGTCGCCCCCGGCGTCAAACGCGAGTACAAGATCGGTGCGGGTGCGCTTTACAAGGAACTCCAGCAGCCCTGTATTCCAGCCGCAACCAACGTGGGGGTGTTCTGGCCGCGCCACGGCGTGCTGCGCAAGCCCGGCGTGGCGGTGATCGAGTTCCTGCCGGTCATCCCGCCGGGGCTGAAGGTGTCCGAGTTCATGGAGCGGCTTGAGGCAGAGATCGAGCCAGCCTCGGATGCGCTGATGGCCGAAGCGGGCTTCGTGGTGCGGTAAGGCTTAGGCCCGCCCAAGTGCGGCGATGCCTGTGAAGCGCATCGCCCTCACGGGCTCAAGCGGCAAGCCCTTTCGAGCCCATGTCGAGGAACTTCTTGCGGCGCTCATTGATCAACTCGCCGCGCTTCTTGCCCTTCAGCTCGGCCAACATCAGCGCGATTTCCGAACCCACGGCTGCGATGGCTGCCGGGCGATCCCGTTGCGCGCCGCCCAGGGGCTCCTGAATGATGCGGTCGATGATGGCGAGTTTCTTGAGATCCTGCGCGGTCAGGCGCAGCGCCTCGGCGGCCTCGCGCATCTTCTCGGCATCCTTCCACAGGATCGAGGCGCAGCCCTCGGGCGAGATCACCGAGTAGACCGAATGTTCGAGCATGGCGATGCGGTCGGCCGTGGCGAAAGCCACAGCACCGCCCGAGCCGCCCTCGCCGATGATCACCGACACAACCGGCACGCCGATCTGCAGGCATTTCTCGGTCGATCGCGCGATCGCCTCGGACTGGCCGCGCTCTTCTGCGCCCTTGCCGGGATAGGCGCCGGGGGTGTCGATCAGCGTCACAACGGGCAGGCCGAAACGGTCGGCCATGTCCATCAGGCGGATCGCCTTGCGGTAGCCTTCGGGGCGGGCCATGCCGAAGTTGCGGGTGATGCGGCTGGCGGTGTCATGGCCCTTTTCATGGCCGATGACGACGACGGGCTGATCGTTGAGGCGCGCGAGGCCCCCCATCACCGCATGGTCGTCGGCGAAGTTGCGATCGCCTGCCAGCGGGGTGAATTCGGTGAAGAGCGCGTCGATATAGTCCTGGCAATGCGGGCGGTTGGGGTGACGCGCGACCTGGCATTTGCGCCAGGGGCTGAGATCCTTGTAGAGATCCTTGAGCAGCTGCGCGGCCTTCTTGTCGAGCGCTGCGGCCTCTTTTTCGACATCCATCTCCGAGTTCTGGCGGGCCAGAGCGCGAAGCTCTTCTGCCTTGCCCTCGATCTCGGCAAGCGGCTTTTCGAACTCGAGATAGGTCGTCATCGGATCCCTCCGTTTCGGTGCGTGGCCTATATGACGACGCTGGCGGGGAAATGCAACTGACGCGAGGGGAAGAGATTCTTACGTCAACGTAACGACGCTGTAACGGAAACGCCCCGACCGTCAGGCCGGGGCGTCCCTGTTCCCTCATGCAGCGGGGCCTCCCCTCCCCTCTGCTCCGGGATTCGATTCTTTATGAAGAGCTCAACCCTTAATCATTTCGGCCTGTCTGACAATAACCTCGGCCTGACGAATCGAGGCGATGTCGACCAGGCGGCCCTTGTAGACGGTGGCGCCGGCGCCCTCCGCCTTGGCCTTCTCCATCGCGGCGAGGATCTCGCGCGCCTCGGTCACTGCGGCTTCCGACGGGGTGAAGACCTCGTTGGCCAGCGCGACCTGCTTGGGGTGGATCGCCCATTTTCCGACCATGCCGAGCGTGGCCGAGCGCAGCGCCTGCGCGCGGAAGCCCTCGTCATCGGAGAAATCGCCGAACGGGCCATCGACGGGCAGGATGCCGTGGGTGCGGCAGGCGGCGACGATGGCGGCCTGCGCCCAGTGCCACGGGTCCGACCAGTATTTCGCGCCTTCGCGCAGCATGTAGTAATTTTCTTGGGTGCCGCCGATGCCGGTCGTGGCCATGCCCATCGAGGCCGCGAAGTCGGCGGCGCCGAGGCTCATGGCCTGAAGGCGCGGCGAGGAGGCTGCGATTTCCTCGACATGGGCGATACCTGCGGCGGATTCGATGATGACCTCAAGCGAGATGCGCTTCTTGCGGCCCTTGGCGGCCTCGATCGCGGTGACAAGCGCATCGACGGCATAGACGTCGGCGGCGCAACCCACCTTGGGGATCATGATCTGGTCGATGCGTTCCGAGCCGTCTTCGAGCAGTTCGACCACGTCACGATACCAGAACGGCGTGTCGAGGCCGTTGATGCGGACCGAGAGATACTTGTTGCCCCAGTCGATATTGTGCGAGGCCTCGATGATGTTGCGGCGCGCCTGCGGCTTGTCGTCGGGGGCGACCGAGTCCTCAAGGTCGAGGTTGATCACGTCGGCGGCCGACTGTGCCATCTTCTCGAAGATCGCCGGGCGCGAGCCGGGGCCAAAGAGCTGGCAGCGGTTAGGACGGGCTGGGGCGGCGGGCTGAACGCGGAAGCTCATGATCTCTCTCGCAATGATGTTTCGAGTTTGGTTGCTGGCGGGATATAATATTGCGCATGCGGTTTCAAGCGCATTTCGCGGGCGCAGAATCGTTGCTGCGCTTGCGACAGAAACTTGATCGGTTTTCAGTTTGGTCGGGATAATAGTGCGCCGAATTTCATGATGGTCGTGAAATCTTCGGCAATGATTAGATTGTAAGCGACAATTATCGAAAAAATCCCCGTGCGGCGCGCTATTTTGTTTCTAAGTCAACAATGTTGCCCAATCGGAGAACGCCATGTCCATGATCGAGACCCCATATCTTCTGTTCCTGGGCGACGCGCCCGATCAACTGGCAGTCAAGGTGGCGCAGGGGATCAAGGACTGGCGCCCGGAATTCGCGCTTGGCCAGTATCGCCTGGAGGGCTGCAAGGCCGATATGGGGCTGGCGGATATGAACCTTGCCACCGCCAAGGCCGCCGGCGCCAAGACGCTGGTGATCGGCGTGGCGAACCGTGGTGGCGTGATCAGCCCGGCCTGGAAGAAGGTTCTGGTGCAGGCGCTGGAGGAGGGGTTCGATCTGGCCTCGGGGCTGCACAACCTGCTGCGCGACGAACCCGACCTGGTGGCCGTTGCCGCCGCCTGCGGGCGTCAGTTGCATGACGTGCGCGTGCCCTCGGTCCAGTACCCGATCGCCAACGGGATCAAGCGCACCGGCAAGCGGTGTTTGGCGGTGGGCACCGATTGCTCGGTCGGCAAGATGTATACGGCGCTTTGCATGGAGCGCGAGATGCGCGAGCGCGGCATGAAGGCAAGCTTCCGCGCGACGGGGCAGACCGGCATCCTGATCACCGGTGACGGTGTGCCGCTCGATGCGGTGATCGCGGATTTCATGGCGGGCTCGGTCGAGTATCTGACGCCGGACAATGACGCCGATCACTGGGATCTGATCGAGGGGCAGGGCAGTCTGTTCCACGTCTCGTACTCGGGGGTGACCATGGCGCTGATCCATGGCGGCCAGCCCGATGCGCTGATCCTGTGCCACGAGCCTACCCGTGCCCATATGCGCGGCCTGCCGGGCTACAAGCTGCCCTCGCTTGAGGCGGTGCGCGATACGGCGCTGGCGCTGGCGAAGGTTGCGAACCCCGCGTGTCAGGTGGTGGGCGTGTCGGTCAACACCCAGCATATGCCCGAGGCCGAGGCCCTGGCCTATCTGGCGCAGGTTGAGGCAGACATGGGCCTGCCCGCCACCGACCCCTTCCGCTTTGGCGCCGCCAAGCTGGTGGACGCGCTGGACGCGATCTGAGAGGCTGCGCATGTGGCCGGGGGCGGATGCCTCCGGCGGAGGTATTTGAGCCAAGAAGAAGGGGGATGCGATGATCTCCGTGACGGCGGATGTATTCCGGCTGGCCGAGGTGTTCACCATCTCGCGCGGGAGCCGGACCGAGGCCAAGGTGCTGACGGTGCGGGTGGCGCGCGGCGGTGCCGTGGGCTTCGGCGAATGCGTGCCCTATGCGCGCTATGGCGAGAGCCTGGAAAGCGTGGCGGCGCAGATCGAGGCGCTTCCCGCCGGGATCACGCGGGCCGAGTTGCAAGACGCGCTGGCGCCGGGGGCCGCGCGCAATGCGGTCGATTGTGCGCTGTGGGATCTGGAGGCGAAGCTTGCGGGCAAGCGGGTATGGGAGTTGGCAGGGCTGCCCGCGCCGGGGCCGATGACCTGTGCCTATACGCTCTCGCTCGATACGCCCGAGAAGATGCAGGCCGCGGCCGCGCGTCATGCGCATCGCCCGCTGTTGAAGATCAAGCTGGGCACGCCCGACGATATGGCGCGGCTGGAAGCGGTGCGGGCCGGGGCGCCGAAGGCGCGGATCATCGTAGACGCGAACGAGGGCTGGAGCGCCGAGGTCTATCAGGATCTGGCTCCGCATCTGGTCCGTCTGGGTGTCGCGCTGGTCGAGCAGCCCTTGCCCGCCGCGGATGACGCGGCGCTGATAGGGATTGCGCGGCCCGTGCCTGTTTGCGCCGATGAGAGCTGTCATGACCGCGCGAGCCTGGGCCATCTGCGCGGCAAGTATGACATGGTGAACATCAAGCTCGACAAGACCGGTGGGCTGACCGAGGCGCTGGCCCTGCGTGATCTGGCGCGGGCCGAGGGTTATCAGATCATGGTCGGCTGCATGGTGGGCTCGAGCCTTGCGATGGCGCCTGCGGTGCTGGTTGCGCAGGGCGCAGAGTATGTTGACCTTGACGGGCCGCTTTTGTTGGCCGAAGACCGTGCCACCCCCTTGGCCTATGCCGAGGGCAAGGTTTACCCGCCCGAGGCCGGGCTTTGGGGCTGAGCAAGGAGAGACGAATGAGCCGGACTGTCTATCTCAATGGTCAATATCTGCCGGAGGAAGAGGCAAGCGTCTCGATCTTCGACCGTGGGTTCGTGATGGGCGATGCCGTCTACGAGGTGACCTCGGTCCTGGGCGGCAAGATCCTGGAGTTTGATGGTCATGTCGCACGCCTCAACCGCTCGCTGGCCGAGCTAGAGATCGTCTGCGACATCAGCCGCGAGGAGTGGCTGGAGATCCACCGTGAGATGATCAAGCGCAATGAACTTGACGAGGGCATGATCTACCTGCAGGTCAGCCGCGGCAATGCGGGCGATCGCGATTTCCACTACCCGCCCGAGGGCACGCCGCCGACTGTCGTGCTGTACACTCAGTCGAAGCCCGGTCTGGCCGATGACCCCAAGGTGCAAAAGGGGATCTCGGTGATTTCGGTTCCCGATCTGCGCTGGCACCGCCGCGACATCAAGACCGTGCAGCTTCTCTACGCGTCGATGGTGAAGATGGCGGCCGAGAAGGCGGGCAAGCAGGACGCCTGGTTCGTCGAGGACGGTTTCGTCACCGAGGGCTCGTCGAACAACGTCTATATCGTCAAGGACGGCAAGATCATCACCCGCCAGCTGTCGAACGACATCCTGCACGGGATCACCCGCGCCTCGCTGCTGAAATATGCCGCCGAAGCGCAGATGGAGATCGTCGAGCGCCCCTTCACCATCGCCGAAGCTCAGGCGGCCGACGAGGCATTCTTCACCTCGGCTTCGGCCTTCGTGATGCCGGTGGTCGAGGTCGACGGCGTGGCGCTTGGTTCGGGCAAACCCGGCCCGGTGTCGCTGCGCCTGCGCGAGATCTATCTGGACGAGAGCCTCAAGGCCGCGATCTGATCGCAGTAGCCTTCTGAAAATGAGAAAACCCCGGCCACAGCCCTGGCCGGGGTTTTCCGTTGCCGGGCCGTCTTAGACGGCGCGCGGCGCGCGGAACTGGAAGAGATCCGGGGTCAGACTTGCTGCATCGGTGTTGTCGAGGATCAGGATGGCCTCGTCCTCGATCACCACGCGGGTGCGGCGGCGGCCTTGCACCTGCTCGAAGCGGATGCTTTCACGCCGCGGCGCGGGGCCGTCGAGTTCAAGCTCCAGCCGCTCGCCGGGCGCGAGATCGTCGATCCGCGGCAGGTCGTCATCTGCGTCGCGTGTCGGGGCGAGGTCCTGTGCCGCGACCGTGGCGGCGGGGCGAGGGGCCTGTTCGGGCGCGTGCAGCATGGCTTCCAGCCGTTTCCACATTGCCTCGTCGGGGTTCTCTCTGGGCTCGGCGATGTGGGCGGGTTCGACCGTGAGCGGGTCGGGCTGTTCGATAAGACGGGTGTTGCGGCGGGCCTGACGCTCGGCAAAACGCAGAGCTTCCGAGGGGGACGGTAATTCGTCCTTGGTGATCGTCGGCTTTTGCGGCGCCGGAGCATCTTCCGGCGTCGGTGACGGGGAACGCCGGCGCAGCGGCGCGATCCCCAGGCGGGGGCATCCCAGCTCTGCCCAAAGGAGCAGCGTGAGTGCCACACTTAATGCGAGAAATAACGCGAACATGAGATAATCCTTACTCTATGCAAAAACGATGACGCTGGGGAGAACATGCGGCAAGGGATTTGTGGGCCCGCGCGCCCCGCATTGTTCGCGCCTGGCGCGCAATAGGCGCGAACCGAAAGGATTGGACCAGAGGCGTGGAGGCGCACGCCAAAGGGTTGTAAAGAATTCGTTAATTTCAACGGGCTACAGCGCCCGTCACGTCGTGCAAACCCTTCAAGGGCGAATCACCGCGATGGGCTGGGCGCCTAAAGCCCGCTGTTGCGCAGCACCTGATCGAGCACCGGCGCCAGCCGGTCTGCCCAGGCGATCTGGCCGTCAGGCTGCGCGATCAGATCGTTGCGCAACTCGATCAGCACATTCGGGCGGCCCGGTGTCAGCGCATGCCGGTCGATGGAATCGCCGTCAAGATGGCCCGAGTAGGGCTCGTTGTCGCCCACGCACAGGCCCTGCGCCGCGAGCGCCGCGATCAACGGCTTGGCCAGCCGCTCATCCCGGTGCGAATAGAGGATGCCGACCTGCCAGGGGCGCGGGGGGCGCCCGCGCAGGCAGGGCGTGAAGGAATGCACCGCGCAGATCACCCGATCCGTCCGGGCACCCGCGATATCGGCCAGCGCGGCGTGGTAGGGGCGGTAAAGCCGCGCCAAGCGCTGCTCGATCTGCTCCGCGCAGGCGTTCCGGTTCGCCGGAATCACCGTGCCGTCGTAGAGCCGCATCACCAGCGTCGGGTCATCCTCGCCCCGGTTCGGGTCGATCACGAGGCGCGAGAAGTCGGTGGAAATCATCGGCGCATCCAGCCGTGCGGCCAGCCGCTCGGCCAGCCCGAGCGCGCCGACGTCATAGGCAATATGGCGCGCCATGTCCTGCGCCGCGATCCCCAGAGAGTCGCCGCAGACCCAATCGGGAATGGTGTTGGTGGCATGGTCCACGGTCACCAGCCAGCGCGAGGGTCGCTCGGTGCCAGCGGTCCGGTAGGCGGGGTGGGGCGTCATACTCTCGTCGTCCAAAATCGTCAGACGAGAAATACGCGAGTTCTAGCGGGCAGGCCAGTTGCTCTGTGCGACATTTTGCGCCATAGCTGTGCCCGGCCCACGAAAAATTTTGTCAATATGAGGAACGAGGACGCATGAGACGCCTTCGCAATGTCAAGATCGTGGCCACTCTGGGGCCGGCATCGTCGGACTACACCACCATTCGCGCGCTGTTTGAGGCCGGAGCCGACGTGTTCCGCCTGAACATGAGCCACGGCACCCATGCCGAGCAGAAGGCGCGCTACGATATCATCCGCCAGATCGAGGCCGATACCGGGCGTCCGATCGCCGTGCTGGCCGACCTTCAGGGCCCCAAGCTGCGCGTTGGCACCTTTGCCGCTGGCGCTGCCGATCTGGAAGAGGGCGTGCCCTTCCGTTTCGATCTCGACCCGACCGAGGGCGAGGGGCATCGTGTCTGCCTGCCGCACCCCGAGATCTTTGCCGCGCTCGAACCCGGCGCCACGCTGTTGGTCAACGATGGCAAGATCCGCCTGCGGGTGGATGAATGCGGCCCCGATTTCGCCAATTGCACCGTGACGACGGGCGGTACGATCTCGAACCGCAAGGGCGTGAACGTGCCCGACGTGGTGCTGCCGCTGGCCGCGCTTTCGGACAAGGACCGGGCCGATCTGGAGTTCGCCTGCGAGATGGGCGCCGACTGGCTGGCGCTCAGCTTCGTGCAGCGCCCCGAGGACGTGATCGAGGCGCGTGCGCTGGCGCGCGGCCGCGCGGCCATCCTGTCCAAGATCGAAAAGCCTGCCGCCGTGAAAGCCTTCGACGAGATCCTCAAGGTCTCGGATGGGATCATGGTGGCGCGTGGCGACCTGGGGGTGGAACTGCCGGTCCACGCCGTGCCGCCGATCCAGAAGCGCCTGATCCGCCGCTGCCGCGCGGCGGCAAAGCCCGTGATCGTCGCGACGCAGATGCTCGAGAGCATGATCGAAAGCCCGATGCCGACCCGCGCCGAGGTCTCGGACGTCGCCACCGCGATCTATGAGGGCACCGACGCAATCATGCTGAGCGCGGAATCCGCCGCCGGTCGCTACCCGGTCGATGCGGTCGCCACCATGAACTCGGTCGCGCAATCGGTCGAGAACGACCCGACCTATCGCGAGGTGATCGAGGCCTCGCGCACCGTGGTTCGCCAGACCGTCGCCGACGGCATCGTGGCCGCCGCGCGCGAGATCGCCGAGGCCACCGATATCTCGGCCATCTGCTGCTACACCCAGTCGGGCAAGACCGTCTCGCTCATCGCGCGCGAGCGCCCGCGCGTGCCGATCATCGCCATGTCGCCGGTGGTGCAGACCCTGCGCAAGATCTGCCTGTCCTGGGGCGTGCATGCCGTGCGCTGCGACGAGGTCGAGCGGTTCAAGATGGCGGTCGTCAACGCGGCCCGCGCGGCGCGCGATTTCGGTTTTGCCGACGAAACCAACCAGATCGTCGTCACCGCGGGCGTGCCCTTCAACGTGCAGGGCACGACGAACATCCTGCGCGTGGCGCCCTGCGACGAAAGATTGATTTTCCGCACCGATCCGGAGTAAGCTTACCTAGGGGTAAGCGAGGGCTCGGCCATGATTGACATGGATACGTTGCTCGCCCTTGGGGTGGTTATTTTTCTGCTGTCCATTCCCTCGGGCGTCTCGGCATTTGCCAACAGCCGCCCTCCACATGCCGCAATTCTGGCGGTGGTCGTGGGGGGGGGATTGTTGATCTACGCGGCGATGATGAAACCCGGCGGCTACACGATGGGAGAGGTCCCGGATGTGGTGCTGTCGGTGATCGGGCGCATCCTGCTGTAGATTTGTGCGCATACCCCCTTGCCAAACAGGGAGGGCGGCTATATCAGGCGCCCTCTATGAGCCCGCGCGGCCGGCCGGAGTGGCATGCCGAGTCGCGTGAATACACACTCGAAAGAGGAGATGGAAATGCCCAAGATGAAGACGAAATCAGCTGCCAAGAAGCGGTTCAAGTTTACCGCGACCGGCAAGGTTATCGCAGGTCCGGCCGGCAAGCGCCATGGCATGATCAAGCGCACCACCAAGTTCATCCGCGACAGCGCGGGCACGATGATCCTGTCCGATGCGGACGCAAAGATCGTCAAGAAATACATGCCCTACAACCGCTGAACTGGAGGCTGATCAATGTCCCGCGTTAAATCCGGCAAGGTTACCCACGCCTCGCACAAGAAAGTTCTGAAGGCTGCCAAAGGCTACTACTCGGCCCGCTCGCGCAACTTCCGCACCGCCACCCAGGCCGTCGACAAGGCCAACCAGTACGCGACCCGCGACCGCAAGGCCCGCAAGCGCAGCTTCCGCGCGCTGTGGATCCAGCGTATCAACGCCGCTGTCCGCGCCTTCGACGCCGAAATGACCTATTCGCGCTTCATCAACGGCCTCGCGCTGGCTGGCATCGAAGTGGACCGCAAGGTTCTCGCCGATCTCGCCATCCACGAGCCGGAAGCGTTTGGCGCCATCGTCGAAAAGGCGAAGGCTGCCGCGGCTGCGTAATCTCCCCATCTGAGGGATTGCACTTTGAACCCCGCGCGGCGCTTTGCCGTCGCGGGGTTTTTCTTTCATACGCTTGAAATCGGGCCGGGGCGGGGCTAGCACTCCCCCGACCAGACAGGAGAGACCAGATGAACGCGCTCGACGTGCTCAAGGCGAAATATCTCGACGGGATCGCGCAGGCCGCTGACGAGGCCGCGCTGGAAGAGCTGCGCCTGGCCGCGCTTGGCAAGAAGGGCGAGATCAGCCTGAAGATGCGCGAACTGGGCCAGATGAGCCCGGAAGAGCGCCAGACCACCGGCGCCGCGCTGAACGTGCTGAAAAACGAAATCGACGCCGCGCTGCGCGCCAAGAAAGAGGCGCTGGCCGATGCCGCGCTGGACGCGCGCCTGCGCAACGAATGGCTTGATGTCACGCTGCCCGGCCGTCCGCGCCGCACGGGCACCATCCACCCGGTCAGCCAGGTCATGGACGAGGTCACCGCGATCTTCGCCGACATGGGCTTTGCCGTGGCCGAGGGCCCGCAGATCGAGAGCGACTGGTATAACTTCGACGCGCTCAACATCGCGCCCGAGCACCCGGCCCGGCAAGAGCACGACACCTTCTTCATGGCGCGCGACGCCGCCGACCCGCGCCCGCCGCATGTGCTGCGCACGCACACCTCGCCGGTGCAGATCCGCGCCATGCAAAAGACCGGCGCGCCGATCCGCGTGATCGCGCCGGGCCGCGTCTACCGCATGGACATGGACCAGACCCACACGCCGATGTTCCACCAGGTGGAGGCCCTTGCGCTTGGCAAGGACATCTCGATGGCGAACCTGAAATGGGTGCTCGAAGAGTTCTGCAAGACCTTCTTCGAGGTGCCCTCGGTCGAGCTGCGCTTCCGCGCCTCGCACTTCCCCTTCACCGAGCCTTCGGCCGAGGTCGATATCCGCTGCTCGTGGGAGGGTGGCCAGCTCAAGATCGGCGAAGGCAACTCGTGGATGGAGATCCTTGGCTCGGGCATGGTGCACCCCAAGGTGCTGGAAGCCGGCGGCATCGACTCGGCCGAGTGGCAGGGCTTTGCCTTCGGCATGGGGATCGACCGTCTGGCGATGCTGAAATACGGCATCCCCGACCTGCGCGCCTTCTTCGAGAGCGACCTGCGCTGGCTACGCCACTACGGCTTCGCCGCACTCGACCTGCCGACGGTGTTCGGGGGGTTGAGTAAGTGAATCGGGATCTGGAGCGCATTCGGTCCATTTTGCTTGAGTGCGAGGCCTCGTCAGAGGAGCGCTTTGAGCCTTCTAGCGCCCGATTTTCGGATTTTGATCGCTATCAGATCAAGCTCATGGCCCAAGCTGGACTCCTTATGTTTCCGACAGTGAAAGTCCGACCCGATGCCGGACACCTCGAAAGGGGACTCGCGAGATGGTTGGAGCAGCCATTTAGCATAACCTGGGCCGGACATGACTATCTGGATGCCGTCCGAGACCAAGGCGTCTGGGATAAGACAAAGTCGGCTGTAGCTGAGACCGGCGGCAGTGCTAGCTTAGAAATTGTGAAGGCTTTGGCGCTTGGTTTTCTGAAGAAAAAAATCTCCCAACATACGGGGATCGAACTATGAAATTCACCCTCTCCTGGCTGAAAGACCACCTCGACACCACCGCCTCGGTGGACGAGATCGCCGATGCGCTGACCGACCTTGGCCTTGAGGTCGAGGAAATCGCCAACCCGGCGGGCAAGCTGGAAAGCTTCACCCTCGCCAAGGTGCTGCATGCCGAAAAGCACCCCGACGCCGACAAGCTGCGGGTCTGCAAGGTGCTGACCAATGAGGGCGAAAAGACCATCGTCTGCGGCGCGCCGAACGCGCGCGAGGGGATCACGGTCGTCCTCGCCAAGCCCGGCGATTACGTCCCGGGCATCGACGTCACGCTTGGCGTGGGCAAGATCCGCGGTATTGAGAGCCACGGCATGATGTGCTCGGAGCGCGAGCTGGAACTGTCAGACGAGCATAACGGCATCATCGAGCTGCCCTCGGGCGAGGTTGGCGAGCGGTTTGTCGACTGGCTGGCCGAGAACCGCCCCGAGGCGGTCGATCCGATGATCTACATCAAGATCACCCCGAACCGCCCCGATGCGCTTGGCGTGCGCGGCATCGCGCGCGATCTGGCCGCGCGGGGGCTGGGTGTGCTCAAGCCGCTGGAAATCGAGGCAGTGCCGGGCGGCTTCGCAAGCCCGATCAAGGTGCAGATCGACCCCGCGCTGAAGGAAAAGGGCTGCCCGCTGTTCGCTGGCCGCCTGATCCGTGGCGTGACGAATGGCCCGAGCCCCGCCTGGCTGCAACAGCGGCTGATCGCCATCGGGCTGCGGCCGATCTCGGCGCTGGTCGATATCACCAACTTCTTCACCTATGACCTGAACCGCCCGCTGCACGTCTTCGATGCGGCCAAGGTGAAGGGCGATCTGCGCATCGTGCCCGCCAAGGGCGGCGAGGAGATGCAGGCGCTCGACGAAAAGACCTACCTGCTGCGCGAAGGCCAGATGGTGATCTGCGACGACAATGGCGTGGAAAGCCTTGCGGGTATCATGGGCGGTGAGCCTTCGGGCTGTACCGAGGAGACCGTCGATGTCTTCCTCGAAAGCGCCTATTGGGACCCGATCACCATTGCTGCGACCGGCCGCGCGCTGCGCATCAACTCGGACGCGCGCTACCGGTTCGAGCGCGGCGTGGACCCGGCCTTCACCCTGCCGGGGCTGGAGCTGGCGACGCAGATGGTGCTTGATCTGTGCGGCGGCGAGGCCTCGGAAGTGGTCATGGACGGCGCCGTCCCGGCCACCACCCGCGCCTATCGGCTGGACCCGGCGCGGGTCATCAGCCTTGTCGGCATGGAGATCCCCGAGGCCGAGCAGCGCCGCACCCTTGAGGCGCTTGGCTTCACGCTGAACGGCGACATGGCGACCGCGCCGAGCTGGCGCCCCGACGTTCTGGGCGAGGCCGATCTGGTCGAGGAAGTGGCGCGTATCGCCTCGCTGACCAAGTTGCAGGGCAAGCCGATGGCGCGGGAAACCTCGGGCGTGCCCGAGCCGATCCTGACGCCGGGCCAGGTGCGCGAGAAGACCACCCGCCGAACCATCGCAGCACTTGGTTACAACGAATGCGTGACCTACAGCTTCATCGACGCGAAATCGGCCGCGCTGTTTGGCGGCGGGGCCGAGGCTACGCGGATCGAGAACCCGATCTCGTCGCAGATGACGCATATGCGCCCCGATCTGCTGCCGGGCCTGTTGCAGGCTGCTGCCCGCAACCAGGCGCGCGGCTTTGCCGATCTCGCGCTGTTCGAGGTGGGGCCGGTCTTTTCGGGTGGCGAGCCGGGCGATCAGGTGACGGTGGCCACGGGCCTTCTGGTCGGTGCCTCGGCGCCGCGCGATCCCTGGGGTTCGCGCCGTCCGGTCGATGTCTATGACGCCAAGGCCGATGCCGAGGCCGCGCTGGCCGCGATCGGCGCGCCCGCACGTGCGCAGGTCAACCGCAAGCTTGATGCCTGGTGGCATCCGGGCCGCGCGGGCAATATCGCGCTTGGCCCCAATGTGCTGGCGACCTTCGGCGAGCTGCACCCCAAGGTGCTGCGCGAGATGGGTGTGAAAGGTCCGGCGGTGGCCTTCACCATCCGGCTTGAGAACGTGCCCTTCCCGAAGGTCAAGACTCCCACGCGCCCGGCGCTGGCGATCTCGGACCTGCAGGCGGTCGAGCGTGACTTCGCCTTCGTGGTCGACACCGGCACCGAGGTGATCACCGCGGTCAACGCTGCCTATGGGGCCGACAAGGCGCTGATCGAGGCGGTCTCGGTCTTCGACCAGTTCACCGGCGCCAAGGCCGAAGAGCAGATGGGCGCGGGCAAGAAATCGATTGCGCTTTCGGTGCGGATCCAGCCGCGCGACAAGACCCTGACCGATGCCGAGATCGAGGCCGTGTCGGCCAAGATCATCGACAAGGTCACCAAGGCCACCGGCGGCACGCTGCGCAAATAAGCGCACGCTTGGAATGCGAAAGGCCCCCCGTTTCGGGGGGCCTTTTCATTTGTGGCAGGCCGCACGTGTGAATAGGGCAATCGCGGTCCCAGCTCAGTGCCGTCGCCGCACGGCGGGGATGGTGGTGCGGTGATACTCGGCCTCGGGGTGCGGCGGGCGGCCGTGGTTCTGGCCCCAGAAGATCGCCCCGCCGAGGCGCAGCCAGTGCGGCACCATCAGCAGAAGACCTGCGGCAAACCCTCCGGCATGCGCCCAGTAGGCGATGCCGTCGGTCAGTCCTGAGGCGGTGCCGTTGAACAGTTGCATCCCGAACCAGACGCCTAGGACGACCCAAGCGGGAATGGCGAAGATGCGGAAGAAGATGATGAAGATGAACAGCACATCGACCCGCGCGCGGGGAAACAGCAGCAGATAGCCCCCCATCACCCCGGCGATCGCGCCCGAGGCCCCGACCATTGGAATGGTCGTATAGGGTTCGGCCAATATCTGCGCGAAGGCGGCGGCCAGCCCCCCGGCAAGGTAGAAAAGCAGAAAGCCGACATGGCCAAGCTGCTCTTCGAGGTTGTCGCCGAAGATCCACAGGAAAAGCATGTTGCCCGCCAGGTGCATCATGCCCGCGTGCAAGAACATATGGGTGACCAGCCCGTGCAGCGCGCGGCCTTGCGTCACCTCGGCCGGATAGAGCGCGCCGTTGATCCACAGCGCCTGCATATCCCCGGCCAGAGGCAGCGTCAGGGCAAATATGACCACATTGAGCGCAATGATCGCCCAGGTCACATAGGGCGTCTTGCTTGAAGGGTTATGGTCGCGGATCGGAAACATGCGGCGAGTGTGCCGATCCGCGACCTATCGTCAAGCGTTACCGGCTGCGGCCAAGAGCTGCGCGTTGCCGCCTGCTGCCGTGGTGTCGATGCAGATGTGTCTCTCGTGGAAACAATGGGCTGCGTCGGGCATCTCGGTGATCAGCGGCAGGATCGGCCCCTTGCGGCTGGCAAGGGCCTGGGCACAGGCGCGCGCGGTTTCGCGGTCGCCCCACCAGAGCGCGGCCGAGAAACCTTCACGGGTCGCAAGCGCCTCGGGGGCGAGATCCGTTGTCAGTTCGGCAACACCGCCAAGCGCGGTGACGGCAGCGGCTTGCGCCGCGGCTTTGTCAGCGCCGGGGCCCATGCAGAGCAGCGCGGGGCGCGGGTGCAGCGTCAGGCGATTCGACTCGCCGGTCGGGCCGGGCATCTCGCGCTCGAGCGCCGGGCGGTGCGGCTTGGCCTGAGGTTGGGCAAAGCGTGCCACGTATTCCGGGCCGCCTGCTTTCGGGCCGGTGCCCGACAGGCCCTCGCCGCCGAAGGGTTGGCTGCCCACGACCGCGCCAATCTGGTTGCGGTTGATATAGAGGTTGCCGACATTGAGCGCTTCGGTCACCTCCTGCACGCGGTTGTCGATGCGGCTGTGCAGCCCGAAGGTCAGCCCGTAGCCGGTGGCGTTGATCGCGTCGATCACCTTGGGTAGGTCTTCGGCATCGAAGGTCGCGACATGCAGCACCGGGCCGAAGATCTCGCGCTCCAGATCCGCGATGCTGTCGATGCGGATCACGGTGGGCGCGACGAAATGGCCGGTCAGCCCCTCGGGGAGGTCCATTTCCTTCAGCACGCGGCCCTCGGCGCGGGCCTTGGCGATATGGGCGCGGATGGTGGCCTCTGCCTCGGCGTCGATCACGGGGCCGACGTCGGTGCTCAGATCCCAGGGGTTGCCGATGCGCAGCTCGTCCATCGCACCGAAAAGCATCTCGGTCAGATGCGGGGCGATTTCATCTTGCACATAGAGGCAGCGCAGGGCCGAGCAACGCTGACCCGCCGATTGGAACGAGGAGGCGAGGATGTCGCGCACCGCCTGCTCGGGCAGGGCGGTCGAGTCGACGATCATCGCGTTCATCCCGCCCGTTTCGGCGATCAGGGGCGCGCCCGGGTCCATCGCCTGCACCATCGCGCGGCGGATCGCCTGCGCGGTATCGGTGCCGCCGGTGAAGCACACGCCATTGACGCGCGGGTCCGAGGTCAGGCGTGCGCCCACGGTCGGGCCATCGCCCGGCAGCAGTTGCAGCGCTTCGCGCGGGACACCGGCAAGATGCATCAGGCGCACGGCAAGGGCGGCGATGATCGGGGTCTGCTCGGCCGGTTTGGCCAACACGGCGTTGCCAGCGGCCAGCGCCGCCGCAATCTGGCCGGTGAAGATCGCCAGCGGGAAGTTCCACGGGCTGATGCAGGTAAAGACGCCGCGCGGGGTGGTGTCCTCCGAGGTCTGCGAGGCGTAGTAGCGCAGGAAGTCCACAGCTTCGCGGATTTCGGCGACCGCGTCGGGCAGGTTCTTGCCAGCCTCGCGGGCGATGACGGCGAAGATCTGGCCGTAGTTTTCCTCGTACAGGTCGGCGGCGCGGTTCAGAACCGCAGCGCGCGCGGCGGCATCGGCCTGCCAGGGGCGGGCATTGCCAAGCGCGGCCTCGATATCGGCGGCCGAGGCCGGGCGCACAAGGCCCACAACCTCGCCGGTGGCGGGGTTTTTCACCTCTTCGGCGGCCATGGGGGCGCAGTCGCCCGCCACAAGCGGGCTTGCCTCGGGCAGCAGCCCCGCGGCAAGCGGCGCGCGCGCGGTCTCGATGGCCGCGAGCGTGCCGGTCTGGCTCAGGTCGTGGCCTTGCGAGTTGCTACGGCCGGGGAACAGATCGGCAGGGCGGCTCAGCGCGGGGTTCTCGACGGTGCTGAGGCCTTCAAGTGCGGCGAAGGGGCAGGCCGCGACTTCCTCGGGTGAGACGTCCTCATCCACGATCTGGTTCACGAAGCTTGAGTTCGCGCCGTTCTCCAGCAGGCGGCGCACGAGGTATGCCAGCAGGTCGCGGTGCGCGCCGACGGGGGCGTAGATCCGGCAGCGGGTGTTTTCCGATTTCAGCACGATGTCATGCAGACGCTCGCCCATGCCATGCAGGCGCTGGAATTCGAAGTCGCGCTTGTCGGTGCCCATCTCGGCGACCATGTCGAGCACGGCAGCGACGGTATGCGCGTTGTGGCCCGCGAACATCGGATAGATGCGGTCGGACATCGCCAGCAGCTTGCGGGCGTTGGCGATATAGCTCACGTCTGTCGAGATCTTGCGGGTGAAGACCGGGAAATCGGGCAGGCCCTGAACCTGGGCGCGTTTGACCTCGGCGTCCCAATAGGCGCCCTTGACCAAGCGCACCATGATCTTGCGATCAAGCCGTGCGGCCAGCGCGTGCAGCCAATCGAGCGCGGCGCCCGCGCGGCGGCTGTAGCCCTGAACGACGATGGCAAAACCGTCCCAGCCCGCCAGTTCGGCATCCGACAGAACTGCCTCGATCACGCGCAGCGACAGCACAAGGCGATCGACCTCTTCGGCGTCGATGGTAAAGCTCATGTCGGCCTTGGCGGCCATGCGGGCAAGGCGGGTCACCACCGGCACGAGTTCCGCCATCACGCGCGCTTCCTGCGCCACCTCGTAGCGCGGGTGCAGCGCCGAGAGCTTGACCGAGATGCCGGGGTTGTCGCGCAGCTGGCCGGGTTTGCAGCGCTTGGCGATGGCCTCGATCGCTTTGGCATAGGAGGCTTCGTAGCGGCGCGCGTCGGCGGCGGTGCGGGCGGCCTCGCCCAGCATGTCGTAGCTGTAGGAATAGCCCTGCGCCTCATGCTTGGCGGCACGCTCCATCGCGCTTTCGATGGTTTCGCCCAGAACGAACTGGCGGCCCATTTCCTTCATCGCGCGCGACACGGCGGTGCGGATCACCGGCTCGCCCAGACGTTTCACGGCGCCACGCAGCGCGCCCGCAAGGCCGGGGCCGCGCTCTTCCAGAACCTTGCCGGTCAGCATCAGTGCCCAGGTCGAAGCGTTGACGAGCGAGCTGGCCGAGTGGCCCAGATGCTTGCCCCAGTCCGAAGGCGCGATCTTGTCTTCGATCAGCGCGTCCATGGTGGGCGCATCCGGCACGCGCAGGAGCGCCTCGGCCAGACACATCAGGGCGATGCCTTCCTCGGTCGACAGGCCATATTCCGCAAGGAACACCTCCATCAGGCCGGGGCGGGCCTCGGCGCGGATGCGGCGCACAAGCTCGGCGCCCTTGCCCGAGATGCGGGCCCGCGCAGCGCCATCCAGCGCGGCTTCGTTCGCCAGATGGCGCAGCAGCGGCGCTTCGGGCTGGAGGGTGAGCGCGTCGATCTGTTCGAGGGTCGGCGGCAACGTCGAGTGAATCATGGGACTGACCTTGAAGGGGATTTGGCTTTGTCCCAGAATACAGTGAATGTGCCGGGCGATTTGACCGATGATGGCCAGAACGCAGGCAAATCGACTGATCTTGAGGGTAAACACATGCCAAATGACCTGCCCGATCTGGATAGCTACGACCGCAAGATTCTGGCCGCCCTTGTGGAAGAGGGGCGGCTGAGCATGACCGAGCTTGCGCGCCGCGTCGGGCTGACCAAGTCACCGGTGCAGGCGCGGGTGAAGCGGCTTGAGGAAAGCGGGGTGATCTCGGGCTATCGCGCGCTGCTCAGCCCGATCCGCATGGGGCTTGCGCATGTGGCCTTCGTCGAAGTGCGCCTGAGCGACACGCGCGAGGCCGCTCTGCGCGCCTTCAACCGCGCGGTCCGCGCCCTGCCCGAGATTGAGGAGTGCTACATGGTCGCGGGCGGGTTCGATTACCTGCTCAAGGTGCGCTCCCGCGACATCTCGGACTATCGCCGGGTGATGGGCGAGAAGATCTCGGCCCTTCCGCATGTCGCGGCGACCTCGACCTATGTCGCGATGGAGGCCGTGCAGGAGGCCGGGGGCGTTATTTCTCCGCCCGTATGACGACGGTCTCGCCGGTCAGAAGTTCCAGCGTCGCGCCGTTCAGCCGCGCCTGATCGACCCGGCCGATGGTCGAATGGAAGGCCTGCTCGGCCTCCATCTGCGCGGGCGGGCACATCATGCGGGTGCCCGCCAGGGCGCTGATATGCAGCTTGCCCTCGCGGGTCTCGATGCGGCCGTTGTAGCGGTTGCAGCCAGAGTTTCCGGTGATCGTGCTTTCATCGCTGCGGGCAAGGGTCACGCTGACCTCCGCCGCGACGGGCTGCCCGGCGATCTCGCGCACCTGCCATTCGGTGCCGACGGGCAGGGCGGCAAGCGCGTCGGCCTTGCTCTCCTCGCGGCAGGCGGTCAGCGACAGGGCGGCAAGGGCGATCATGGCAAGACGCATCGGGCTTCCTTTCTTGGGGCGCGCCAAGCATGACCGTCTGGGCCAGTGCCTGCAAGGCGGCTCACGCAAGCGTGCTCAGAACGTTGGTGGGGTGTTGACCCAGATGACGATCGTCTGGCCGTCGGCCGCATTGGCCCAGGCGTGCGGGCGGCGGCTTTCGAAATAGATCGAGTCGCCGGGGCCAAGCTCGTGCACTTCCTCGCCGTCGAGGGTGATGCGAAAGCGCCCGTCAATTACGGTAATGAATTCCTCGCCCTCGTGGTCATAGCCGCCCTGCGAGGTCGCGCCGGGCGAGAGAATGAAACGGTGACAGTCCATCTGGCGTCGGCCCTCGGCCAGCACCTCGACACGCACGCCCTCGACCGGCATCGGCCATAGCCGCGCGGCGCCCGAACGTACCACCGCGCCGCCGGGCTCGTCCTGATCGGAAAGCCGTGACACCGTCGTGCCGTAATAACGCGCGAGATCCGCGAGCGTCTTGAAGCTGACCCCCGCGCCGGTGCGCTCCAGCGTCGAGAGCGCCGAGGCCGAAACGCCCATCTTCTGCGCGACATCGTCAAGCTTCTCGCCGCGCACCTGACGCAGATGGCGCAGCGAGGCACCAAGCTTTTCGTTCAGGATCTCGGGGGCAGGGGGCGCGCTGCCCTCGGCCTCAAGCGCGGCGCGAATCGCCGCCGGGTTCAGCCCGCTTTCGCGGCGCAGGAAGGTGATGCGCTGTAACCGCGCGACATCTGCCGCCGAGTAAAGCCGTTGCCCCGAGGCACGGCGCGTCGGCGCGATAAGGCCCTGCGTTTCCCACAGGCGCAGGGTCGAGGGTGCAACGCCCACGGCGCGCGCCGCTTCGGTCACGCGAAACAGGGGTTCATCCGGGGTCTGGGCGGTCGAGTCGGTCATTTTCCAAGCCTTATACCGGCAATATGCAGCGGGTCATCAAATAGGTCAAAAAATTTCTTGCAGAAAAAATGCAAAGTGCGATGTTGGAGTATCTCGAATCGGAGCTTCACTATGACTGTTCAAACCTCGCCGGAACTTTCCGCCCGCAAGAACGCCGCCATCGCCAAGGGCGTCGGCATGACCACCCAGATCTATGCCGAGCGTGCCGAGAACGCGGAGCTGTGGGACAAGAACGGCACGCGCTATATCGACTTCGCGGCCGGTATCGCCGTGGTGAACACCGGCCACCGTCACCCCAAGGTGATCGAAGCGGTCAAGAAGCAGCTCGACGCGTTCACCCACACCTGCCACCAGGTCGTGCCCTATGAGAATTACGTGGCCCTGGCCGAGCGCCTGAACGCCAAGGTTCCGGGCGATTTCGCCAAGAAGACCATTTTCGCGACCACCGGCGCCGAAGCCGTTGAAAACGCGATCAAGATCGCGCGTCACTACACCGGCCGCGCCGGCGTTGTCGCCTTCGCGGGTGGCTTCCACGGCCGCACCTTCATGGGCATGACGCTGACCGGCAAGGTCCAGCCCTACAAGGCCGGTTTCGGCCCGATGATGAACGACGTTTGGCACCTGCCCTTCCCGAACCCGCTGCACGGCGTTTCGGGCGATGAGGCGATCGGCGCGCTCGAGCGTCTGTTCAAGGCCGATATCGAACCGTCGCGCGTCGCCGCGATCATCGTTGAGCCGGTTCAGGGCGAGGGTGGTTTCTACCCGGTTCCGGAAGGCTTCATGAAGCGCCTGCGCGAGATCTGCGATGCCAACGGCATCGTGCTGATCGCCGACGAGGTGCAGACCGGCTTTGCCCGCACCGGCAAGCTCTTCGCGATGGAGCACCACGGCGTTGCCGCCGACATCACCACCATGGCCAAGGGCCTGGGCGGCGGTCTGCCGATCTCGGCCGTGACCGGCCGCGCCGAGATCATGGACAGCCCGAACCCGGGTGGCCTGGGCGGCACCTATGCCGGTAACCCGCTCGGTATCGCAGCAGCGCACGCGGTGCTCGACGTGATCGAAGAGGAAGACCTCTGCGCCCGCGCCGAGCGTCTGGGCGGCCGCCTCAAGCAGCGTCTGGCCGGTATGCGCGACCAGGTTCCGGAGATCGTCGATATCCGCGGTCCGGGCTTCATGAACGCGGTCGAGTTCAACGTGGCCGGCACCGACACGCCGAACCCCGAGATGACCAACCGCATCCGCGAAGAGGCACTCAAGCGTGGCCTGATCCTGCTGACCTGCGGCGTCTATGGCAACGTGATCCGCTTCCTCGCACCGCTGACCATCCCGGACGCGATCTTCGACGAGGCGCTCGATGTCCTCGAAGCCTCGATCATCGCGGCGAAAGGCTAAGGCCATGTGGGGGGAGGGGCCGCGCGTCGAACGACTGGACGAAACCGATCAACGGCTGATCGCCGCGCTTAGGCGCGACGGTCGGGCGGCGGTTTCGGACCTCGCAGGGCAGCTCGGCCTCTCGCGCGCCACTGTGCGCGCCCGGATCGAGCGGCTTGTAGCTCGGGGGGAAATCTCGGGCTTCACCGTTCTCACGCGTTCGGACGTCGCCGCGGCGCCCGTGCGCGGTCTGATGATGCTGTCGATCGACGGTCGCGGAACCGAGCGCATCGTGCAGCGCCTGCTTGGCCTGCCGCAGGTGCAGGCCGTGCATACCACCAACGGTCAGTGGGATCTGATTGTCGAGATCGGGGCGCGCAGCCTGCCGGATCTGGACGAAACCCTACTGGCGATCCGGCGCTTCGAGGGCGTTTTGCGCAGCGAGACCAACCTGCAGCTGTCCTCGCGCAAGCCCTCGGCGCGGCTCTGAACGGGCGGGGATGACCCCGCCCACCTCACCATGCCGTGTAGGGCGCGACAATCGCGCGCATCCTCCTTGGCCCGGACGCGTTCGGTCTCTATGATCGCGTCCGCGAACAGGAGGACACCATGATTGCAGAACTAGGCCACTTCGCCCTTATCCTCGCGTTTTGCGTGGCCATCGTTCAGGGATTGGTGCCGCTGATCGGCGCGCACAAGAACTGGCGCGGCTGGATGGCCGTGGCCGATCCTGCGGCTTCTGCGCAGTTCCTGCTGGTCGCGCTGTCGTTCGGGGCGTTGACCTACGCCTTCGTCACCTCGGACTTCTCGCTGCAACTCGTCTTTTCGAATTCGCATACCGACAAGCCGATGCTCTACAAGGTGTCGGGCGTCTGGGGGAACCACGAGGGCTCGATGCTCTTGTGGGTGCTCATTCTGGCTCTATTTGGCGCGGCCGCGGCATGGTTCGGTGGCGCGCTTCCGCCGCGCCTCAGGGCGCGGGTGCTGGCGGTGCAGGCCTGGATTGGAGCGGCCTTCCTTGGCTTCATCCTGTTCACCTCGAACCCCTTCACCCGTCTGGCCGAGCCGCCTTTCAACGGGCAAGACCTCAACCCGCTGCTGCAAGACCCCGGCCTCGCCTTCCACCCGCCGTTCCTCTATCTCGGCTATGTGGGGCTCTCGATGGCCTTCTCCTTCGCGGTCGCCGCGCTGATCGAGGGGCGCGTAGACGCCGCCTGGGCGCGTTGGGTGCGGCCCTGGACGCTGGCCGCCTGGATATTCCTGACCATCGGCATCGCGCTTGGTTCGTGGTGGGCCTATTACGAGCTTGGCTGGGGCGGCTTCTGGTTCTGGGACCCGGTCGAGAACGCCTCGTTCATGCCCTGGCTGCTCGCGGCGGCACTGCTGCACTCGGCCATCGTCGTGGAAAAGCGCGAGGCGCTGAAAAGCTGGACGATCCTGCTCGCGATCATGGCCTTCGGCTTCTCGCTGATCGGCACGTTCATCGTGCGTTCGGGCGTCATCACCTCGGTGCACAGCTTCGCCAATGACCCCGAGCGCGGTATCTTCATCCTCGCGATCCTGGCCTTCTTCGTCGGCGGCGCGCTGACGCTTTATGCCGCCCGCGCAAGCTCGATGCAGGCCAAGGGCGTCTTCTCGATGGTCTCGCGCGAAACCGCGCTGGTGATCAACAACATCCTGCTGGCGGTTTCTGCGCTGGTTGTGTTCGTGGGCACCGTCTGGCCGCTGGTGGCCGAGATGGCCTGGGGCCGCAAGCTCTCGGTGGGCGCTCCGTTCTTCGAGAAGGCCTTCACCCCCTTCATGATCATTCTGGCGATCTTGCTGCCGATCGGCGCGATGATGCCCTGGAAGCGCGCCAAGCTGGGTAAGCTGGTGCGCCCGCTCGTCCCGGCACTGGTGCTGGCGCTGGCCTGTACGGGGCTCGCCTGGACGTTTGAAACCGGGCGCTCGCTTCTGGCGCTGGTGTCCTCGGGGCTGGGGGCATGGCTGGTCTTCGGCGCGCTGGCCGAGATCTGGCAACGCGCTGGCCGCACGCCTGCGCGTATCCTGCGCCTGCCGCGTGCCGACTGGGGCAAATGCACCGCCCATTCGGGTCTTGGCATCGTCTTTGCCGGCATCGGCCTGCTGATGGCCGGTCAGGTCGAGGATATCCGCGTGGCGCAGATTGGCGAGCCCTTCGAGGTCTCGGGCTATGCGATCACGCTTGAAAGTGTCGAGCAATTCGACGGGCCGAACTATGTCTCGACCACCGGCACCCTGAAGGTCGAGCGTGACGGCGAGCTGATCACCGTTCTGCATCCCGAGAAGCGCTCCTATCCGGTGCAGGCGATGCCGACGACCGAGGCCGATATCGACAATGGCTTCCTACGTGACATCTATCTGGTGATCGGCGACAAGCAGGCCAATGGCGGATGGGCCGTGCGCACCTATATCAAGCCCTTCGCCAACTGGATCTGGGCGGGCTGTCTGATGATGGCTTTCGGGGGTCTGCTTAGCCTGACCGACCGGCGCTACCGCGTGGCCGCCGGGGCGCGCCGTACCGCTACCAACGCCGTTCCTGCGGAGTAAGCCATGCTCAAACGTCTTGCCCTTTGCCTTTTGCTGGCCAGCCCCGCATTCGCGGTTCAGCCCGACGAGGTGCTGCCCGATCCCGCGATGGAGGCCCGCGCGCGCCAGATCAGCCAGGTGCTGCGCTGCCCGGTCTGCCAGGGCGAGAATATCGACGAGTCGAACGCCGAGGTCTCGCGCGATCTGCGCCTGCTGGTGCGCGAACGTCTGGTCGCGGGCGATACTGACAGCCAGGTGCTGGACTACATCACCGACCGCTACGGCGAATATGTCCTGTTCGAGCCGGAAAAGACCGGCGCGAACCTGATCCTTTATTACCTCGGGCCGGTCGCGCTGCTGATCGCGATGGGCGGCGCCTTCGTCTACCTGCGCGGTCGCCGCCGCGAGGATGGCCCCGGCACCGGCCTTTCGGCTGAGGAAGAGGCACGCCTGAAAGAGCTGATGAAGGACGAGCCCGGCAAGTGACGCAGTGTTCCGCTTCCCCCGCCGTATCGCGCCGCTAATGTGGCGCAAAGGCGAGGGAGGACACGCATGAACTACGAGGCAATCCGATATGAGCTGACCGAAGGCATGGCGGTGATCACGCTCAACCGCCCCGAGGTCATGAATGCCCTCAACAGCGCGATGCGCGCCGAGATCCTCGACGCGCTGCGCCGCGCCGCAGCCGAGGCGCGGGTCGTTGTGTTGACCGGTGAGGGGCGGGCCTTCTGTTCCGGGCAGGATCTGGCGGACGGGGCGGCCTCGGGCGCGTTCGATCTGCAAAAGGTGCTGCGCGAGGAATACGAGCCGATGCTGATGGCGATCTACGATTGCCCGCTGCCGGTGATTTCGGCGGTGAATGGCGCGGCGGCGGGGGCAGGGGCGAACCTTGCGCTAGCGGCGGATGTGGTGATCGCCACGCAATCGGCGGCTTTCCTGCAGGCCTTCACGCGGATCGGCCTGATGCCCGATGCGGGCGGCACCTACTGGCTGCCGCGTCAGGTGGGCTTTGCGCGGGCCATGGGGGCGGCGCTGTTTGCCGACAAGGTCACGGCGGATCAGGCCGCGCAATGGGGCATGATCTGGGAATCGGTGCCCGACGCCGAGTTCGCTGCACATTGGCGCGCGCGGGCCGCGCATCTGGCCAACGGGCCGACCGCCGCCTATGGCGCGATCAAGCGCGCCTTGCGCGAGGGCTACGGAAATGACCTGCCCGCGCAGCTTTCGCTTGAGGCCGAGTTGCAGGGCCAACTGGGCCGGAGCCGCGATTTCCACGAGGGCGTCACCGCCTTCCTGCAAAAACGCGCCCCGGTCTTCGAGGGTCGCTGACGGGGCTTGCCCCCGTCATTGCCGCGGGTTAGCCAGAACCCGTGCGGGCGTGGCGAAATGGTAGACGCATGGGACTTAAACTCCCTTGGGCGCAAGCCCGTGCCGGTTCGAGTCCGGCCGCCCGCACCATCTCTGCTCAAGGTGATCCAAGCAGATAGCGCGCCGTTGCGCGGTCAAAGCCAAGGATGGCCTGTCCGGCAGCGAAGGCGGGCTGGAGCACGCCCCGCAGCCGCAGCCGCGCGGCCAGAGCCGCCTGCGGATCGGCGGCCATCAAGGCGTCGATGTCACTCGGGATCGCCACGGGTTCAAGATCGGCGGGCAGGGCGGGGGCCCGGCCTTCGGCGCGCGCCACGACCTCGGGTGCGTCAAGCTGCCAATGCGCCATGATCCGGTCCGAGGGCAGCCCCGCATTGATGCCCGGCATTGCCCCGTAATAATCGACAAAATACTCCGCCGCGTTGGCCCCGAGCACGCCGATATTCAGCCCGGCATTGATCGCGCGCAGCGGATCGTAGGTCCAGCGCACCCGGGTGATACCGCGCGCAAGGCACCAGTCGCGCTGGAACCACTTCATTCGCGCACCAAGCCCCAGCCCGCGCGCCTCAGGCGAAACCGCCAGCCGGTGCGAGTGCTGCAAGCCCGGCGTCACCGTCGGAAAGCCGAACAGGAAGGCAAGCATCCGATCGCCCGCGAAGGCGCCCGCCAGCAGCGCGCCCTCGTGCTGCAGCGAAAGCATGATGTCCGAATTGTCGGGGCGCTCGCCCTCGCCCCAGACCTCGACCTGAAAACGCTCGGCCTGGGCAAGTTCGTCCAGCCCGTTCAACTCGCGCAGCGTGACTTCGGTGCTCATGCGCGGAACTCCTCGGTCATCCGGGTGACGGTTTCGAGGAAGGGGCGGTCGAGCGTTACGCCGACGCCCGGCCCGTTGCCCGGCACCGGCATCAGGCCATCTGCGGCCTCAAGCGGTTCGTTGATGATATCGCGGTGGAAATAGCGGCTGGCCGAGGAGGTATCGCCCGGCTTGGTGAAGTTCGGCAGCGTCGCGAGGTGGATGTTATGCGCGCGCCCGATGCCGCTTTCCAGCATGCCGCCACACCAGACCGGCGCCCCGAACGCCTCCGAGACGTCGTGGATCGCCCGCGCCGCCGCATAGCCGCCGACCCGCCCGACCTTGATGTTGATGACGCGCGCCGCCCCGGCCGCCAGCGCCTTGCGGCAATCGGCCGGGGTGCGGATCGACTCGTCAAGGCAGAGGGCCGTGGCGATTTCGCGCTGCACCAGCGCATGGTCGTGAATGTCGTCCACGGCCAGCGGTTGCTCGATGTAATCGAGGTTGAAAGCATCCATCGCGCGCAGCGTGGCCAGATCGGCCAGCCCGTAGGCGGTATTGGCATCGACGGTCAGCTTGACGTCCGGATAGGCGCGCCGCACCGCCTCAAGCAACGCCAGGTCGTGCCCCTGCGCGACCTTGAGCTTGATGCGCTTGTAGCCCGCCTCGACGGCCTCGGCTACGCGCGCAACCGTGGTGTCGATCGCGGTGATGCCAAGCGAGACGCCCACCGGCACCGCATCGCGCACGCCCCCAAGGGCCGCTTTCAGCGGCAGGCCGAGCGATTTGGTCCACAGATCCCAGAAGGCCATTTCGACCAAAGCCTTGCTCATGCGGTGGCCGCGCCAGGGCGCCAGCAGGGCTGCCAGCTCGGCCGGGTTGCCAAAGCGCTTGCCGACGATCTGCGGCAAGATCAGGTCGCGCAGAAAGCCAAGCGCGCCGGGGATGGTTTCCTCGAGATAGTCGGGGAAGGGGTCCATCACCCCCTCGCTGAACCCCTCGACGCCTTCGCCGCGCAGGATCAGCACGGGGAAGGTCTTGTCGGTCAGCGTCTGGTTCGACACCTTGAAGGGCGTCACCAGCGGCAGGTTGACAATGCGCAGCTCGGCGGACTCGATCTTGAGCCCGGTAAACGGAACGGTCATTTGGGTTCTCAACGGATTTTGGAAATGAAACGGGCGAAGACTTCGCTCTCGGGGTTGTTGAACAGCTTTTCGGGCGGGCCCTGTTCGGCCACGAGGCCCTGATGGAGGAACACCACCTCGGTCGAAACCTCGCGCGCGAAGGCCATCTCATGCGTGACGACGATCATCGTGCGCCCTTCGGCGGCCAGATCCTGCATCACCTTGAGCACCTCGCCCACCAGTTCCGGGTCGAGCGCCGAGGTCGGTTCGTCGAACAGGATCGCGTCGGGTTCCATCGCCAGCGCCCGGGCAATCGCCACGCGCTGTTGCTGCCCGCCCGAGAGTTGCGAGGGGTAGTGGTGCATCCGCTCGGCCAGACCCACGCGCGCCAGAAGCGCTTCGGCCTGATCGCGCGCCTCGGCCTTGGGCTTGTGCTTAACCTGCACCGGCCCCTCCATCACGTTTTCCAGAACGGTGCGGTGGGTCCAGAGGTTGAACTGCTGGAACACCATGCCAAGGTGCTGGCGCATCCGCTCGATCTGGCGCTGATCGCCGATGCGGCCGTTGCGGAAGGCGATCGTCTCGCCATGAACCGCGACGCTGCCCGAGCTGGGGATTTCAAGGAAGTTCAGGCAGCGCAGGAAGGTCGATTTGCCCGAGCCGGAGGCGCCGAGGATCGAGATCACATCATGGTTGCGCGCTTGCAGGGAGATGCCCTTAAGAACTTCATGCGCACCGAAGCTCTTGCGGATGTCCTGGGCGTGAAGGACCAGGTCTTGCGGGGTTTGAGGCTGCATTGTCAGGTTCCTTACGCGCGGCCCGGGGCCGCCATGTGGCGCGACATGCGGCGCTCGGCGAAGCGCCACAGATAGACGAAGCAGGCGGTGATGATCAGGTAGAGCACCGCGGCCTGGAAATAGACGGAGAACTCGAAGCTGCGCGAGAAGATCTGCCGGGTGCGGCCCATCAGGTCGAACACGGTCACGATCGAGGCGAGCGCCGAGGCTTTCATCAGCAAGATGATCTCATTGCCAAGCGCGGGCCAGGCGATGCGATAGGCATGGGGGAACACCACCCGGCGCAGGATCGTGGGGCGCGACATGCCCACGGCGCGCGCGGCCTCGATCTCGCCCACGGCAACGGCCTGAATTCCGCCGCGCAGGATCTCGGTCTGATAGGCGCAGGAGTTCACCGCGAATACCAGAACGGCGCAGTTGAACGGGTCGCGGAAAAAGCCCCACAGACCAAGCGCCGTCAGCTCAGCACGGAACTGGCCCGAGCCGTAGAAGACAAGGAACAGTTGCGCCAGAAGCGGTGTGCCGCGCACGAAGGAGATATAGGCTCGCAGCGCAAGTTGCGCGGGAAGCGGCCCGTTGGCGCGCAGCAGCGCCAGCCCCGGCGAGGCCGCAGCCGCGATGGCCGCCCCCAAGCCGGTCAGCGCAAGCGTGGTCACCGTGCCGTCGAGCAGCTTGGGCAGGTTGGCGGCCAGCGTGTCGAAGAATGCCATCTCATGCCCTCCGTAGGCCACGGTTGGCGCGCCGCTCAAGCTGCGCCAGAACCAGTTCGGACAAAAGGCACATCAGCCAGTAGATCAGGCAGGCCACGAGGTAGAAGGTGAAGGGTTGCTTGGTCACGCCCACGGCCACCTTGGTCGCGCGCATCAGATCATCAAGCGCGATGACCGATACCAGCGCCGTGTCCTTGAGCAGGTTGAGCCACAGGTTCCCCATCCCGGGCAGCGCGTAGCGCCACAGAAGCGGCAGCTTGATGCGCCAGAAGATCTTGCGCGCCGACATGCCGATGGCGCGGCCTGCCAGGATCTGCCCCTCGGGCACGGCCTGGAAAGCGCCGCGCAGAACCTCGGCCGCGAAGGCCCCGAAGACCAGCGCGAGCGCGATCACCCCGGCCGCGAAGGGCGGGAAGTCGATCGGCCCGGCATCGGGCGCAATCCAGGCCATCATCCGGTTCAGCCCAAGCCCAAGACCGTTATAGACAATGAACAAGGTCAGGATCTCGGGCAGGCCGCGCATCAGCGTGGTATAGCCCACGCCGATCGCCCGCAGCGCCGGGATCTGCGACAGCGACAGCGCCGCCACCGCAAACCCCAACAGTAACCCCACGGGCAGGGTGGTCAGCGCAAGGCGCATCGTCACCCAAAGCCCCGCAAGGATTTCGTCGCCCCAGCCGAGGGGGCCGTAGGAGAACAACTCCATCATCACATGCCGCCTCTCGCCGGGAGCCCGATTACTTCATCGTGTAGATGTCGATGGTGAAGTACTTGTCGTTGATCGCCTGATAGGTGCCGTCGGCGCGGATCTCCTCAAGCGCCTTGTTCAGACGCTCGCGCAGGTCGTTGTCTTCCTGACGCAGCGCGATGCCCACGCCCTCGCCGACAAAGGCCGGGTCGGTGATCGGCTCGCCCGCCAGCTTGCAGCAGGCGCCGTCCTCGGTCTTCTCGACGAAATCGAGCAGCGGCAGCATATCGCCCACCATCACGTCAAGCCGGCCCGAGGCCATGTCGAGGCTGGCCTCGTCCTGCGTCGGGTAAAGGCGCACGTCCGCATCGGGATACATCTGCACGGCATAGTCGGCCTGCGTCGTGCCCGCCTGCGCGCCCACGACCATATCCTTGAGCGCGTCATTGGTGAATTCGGTGATCTCCGATTCCTTCGGCACGACATGGGTCATCGCCGCCATGTAATAGGGTTCGGTGAAGGCCACCTGCTGCTTGCGCTCTTCGGTGATGAACATCGAGGCGATGATGAAGTCGTACTTGTTGGCCAGCAGACCCGGAATGATTCCGTCCCAGTCCTGCGCGACCACTTCGCATTCGGCGCCGATGCGCTTGCACAGCTCCAGCCCGACCTCGACGTCGAAGCCTTCGACCTTGCCGTCGGGCGTGACGTAGTTGAAGGGCGGGTAGGCGCCCTCGGTGCCAAGGCGCAGCGTTTCGGCCTGAACGCCGCCTGCCAGCGTGGCGAAGGCGAGCGAGCAGGCAAGAAGTTTGGTAGCGATCGTCATCATGTTTCCCTGTTGTTGGAGGCTGTTTTGATTGGTTATTGGGCGACCGGTGTCAGCGGGTTGCCGACATGGCCTGTGAACGCGCCGTAAAGCCGCGCGATTTCGTTGAGCCGGGCTTCGGCCCCCTCGCCCCGTGCGAGGAAGATGTCGTTGATCATCAGGTTGCCAAGCAGCGCCAGATGCGCGGTCGAATCCCAGAACTGGTTGAACTGGGTCGCCACCATGAAGACCTCGTCGGCGTAATCCGCGCCCCAGGCGCAGTAGCGGTCGGTGAAGATCGTGACTGCGATGCCGCGCGCCTTGGCCTCGCGCGCCAGGACCAGCGCCTGGCGCGAATAGCGGCGGGCCTCGAAAATGGCGAGGCAGGTGTCCTGCGGCGCGGTGCCCTCGACCAGCACCTCGGCGAAGTTCCCCGCCGACAGATCCACAAGCTGCACGCCGGGGCGCACATATTGCATCTGGCTGGCGAAGTATTGCGCCAGCCCGCGCTCGGTCTGAAAGCCCGTCACCAGCACGCGCGCGCGCTTGGTGAACCGCTCGACCGCCGCTTGCCATTCGGGCGTGCGCGCGAGTTCGTAAACGCCGACCAACCCGGCCATCTCGGCCTCAAGCCCTTGCGACAGGCGCTCGTCGCGCTGCCCGGAGGTGCTGCGCAGCGCCTGAAGGCGGTCCTTGATCAACCAGGGCTGCTCGCCGATGTCGTCCTTCAGGTGATCCTTGAGGTCCTTGAAGTTGGCATAGCCGATCGCCCGGCAGAACCGCCCGATGCTGACCTCGCTCACCTCGATCTTGGCGGCGAGGGTTGCCGCCGTCTCGAACGGCAGGTCCGAGAATTGCGCGAGCATGAAGCTGGCAATCGCCCGCATCGACGGCGATCCCGTCTCGGCTGCCTGAACAAGCCTTGCGCGCAGCGGTTGGTGGGCGGGGGGTGTCAGGGCGCTTACTCCAGGCAGGCACTGTTAGCTTTCTGACATTGCAAGCAGCATTTCACCAATCTTGCAAGCACGAAGTTCCCTTACGGAAGAAAAAGCTTTCCGGCAGGTTCTCTTGGTGTGCCTGCGATCGGCATTGCATGAAGCCAGATGCTCAAGCGGCGGACGCGCGAGACGTGCTGCTAGAGGGCGGGCAGCGGGTTGAGCCGGCGCTGGCCAATACGAACCGGAGCTAAAGATTTCCGTCGCATTGCAGCGATCAGGCTTCGCCGGAAAACAAAGAGCGGAAAGCGCTCAGAGCGCGAATGTTGAGAATTGTGTTGAGAGAGCCTCGGCCAAAATGGCTAAGTAGTGGAGGCGGGTACCGGAATCGAACCGGTCTTCACGGATTTGCAATCCGCTGCGTAACCTCTCCGCCAACCCGCCAGCCTTGAGGTGCGTTTGAACTAATGGAATGCGCAGCGCCGCGCAAGGGGCAGATTGGGCCGGAATGCCGCTCGCGCGTGAAACTTGTGCGCAACAACCGCTTGGCCAATGCTGCGGCATGTTGCCCACTCGATTCTTATGTGTCAAAACCTCACAAAGGACGCCCAAACCGATGAGTTCAGACATGCAAGATTTCGCCGCGCGCCGCACGATGATGGTGGACACCCAGGTTCGTCCCAACGACGTGACGAAATTCCCGATTATCGATGCCATGCTGAACGTTCCGCGCGAGGAGTTCGTTCCCGCCGCGCGCCGCGAGGCTGCCTATGTCGGCGAGAACGTCGAGATCGCGCCGGGCCGTGTGCTGCTTGAGCCGCGTAACTTTGCCAAGATGCTGGATGCATTGGATATTCAGCGTACCGACCTGATCCTGGATATCGGCTGCGGGCTTGGCTATTCGGCGGCCGTGATCGCCCGAATGGCCGAGGCTGTCGTGGCGCTGGAAGAGGGCGATCTTGCGCCGCAGGCCGAGGCCACGCTGGCGCAGGCCGGGGCTGACAACGCAGCTGTCGTGGCCGGAGAGCTGGCTGCGGGCTCTGCCAAGCACGGCCCCTATGACGTGATTATCATTGAAGGCGCGGTCGAGGCCGTGCCGCAAGCGATTCTTGACCAGCTCAAGGAAGGTGGTCGTATTGCCGCATTGTTCATCGAAGGCGCGCTCGGCACCGTTCGCATCGGTCACAAGATCGACGGCGATGTGACCTGGCGCTACGCGTTCAACGCCTCGGCCCCGCTTCTGCCGGGCTTCCAGGCGAGCAAAGGCTTTATGCTCTGACCGGGGGCCTGGCGGCACGGTCGGTCGGCTTGAATTGAAGAATGGGCCGCGCTTGCGGCCGGTTTGCCTTGGCGCCAGGCCAAGGCTCAAGAATCGAAAACGAGGACCGAGGCATGACGCGCAAGACCCTGAAACCCATCGTGCTCGCAGCTGCGGCGACGTTTGGTATGATGATGTTGCCGTTGGCGGCCGGGGCGGAAACGCTGTCCGACGCGCTGGTCTCGGCCTATCGCAACTCGAACCTGCTTGAGCAGAACCGCGCCGCGCTACGCGCCGCGGACGAAGATGTGGCGGGGGCCGTTGCGGCACTGCGCCCGGTGCTGCAATGGTCGGCGGAATACGGTTATTCGAAATCCGATCTCAGACCGACGTCTGACCGCGTTGCGGGCTCGTTGACGCTGGCGGCGCAGATGACACTGTTCGATTTCGGCCGCAACCGTCTGGCGCTGGACATCAAGAAGGAAGCTGTTCTCGCGACGCGCGAAGCGCTGCGTTCGGTTGAGCAGAGCGTGCTGCTGTCGGCGATCTCGGCCTATACTAGCGTCAAGAGCAGTGCCGAGCAGGTCGCGATCAACGAAAACTCGGTGCGCGTGATCAGCGAAGAGCTTAAGGCCGCGCAAGACCGCTTCGAGGTTGGTGAGGTTACCAAGACCGACGTGTCGCAGGCCGAGGCGCAACTTTCTGCCGCGCGGGCGTCGCTGGCGGCAGCACGCGGCAGCTACCAGGTCGCGCGTGAGGCTTACAAGGCCGCGATCGGTCACTATCCCGCCGGGGTCTCGGCGCTGCCCAAAGCGCCGCAACTGCCCAAGTCCATCGCAGAAGCCACCGCCATCGCGCAGCGCAACCACCCGGCGGTCAAGCAGGTCCAACATAACGTGACCATGGCCGAACTGGGTGTTCTGGCCGCGGCCGCTCAGCGGATGCCGCAGGTGACGGGCTCGATTTCCTATAACTATGCCGAGGGCGGCTATGCCACCGAAGGGGTGGGCATCGGGCTCAGCCAGACGCTCTATTCCGGTGGCGCGCTTCCGGCTGCGCATCGCCAGGCCCTTGCCAACCGCGATCAGGCTCGTGCAACCCTTTCGCAGACCGGTGTCGAACTGGCGCAGGGCGTGGCACAGGCCTGGGCGCAGATCGATGTTTATCGCGCCCAGATGCGCGCCTACGACGAGCAGATCCAGGCAGCCTCGATCGCCTATGATGGCGTCAAGGAAGAGGCGACCTTGGGCGCGCGCACTACGCTTGACGTGCTGGATGCCGAGCAGGACCTGCTCGACGCCCGCGCCTCGCGGATCGATGCCGAGGCCCAGTTGCAGGTAGCCTATTATCAACTTTTGTCGGCTATGGGTCTTCTGACTGTGGAAGACCTCAAGCTCGGCATTCCGACCTATGATCCGGCGGCCTATTACAATGCGGTGCGCAACGCGCCCTACACCAGCACGCAAGGCAAGAGCCTGGATCGCGTGCTGCAGGCTATCGGCAAGAACTGAGGAAGCTCGCACGCCCGCGCGGCCTGCATTTAGTGCGGGCGCGCGGATCCTTGCGCAAATATGCGATTTTGCCCGCTTGGGGGCTGGACAGAAACGCGAAGCGATCGCAGGATTGAGGCATGATGTCTGAACCCGGAAAGCAAATCGAGATCGAGGACGTTCTATCGTCCATCCGCCGCTTGCTGTCGCAGGACAATTCGGCTGCGGCGCCGGTCAAGGCCGTGGTGCGACCCGTTGCGATGGCCGAACCCGCTCCGGAGCCAGCGGCAGAACCCGCGCCGGAGCCCGAGGTTGCGGCCGCGCCCGAATCGGAGGGCGAGGCGGATCTTCTTCTCCTGACGCCGGCGCAGCGGATCGAGCCCGCCCCGGACGCGCCGCTGGTGCTTGAGGCGCCTCTGGTCGTGCCCGAGGATCTGGGCGAAGAACTCAGCCGTCTGGAAAGCAGCCTGGCGCAGATGCAGGCCGCCGTCGCCGACAAAGGCGGGGAGTTTGAGCCCGAAGAGGGCGATCCCTTTGAGGCCGATGGTGATGAACTCGCTGAACTGGTTGCGGGAACCGGCGAAGCGGCACCTGAACCGCATTTCGATGAAGAGCAGTCCGACAGCCTTTTTGCCGATGAGATGGCGATTGCCAGTTCGATCGACGAAGATGCGCTGCGCGATCTGGTGACCGAGATCATCCGGCAGGAATTGCAGGGCGCACTCGGCGAGCGTATCACCCGCAATGTCCGCAAGCTTGTCCGGCGCGAGATCCAGCGCGTCCTGGTCAGCCGCGACTTCGAATGACGCCATCCCCCTGAAATGCAAAAGGCGCGCCCGACAGGCGCGCCTTTTGCCATTGGGGAAGCCCTGAAACTCAGGCGGCTTCCGCCTCGTCCGCAGCCATGCGGCGTTCGCTTTCCTCGCGCGACAGCGCGACCGAAGTCCGCACACCCTTGGCGACGAATTCCATGAGGCCCTTCACCACGCGCTCGTTCGGGTCGATCCCGGCGCAGGACAGCACTTCCCGACCGTCGCGCGAACGTGCCCACCGGGCGATCTGCTCGGGGCCATTCCCGTATTTCTTGTCATCGGCAATCGCATCGTCGAGCGCTGCCAGCACCACGGCCGCGAAGAGTTTGCGGGCGCGTTGGCCTTGCTCATAGTTGAATGCGGAGCCGTCAACGAAATCGCGCATTATTTCGTCCTTTGTTATTGCTCTTACGTTTCCTGGCGTGCAGGTCATCTAGGGCGGATGGGTCCCGATTCGATACAGCCCCTAAGGTATGGCTGCCATGCATTTTTTGCATGGTGGTTACCGTATTTAGTCGAGTCCGCTTTCAGCGACCGGCCATATATATGCATCCAGCAAAACCGATCAAGCTTTTCTTCAATGAAAAAAGGTATCTGACAGCCGTGTGACGCTGCGACGCAGAGGAAACCGCTGCCGAGGGGGCGCAAACGCGCGATCATGCCGATCCATGCTTTGGATGCATGGCTAACGCAATCGTGAACGCTAACGATGCCGTGGCTAGGCCAGGTCGCGCCAGATCCGCGCTTCGCCCGCCCGCATCTCGCCCTCTGCACGGTCAAGACGCAGATGCGCAAGGGCCTTTCCGCCCGATTGGGTGAAGAGCGTACCGACCCCGCGCCCATCAGCGGTGATCTCGGTGCCCACGGGCGCAGCACCCTCGATGTGCACGGAGGCGAGGCCCTTGCGCAACTCGACCTTGTGCTTCATCCGCGCGGTGACTTCCTGACCGACGTAACAGCCCTTGCGGAAATCGACGCCGTGCAGACGCTCGAACCCGGCTTCGAGAATGTAGGTCTCGGGGGTCAGTTCGATCCCGGTCTCGGGGATGCAATGGGCCACGCGGATCGCGTCGAAATCGGTGCCGTCCTCGCCGCTCTGATCGCCGTAAAGCCGCCAGCCCATCGCCGGATGGCGCGGGTCTTGCACCGCGCCGTCGGGGGCAGGGCCGGTGCCGCGAAAAACCTTCAGCGCCGAAGGCGCGATCTGCACATCCGCGCGCAGCTTGTACATCGACAGTCGCCGCACCGTTGCCTCTGCGATCGTGGCGTCGATATCGAGAAGGATCGTCTCGCCCCTCGGCACCAGCAGGAAATCGGCCAGATACTTGCCCTGGGGCGTCAAGAGCGCGGCATAGACCGGCCCCTGAGCCAACTGGCGGACGTCATTGCTGACCAGCCCTTGCAGGAAATGTTCCCGGTCTTTGCCGGAAATCTCGTAGATCGCGCGTTCACCCATGATGCCTCCTGCCCCCGATATAGGGGGCGTGCCTTATTCGACCAGTTGCATCCGGCACAGGCCCGCATAGGTGCCGCCCTTGGCCAGCAACTCCTCATGCGTGCCTTCCTCGACGACTTGCCCGGCGACGATGACCACGATCTTGTCGGCAGTGCGCACCGTCGACAGCCTGTGCGCGATGACCAGCGTCGTGCGGCCCTGCGACAGCCCGTCGAGCGCCTGCGAGACTTTCGCCTCGGACGCGGTATCGAGCGCCGAGGTCGCCTCGTCCAAGAGCAGGATCGGCGCGTTGCGCAGCACGGCGCGGGCGATGGCCACGCGCTGACGCTGCCCGCCCGATAGCGCCGAACCGCGCGGCCCGGCGGGCGTGTCAATGCCGGTGGGCAGGGCCGCGGTGAACTCGGTCACATAGGCAGCGTTCAGCGCCTCCTGCAGCCGCTCGTCGGGCACATCGGTGCGGCCCAAAAGAATGTTCTCGCGGATCGTCTCGTCGAACAGCGCGGCCTCTTGCGCCACGGTCGAGAACATCCCGCGTAGCGCCGCCAGATCGAGCGTTCGGATATCCACACCGCCGATGGTGATGCGCCCCTCGTCGGGGTCGATCAGCCGCGTGAGCAGCGCAAAGACCGTGCTCTTGCCCGCCCCCGAGGGGCCGACCAAAGCGGTGGTCTTGCCGGCCTCGGCCGTAAAGCTCAGCCCGCGCAGGACCGGCGTGCTGTCATAGGCCATGCGCAGATCCTCAAGCCGGATCTCGGTCGAGGCGGGCAGGGCGGCGGGCACTGCCGGGCTGGTGATCGAGGGCGGCGTGTCGAACAGCCTGTAGAGCCGCTCAAGGCTGGCCGCCGCCGCCTGCCAGGTGCCCGCAAGGCCACCCAGACGCCGCATCGGCTGGAAGGCCAGCGCCATTGCCGTGAAGAAAGACATGAACTCGCCCACGGTGCGTTCACCGGAGATGATCTGACGCCCGCCCAATACCAGAACGGCAAAGAAGCCAAAGCCCGTGATGATATCGACCAGGGCCGGGATCAGCGATTGCGAGGCCGCCATCTTGATCTGTGCTCGGCGGATGATGGCCACAAGGCGTTCGAATCGACCGGCTTGGTAATCCTCCATCCGGTTCAGCTTGACCGCGTTGATGCCGTGAAACACCTCATCGAGCCGCGTCGCGCGCAGACCCGAGTTTTGTCGCATCTGCCCGGTCTTGCGACGAATGTAGCGCTGCGCCATCACCGTGGGCAGCACCAGAAGCGGTGTTCCGACAAGCGCGGCAAGCGTCCAGACCGGGTCGATCGAGATCGCCACACCGAAGAGCGCCAGAAGAGAGATGGCATCGCGCCCCGCCCCGGTGATGAAGACGGACCAAACGCCCTGCACAGCGGTGGTGTCGCCCTGCACGCGCTCGATCAGCGCGCCGGGCGGGTTGTGCTGGAAGAACCGCTGGTCGAGCTTCAGGATATGGCGCAAGAGGTCGGCCTGCATCGCGGTCGAGGTGCCAAGCGCGATGCTCGACATCAGGGTGCGCGAGGCGACCGAGGTCACTGCGCGTATGACGAACAACCCCATGATCGCGCCGCCCACCCACCAGATCAGACTGGCCTGCCCGGCAACGAAGACGCGGTCGAAAAGCGGCTCCAGCATCCAGCTCAGCCCGCCAAGGGTCGAGCCTTCGATGACCATGAGCAGCATGGCCAGCGCCATCTTGGCCCAATGGCGGCGCAGATAGCCTGTCCACAGCCGGGCAAAGAGGTTGCGCGAAGAATAGGGGTCGGTGCTCTTGGCCAAGGCAAGCCTGTCGGTTGAGGGCGCGAAAGGCGCGCGTTTCACGCGGTCTAGCGCGAAACCGCCCCTGCGGGCAAGCAAGCCGCGCAAAGCCACTGTCCGCCGCCGGGCGTTGACCGCGCTCGCGGCGTTCTTTACCGCTTGGTCCATCAGCCCACGGAGACCCCTCATGAGCCTCGCCCACGGCCGCCCCTACCTGGCCATCCCCGGCCCCTCGACCATGCCTGACCGCGTGCTGCGCGCCATGCACCGCGCCGCGCCGAATATCTATGAGGGCGAGATCGTGGACCTCACCGCGACGGTACTTGCCGATCTGCGCCGAGTCGCGCTGAGCAGCTCGCATGTCGCGATCTACATCTCGAACGGTCATGGCGCATGGGAGGCGGCGATCGCCAACATGTTCTCGAAGGGCGACAAGGCGCTGGTGCTCGCCACCGGGCGCTTTGGTATCTCCTGGGCGGAACACGCACGCGGTATGGGGGTAGAAGTCGAGATGATCGACTTTGGTCGCCGCACGCCCGCCGACCCCGCCCGGCTGGAGGCCGCGTTGCGCGCCGATACCGAACGGCGCATCAAGGCGGTGCTGGTGACCCATGTCGATACCGCCTCAAGCGTGCGCAACGATATTGCCGCGATGCGTGCGGTGATCGATGCGGTGGGGCATCCCGCGCTGTTGGCGGTGGATTGCATCGCCTCGCTCGCCTGCGACGAGTTCCGCTTCGACGACTGGGGCGTCGATGTGATGATCGCGGCCAGCCAGAAGGGGCTGATGGTGCCACCGGGTCTGGGTTTTGTCTGGGTCTCCGACAAGGCGGTGGCGGCCAGCAAGGGCTCCGATCTGGCAACGCCCTATTGGAACTGGCACCCGCGCCTTTTCGCCGAGGCCTATTATCTGCATTTCGCCGGCACCGCGCCGACCCATCACCTTTATGGCCTGGCTGAGTCGCTCAAGATGCTGCTCGACGAAGAAGGGCTGCCGCAGGTCTGGGCGCGGCACGCGGCGCTGGCGCGTGCGGTCTGGGCGGCCTTCGATGCCTGGGGGCAGGGCGGGGAGTTCCGCCTGAACATCCTCGATCCCGCCGCGCGCTCTAATGCGGTCACGGCGGCGCGCATCGGCAACGGTGGCGCGGACCAGCTGCGCGCCTGGTGTGAGCGCGAGGCGGGCGTAACCCTCGGCATTGGCTTGGGCATGACCGAGCCGGGCGCGCCGGATGCGGGCGACTATCTGCGCGTGGCCCATATGGGCCATGTCAATGCGCATATGACGCTTGGCGCGCTTGCAGTGATGGAGGCGGGGCTTCAGGCGCTCTCGATCCCGCATGGGCGGGGCGGGATCGCGGCAGCTGCGGCGGTTCTTGCCGCCACGACGAAATAAGGGCGCGCGGCGGGGCCGGGGGACGGGGCCCCGCCGCGGCCAAAGCCCCCGCTGCCACGTGCGGGGGCTATTCGCCAAGGCTTAGGGTTGACCGTTCTTTTCGAGCCACTCGACCATCCAGGCGATCTCGACTTCCTGCGCCGCGATGATTTCCTCGGCCAGTTTGCGCACTTCGGGATCGTCGCCATATTCGCTGACGATCTTGGCCATCTCGACGGCGCCCTCATGGTGCGGGATCATCGAACGCACGAAATCCACATCCGCGTCGCCGGTCAGAGGCACGGCCATGTTGGCATGCATCTTGGCATTGGCCGCCAGATAGGCCGGGGTCGAGGGCGCGGCATCGGCGGTAGCCTGCACGCTCCCCATCGTCGATCCGGTAGGGCTTTCCTGCGCATAGGCGCCAAAGGCCAGCGCGAAGGCCAGCGGGCTCAGCAAGGCAATACGACGGGCGCGATTGATTCTGCTCATTTTCATCTCCTGTTCGCGTTGGCAGGAGGGTGCTTTCGCGCGGCGCTCCGCGCAAATCACCAAGCAGCGAGGGGTTCGTGATCGGCCTTAACGCGCCTGTGCCGCGCGGGCACGGGCCAGTGCGCCGGGCATGGCGGCGGCGAAGGCCGCCATCTCGGCCTCGGGTCCGCATGAGATGCGGATACAGCGATCAAGCGGTGCCACGCCGGGCATCCGGGCAAAGATATCGGCGGCTGTCAATTCGGCCAGAACCGCGCGGGCAAAGGCCCCGTCAGCGCCGCAGTCGATGGCCACGAAATTGGTGGCCGAGGGCAGAGGCGTCAGGCCGTTCTCGCGCGCAATCGCCGCGATCTGATCGCGCGAGGCCGCCACGAGGCGGCGCATGAAGGCCTGCCAGGTGCGATCCTGCAAGGCCGCAAGCGCGCCCGCCTGGCTGATCCGGCACATGCCGAAATGGTTGCGGATCTTGTCGAAGGCCGCGATCAGCGGTGCCGCGCCGATAGCATAGCCCACCCGCGCGCCGGCCATACCATGCGCTTTCGAGAAGGTGCGCATCCGGATCACGCGCGGATCGTCGGGGTCAATCGGCGCCTCCGTGCCCTCGGGGGCAAGCTCGACATAGGCCTCGTCGAGCACCAGAAGGCTCCCCTCGGGCACGCGCTCGACCATGCGTGCGATGGTCTCGCCGGGGTGGTGGGAGGCCATCGGGTTGTCGGGATTGGCGATGTAGATCAGCTTGGGCGCAACCTCGGCGGCCTTGGCCAGCAGCGCCTCGGGGTCCTCGCAGTCGTTGCGGTAGGGAACCTTGTGCAGAACGCCGCCAAAGCCCACGACATGGTAGTTGAAGGTCGGATAGGCCCCGTCCGAGGTCACCACCGTATCGCCCGGCTCGATCACCAGCCGCACAAGGTAGCCCAGAAGCCCGTCGATCCCTTCGCCCACAATGATATTCTCGGGGCGGCAGCCGTGATGCGCGGCCAGCGCCGCTCTCAGGTCATGGTTCTCGGGGTCGCCGTATTTCCACACCTCGCCCGCCGCCGCCGCCATGGCCGCGATCGCGCGCGGCGAGGGGCCGAAGCCGTTTTCATTCGCGCCAAGCCGCGCCTCGAAGGGGCGGCCGCGCAGGCGCTCCTGCGTCTCGGGGCCGACGAAGGGCACGGTCGAGGGCAGTGAGGCGATCAGCGGGGTGAAGCGAGGTCCGGTCATGGCGAAATTGCTACGGGCAAAGCCGAAACCCGGCAAGGGAATTTCGTTGCGTCACCAATGGTCGCACCCATCTCGCGCCTGCGCGGACGGCCCTTATATTGGTCTCAAAGAGGAGGATCCCATGGCCACTGTCACGATCGAAGTTCTGGGCGGCATCGCCTATGTCTCGCTCTCGCGCCCCGAGAAGATGAACGCCGTCACCTTCGACATGATCGAGGAACTGATCGCGGCAGGCGAGGAACTGGCCGCGATGCCCGATCTGCGCGCGGTGGTTCTGGCGGGCGAGGGGCGTGCCTTTTGCGCCGGGCTCGATGTGTCGAACTTCGCGCGTCTTGCCATGGGGGGCGCCGAAGAGCTGATCATGCCGCGCAGCCATGGCGAGGCGAACCGTTTCCAGCATTTCTCGCTGATCTGGCGCACGCTGCCGGTGCCGGTGATCGCGGCGCTGCATGGCGTGGTCTTCGGCGCGGGCTTCCAGCTTGCCATGGGCGCCGACATTCGCGTGGCCGCCCCCGCGACACGCCTGTCGATCATGGAGATGAAATGGGGCCTGATCCCCGACATGGGCGGCATGGTGACGCTGCCCGAACTGGTGCGCCCCGATGTGCTGCGCCGTCTGACCTATACCGCCGAAGAGATCAAGGCGCCGCAGGCGCTAGACTGGGGGCTGGTGACCGAACTGGCCGAAGACCCCTTTGCCCGTGCCTCGCAACTGGCCGAGGCGATCGCCGCGCGCAGCCCCTCGGCCATCCGTGCGGCCAAGCGGCTGATCTCGACGGCCTACGCGGCGCCTGCCGCGCAGGTCTTACTGGCCGAAAGCCGCGAGCAGGTCGATCTGATCGGCAAGCCTGACCAGATGGAGGTCGTGGCCGCCAATCTTCAGGGGCGCGCCCCGGCTTTCGCCTGATCACCGGCCCGGCGCTATTCGCGGTCGTGCAGATTGCGCTGGACCTGGCGCAGCAGCAGTTCCGACACACGCGCATTCGCCGCGCGCTGGTCTTCCTCGGTGAGGATCAGCGCCGGCGGGGAACGGCGTGGCGCGAGAGAGCGCACCAGCGGCCGCGTCGGGCGCAGGGTGGTTGCCAGCGCGCGGTAGCGCGCCAGCTCATCCTCGCGGCGCAGGAAGTGCTTCAGCCGCATCCATAGCCGCGCCAGCCAGCCTGGCATGATGTCAGCCAAGCTCCGCCAGACGCTTGACCGCGGCGGCGACCTTGGCGGCCTCTTCCTCGCGGGCGGCAAGGTTGTCGCGGGCCTCCTCGACCACCTCTTCCGAGGCGTTCTCGATGAACTTGGGGTTGCCCAGACGGCCGCGCAGCGCGCCTGCCTCTTTCTCAAGCTTCGCCAGCGACTTCTCCAGCCGCGCCTTCTCGGCCTGAATGTCGATCACGCCTTCCAGCGGCAGGCCGAACAGCGCACCCGCGACCGGGATCGAGATCGCCCCCTTCGGGATCGCCGTCTCGGTGACCGAGTCGACGCGCGCCAGACGCAGGATCAGCGCCTCGTTGCGGGCAATGGCGGCACGGGCGGCCGCGTCGGCCTCGGCCAGAACCATCGGCAGCTTGAGGCCCGCGGGCACGCCCATCTGGGTGCGCGACGAGCGGATCGCGTCGATCAGGTCGATGACCCAGTTCATCTCGCGGTCGGCCTCGGCATCGACCAGCTCGGCGCCATAGCTCGGCCAGTCGCCATGCACCAGCATCTTGGCGCGGCCACCTTCCGGCGCGGTCAGTTCCCACAGCTCTTCGGTGATGAAGGGCATGATCGGGTGCAGCATGGTGTAGCACTGCTCAAGCACCCACCGCATGGTCGCGCGGGTTTCCTCGGCCTGCTCACCGTCAAAGAGGGGCTTGGCGAACTCGACATACCAGTCGCAGACCTTGCCCCAGACAAAGCCGTAAAGCGCCTGCGCCGCGTCGTTGAAGCGATAGGCCGCGAAGGCCGCATCGACGCTCTCGCGCACCTTGGCGGTTTCGCCAATGATCCAGCGGTTCACGGTATGCGTGGGCTGCGGGATGCCTGCCGGGGCCGGGCCTTCGAAGACGCCGTTCATCTCGGCAAAGCGGGTCGCGTTCCAGATCTTGGTGCCAAAGTTGCGATAGCCCGCGATCCGGTCCTTCGAGAGCTTGAGCACCCCCCCAAGCGCCGCCATCGAGGTATTGGTAAAGCGCAGCGCGTCGGCGCCGTATTCGTCGATGATCTCGAGCGGGTCGATCACGTTGCCCGCCGTCTTCGACATCTTCTTGCCCTTCTCGTCGCGGACAAGCTGGTGCAGATAGACGGTGTGGAAGGGGATCTGATCGACCACGGCCAGTTGCATCATCATCATCCGGGCAACCCAAAAGAAGAGGATGTCGAAGCCCGTGACCAGCACATCGGTCGGGAAGTATTTCGAGGTGCTCTGATCCCAGTTCGGCCAGCCAAGCGTGCCGATCGGCCAGAGCCCCGAGGAGAACCAGGTGTCGAGCACGTCCGGGTCGCGCCAGACAGGATAGACCAGATGCGTCGGGTCCTGGCTTACGGCGTAATCCGCCAGGCTTGATGCCAGGGCCTCGATTGCGGCCTGCTTGTCGGCCACCTCAATCATGCGCGCATGGTTGAGAGGGGTCGGAATGTCGGCAATGTCGTCGCGGAACATCTCGACCACGTCGTCGAAGCCGGCGGCGCAGTGGTAGACGTCATTGCGGTGAAGCATTCCGCCTTCCTGCAACAGGCGGCCCAGTTCCACCTCATCGAGCGCGCCGTCGCCCTCATCATCCTTGAAACCCGGCGCCGACAGGTCGAGGCCATACCACACCGGGATCTGGTGCCCCCACCAAAGCTGGCGCGAGATGCACCAGGGCTCGATGTTCTCCAGCCAGTGGTAATAGGTCTTCTCGCCCGCCTCGGGCAGGATCACCGTGTCGCCATTGCGCACCGCGTCCAGCGCCTTGCCCACGATCTTCTCGGCATCGACATACCACTGGTCGGTCAGCATCGGCTCGATGACCACCTTGGAGCGGTCACCGAAAGGCTGCATGATCGGCTTGGCCTCGACCAGCGCGACGAGGCTGGCCTCCTCTTCGCCGCCTTCCTCGCCCTCGGCCGGGGCCTTGCCAGCCGCCTTGCCAAGGCGCGGATCGGTGGCGGGCACCATCACGGCCAGACCTTCGCGGGTGATCGCCTCGACCACCGCCTTGCGCGCCTCGAAACGGTCAAGGCCGCGCAGCTCCTCGGGCACCAGGTTCAGCGTATCGACCTCGGTCTCGGTGAACGCGGCCCCGCGCGAGATTTCCATCGCCCGGGTGGCACAGTCCTCATAACTCGCGCCATCCGCGCGCATCTGCCCGCGCGTGTCCATCAGCCGGTAAAGCGGCAGGCCCGCGCGCTTGGCCACCTGATAGTCGTTGAAGTCATGCGCGCCGGTGATCTTCACCGCGCCCGAGCCGAAGGTCGGATCGGGGTATTCGTCGGTGATGATAGGGATCAGGCGGCGATGCTCCTTCGGCCCCACGGGGATCTCGCACAGCATCCCCACGATCGGCGCATAACGCTCGTCCGAGGGATGCACCGCCACCGCGCCATCGCCCAGCATCGTCTCGGGGCGGGTCGTAGCGATCGAGATATAGTCGCGCTCCTCGGTAAAGAGCACGTTCCCCTCGGCGTCCTTCTCGACATAGGTATAGGTCGCCCCACCCGCGAGCGGGTATTTGAAGTGCCACATGTGACCGGCAACTTCGATATTCTCGACCTCAAGGTCCGAGATCGCGGTCTCGAAATGCGGGTCCCAGTTCACAAGCCGCTTGCCGCGGTAGATCAGGCCCTTGTTATACATCTCCACGAAGACCTTGATCACCGCGTCATGGAAATTGCCCTCTTCACCCTCGGGCGCATTCGGGGCGCCCGACATGGTGAAGGCATTACGGGACCAATCGCAGGACGACCCCAGCCGCTTGAGCTGGTTGATGATCGTCTGACCGTATTTGCCCTTCCATTCCCAGACCTTGCCCAGGAACTCTTCGCGGCTGAAATCGGTGCGCTTCTGGCCCGATTTCGCCAACTCGCGTTCGACCATCAGCTGCGTCGCGATACCGGCATGGTCCTGCCCGGGCTGCCAGAGCGTGTCATAGCCCCGCATCCGGTGCCAGCGGGTCAGGATGTCCTGAATGGTGTTGTTGAAGGCATGGCCCACATGCAGCGCCCCGGTGACGTTCGGCGGCGGGATCATGATGCAGAAGGTCTCCTCGCGCGAGGCATTGGCCCCCGCCTTGAAGGCCCCCGCCTCTTCCCACTTCGCATAGATACGCGGCTCGGCCTCGCGCGCATCGAAGGTCTTTTCCATCGTCATCGGTCACGTCCTCATTCGGCTTGAGGCTCTTTAGCGCGCAGGCCAGACAAGGAAAAGCCTTTCCCGCATGGCCCGGACACCCCGCCCCCCTTCAATGTGGTCAAAATATCCCGCGGGGGTCCGGGGGCGCGAAGCCCCCGGCCTTGCCTTCAGACCGCGCGATCAAGCTTTGTCGACAGATGGATCAGGCTCTCGGTGCTTTGCACCCCGGGGATCCCCCCGATATCGTCGAGCACCTTGTCCAGCTGCTGGGTCGAACTCACCGCCAGTTGCAGCAAAAGGTCCACCCGCCCCGAGGTCGTCAGCACACGCTCGACCTCGGGGATGGATTTCAGACGGCTCAGGATCGCGGCCTGGGCGCGCGGCTCGATCTCCAGCAGGGCGCTCGCGCGCAGGCGGCCCGCCCGCGCAGCCTCGCCCAGCTTGACCGTGTAGCCTGCGATCACGCCGCTCGTCTCCAGCCGCTCCAGCCGCGCCTGAACCGTCGAGCGCGCCACCTTCAGCCGCCGCGCCAGCGTCGAAAGCGACATCCGCGCATCCGAGGACAACAGCCCGATAATCGCCTGATCCAGCTCATCCATCATCCACACCCAAAAATATGACCGAAATTTTCGTCATTATAACGAAAATTTCCGACGAATATACCTATTTGATCGGTGAGATTGTACAGCACCTGCCGCAACATGAAAGGACAGGAAAAGGGCGGCTCAAACGCACCTGCCTGGGCTTGGTTGAAACGCGTAAGCGCTCTCCGAACCCGCTATGGGGCAAGAGAAGGCTGCTACTCATTGGGTAAGGGAGAAACCAATGGGACTGTCGAACACGATCTGGGCAAATCCCGCCGAGGTCATCCGGCTCAAGCGGCCGGACCATCCGGTGCTGGTTTTCGCACCGGCCGCGCTGCAGGCGACTGCCCGGCGCTTTATCAAGGGTTTTCCGGGGGTCGTGACCTATGCGGTCAAGTCGAACCCCGACGAGATGGTGATCCAGAACCTCGCCGCGGCGGGGGTGACGGGCTTTGACGTGGCCTCGCCCTGGGAGATTGACCTCGTTCGTCGCCTCGCACCCGGCGCGGCGTTGCATTACCACAATCCGGTGCGCGGCCGCGATGAGATCGCCCATGCCGTCGCGGCCGGGGTCAAGACCTGGTCGGTCGATTCTGTCTCGGAACTCGACAAGCTGATCGGCATGGTTCCGACCGACGGCTGCGAGATCTCGGTGCGCTTCAAGCTGCCGGTCGAGGGCGCGGCCTATAACTTTGGCGCCAAATTCGGCGCAACCGCCGAGGTCGCGGCGGTTCTGCTGCGTCGCGCGGCAGCGGCGGGCTTCATCCCCTCGCTCACGTTCCACCCCGGCACGCAATGCACCGATCCGATGGCCTGGGATACCTATATCCGCGCGGCCGCAACGATCTGCGCCGAGGCGGGCGTCAAGGCGCACCGTCTCAACGTCGGCGGCGGCTTCCCCAGCCATCGCCAGCAGGCGCTGGCCCCCGCGCTCGAAGACATCTTCGCCTTGATCGACCGCGTCGCAACCGAGGCCTTCGGCGCCGACCGCCCGATCCTGGTGTGCGAGCCGGGGCGTGGCATGGTGGCCGAGTCCTTCAGCCTGATCGCCCGCGTCAAGGCGCTGCGCGACGAGGCGCATGTCTTCCTCAATGACGGGGTTTACGGCAACCTCACCGAGATGCCGCAGATCGGCAATATCGACCGCGTCTCGGTCCATGCCCCCGATGGCCGCCCCCGCATGGCCGCGCCGATCCGCCGCGTCGTCTTCGGACCGACCTGCGACTCGCTCGACCGGCTGCCGGGTGAGCTGCCGCTGCCGGGCGATCTGGCCGAGGGCGATTACCTCGTGTTCAAGGGCATGGGCGCCTACAGCACCGCCACGAACACGCGCTTCAATGGCTTTGGTCAGTGCGAGATCGAAACCGCCCTTTCGCTGGTCGGTTAAGTCTCTTCACCACATCGTAAATGACCTGCAAGGGACCTTGCCCTATAGTGAAGGGTAAGGTCCTTTCAATTTGGTCGGTGGGATGTCCGAAGGCGTGGTCAGTCGGAAAGCGGTGTGCTCATGCGGGGCGTGATCGAGCACATCTTTTCCGCGTTCCGGCGGCGTGGCACCGGAGAGCCCGCGGCCTCTCCGCAGGTACATGGGCGCGAGCCGGTCGATCATGTGATCCTGCTCGATGGCACGATGGGCACACTCAACCCCGAGCGCATCACTTCCGTTGGCATTCTCTACCGCTTCCTGCGCCGCTCGAACCCGAGGCTGTCGCTCTATTACGGTAAGGGTCTGCAATGGCGCGAGTGGCGCGAGCTGCGCGATGTCTGGCTGGGCTGGGGGGTGAACTGGCAGATCCTGCGCGCCTATGGCTGGCTTGCTATGCGCTACCGGCCCGGAGACCGGATCTTTCTGCTGGGCTATTCGCGCGGGGGCTTTGCCGCGCGTTCGCTGGCCGGGCTGATCGACCGCGTGGGCCTGCTGCGCACCGATCACGCGACCGAGCGCAACGTCCATCTCGCCTGGCGCTATTATGAGGCGGTCGAGCCGCCCCGCGTCGCGCCCGTCTTTCGCCGCAAGTTTTGCCATTCCGAAACGCATATCGAGATGGTCGGCGTGTTCGACACGGTCATGGCGCTTGGGATACAGGTCCCGTTCCTGTGGGTGCTGAGCGAGCCGCGCTACCGCTTTCACGATCACAACCTCGGACCCTCGGTCAATCACGGCTATCAGGCGCTGGCGCTCGATGAGACGCGCTCGGTGCTGGAGCCTTTGATCTGGGGCACCGGGGAAACCGGCGCCGACCGGATCGAGCAGGTCTGGTTCCGCGGCAGCCATGGCGATATCGGCGGGCAACTCAACGGATTTGAGGCGGCGCGACCGTTGGCCAATATCCCGCTTGTCTGGATGCTCGAGCGCGCCGAGGAGCTTGGCCTGACGCTGCCCGCGGGCTGGCAAGAGGAATTCCCGACCGACCCGCAGGCGCCCTCCGTTGGATCGTGGCGCAGTTGGGGCCGGCTCTTCCTGTTCCGCGCGCCGCGTGTCGTGGGCCGTGACCCGTCTGAACGGATCCATGAAAGCGCCATCGGTTCGCGGCGCAACTGGCGCACGATCCTGCTGCCTTCGGTCCTGCGACGCCGGGCTGGCGTTTCAGATCGGGTCACCCATGATGAAACAGGTCGTCGAACCGGTGGCGTAGAGCTTACCGTCGGCGACGCCGCGGATCTCGCCCCGGGCGACCCCGGTTGAACGGCCGATATGCATCACCTCGCCGATGCCGACGATCTCGGTGCCGATCGGGATCGCGCGCAGCATGTTGACCTTGTATTCGAGCGTCGTCTGATACTGCCCGCGCGGCAGGCCCGAGACGATGGCGCAGGTCATGCAGGTGTCCATGATCACCCCGTACCAGCCGCCATGCACCCCGCCGAAAGCGTTCGAATGCTGAAAGAGGGGGGTGCCCGTGACTTCAACCCGGCCTCGCTCAACCGCAGTGAACCGATAATTCGCGCTGCGCGCGAGGGTCGTCGTGGGGACCTCGCCGGCCAGCATCTTGCGCATATGTTCATAGCCGGAAACCGCGCGAATCTCCTCGATGCTCAGGAAATCGGCGGGGCTTTCGGCAAATAGCGGATCGGTCATGTGGTTCTCCCTTTGCCGCAACGTAACCTGCGCGTCGGCAGCGAAAAGGGGGCCGAAGCCCCCTTGCGCAAGTTCCGTTACGTCACGACCGTTCAGGCGACGTTTTCGAGCACCGTCGCCGGTGCCACGCCAAGCGCGTGGCACACATCGCGCGTCAGCTGCGGGCGGTTGAGCGTGTAGAAATGCAGATCTTCCACGCCGCCACGGATCAGGTCGTCGCAAAGCTCGGTGCACAGCGCGGTGGCCAGCAGCTGCTCGCGCCCGTCGCGGGTCGCGGCCTCGAAAGCCTCTTCCACCCAGGTCGGGATCGAGGTGCCGCAGCGCTGCGCGAAACCTTTGGCGCCTTTCCACGACTGGATCGGCAGGATGCCCGGAATGATCTTGGCGTTGATGCCTTCCTTCTCGCAGGCGTCGCGGAAGCGGAAGAAGGTCTCGGCCTCGAAGAAGAACTGGGTGATGGCCGAGGTCGCGCCAGCCTCCACCTTGCGCTTGAGCCAGCGCACATCGGCGAAGGTGTCGGCGGCTTCCGGGTGCGGCTCGGGGTAGGCGCCGCAGCGGATGGCGAAACGACCGTCGGCGGCCAGCGCCTCGATCAGCTCGACCGAGGAGGCAAAGCCCTCGGGATGCGGCACGAAACCGGTCGAGCCCTTCGGCGGATCGCCCCGCAGCGCCACGATCTCGGTCACGCCGGCCTCGGCGTAGGAATTCACGATCTCCAGCGTCTCGGCCTTGGTGGCATCGACGCAGGTCAGGTGCGCGGCGACGTTCAGACCGTAGTTCTTGTGGATGGTGCCAACCGCTTCATGGGTCAGCTTGCGGGTGGTGCCGCCCGCGCCATAGGTGACCGACACGAAGTTCGGTTGCAGCGGAGCCAGCATCTGCACCGTCTCCCACAGGCGGAACGACGCATCCAGCGTCTGCGGGGGGAAGAACTCAAAGCTGATCTTCGGCGTGGTCATGATGGCATCCTTTCGTTGCGCCCCTTGTGCCTGATTCTGGGATGTGAGACAAATTCATAATCCTCAAGAAGGTTATGAGGCGCGCAACAAGATGCATCTTGAGTTTCGACACCTGCGGACGATCAAGGCGATCCATGACGCTGGCGGCCTCGCGCGCGCGGCGGGGATACTGCATATCACCCAGTCGGCCCTGTCGCATCAGGTGAAAGGGCTTGAGGATCAGGCCGGGGTTGAGCTGTTCGTGCGCCGCTCGAAACCGCTGCGCCTGTCGGCGGCGGGGATGAAGCTGCTTCGACTGGCCGAGCGCATCCTGCCCGAGATCGACGCGGTCGAGCAGGAATTCGACGCCCTGCGCAAGGGCCGCGCCGGGCGGCTGCATATCGCCATTGAATGCCACGCCTGTTTCGACTGGCTTTTCCCGGTGCTCGAACAATTCCGCCGCGCCTGGCCCGAGATCGACATCGACATCCGCCCGGGCCTAGCCTTCAACGCGCTGCCCGCGTTGGCGCGTGAAGAGGTCGATCTGGTGATCTCCTCCGACCCGGAAAAGATCGAGGGCATCGTCTTCAACCCGCTCTTCGACTATTCGCCCACCTTCATCGCCGCCTCGAACAGCCCGCTTGCCGCCAAGCCCTATGTCGTGGCCGAGGATTTCGCGGACCAGACCCTGATCACCTATCCGGTGGACCGCTCGCGCTCGGATGTGTTCACGCAGCTGCTGACCCCGGCGCGGGTGGAACCCAAGGCCCATCGCAAGGTCGAACTGACGACCGTGATTCTGATGCTCGTGGCTTCGGGGCGTGGTGTGTCGGTGCTGCCCGACTGGGTGCTGCGCGAGGTGAAATACCAGCCCGACTACATCACCCGCCCGGTGACCGAGAAGGGCCTGACCAAGCGCCTCTATGCTGCCACGCGCGAGGAAGACGCGACCGAGCCCTATATGGCGCATTTCCTGCGTCTGGCACGGACCGAGCCGGTCAAGCTCCAGCGCGCCTGATGTAATCGGCACAATTCTGTGCGTGACGAGGGGGCAGGTGCGTCCTACATCGGTTGCAATCCGAGGGACATTCCGATGACCGCCATTCCGCAGCCGACCCGCGCCACCAGCGCGACCGTCTTCCCGATCCTGATCGCGATCAGCCTGTGTCACATGCTCAATGATGTGATGCAGTCGATGCTCTCGGCGATCTACCCGATGCTGAAGGCGGATTTCGCGCTCGATTACTGGCAGATCGGGATGATGACGCTGGCCTTTCAGGGCACGGCCTCGCTGTTGCAGCCCGCCATCGGGATCTTCACCGATGCGCGCCCGCAGCCATGGTCACTGCCGGTCGCCTCGGCCTCGACCTTCTGCGGGGTGCTGGTGCTGGCCTTTGCGCCGAGCTACCCGGTGCTGATCCTGGGTGCGATGCTGATCGGGATCGGCTCGGCGATATTCCACCCCGAAAGCAGCCGCGTGGCACGCCTGGCCTCGGGCGGGCGCTTTGGGCTTGCGCAATCGGTGTTTCAGGTGGGCGGCAATTTCGGCACGGCCATCGGGCCCTTGCTGGCGGCCTTCATCGTGCTTCCGCTGGGGCGCGGATCGGTTGCGCTGTTTGGTATTCTGGCGGTAATCGCGGGCACGGTGCTGGTACGCGTCAGCCGCTGGTATGGCGGCGTGCTTGGCGATCGGGTGCGCCGGGCGGGCGACAAGACCCTGCCGCTGCCGCGCAATCGGGTCGTGGTGGCGCTGTCGGTGCTGGCCTTCCTGACCTTCACCAAGAATATCTACATGGCCTCGATCAGCTCTTATTACACCTTCTACCTGATCGAGACCTTCGCGGTGGATACCCGCTCGGCGCAGCTGATGCTGTTTTTATTCCTCGGCGCGGTGGCGGCGGGCACGGTGCTGGGTGGGCCGGTGGCGGATCGCTGGGGGCCGATGACGGTGATCTGGATCTCGATCCTGGGCGTTCTGCCCTTCACGCTGGCGCTGCCGCATGTGGGGCTGGTGGCCTCGGGCGTGCTGTCGGTGCTGATCGGGTTGATCCTCGCCTCGGCCTTCTCGGCCATCGTCGTCTTCGCGCAAGAGCTGCTGCCGGGCCGCGTGGGCATGGTGGCGGGCATCTTCTTCGGTCTCGCCTTCGGCATGGGCGGGATCGCCGCGGCGGCGCTTGGCGTGCTGGCCGACCACTACGGCATTCGCATGGTTTACCTGATCTGCTCGGCCCTTCCCGCGATGGGCGTGTTGACGATCCTTCTACCCAAGCGATCCGAGTTCATCACCGGCACCTGACCCCTTGGAATCTCGGCGCGCCTTGTGTATGGCGAGCCCTTGAGCCAAAGGAGCCCCCCGATGCAAGGCAGCGCAAACCTCAACCTGATGATCAAGGCAGCCCGCAAGGCTGGCCGCTCGCTGGTCAAGGACTTCCGCGAAGTCGAGAACCTTCAGGTCTCGTCCAAGGGTCCGGGGGATTTCGTGTCGAAAGCCGACCGCGAGGCCGAGCGCATCATCAAGGAAGAGCTGCGCGGCGCGCGCCCGTCCTATGGCTGGCTGGGTGAGGAAACCGGCGAGGATGCGGGCGAAGACCCGACCCGCCGCTGGATCGTCGATCCGCTCGATGGCACCACCAACTTCCTGCACGGCCTGCCGCATTGGGCCGTCTCGATCGCGCTTGAGCATAAGGGCGAGGTTGTCGCCGGGGTGATCTTCGACGCGGCGAAGGATGAGCTTTACTACGCCGAAAAGGGTCTTGGCGCCTTCATGAACGAGACCCGGCTGCGCGTCTCGGGCCGCCGCAACATGATCGAGTCGATCTTTGCGACCGGTGTGCCTTTCGGTGGCAAATCGACCCTGCCCGCCACGCTGCAAGACCTTGCGCGTCTGATGCCGGTCTGCGCCGGTGTGCGCCGCTTCGGCTCGGCGGCGCTTGACCTCGCCTATGTGGCCGCAGGCCGCTACGAGGGCTATTGGGAACGCGGCATCAATCCGTGGGATATGGCTGCGGGCCTGATCCTCGTGAAGGAAGCCGGCGGGTTCATCGGCCCGGTGCGCGAGGGGCGCGACATCTTCGAAAGCGGCTCGGTCATCGCGGCCAATGCCGAGATGTTCGAACCCATGTGCAAGATCCTGCGCCAGCCCGCCTGAGTCGGGCTCCGTTCACCACTTGTTCACTTTGATCTGAGAGCCTGCCCGCAGAAACGATCTGCGGGGGGATAATGTCTGACGGGGCGAACTGGATCGGTATCGGGCGGGTGTTCACCCTGCCCGAGGATGCAATCGACGCTGCGGTCGAAGAGTTTTCGCGCGCGGCTGGCGACATGGCCCGCTGCGCGGCGGCCGAGGCGGTGGCCACGGGGCGCGTGGCTGCCTTGCGCGCGCTTCTGGATCAGTTTTCTGCCGCGCAGGAACGGGCCAACGCATCCGAAGCCGAGGCCCTGCAAGCCGCCCTTGCCGCGCTGCGCGACGATCTGGCCTCGCTTGAACAGACGCTGCCGCTGGAGCGCGCTTTCCATGCCGATGAGCGTGATCGCGCCCGCGCCCGGATGGCGCAGGCCCGCGCGCAATTGCGTTCGGCGATGCCCGGCTGACCGTTAGTCGCGCCGGGGCGCGTTCAACCCGCGCTGCACCGCCGGGCGGGCCAGGAACCGGTCGAGATAGCCGGGCACGTTGCACAACTGATCCCATCCCGCGATATCCGCCGCCTTGTAGCCGTCACGAAGCGCGCGCAGCCAGGGTGCGATGGCGATATCCGCGATCGAGTAATCCCCGACGATCCACTCCTTCCCCTCAAGCGCTGCGTCGAGCAGCTTGAGTTCGCGCTCGACCTCGGCGCGGAAGCGCTCCTTGGGGCGCGGGTCTTCGATCTCGCGCCCGGCGCCGGTGTGATAATAGGCCAGTTGGCCGAACATCGGGCCGACGAAGCTCATCTGGAACATCAGCCATTGCAGGATCGGATAGCGATCCTGCGCGGGCAGGAGGCGCCCGGTCTTCTCGGCCAGGTAAATCAGGATCGCGCCGCTCTCGGTCAGGGTCTGGGGCTGCCCGCCGGGGCCGTTCGGGTCGATGATCGCCGGGATCTTGTTGTTCGGGTTCAGCGCGGTGAACTCGGGCGAGAATTGCTCGCGCTCCTCGAACCGGACGTGATGGGCCTCATAGGGCAGCCCGATCTCTTCAAGCATGATCGACACCTTGACCCCGTTTGGGGTGGGGCGGGAGTAAAGCTGGATCGCCGAAGGATCGGTTGCGGGCCAGCGTTGCGTGACGGGATGGCGGGCAAGGTCGAACATGAAAATCTCCTGACGCGGGGATGCGAGGCACGAAATTCCCCCTACGGTAAAGATGCAGTCGGTTTGGAATCATGCTACCCCTTACGGGTCGCGACCAAACGACGCGGCACTGTTCAGGGGCAAGAAATGATCAAAGAGTTCAAGAATTTCATCGCCAAGGGCAATGTCATGGACATGGCCGTCGGTATCATCATCGGCGCGGCTTTTACCGCGATCGTGACTTCGCTGGTCTCGGACCTGATCAACCCGATCATCGGGGTTGTCACCGGCGGGCTCGACTTCTCCAATCTCTTCGTGAATCTGGGCGAGGGTGAGTTCCCGTCGCTGGCTGCGGCGCGCGAAGCGGGTGCGCCGGTCTTCGCCTATGGCGCCTTCTTCACGGCGGTCATCAACTTCCTGATTATCGCCTTCGTGGTGTTCCTGCTGGTCAAGGCGGTCAACCGCATCAAGGACGCGGCCGCCGCGCCCGAGGAACCCGCGCCGGCCGCGCCCGCGGGCCCGACCGAGCTGGAGGTTCTGATGCAGATCCGCGACGCGTTGCAAAAGTAAGCCACTCGGATCGCAGAATGGAAAAGGCCCGGTCTTTTGACCGGGCCTTTCGCTTAGACGGACAGCGCCTCGTGCGCGGTGATGAACGGCATCCCGAGCGCCTCGCCCACCGGCGGGCAGGTGATATGGCCCGCGTGCACGTTCAGACCGGCCAGCAGGTGCGGATCTTCGTAGCAGGCCTGCTTCCAGCCCTTGTTGGCCAGCGCCAGCATGAAGGGCAGCGTCGCGTTGCCAAGCGCCAGCGTCGAGGTGCGGGCAACCGCGCCCGGCATGTTCGCCACGCAGTAGTGCATCACGCCATCGACTTCGTAGATCGGGTCCTGGTGGGTGGTGGCGTGCGAGGTCTCGCAGCAGCCGCCCTGGTCGATCGCGACATCGACGATGACCGCGCCGGGCTTCATGGTCTTGAGCATGTCGCGCGTCACCAGCTTGGGCGCGGCGGCGCCCGGGATCAGCACGGCGCCGATGACCATATCGGCCTGCGAGACAAGCTCGGCCGTGGTGGCGCGGCTCGAGTAGGCGGTGCGGAAGGTCTTGCCGAACATGTCGTCAAGCTGGCGCAGGCGCGGCAGCGAGCGGTCGAGAACGGTCACATCGGCGCCCATCCCGGCAGCCACGCGGGCCGCATGGGTGCCCACAACGCCGCCGCCGATCACGACGACCTTGGCCGGGGCAACGCCCGGAACGCCGCCCATCAGCACTCCGCGGCCGCCATTGGCCTTTTGCAGGGTGTAGGCGCCGACCTGCGGGGCCAGCTTGCCCGCAACCTCGGACATCGGTGCCAGCAGCGGCAGGCCGCCGTTGCGGTCGGTCACGGTTTCATAGGCGATGCAGGTGGCACCCGATTTGATCAGGTCCTTGGTCTGCTCCGGATCGGGGGCCAGGTGCAGGTAGGTGAACAGGATCTGGCCGGGGCGCAGCATGGCACGCTCGACAGCCTGCGGCTCCTTGACCTTCACGATCATGTCGGCTTCGGCAAAGACGGCAGCGGCGTCGGGCAGGATCTGGGCGCCCGCGTCGACATAGTCGGCATCTGCGAAGCCCGAGCCCATGCCCGCGCCAGCCTCGATCAGCACTTCATGGCCGTTCGCAACGGCCTCGGTGGCCGCGCCCGGCGTCATGCCCACGCGGAATTCTTGCGGCTTGATTTCGCGCACGCATCCGATTTTCATTTGGTATCCTCCCTAGATCATCGCGATCTGTATGCGGACAATCCTGCGCGCTTTTCGCCGCAATTGTATTGAATTCCTGTTGCGATTTTAGGCTATTTCCGATGATATGTTCGGATTAACGCCATTTTGGCCGGAGAAAATTGCGCAATCATGACGCTTGACGCCACAGATCGCCGAATCTTGACCGTGCTGCAAAAGCAGGGCCGCATCTCGAATGCGGAACTGTCCGAGCGGGTGAATCTCTCGGCTTCGGCCTGCCATCGCCGGGTGCAGCGGCTGGAGGAGGACGGCTATATCCGCGATTACGTGGCGCTGCTCGATACCCGCAAACTCGGGCGTCCGACAACGGTCTTTGTCGAGATCACCCTGTCGGGGCAGGCCGATGAGGTGCTTGAGGCCTTCGAACGCGAGGTCAAGAAAATCCCCGACGTGCTGGAATGCCACCTGATGGCGGGCTCGGCCGATTACCTGCTGAAGGTCGTGGCCGAGGATACCGAGGATTTCGCGCGCATACACCGCGCCAAGCTGGCGCGGCTGCCGGGCGTGCAGGGGATGCAGTCGAGCTTTGCGTTGCGCACGGTCTTCAAGACCACCGCACTGCCCGTCTAGTCGCGCCAGAAGCGCGGCAGGGCCAAGACCAGGATTGCCAGCAAGCCAAGCCGCCCCAGCAGCATCGCCAGCGTCATCAGCCAGGTCGCCGTGTCGTTGAAATCGACCATGGTTCCGGTGCGCGTGACCATCGGCCCGATGCCGAAACCGATATTGCCGATGCAGCCCCAGATCGCGAACAGCGCCGAGGTCAGATCAACCCCGGCCATGGACATCGCGACCGAGAGCACGCCAAGCGTCAGGATATAGCCGGTGACATGCAGCATCAGTGGGTAAAGCGTGGTTTCATCCAGCGCCTTGCTATCGTAGCGCGGCTGAATAACCCGATGGGGGGAGTGAAGCTGCCGCACACTGGTGCCGATGGCTGCCAGCACGATCTGCACCCGAAACACCGAAAGCGCGCCCGAGCTGGACCCCGTGCAGCCGCCCACCAAGCCCAGCAGGAAGGCCAGGACCAGCGCGAAGGGCCCCCAGGTCTCGATCCCGGAAACGCCGAAGCCGGTGCCGGTCAACACCGAGGCGAAGTTGAACGCGGTTTCGCGGAAGATCTGCTCGAATGAGGTATCTTCGCGGACCGCGCGATAGGCCGACATCATCACGCAGAAATAGACGAACCAGCGCAGGAAGGCGCGCACTTGCGAGTCGCGCCAGAGCGGCTTGGGCTGTCCCTGCATCAGCTGGAAGAAACGGATGTAGGGCATCGCGCCCAGAAGCATGAACACCAGCCCCGCATATTGCGCGGCGGGCGACCAGATCGCGAAGTTCGCGTCATAGGTGCCAAAGCCGCCCGTTGCGATCGCCGCCATGGCATGGACCACCGCATCGAGCACCGGCATCCCGCAGAGCAGAAAGATCAGCGCGCACAGGATCGTCAGGCCCGTGTAGATCTGCAGCAGCGAGATCGCGATATCGCGGGCGCGCGGCAGAATCTTGCCAAGCGTGTCGAAGCCTTCTGTCTGGAAATAGCGCATCCCGCCGATACGCATGACCGGCAGAAAGATCATCGCGACGAAGGCGATGCCCAGTCCGCCCATCCAGTTCAGCATGCCTCTCCACAGGACCACCGATCTTGGCAGCTCCTCAAGCTTGACGAACACGGTGTAACCGGTGGTGGTGATGCCAGAGACGGCCTCGAAATAGGCGTCGGCATAGCTGACATCGGGCATGCCAAGGATGAAGGGCAGCGCGCCGAAGGCCGGAACGATCAACCATATCGCAGCGGTCAGCAGGTAGGCCTGGCGCAGCGTCAGCCCCTTGCCTCGATCCACCCGCGAGGCAAGCGCCAGCAGCGCACCGAAGAGAATCGTTATGATCGCGGCTTCGAAGACCTGCGCCCAGTTCGGATCGGAAAGCGACAGGTCCAGCCCGGCGGGGGCGAGCATGGTGACCCCGAGCGCCAGCAGAATCAGGCCTAGATGATGAAAGACGGGGCCGAAATCGGGCATGATGCGGAACCCTGAGTACGGCCGCGACACAAGCGCAATTCACGACCGCGTGAGAACCAAAAAACCCCCGATGGCCGGGCCACGGGGGTTGATCGGTGCGGATAAACCGCCAGCATTTTCAGGAGCTTAGAGAGCGCCTTCACGCTGGGCCTTCTTGCGTGCCAGTTTACGGGCACGACGGACGGCTTCAGCTTTCTCGCGCGCTTTCTTAACCGAAGGCTTCTCGAAATGCTGCTTGAGCTTCATTTCACGGAAAACCCCCTCGCGCTGAAGTTTTTTCTTCAGAGCACGAAGCGCCTGTTCGACGTTGTTGTCGCGAACGCTGACCTGCATGTGGTGTCACCACCTTCCTAAGTTAGAGTTGCATCAGAGTGCAGGAAGCGGCCATATAGCAGGGAAGCCCCGCTTTGTCTACTGCCCGCGCGGAAGGAAAAACTCCATGAAAAACGACCATTTGGACGTGGATCGGCTACAGGCCGAACTGCTTGCCGCGATCGAGCCGCACGTGCCCTTCGATGGCTGGTCGGAGCCTGCGTTCAAGGCTGCGGTTGCCGATCTGGGGGTTGATCCGGGGTTGGCGCGTGTGGTCTGCCCGCGTGGAGCGGTCGATCTGGCGGTAGCCTATCACCGCGCGGGTGACCGTGCGATGGAGGCCGCGATTGCCGCGGCCGATTTCACCGGGTTCAAGTTTCGCGACAAGATCGCCGCCGCGGTGCGGCTGCGCCTAGAGGTGGCCGACCGCGAGATGGTGCGCAGGGGGGCTGCGCTGTTCGCGCTGCCGCAGCACGCGGCGACGGGCAGCAAGCTGATCTGGGAAACAACTGACCGGATCTGGCGCGCGCTTGGCGACACGAGCGAGGATTTCAACTGGTACACCAAGCGTATGACGCTGTCGGGTGTCTATTCCGCGACGGTGCTCTTCTGGTTGGGCGACGAGAGCGAGGATCACCGTGAGACGCGCGAGTTCCTCGATCATCGGATCGAGAACGTGATGCAGTTCGAGAAGGTCAAGGGCAAGGTCATGGGCTTGCCCCTGGTGAAGGATTTTCTGGGGTCGCTGAGGGCCCCCACGGCGCCGGATCTGCCGGGCCGGACGGGAGGCGATAAATGACTTTGGCGCAGATGATGACGGCGGTCGAGATCACCGCTCCGGGCGGCCCCGAGGTGCTCAAGAGCACGACGCGCGCTGTGCCGATGCCAGGGCCGAGCGAGATCCTGATCGAGGTGGCCTATGCGGGCGTAAACCGCCCCGATGCGCTGCAGCGCGCGGGCGCCTATAAGGCGCCGCCCGGTGCCTCGGACCTGCCGGGGCTGGAGTGTTCGGGGCGCGTGGCCGCGCTTGGGCCCGATGTCGCGGGCTGGCAGGTGGGTGATCCGGTCTGTGCGCTGCTGCCCGGCGGCGGTTATGCCGAGTATGTCGTAACGCCTGCCGCCCATGCGCTGCCGGTGCCCATGGGTGTCAGTTTGCGCGACGCCGCCTGCCTGCCCGAGACCTGCTTCACCGTCTGGTCCAACATCGTCATGCGCGGCGGGCTGAAGGCGGGCGAGCGGTTCCTGGTGCATGGCGGCTCATCCGGTATCGGCACGACAGCGATCCAAATCGCCTCGGCGCTTGGCGCGCGGGTCTTTGCCACCGCCGGTTCGGCCGAGAAATGCGCAGCCTGCGCCGATCTGGGCGCAACCGCGATCAACTACCGAGAGCAGGATTTCGTTGAGCTGCTGCGCGCCGAGGGCGGGGCCGACCTGGTCCTCGATATGGTCGGCGGCAGCTATATCGCGCGCAATATCAAGGCGATGGCGGATGATGGGCGGATGGTCTTCATCGCCTTCCTCGAAAGCCCCAAGGCCGAGATCAACTTTGCCCAGATCATGCTGCGGAGGCTGACGATCACCGGCTCGACCCTGCGCCCGCAATCAGACGCCGCCAAGGCCGAGATTGCGGCACAACTGCGCGACCGGGTTTGGCCGATGATCGACGCGGGCAAGCTGCGGGTGATCCATGACAGCGAATACCCGCTGGCCGATGCCGCCGCCGCCCATGCGCGGATGGAAAGCAACGCCCATATCGGCAAGATCGTGCTGAAGGTGCGTTAACGCACCGCCTCCATCAGCGCGTCCCGCATGGTGCAGTCGCGGATCGTATCCCTGCCGCATCTGCGGGGCTCAAGGTCTTTGGTCAGGCAAATCCGTGCCTCCTGAATCCGTCCCGCTTTGCAGGTGATGGTGATCTGGTCGCGGGACAGATCTGGGTTGGCCTCAAGGAAGGCCTCTTCGACCACGCTTGCGGGCAGGCGGATGTCACGGTCGAGGCGCGAGAAGACCTCGGGGATCGTCACGCTCTCATAGGCCGCGCGGGCCGTGGCGTAATAATCCTCGGCGCTCAACCCCGCGCAGCGGCCGTGCTTTTTCCACTGATACCAGGCCGCGCCATCCGAACCCATCACATCCTCCATCGCCGCCGATTGCGCGCGCGAGGGATCGCGGGCGGTGGTGCGGCAATAGCTGGGCCAGCCGGTCTCATATTGCGGCCAGAGCCCGTGCAGCACGAAGGTCGCGTCATTCGCCGGATCGCATTGCGCGACATCGCGGCCCGCGCCATCGGTCGCGCACCAGCCCGGCGCCCATGAGAGCGACAGCAGGTAATAGTCGAAATCGCCCGCCCGTTCGCCCTCGGCCTGCGCACTCAGCGGCCAAAGCATCAGGCAGGCCAGAGCGAATCGCTTCATTTTCTCTTTTCTCCGGACGTTTTCGGCACTATATACGGCTCAATTCCCCACCAGAAATGGACCGCGGCCGGGAATGACCTGGGCCGCAGCCGGTTTCTCGGCACGGGAGAGATTTGTAAAGGATGGCTCCGATGACGAACAAGCCCCTGATGTCCAAGGCGACCGCCGTTTGGCTGGTGGACAACACGACGCTGACCTTCAAGCAGATCGCGGATTTCTGCGGGATGCACGAACTTGAAGTGCAGGGCATTGCCGATGGCGACGTGGCCGCTGGCGTGAAGGGTTTTGACCCGATCGCCTCGAACCAGCTCGACCAGAAAGAAATCGACAAGGGCGAGGCCGACCCCGGCTACAAGCTGCGTCTGAAGTTCAACGCCGCTGCCGTGGGCGAGGACAAGCGCCGTGGCCCGCGCTACACCCCGCTGTCCAAGCGTCAGGATCGCCCGAACGCGATCCTGTGGCTGGTCAAGTTCCACCCCGAACTCGCGGATGCGCAGATCGCGCGTCTGGTGGGCACCACCAAGCCGACCATCGCCTCGATCCGCGAGCGCACGCACTGGAACATCCAGAACATGACCGCGATCGACCCGGTCGCGCTTGGCCTTTGCCGCCAGTCGGAACTGGATTCCGAGGTGCAGAAAGCCGCCAAGAAGCGCGCGGCCGACGGCGTGATGAGCGATGACGAGCGCCGCAAGCTGGTCTCGACCGAGCAGTCGCTTGGCATGGCGACCGAGCCGCGCCTGCCGACCGCGATCGCAGGGTTGGAGAACTTCACCCTGGGTGGTGGCGATGAAGAGAAGGCCGAGCCCAAGGACTTCTCGAATGCGGACAGCTTCTTCAACCTGCCGCATGACGATGACGACGACGAGGAAGACGAGGACAAGTGATCCTCGCCCCCCACGAACGCAAGGGCCGCCCCTCGGGCGGCCTTTTTCTTTGCAGGGCAGGCATGAAAAAAGGCGGCCCGAAGGCCGCCTTGCGTCGCTTTGCCAGTCGTCAGATCGACAGGCAGATGTATTTCATTTCAAGGTAATCCTCACAGCCGTGGTGCGAGCCTTCGCGGCCCAGGCCCGACTGCTTGACGCCACCGAAGGGGGCAACCTCGGTCGAGATGATGCCGGTGTTGACGCCGACGATCCCGTATTCGAGGCCTTCCTGCACGCGGGTGATGCGGCCGATGTCGCGGGCGTAGAAATAGGACGCCAGGCCGAAGATCGTGGCGTTGGCCTTCTCGACCACCTCTTCCTCGGTTTCGAAGCGGAACAGCGGTGCAACGGGGCCAAAGGTTTCCTCGGTCGCGACCTTCATGTCCTGCGTGACGCCGGTGACGACGGTCGGCTCGAAGAAAGTGCCGCCAAGCGCGTGGCGCACGCCGCCGGCCACGACCTTGCCGCCGCCCTTGAGCGCGTCGGCAATGTGCTCCTCGACCTTGGCCACGGCCTTGTCCGAGATCAACGGACCAGTGGTGATACCCTCGTTCAGCCCGTCGCCCACGTTCAGCTTGCGCACTGCAGCGGCCAGCTTTTCGGCGAAGGCGTCATAGACACCGGCCTGCACGTAGATGCGGTTGGCGCAGACGCAGGTCTGGCCGTTGTTGCGGAACTTGGACATCATCGCGCCCTCGACCGCCGCATCCAGATCGGCGTCGTCGAACACGATGAAGGGCGCGTTGCCGCCCAGTTCCATCGAGCATTTCATGACCTGATCGGCGGCCTGGCGCAGCAGGATGCGACCCACTTCGGTCGAGCCGGTGAAGGTCAGCTTGCGCACGGCGTGGTTCTCGCAGAACTCCTTGCCGATGTCCGAGGCGCGCGACGAGGTCACGACCGACATGATGCCCTTGGGCAGGCCCGCGCGTTCGCCCAGAACCGCCATCGCCAGCGCCGAGAGCGGGGTCTCCGAGGCCGGACGGCAGACAAAGCCGCAGCCCACGGCGATCGCCGGGCCGGCCTTGCGCGTGATCATGGCGTTGGGGAAGTTCCACGGCGTGATCGAACCCACGACGCCGATCGGCTGTTTGATCACCTGAATGCGCTTGTCGCGCATGTGGCCGGGGATGGTTTCGCCGTAGATGCGCTTGGCCTCTTCGCCGAACCATTCGATGAACGAGGCGCCATAGGCGATCTCGCCGCGCGCTTCGGGCAGGGGCTTGCCCATCTCGGCGGTCAGGATCAACGCGAGGTCTTCCTGGTTCGCCATCATCAGCTCGAACCACTTGCGCATGATCGCGGCGCGTTCCTTGCCGGTGCGTGCGGCCCAGTCTTTCATCGCGACCTGAGCGGCCTCGATGGCGCGGGCGGTCTCGGCGCGCGACAGGTCGGGCACGGAGCAGATCACGTCGCCACGGGCGGGGTTGGTCACCTCGAAGGTGGCGCCGTCATCGGCGTCGATCCACTCGCCGGCGACATAGGCCTTGGTGGCCAGCAGTGAGGGGTCCTTGAGCAGGGATTTGAGATCAGTATTGGTATCGAGCATGGGTCATCCTCCCGGAATTTGGGCATGGAGAGAGGGAAGCACGCGCAGAGGGGCCTTGTCCATCCGTCCGAATGGTCAGATAGGGCCGCCGCGCTTGCCGAAGAGGGCGGTGCGCTTGCCAAACTGGCAGGTCAGGCGCGGAATCGTGCCGACCAGCAGGGTTGCAGATCGCCGGGCATGGGGGTTGTGGCATGAATGGCGCGCGCGATGGCGCGTGCAAGGCAACTGGCCGCCGCATGGCCCAGGACGAAGGGGTCGGCGACCGGATCGGGCAGGGCGCGCGCACCGGTCGCTGCCGCAAAGACCAGATCGCCATCAAAGGGCGTGTGCGAGGGCACAAGCGCCCGCGCCATTCCGTCATGCGCCGCGACCGCCATACGTTGCGCCTGCGCCTGCGTCAGGATCGCGTCGGTCGCGACGATGGCGATGGTGGTGGCCTCGCCCATCCGCTTCATCGGTGCGGGCTCATGCGCCGCCGGGTAGGAGGCCGCAGCGCCAAGCCCGCCGAATTCGCCCTGCAATTCCCATGGCGCGGCCCAGAACTGCGGCTGCTCGCCAACCGTCGCCTGCCCAAGCGCATTGACCGCCACCAGCGCGCCGACGGTGATGCCGTTCTCCAACACCGCCGAGGTCGAGCCGAGCCCGCCCTTGAGGTTTCCGGTCATCGCGCCGTAACCCGCGCCCGCCGTGCCGATCTCGAAATCAGAACCGCTGGCCTCCAGCGCCGCGCGGCCAAGGGGCGCATAGGGGTTGGCGGCCCAACCCTTATCGCCGCCATTGAGCAGGTCGAACAGGATCGCGCCAGGCACGATTGGCACGCGCATGTCGCCCACGGCAAAGCCGCGCCCCATCGCCCGCAGCCCCTCGGTCACGCCCGAGGCCGCATCAAGCCCGAAGGCAGACCCGCCAGACAACACCAGCGCGTCCACCTCTTGCACCAGCTTGTCGGGGGCCAGCAGGTCTGTCTCGCGCGTGCCGGGCGCGCCGCCCATCACATGCACGGCTGCGACGAAGGGGCGCTCGCCCACCAGTACGGTGCAGCCCGAACGCAGCCCCGCGTCCTGCGCATTGCCCACGCGCAGCCCCGCCACATCGGTGATCAGATTTCTTGGCCCCGGTCTCATCGCGTCCCCCTCAGATGCAGCGTCCGCCGTCCACTTCCATCGCGACGCCGGTGATCATCGACGCCTCGTCCGAGCACAGGAAGAGCGCCGCATTCGCCATGTCCTCGGGCGTCGAGAAGCGCCCGATCGGGATCGTGGCCAAGAACTTCGCGCGCACCTCGGGGGTGTCCTCGCCCATGAAGCTCTTCAGCAGCGGCGTTTCCCCGGCCACCGGGTTGATCGCGTTCACGCGCACGCCGAAGGGGGCCAGCTCGATCGCCATGGCGCGGGTCGCGGTGATCATCCAGCCCTTCGAAGCGTTGTACCAGTTCAGCCGGGGGCGCGGTGACACGCCCGCCGTCGAGGCCACGTTCAGGATCGCCCCGCATCCGGCGGCTTTCATATGTGGCACGATGCTGCGTGCGGTCAGATAGACCGACTTGCCGTTGACCGCGAAGACCCGGTCGAAGTCGGCCTCCGAGACCTCCTCCATAAAGGCGGGCAGGTGGGTGGTGCCCGCGTTGTTCACCAGAATGTCGATCCGCCCCCAGGCCTGCATCGCGGTCTCGGTCATCGCGGCGACGGACTCGCCCCGGCTTACATCAACCGCGCAATGGATCGCGCCGATCTCGGCGGCGAACGCGGTTGCCGCCGCGCCGTTCAGGTCGGCAACCATCACCTGCGCACCCTCGGCCACGAAGCGCCGCGCAATGCCCGCCCCGAACCCCGAGGCCGCCCCCGTCACGATTGCCGTCTTGCCTTCCAGTCTCATGTCATCCTCCCTCAGCCGTGCCACGCCGCGACGGTCTTCAGCGCCGAGAAACCATAGAGCGCCTCGAACCCCTTTTCGCGGCCATGGCCGGATTTGCCGGTGCCGCCGAAGGGTAGTTCGACCCCACCGCCCGCGCCGTAATTGTTCAGGAAAACCTGCCCCGCCCGCAAGCGTCTGGCCATGCGCATCGCGCGCGGCCCGCTTTCGGACCAAACCGAAGCAACCAGCCCGTAATCGGTGCAGTTGGCGATGGCGGTGGCTTCGTCTTCACCCTCGAAGGGGATGACAAGCTGCGCCGGACCAAAGATTTCCTCTTGCGCGAGGCGATGCGCGCCATGCCCGCCCGCGATCAGCGTAGGCGCGACGTAATGCCCGCCCGCAGGCGCATCGGCCACGACCTGCCCGCGCGCCGCGATCTCAAGATCGGCGGCCAGTGCCAGATAGCCCTCGACGATCTGCTTTTGCCGCCCCGAGATCAGTGGCCCGAGGTCGAGATCGGCCAGCGCAGGCCCCACGCGCAGGGCGCGATAGGCCTCGGCCATGCGGGTGACGACCTCGTCATAGCGGCTGCGCTCGACCAGGATGCGCGAGGCGGCCGAGCAGGTCTGACCCGCGTTCTGGATGCCTGCATTGACCAGGAATGGCAGCGCCCGGTCCAAATCCGCATCCGCAAACACCAGTTGCGGCGACTTGCCGCCCAGTTCCAGCGTCACCGGCACGACATTCGCCGCCGTCGCCGCCTGGATCATCTGCCCCACGGCGACCGAGCCGGTAAAGCTGAGATGGTTGATGCCGGAATGCGAGGACAGCGCCGCCCCTGCTTCCTCGCCCAGACCCGTGACGATATTCAGCGCGCCCGCGGGCAGCCCCGCCGCGCAGGCGATCCGCCCGAAGGCCAGCGCGGTCAGCGAGGCCTCCTCGGCGGGTTTCAGCACCGCCGCATTGCCCATCGCCAGCGCCGCCCCGACCGAGCGGCCAATGATCTGCATCGGGTAGTTCCAGGGCACGATATGCGCCGTCACCCCATGGGGTTCGCGCAGCGTGTAGGCGGTGTAGCCGTTCAGATAGGGGATGGTCTCGCCCATCACCTTGTCCGCCGCGCCGCCGTAGAATTCCAGATACCGCGCCAGCGCCACCACATCGGCGCGCGCCTGTTTCAGCGGCTTGCCAACGTCAAGCGCCTCGGCCTGCGCCAGCGCCTCGGCGTGCTCCAGCACCAGGCTGGACATGCGCATGAGAACGCGCCCGCGTTCAGCCGCCGTTAGCGCGCCCCAATCGCCCGCAAGCGCGCCTTGGGCCGCCGCGACGGCCGCGTCGATATCAGCGGGCGTGCCGCGCGCAATCTCGGCGAAGGTCTCCCCGGTCGAGGGGTTCTCGACCGGCAGGCGATCGGCGGTGGGCAGCCACTGCCCGCCAATCAGAATCTCGGCCGGGTCAAACCAGAGCGGTTGCATGTCTCTCCTCCGTCCATGCTTGCGGAATTTGCGGCGCGGCGGCCAGAAGCCGCGCGGTGTAGGCGTGTTGCGGGGCGGTAAAGAGCGCCTCGGTCGGGCCCTGCTCGACGATCTTGCCCGCCTGCATCACAAGGCAGCGGGTTGTGACCGCGCGCACCACAGACAGGTCATGCGAGATGAACAGGTAGGCCAGATCGTGGCTGCGTTGCAGCCCCGCCAGCAGATCAAGCACCTGCGCGCGCACCCGAACGTCGAGGGCCGAGACCGCCTCGTCCAGCACGATCAGCTTGGGGCGGGTGATCAGCGCGCGGGCGATGGCGATGCGCTGGCGCTGCCCGCCCGAAAATTCGTGGATGAACTTGCCGCGGTCGTCGGGCGAAAGGCCCACCTCGCGCAGCGCCTCGGCCACGCGGTCGCGCCAGTCGGCGGGGCGGCCGGTCAGGTGGAAAGGCTCGGCGACCAGCCGCTCGACCCGTTGGCGCGGGTTGAACGAGCTGTAGGGGTCCTGAAACACCACCTGCACATCGGCGCGGGCATGGCTGGGCATTTCGGGGCTGACCGGATGGCCCGAAAGCGTGATCGCGCCAGAGGCCAGCGGATCAAGCCCAAGGATCGCGCGGGTCAGGGTGGATTTGCCGCAGCCGGACTCGCCCACGAGCCCGAGCGATTCCCCCGCGTTCAGTGTGAAGCTGACGTTATCGACGGCGCGCAGCTCGGGGTGGGGGGCGAAGGGCTTGGGGCGCGGCAGGCGATAGCTGCGGGTCGCGGCGCTGACCGTCAGCAGCGGCGTGCCGGTCTTGGGTGCGCGGGCGGCGGCAGGATGGTGGGTCGAGGCCGCCAGCAGATCGGCGGTATAGCGTGCCTTGGGGCGGCGAAAGAGCCGCTCGGTCAAGCCGGTCTCGACCACTTGGCCCGCCTGCATCACCGCCACCCGGTCCGCCATGCCGGCGACCACGGCAAGGTCATGGGTGATAAGCAAAAGCGCCATGCCTTCAGACCGCGCAAGATCGTGCAGCAGGCTTAGCACCTCGGCTTGGGTGGTGACGTCGAGCGCGGTCGTGGGCTCGTCCGCGATCAGCAGGCGCGGGCGCAGCGCGATGGCCAGCGCGATGGCCACGCGCTGACGCTGGCCGCCCGAGAGCTCATGCGGATAAAGATCGAGCGGGAAGCGCGGGGCAGTCAGGCCCACGCGATCCAGCCGGTCGCGGGCCACCGCCAGCGCCTCGGCGCGTGGCATTTTTTGGTGGACCATCAGCGTCTCGGCCACCTGATCGCCGATGGTCATCAGCGGGTTGAGGGCGGTCATCGGCTCTTGAAAGATCATGCCGACCTCGTTGCCGCGCAGACGGCAAAGCGCGCGTTCGGGCAGGGTGGTGATCTCGCGACCCTCCAGCCGGACGGCGCCCGAGACCCGCGCGCCCGGCGGCAAAAGCCCCATGATCGCAAGTGCGGTCATCGACTTGCCCGAACCAGACTCGCCCACCAGCCCGACGATTTCGCCCGGCGCCAGCGACAGCGAGACCTCGCGCAGGATCGCCGTGGGGCCGATCTGGACCGAGAGGGTTTCGAGCGACAAAAGGCTCATGCCACGCGCCCCCGCAGCCTTGGGTCAAGCGCGTCGCGCAACCCGTCGCCCAGAAGGTTCAGCCCGAGCACGGTGGCGACGATCGCAAGGCCCGGAAACAGCGCCACATGCGGCGCCATCACCACCATGGTCTGCGCCTCGGCCAGCATCCGGCCCCAGCTAGGCGTCGGCGGCTGCGCGCCAAGGCCCACGTAGCTCAGCCCCGCCTCGGCCAGAATCCCAAGGCTGAACTGGATCGTCCCCTGCACGATCAAGAGGTTCGCGATATTGGGCAGGATATGCTCGACCGAGATGCGGGTGCGATGCTTGCCCGCCACCCGCGCCGCGCGGATGTAATCAAGCGTCCAGAGGCTGAGCGCGCCCGCGCGCGCCACACGGGCAAAGACGGGTATGTTGAAGATGCCGATGGCGATGATCGCGTTCAGAGCCGAGGGGCCGAAAACGGCGGTGATCAGGATGGCGATCACCAGCGAGGGGAAGGCAAAGATCAGGTCGTTCCCGCGCATGATCGCCTCATCAAGCCAGCGCCCCCGATGCGCGGCGGCGGCAAGGCCTAAGGGCACGCCAAGCCCCATGCCGATCCCCACCGCGACCAGCGCCACCGCAAGCGAGGTGCGCGCCCCCGCCATGATCATCGACAGGATGTCACGCCCGAAATGATCGGTGCCCAACCAATGCGCTTCTGAGGGCGGCTGCAGTCGCGCCCCGATCTGTAACGCGGTCACGTCATAGGGCGTCCAGGTCAGCGAGATCAGCGCCGCGACCAACGCGAGCGCGGACAGTGCCGCCCCAAGCACAAGCGCGGGTCTCATGCCGGTCTCCTTAGCCGCGGGTCCACGGCGGCATAGGCGAGGTCGGTCAAGAAGGTGACCGCGATCACGGCAAAGACCAGCAGCATGACGACGGATTCAACCACGATCAGATCGCGCTGCGTGATCGCCTGGAAGATCAGCCGCCCGAGGCCCGGCAGGTAAAAGACATTCTCGATGATGATCGCGCCTGCCAGGAGGAACGAAAACTGCATCCCGAGGATTGTCAGCACCGGGATCAGCGCATTGCGCAGCGCATGGCGGGTCAGCGCGGCCTGTCGGCTCAGGCCCTTGGCGCGGGCGGTGCGGATATAGTCCTGCCCCAATGTCTCGATCAGGGCCGAACGCAGCACGCGCGCAAGGATCGCCGCTTGTGGCAGCGCCAGCGCGATGGCGGGCAGGGTCAGGGCGCGCAGCGCGGCGAGCGGGTCGGACCAGCCCGGAAAGCCCCCCGCCGGGAACAGCCGCCAGCGCACCGCGAGCAGCAAGACCAGCAGCATCGCGAACCAGAAGTTCGGCACGGCGATGCCAAGCTGCGTAGCCCCCATCACCGCCGCATCCGCCGCCTTGCCCCGTCGCGCAGCGGCGATCAACCCGGCTGGTAGCGCCAGTGCCGTAGACAGCGCGAGCGCGATCAGCGCCAAGGGCAGCGAGATCTTCAGTCGGTCGCCCACCAGTTCGGCCACCGGCACCTTGTAGGTATAGCTCAGCCCGAAATCGCCGCTCAGCATGCCGCCCACCCAATGCAGGTAGCGCAGTGGCAGGGGCTCGTTCAGGCCAAGCTGGTCGCGCAGCGCGGCGACCGTCTCGGGCGCGGCGTTCAGCCCCAACATAAAGGCGGCAGGATCGCCCGGCGTCACCTCGATCAGCGCGAAAATCGCAAGGCTCGCCACAATCAGCGAGGCAATCAACGAGGCAATGCGTTTCAGGATATAGCGGCCCATCGCGGGCAGGTTCCGCCGAGCGGACCGGATGGTCAAGGCCCCTCGCGCGCGGCCGGCCATTTCGCAGGGGATTGCGCGGCGGCGCAGCTTGCGGCAGCATCTGCGCGAGTCGCGGCGATGGCGTCGCCAGAGGGCCAAGGGCCCGGTGACTTGCGGGCAACCGCCGGACGTCCTGTACGCCGGGATCTTTCGGGGTCCCCTGGCCCCTACGGAGACGACAATGCAAAGACCCGAATTCTACACCTGCGAGAACGGCCAGAAGGCGCCGCTGCCCTTCGCCCCCGAGGAATACGAGGCCCGTCTGGAAGGTCTGCGCGACCTGATGGAGATGCACAGCCTCGACGCCTGCCTCATGACCTCGATGCATAACATCGCCTATTACTCGGGCTTTCTCTATTGCAGCTTTGGCCGCCCCTACGGGCTGGTGGTAACGCGCGACCGCTCGGTCGTGATCTCGGCGGGGATCGACGCGGGCCAGCCCTGGCGGCGCTGCCATGGCGAGGCGCTGACCTATACCGACTGGGCGCGCGACAACTACTGGCGCGCAGTGGCGCATATCATCGGCACCGGCAAGGCAGTGGGGGTCGAGGCCGATCACCTGACCATGGTGAACGCAGAGAAGTTCAACCACGTCCTCAAGCCCAAGCGCGGCATGGACATCGCCCCCGCGACAATGGCGCAGCGCTTGGTCAAATCCGCCGCCGAGATCGAGTTGATCAAGCATGGCGCGGCGGTGGCCGATGTGGGCGGCTTTGCCATCCACGACACGATCAAGGAGGGCCTGCGCGAGATCGACGTGGCCATGGCGGGCCGCGACGCGATGGAGGCCGAGATCGCCAAACGCTTCCCCGACGCCGAGTATCGCGACACCTGGGTGTGGTTTCAGTCCGGCCTCAATACCGATGGCGCGCATAACCCGGTCACCGGGCGCAAACTGCGGCGCGGCGATATCCTCAGCCTCAACTGCTTTCCGATGATTTCGGGCTATTACACCGCGCTGGAACGCACCATGTTCGTGGGCGAGGTGGACCCGGCCAGCCTGAAGATCTGGGAGGCCAACGTCGCGGCGCATGAATATGGCATGAGCCTGCTTGTGCCGGGCGCGCGCTGCGACGAGGTTACCGCCAAGATCAACGATTTCTTCGCCGAGCGCGACCTGCTGCAATACCGCACCTTCGGCTACGGCCACAGCTTCGGCGTGCTCAGCCATTACTACGGCCGCGAGGCGGGGCTGGAGCTGCGCGAGGATATCGACACGGTGCTGGAACCCGGCATGGTGATCTCGATGGAGCCGATGCTGACCCTGCCCGAAGGCATGCCCGGCGCGGGCGGCTACCGCGAGCACGACATTCTGGTCATCGGCGAGGACGGCGCCGAGGACATCACCAAATATCCCTATGGTCCGGCGTTCAACGTGGTCGGGTAAGAACTTCGGGTCCGCGGGTGGTCCGCGGACCCGGCCGTTCAGCTTTGCGCGGGTGCCGAGTAGCGCATCATGATATCACCAGCGGCGTTCTGCGCCGCGGTAAACTCGGCCGAGGTGAAGGCTTGCACGGTCTTGAGCCCGTTGACCGAGCCCGAGGCCCCCGCGACCATCAGGGCGGGCAGCATCTTCCGAACGTCATCGGTCTCGACGATCATCATGAAGTCATGATCACCGGTCGTCAGCAGGTAGGTCACAAGCTTGCCGCCCGCAGCCTCGACCAGGGCACGGGTGGCGCTTTCACGATCGCTTGGATGGGCGATCATGCCTTTCATTGCGGCAGCGGAATAGCTGCCGGTCACGATGAATTTGGACATGGTTCCTCCCTCTCTGTCCGCGACCGAGCGGGTCAGGATGCCCGCAGCCGGGCCGGGGACGCGCGATCATAGCATGAAACGGGCCGATTCTGCGGGGCGCGTGTCACAAAAGCTTTGCGGCACTGTCAGGCATCTGTCGCATCGCTGTCCCATCGTCCGCGCAATTTCCGTCAGGAGGACGATTAATGTTCGCACCACGCCTTTTCGCCGTCAGCTCGACCCTCGCGCTTTGCGCCGCCATGCCTGCGGCGGCCGAGATGAACTTCAACCGCATCGCCGCTTTCGCGACCCCGGCCAATATGGCCGAGGGCGAGGATCGCGCCCGTGAAACCTCGCCCGAGATCATCGCGGCGACCGAAGACGGGATGATGCTCGTTTACACCGACAGCCCGCTGGGTGCGATCGGTCTGGTCGATATCGCCGACCCCAAGGCTCCGACGGCGCTTGGCAATATCGACGTGAACGGCGAGCCGACCTCGGTCGCGGTGATCGGCCATACCGCCTTTGTCGGCGTCAACACCTCGGAAAGCTACGTGGCGCCCTCGGGCCGCCTGGCGATGGTCGATCTGGGCACCAGGGCCGAGGTTGCCTCTTGCGATCTGGGCGGTCAGCCGGATTCGATTGCGCGCGCGAAGGACGGATCGTTCCTGGCCGTTGCGATCGAGAACGAGCGCGACGAGGACCTGAACGACGGCGAACTGCCGCAGATGCCGGCAGGCTATGTGGTCAAGCTTCCGCTCAAGGACGGGCTGGCCGATTGCGACGCGATGCAGAAGATCGACGTGACCGGTCTGGCCGCCGTCGCCGGTGATGACCCCGAACCCGAGTTCGTGGACGTCAACGCCGCAGGCGAGATCGTTGTGACCATGCAGGAAAACAACGCGATCATCGTGATCGGCGCCGATGGCGAGGTCGCCAGCCATTTCAGCGCAGGCAGCGTCAGCCTTGAGGGTGTGGACACCAAGAAAGATGGCAAGATCGACTTCACCGGCAGCCTCACCGACATCCCGCGTGAACCCGACGCGGTGAAATGGATCGACGAGGATCACTTCGCCACCGCCAACGAGGGCGACTGGAAAGGCGGCTCGCGCGGCTGGACGATCTTCAAGAAGGACGGCACCGTCGTTTACGACAGCGGCAACACCTTTGAACATGCCGTGGCCGAGATCGGCCATTTCCCCGACAAGCGCGCTGGCAAGAAGGGCGTCGAGCCCGAGTCGGTCGAATTCGGCATCTTCGACGGCAAGCCGCTGGTCTTCATCGGATCCGAGCGCGGCTCGGTCGTCGGTGTCTATGACGTGAGCGATCTGGCGGCGCCGAAGCTGCTGCAACTGCTGCCCTCGGGCATCGGCCCCGAAGGCTATGCCGCGATCCCCGCGCGCAACCTGCTGGTCTCGGCCAATGAGACCGACCTTGGCGCCGATGGCGGCGCGCGCGCCCATGTCATGCTGTTTGAACGCACCGAGGCCCCCGCGGCCTATCCCACGATCACCTCGGCTGGCGCCGAGCAGATGATCGGCTGGGGCGCGCTGTCGGGTCTCGTCGCCGATGCCGAGAAGCCCGGTATCCTTTATGGTGTGTCGGACAGCTTCTATTCGGCCGCGCCCTCGATCTTCACCATCGACGCGACCACCAAGCCCGCGCGCATCACCAAGGCCACCGTGGTCACCCGCGATGGCGCTCCGGCGCAGCTGATGGACCTTGAAGGCATCACGCTTGACGGTGAAGGCGGCTTCTGGCTGGCCTCCGAAGGGCGCAGCGACAAGATGATCCCGCATGGCATCGTGCATGTCGATCAGGACGGCAAGATCAAGGAGCAGATCGGCCTGCCCGCCGAACTGTCGGCCAACGAGGTCCGCTTCGGCTTCGAAGGCATCGCCAAGCGCGGCGATACGCTGTGGATGGCCGTTCAGCGTGAGTGGAAGGACGATCCGGCAGGTATGGTCAAACTGGTGGCCTATAACACCGACAGCGGTGAGTGGGGCGCGGTGCGCTATCCGCTCGAAGCCAAGGGCGCGGGCTGGATGGGCCTGTCCGAGATCACCCTGCATGGCGATCACGCCTATATCGTCGAGCGCGACAACCAGCTGGGCGATCTGGCGGCGGTGAAGAAGATCTTCCGCGTGAAGCTGGCCGAGATGCAGCCTGCGGCGCTTGGCGGCGAACTGCCCGTGGTGACCAAGGAAGAAGTGCGCGACCTGATCCCGGAACTGAAATCCTTCGGCGGCTATGTCGTGGACAAGGTCGAGGGCTTTGCCATCGACGCGGCGGGCGAGGGCTTTATCGTCTCCGACAACGACGGGGTCGATGACAGCTCGGGCGAGACGCTGTTCTTCTCGATCGGCAAGCTCGACTGATCCCGGCACGGTTTGAAGTCGGCCCGCGCGAGGCATTCCTCGCGCGGGCTTTTTTGCCACGGGCGGGGTTCGCGGGCCTGTGCGGGGGTTGACGCATAGACGCGGGCTTGACCATCTGCGCAGATTGGTCGGATCCTGTTCGGGATTCGTAATCAGTTTCGAGGGATATGCCGCCGTGATCCGCAGTTTCGCCCGTAGTTTGCGCCCGCTTGCACTGCTCATGGCCGTGGTGGGCCTTGCCGCCTGCGGCGCGCCGAACACCTCTGGCACAACGCTTTCGAGCGCGGGCGTACCGCCTGAATACCGTGCGCGTCAGGACGGAGAGCGCGTGATCCCCGCGGTCAATCCCGCCTATCTGAACGAACGCAACCGCCGCCGTTGGGTCGCCTATAACGGCCCCGAAGAGCCCGGCACCTTCGTCGTCGATCCCTTCGCGCGGCTGCTTTACCACGTTGTCGAGCCGGGCAAGGCCATGCGTTTCGGCATCGCCGTGGGCAAGGAGGGGCGTGGCTTCCGTGGCGATGCGGTGATCCGGCGCAAGGAGGAATACCCTTCCTGGACGCCGACCAAGAACATGATCCGGCAAGACCCCGAGATCTACGGCCCGCTGGCGGGTGGTTTGCCGGGGGGGCTGGACAATCCGCTCGGTGCGCGGGCGCTGTATCTTTACCGCGGCGGGCGCGACACGATGTATCGCATCCATGGCACGATGGACCCGAGTTCGATCGGCAAGGCCACTTCGGCGGGCTGTATCCGGCTGTTCAACCAGGACATCATCGACATGTATGACGAGATGGAGTTGGGCACTAAGGTGCGCGTGCGCTCCTATGAGGAAAGCCTCGAGATGGAAGGCCCGATGGTCGAGCTGCACTCGGGCTACCTTGTGTCGGCCTCGGACACCGCGGCGATTGCAGCCGATCAGGCAGCTTGGGAAGCGGGGCTGATCGTCGATCCGGCCCTGGCCGAGGCGCACGCCCATGCCGCCGCGGCTGCTGCTGCCGAGGCGCAGGCCTCCGGGGTCGAAGCCGAGCCCTATCTGCTGACGCTCTCGAGCATCGACGCGCGCGAGCGCGAGTTGCAGGGCCTCGACTGATCAGCGCACGAGGATGACGTAATCCTTCCGGGTCGTCTCCAGCACCTCCCAGGTGCCTGTAAAGCCCGGACGGATCACGAAAGCGTCGCCCGGCCCGACCTCAAGCTGCGAGCCGTCGTCGCCCGCGATGATCGAGCGGCCCTCGTGGATGCGGCAATATTCCCATTCGTCGTAGCTGATGCGCCACTTGCCGGGGGTCGATTGCCAGATGCCGCAGTACAGGCCGCGGTCATCCTCGACATTCCAGGTGGTATGCACAGGGTCGCCCGCAAGGACTTTCTCGGCATCGGGGCGCGAGGTTTCGGGTTCGGCAAGGCTCGGGGTCAGGGCTTCGATCAGCATGTTTCTTCTTTCAGGTGTCAGGGGAGTTGCCGGCGGGCCACCCATCGAGGGTGGCCCACCGGCGCGCGGACTTCCCCCTCGATGGGGGAAATCCGCGCAGGTTGGCGTATCTGGCGGGCGTCAGTCTACCCAGTGAACGGCGGTCAGGTCGTTGGCCTGGGTGGGGGAGTTCTCCCACAGCCCCTCGATCTTGGCATTGGCGACGCCGGTCTTGGCAAGCTGGAAGAGATAGCCGTTGACGAAATCGGCGGCGATCATTTCCTGCGCGGCATGGTTGATCCGGCTGCGCTCGCCCGCGTCGGTGGTGCGGTCGAGTTCAGCCATCAGCTCTTGAAACGCCGGGATGGCATAGCCGAAGTAGTAATCGTCGCGGGCGTAGATGTTGATGTCGGCGGGCTCGGTGTGACTGACGATGGTCAGGTCGAAATCCTTGCCCTTGAAAACCTGCTCCAGCCATTGCGCCCATTCGAGGTTGCTGATCTCGGTCTTGATGCCGACGGCGCCAAGCTGGGCGGCGATGATCTCACCACCTCGCCGGGCATAGGTCGGCGGGGGCAGGGCAAGGCGCAGGGTCAGATCGTCAGCACCGGCCTCGGCTAGCAGGGCCTTGGACTTTTCCGGGTCATAGGCCGACAGGGCCGTCAGATCCTGATAATCGGGATTGTGCGGGGCGAAATGCGAGCCGATCGGCGTGCCGTAGCCGAACATCGCGCCGTCGATCACGTCCTGGCGATTGATCGCATGGGCGATCGCCTCGCGCACGCGGATATCGTCAAGCGGCGCCTTGCGGTTGTTCATCGCCAGGATCGTCTCGCCCTCGGTCGAGCCGACGATGACCTTGAAGCGCGGATCGGACTGGAACTGGATCAGCGTCTCGGGTGCGGGGAAGTTCGGGAAGGCGTCGACGTCGCCCGCCATCATCGCGGCGAAGGCCGCCGTCGGGTCCGAGATGAAGCGGAAGGTCGCGCTATTCAGCGCAGGCTTGTCGCCCCAATAGCCGGGATAGGCGGTGAGGGTGACATGATCGCCCTGCGCCCATTCGCCGAATTGGAAGGGGCCGGTGCCGACCGGATGGGTCGCGGCCTCGGCGGCGCTTTCGGGCGCGAGGATCACCGCATCGCCCCAGGCCATCTTGAAGGGAAACGCGCCGTCCGGCGCGGAAAGCGTGATCTTCACCGTCGCGGGGTCAATTACCTCGACCGAGGCAATCCCCTTGAAGAGCGCCTTCTGCGCATTCGCGCTATCCTCGGCCCGTGCGCGGTCGAGCGAGAATTTCACGTCCTCCGCGTCGAAGGCGCTGCCATCATGGAAGGTCACCCCCTGCGCAAGGTGGAAGGTATAGCTGCTGCCATCCTCCGACACATCCCAACTGCGTGCCAGCGCGGGCAGGACCGATCCGTCTGGTGCAAAGCGTGTCAGCCCTTCGAAGAGATTGGCATAGACCACCTCGTCGATTGCCGCTGCGGCCCCTGCGGTCGGGTCAAGGTTCGGCGGCTCGAGCACCATGCCAAGCGTGATCGCATCGGGCGCGGCAAGCGCGCCGCTGGCCGAAAGCGCGAGCGCGGCGGCGGCGGTAAGCAGACGGTTGGTCATGCGAAACTCCCAAGGTTGTGGCATGATGATGCTTGCGATGATCGGTCCGAACCCGTTTCAGATCAAGGCGTTTGCCGCCCCACGGCCAAGGGGGAAACAGGGCGGCATTCTCCCGGTTGGTGCTGCGCTGCGGCATTTCTATCTTTGCAATATGGGGGCAGGGGCGCTATGCCTGCCTGTCAAGGGAGAGAGGGAGACTGCCATGAGTGCCACGGGAACCACGCGGCAGAAGATGCCGTCCGATATTGCTGCGATGAAGGGCGGGGCGCCGATTGTCTGCCTGACCGCCTACACGACGCCGATGGCGCGCATGATGGACGCTCATGTCGATCTGGTGCTGGTGGGGGACTCGGTCGGTATGGTGCTGCACGGGCTGCCCTCGACGCTTGGCGTGACGATGGAGATGATGATCCTGCACGGCAAGGCGGTGGCGCGGGGGCTGCAAAACGCCTGTCTCGTGATCGACATGCCCTTCGGCAGCTATGAGGAAAGCCCCGCGCAGGCCTTCCGCAACGCGGCCCGGCTGATGTCCGAGACTGGCGCGGGGGCGGTCAAGCTGGAAGGCGGGCAGCATATGGCCGAGACGATCGCGTTTCTCGTGCAGCGTGGCATCCCGGTGATGGCGCATATCGGCCTCACGCCGCAGTCGGTGAACGTGTTTGGCGGCTACAAGGTGCAGGGCCGGGGCGAAGATGGCGCACGACTGATGAAGGATGCCATCGCGGTGGAGAAGGCTGGCGCTTTCGCTGTCGTGCTGGAAAAGGTGCCTGCGAGCTTGGCCGACGCGATCACCGCCGAAATTTCGATCCCGACCGTGGGCATTGGCGCCAGCGCGGGCTGCGACGGTCAGGTGCTGGTGGTGGACGACATGCTGGGCCTCTTCACCGCCTTCAAACCCAAATTCGTCAAACGCTACGGAACGCTCGGCGAGCAGGGCGAGGCCGCTATTGCCGCCTATGCCGCCGAGGTGCGCTCCCGCGCCTTCCCTGCCCCCGAACATGTCTTTGCAGACGAGGTGAAGAAATGACTCAGATTATCCGCACCTCGGCTGAGCTGCGCGACCGCGTGGCGGCGTGGAAACGCTCTGGGATGCTGGTCGGCGTGGTGCCGACCATGGGGGCGCTGCATGACGGCCACATGAGCCTGGTGCGCGAGGCGCGCAAGCAATCGGACCGCGTGATCGTGACGATCTTCGTCAACCCGATGCAGTTCAACAACGCCTCGGATCTCGACAAATATCCGCGCGATGAGGCACACGATCTGGCCATGCTGGAGGCTGAGGGCGTGGATGTCCTGTTTGCGCCCGGCGTGGATGAGGTTTATCCCGACGGCTTCGCCACCAAGGTCTCGGTGTCGGGGATTTCTGAGCCGCTGGAAGGCGCCTTCCGCCCCGGGCATTTCGATGGCGTTGCGACGGTGGTCAGCAAGCTCTTTGGCATGACTCAGGCGGGCCGTGCCTTCTTCGGAGAGAAAGACTGGCAGCAGCTTCAGGTCGTGCGGCGGCTGGTCGAGGATCTGAACATCCCGATCCGCATCATAGGCTGCCCGACCATCCGCGAAACCGACGGGCTTGCCATGTCGTCGCGCAATGTTCGCCTGTCGGAAGCCGAGCGCGCGCAAGCCCCGGCGCTGCACCGGATCATGACTGCGGCGGCCGAGCAGATCCGCGCGGGCGCTCCGATCGGATCGGCGCTTGAACAGGCCAAGTCCGAGATTCTCGCCGCGGGTTTCCACGATATCGAATATCTCGAGGTTCGCTCGGTCGAAGGCCTGCACCCGATGGAGACGTTCTCTGCGCCGGGCCGGATGCTGGTCGCTGCCTATCTTGGCGATGTGCGCCTGATCGACAATATCGCGGTTTGATGGCGTTCCAGGGGGCGCTGCCCCCTCGCGCGAAACGCGCTCACCCCCGGGATATTTCGACAAAGCCGAAAGAGATGAGGGCTCACCTGACCTGCGGCTATGCACTGCCGAAGGTCAGGTGCTTTCGTCTTTGACGGTCATCGGCGTCCCCGCCTGTGCCGCACCCCAAGACTGGCGCGAAATGGTTAAGGAGGCGTTTCGCCTTTTCGGCTTTGTGCAAATATCCTCGGGGGGTGAATGCGCGCAGCGCAGAGGGGGGCAGACAGCCCCCCTTCCTCGGCCAGCCCAAGCTTACTGACCCAGTTTGGCGTGCACCTCGGCGAGGTCGACCTCTGCGGTCGGCATCTTGTTGTCCGGATCGTCGAAATCGTAGCGGAACAGCTGGAAGTCTTTCTTGTAGATTTCCCAGATCAGATGGCGCGAGAGATCGTCGAAATAGTCGCTGACCTTATGCACCCGCTTGGGGCCGTGTCCCTCGGACTCGTTGAAGCGCGGTATGTGCGTCAGATCGACGGTGACCGGCGTCTCGATCCGGTCGAGCACCTGTTGCATCCCCTCGTTGAACTTCTCGGTGAAGATGATCTGATCGTAGCGGCCGCCATTCGCGATGAAGGTCGCGATATGGCCCGACATCGCCGACCAGTGGATGTCGGGCTCCATCGGCTTGCGCCAGCGTATGGTATCGCGGGCGAACAGCAGGAAGCGGCGGAAGGATTTGATCTGGTCGAACTCGAACCCATCCTCGGGCGCCCCGACGTCGATCCCGTATTTCTGCGCGAGTTGCGGCACGAGGTTGCCGCGGTAGCGTTTGCCATTGCGCTGAATGCCCGCAATCTTGTCGAAGAACGAGCTCAGGATGCGTGCATAGGGATTGCGTACACAGGTGAAGGCAAAGGACTTGTGCGCGCGCACATTCGCCTCGATCAGGGGCTGGCTGTGCTCCTGCGCCCATTTGTGCAGGCCGGTCGTCGAGTCGTGGATGTCCCCGTCGAAAAAGCGCCCGTGATCCGAGTAATACATGATCTGACCGATGGTCGAGCAGGCGCATTTCGGGACAACCCGGTAAACCACACTTTCACTTTCGGTCATCCAGGTGCCGGGAAAACCCATCAATACACTCCTCAAGCGTTCCGAGTCCGGACAATGGTGGAACGTCGTAAATACTTCCCTAAAGAGCAGAGAACCCCTGTCATTTCAACGGTGACTGGCATTATCTAGACGCCGCAACTTCATCAACCGGCGCAGACCACGTTCGATATGGCAAAGATCGCGTTCATCCTGCTGACCCACAAGGACCCCGAGGGGGTCATTTCCCAGGCGCGCAGGCTGTCCTCCGAGGGCGATTTTGTCTCGATCCACTTCGATGCCCGCGCGAGTCAGGCCGATTTCGCGCGTATTCAGACGGCGCTGGCGGACGATCCGGCGATCACCTTCGCGCGCCGCAGGGTCAAATGCGGTTGGGGGGAGTGGAGCCTTGTCGCGGCGACCCTTGAGGCGCTGAAGGCGGCGGTCGATGCCTTCCCGCAGGCGACGCATTTCTACATGATCTCGGGCGATTGCCTGCCGATCAAGACGGCGGAATATGTGCATGACTTCCTCGATGCCGAGGATGTTGATTACATCGAAAGCGTCGATTTCTTCACCTCGGGCTGGATCAAGACCGGGATGCGCGAGGACCGGCTGATCTACCGTCACGTCTTCAACGAGCGCCAGAGCAAGTGGCTGTTCTACAAGACCTACGAGATCCAGCGCGCGCTTGGGATGACCCGCAAGGTTCCTGAGGATCTTCAGATGATGATCGGCTCGCAATGGTGGTGCCTGCGCCGCCAGACCGTCGAGGCGGTGCTGGAGTTCTGCCGCGCCCGCCCTGCGGTGATGCGGTTCTTCAAGACGACCTGGATCCCGGACGAGACCTTCTTTCAGACCCTCGTGCGCCATCTCGTGCCCGACCGGGAGATCCGCAGCCGCACGCCGACCTTCCTTATGTTCACCGACTACGGGATGCCGGTGACCTTCTATAACGATCACTACGATCTGCTGCTGGGGCAGGATTTTCTGTTTGCCCGCAAAATCAGCCCGGATGCGGCTGATCTCAAGACGCGGCTTGGGGCGCTGTGGCACGAGACGGCGCGCGCCTTTTCGATCTCGGGCGAGGGGCGGGCACTGTATTCCTTCCTGACCGGACGCGGGCGCATCGGGCGTCGGTTCGTGCCGCGCTTCTGGGAGGTCGAATCCTCGCTTGGTCGCGAGCGGACGCTCTATGTCGTTGTGTGCAAGAAATGGCATGTCGCCAAGCGGCTGGTCGAACAGGCGGGCGCCAGGGCGGGCATCCCGCGCGTCGAATACCTGTTCAACGAGTTGTGCCCCTTGCCGGCGCTTGGCGGGATCGAGACTACGCTTTCCAAGCGCAACCGTCATCGCAGGGCGCTGTTGCGGATGCTGTTCGACTATCACCGCACCGACCGCCTGTTGATCTGCGTGGACCCGGCCGAGTTCGAACTGCTGCGCGATCTTTCCGCCGACCGGGTGGATGCGCGTATCCTCGAGATTGAATGCGATTTCACCGACGATTACCTGATCGGCCATGCCCGCCGCGTGGGGCTTGCCGGAGAGCAATCGCCCGCCGGGGTGATCGCGCGGCTCTTGCCGACCATCCGCTTCGATCTGAAGTTCGAAAGCGACCGGATGCGCGATGCCGGTTTCCCCGCGTTTGAGCACATTCGGCAGGGCGCCACGCCGCGCGAAAACGCCCTGCCGATCGCGCGCTTTCTGGGTGTCGATCGCGATCTTGCGCATGAGATCGCCGCAACCGAATATCTGTTTCTGGACTGAGGAGATTCCCCCGTGGCCTATGCCTATGACCCGACGAATATCTTCGCGCGCATCCTGCGCGGCGAGATCCCGAACAACACCGTTCTGGAGACCGAGCACACGCTGGCGTTCCGCGATATCGCTCCGCAGGCCCCCGATCATGTGCTGGTGATCCCCAAGGGGCCTTACGCGACCTTCGATCATTTCTCGAACGAAGCAAGCGATGCGGAGGTCCTCGACTTCTACCGCACCGCCGGGCAGGTCTGCAAAATGCTGGGGATTGAACCTGGCGAGGGTGGCATGGGCTTCCGCGCGATCACCAACTCGGGCGAGCATGGCGTACAGGACGTGCCGCATTTCCACATGCATATTCTGGCCGGTCGGGTTCTGGGGCGGATGCTTTCGCGCGGCTGAACCGGCCGCACCCTCTTGCCCCGAAGGGCACAATCGCTAATATGCGCGGTCGAACCAGACTGCCGGAGCCAGCTCATGACCATCGCCGCCCCCGAGACCCAAGTTGTCACCACCTGGAAGGTCGCCTGTGACGGCGGCGAGGGGGCCTTGGGCCATCCGCGCGTCTACCTGACCATCCCGCATGACAGCGGCGAGGTCGAGTGCCCCTACTGCGACAAGAAATTCGTGATCGACCGCGATCACGCGCATGACGATCACTGATCGCCTTTGATCGGTTCGCAGGCGGCCCTTCGGGGCCGCTTTTCGTTTGCGGGTTTCGGCCCGGCGCGGGCTATGGCAGAACGGGTCAACGCGACACGGAGGACCCCATGGCATTCGGCAAAGGCTGCCATCTGCATCTGATCGACGGCTCGGCTTTCATCTTCCGCGCCTATCATGCGCTGCCGCCGCTGACGCGCAAGTCGGACGGGCTGCCGGTGGGGGCCGTCGCGGGCTTTGCCAACATGATCTTTCGCTATATCGAAGAGGCCAAGGGCCCCGATGCGCCGACTCATGCGGCGGTGATCTTCGACTATAGCTCCAAGACCTTCCGCAACGAGATCTTCCCCGAATACAAGGCCAACCGCCCGCCGCCGCCCGAGGATCTGCGCCCGCAGTTCCCCCTGACCCGCGACGCGACGCGCGCCTTTAACCTGCCCTGTATCGAGACCGAGGGTTTCGAGGCCGACGACATTATCGCCACCCTTGCGCGCGAGGCCCGCGAGGCCGGCGGGCGCGTCACCATCATCTCGTCGGACAAGGATCTGATGCAGCTGATCGGCGGTGGGGTCGAGATGCTCGATGCGATGAAGAACCTGCGCATCGGCCCCGATGAGGTCGAGGCCAAGTTCGGCGTGCGCCCCGATCGGGTGATCGACGTGCAGGCGCTGGCGGGCGACTCGGTGGATAACGTGCCCGGCGCGCCGGGGATCGGGATCAAGACGGCGGCGCTTCTGATCAACGAATACGGAGATCTGGAATCCCTTCTGGCCCGCGCCGAAGAGATCAAGCAGCCCAAGCGGCGCCAGACACTGATCGACTTCGCCGACCAGATCCGGGTCTCGAAGCGCCTTGTGACGCTGGACGATCACGCGCCGCTCGATTTCACGCTGGAGAGCCTTGAGGTCAAGGATCCGAACCCCGAAGAGCTGATGGCATTCCTCAACCTCATGGAGTTCCGCACGCTGACCAAGCGCGTCGCGGATCGCTTCGGGGTCGAGGCACCGACCCTGCCGCCGATGGAACCCGCCGGGGTCGATGCCGCCGCGCGTTGGGCCGCAGGTGCCGCCCCGCAGCCGCGCCTGGAACCCACGGCCGTGCCTGAGGCGCCCTTCGATACCTCGGCCTATGTCTGCATCCGCGATGGTGAAACCCTGCAAGCCTGGCTGAGCGAGGCCCGCGCCCTGGGCTGGCTTGCCGTCGATACCGAAACCACCAGCCTTGACGAGATGCGTGCCGATCTGGTCGGCGTGTCGATCTGCTCGGTCGCAGGCAAGGCCGCCTATATCCCGCTTGGCCATACCACAGGGGGCGACGATCTTTTCGGCGGCACCGCCCGCGCGCCGGGGCAGATGGATCTGGATGCGGCGCTGGCGCTGCTCAAACCTGTGCTTGAGGACGAAGCGATCCTCAAGATCGGGCAGAACATGAAGTATGACCTCAAGATATTCGCTCGCCACGGCATCCGCGTTGCGCCTTTCGACGACACAATGCTGATGAGTTACGCGATGTTCTCGGGGCTGCATAACCACGGTATGGATGAGCTGTCGGAGCGTTATCTCGATCATCGCCCGATCCCGATCAAGGAATTGCTGGGAACGGGCAAGGCGCAGATCACCTTCGACAAGGTCGAGATCGACAAGGCCGTGGCCTATGCGGCCGAGGATGCCGACATCACGCTGCGCCTGTGGGCCCGCTTCAAGCCGATGCTGCACCGCGCCCGCGCCACCACGATCTACGAAACCGAAGAGCGCCCGCTGGTGCCCGTTCTGGCCGATATGGAGATGGCGGGCGTGCGCGTCGATGCGCAGGTTCTGGCGCGGATGTCGAACGCTTTTGCCCAGAAAATGGCCGGGCTGGAGGCTGAAATTCAGGACCTTGCGGGCCAGCCCTTCAACGTGGGCTCGCCCAAGCAGTTGGGCGAGATCCTCTTTGACCAGATCGGTGTTCCGGGCGGGACCAAGGGCAAGACCGGCGCCTATTCCACCGGCGCCGATGTGCTTGAGGACATCACCACGATGGAGGATCAGCCCAAGGCGGCCGCGCTTTCCTCGAAAGTGCTCGACTGGCGGCAGATCTCGAAGCTGAAATCGACCTATACGGACGCGCTTCAGGGCCATGTGAACCCGGAAACCGGGCGCGTGCATACGTCCTACAGCATCGCAGGCGCGAACACCGGGCGTCTGGCCTCGACCGATCCGAACCTGCAAAACATCCCCGTGCGCAGCGATGAGGGCCGCCGCATCCGCGAGGCGTTCGTGGCCGGGCCGGGAATGAAGATCGTCAGCCTCGACTATAGCCAGATCGAGCTGCGCATCCTTGCCCATGTCGCCGACTTGCCTGCGATGAAAGAGGCCTTCCGCGAGGGCTTGGATATTCACGCGATGACGGCGTCAGAGATGTTCAACGTGCCGATCGAGGGCATGGACCCGATGATCCGCCGTCAGGCCAAGGCGATCAATTTCGGCGTGATCTACGGCATCTCGGGCTTTGGCCTAGCGCGCAACCTGCGCATTCCGCGCGCCGAGGCGCAGGGCTTCATCGATCGCTATTTCGAGCGTTTCCCCGGCATCCGCAAATACATGGACGACACCGTGGCTTTCGCCAAGGAAAACGGCTTTGTAGAAACGCTGTTCGGTCGCCGCGTCCACACGCCCGAGATCAACGCCAAGGGGCCAGGCGCGGGTTTCGCCAAGCGCGCCGCGATCAACGCGCCGATTCAGGGCGCCGCCGCTGACGTGATCCGCCGCGCCATGGTGCGTATGCCTGACGCGATCCGCGGACTGCCCGCGACCATGCTCTTGCAGGTGCACGACGAATTGATCTTCGAGGTCGAGGAAGGCGCGACCGAGGCGCTGATCGCGGCCGCGCGTGCAACGATGGAGGGGGCGGCCGATCCGGCAGTTCATCTGTCGGTGCCGCTTGTCGTCGATGCCGGCACCGGCGCCAGCTGGGCCGAGGCGCACTGAGGGCCAGTCAGGCGCGGGTCGTCCGCACTGCCAGCATCAGACTGAAGGGGAAGCGTAACTGACAGGATCGTCGCGGGGCGCCCGAGCTTGCGGAAGGCCGGGTGATCGCGCATTCGTGTTGGCCCGTCCAAAACAGGCACGGCATCGGCCCCTGTTCACCGGTGCACAGATGCGGCAAAGCTGCGGGTGACTTCGCCCCCGATCCCGGTAGAGTGACCCTATGCCCCACGATCATGACCACCACGGTCATCACCACCACCATCACATCAGCCCCGATGCGGGCGACCGGCAGGTTGCCTGGGCGGTGGCGATCAACGTTGGGCTGACCTTCGCGCAGATCGCGGGTGGGCTGATTGCCGGATCGGTGGCGCTGATTGCCGACGGGGTGCATAACTTCTCGGACGCGGCGGCGCTGGTGCTGGCTTTCGGCGCGCGGCGGCTGGCACGGCGCGGGGCCGATGCCGCCATGAGCTTTGGCTGGGCGCGCGCCGAGGTGGTCGCCGCGCTGGTGAATTACGTCGCGCTGATCATTGTTGCGATCTGGCTGATGACCGAGGCCGCCGGGCGCCTGATCGATCCGCCCGGCGTCGATGGCTGGATCGTGGTCTGGCTGGCGGGTCTTGCGCTGGTGATCGACCTGGGCACGGCGGCGTTGACCTGGCGGCTCTCGAAGGACAGCCTGAATATCCGCGCGGCTTTCATGCATAACCTGGCCGATGCCGGCGCCTCGGTCGCGGTGATCGTGGGGGGCGTGCTGATCCTTCTCTACGACTGGCGCTTGGTGGACCCGCTCCTGACCATCGGGATTTCGCTGTTCATCCTGTGGCATGTGGCGGGCGATCTGCGCCCGGTGCTGCGCATCCTGATGCTGGGCGCGCCCGAGCGGCGCGACGGGACTGACGTCACCCGCCGCCTGACCGCGCTGGAGGGTATCGAGAGCGTGCATCACGTCCACCTGTGGCAGATCGACGAGAAGCGCAGCTCGCTCGAGGCGCATCTGGTGCTGACCGAGGGTGCGGATTTCGCCGAGGTGATCGCGCGGGCCAAGCAGATGCTGGCCGAGGAGATGGGCCTGACCCATGTCACGCTGGAACCCGAAACGCCCGCGCGCGGCTGCGCGGATCACGAGGGCGCCTGTCCTAGCCCTTCGCCTTACTGAACCAGCCAAGCCCCTCGGCAGTATCGCCCGCAGGGAAATACTCAGCGCTGACATGGCCGACGTAACCTTCGGCATCAAGCTGCGAGAAGAAGGCGGGATAGCCGATCAGACCGCCCGTCGGTTCGTGCCGCCCCGGATAACCTGCGATCTGGATATGCGCGGCGCGCTGGCCGTATCGCCGCTAGGCGGAGGTCACGTCACCGATGATCCGATGAGCGTGGTAGGCGTCGAATTGCAGATGCAGGTTCGGCGCGGCGAGTTCATTCAGGATCGCCTCGGCCTGCGCGAAATCGTTCAGGAAATAGCCCGGCATGTCGATCGGGTTGATCGGCTCGATGGTCAGGCGCTGCGCAGGTACCTGCGCGGCCGCCCATTCGAGATTGCGCAGATAGAATTCCCGCGCCTCGGGGCCTGAGGCCAGCCCCGACATGATATGCACAAGCCCCGCGCCAAGCGCCTCGGCATAGTCCACGGCTTGCGCGAACTCGCGCCGGAAGCGGTCTTCCTGCCCCGGAATGGCCGCGCAGCCGCGCCCGCCATCGGCCCAGTCTGCGGCAGGCGTGTTGATCAGCACAAGGTGCAGGCTGGCCGCGTCAAGGCATCGGCGCACATCCCCAGCCGGGTGATCGTAAGGAAACAGCGCCTCGACCGCGTCGAACCCGGCCGCGCGGGCGGCGGCGAAGCGATCAAGGAATGGCCTCTCGGTGAACAGGAATGTCAGGTTGGCGGCAAATCGCGGCACGTCACAGCTCGGCCATCGGGATCACCGGAAAGAACTGCCCGCCTGACCACAGGCCGAGCCAGTCCTGCCCCTCATGCGGGCCCGGAACTGCGATGTCTATCAGCCGGTAGAAGGTCTTGCGGTCGATCAGCGCCTCAAGCCCGCGCCGGATATGGACATAGGGAGAGGGCTCGCCATCGGGTGCGCGCACCACGCGGATCGGGTTCTCGGCGCCCGCGGTGACGCTATCGCCGACGTTGGTGGTGAAGGTCAGATCCTGCGCCTCACCCGCCCCCGAAACGGTGCAGTCGACCGCAACGAAAGGCGCATCGACAACACGGATGCCCACCTTCTCGACCGGGGTCACAAGGAAATACTTGCCGTCCTCAAGCTTGAGGATCGAGGCGAACAGCTTCACCAGAGGCTGCCGCCCAATGGGCGTGCCAAGGTAGAACCATGTGCCGTCGCGGCGGATCTCCATATCCAGATCGCCGCAAAAGGGCGGGTTCCAAAGGTGCACCGGCGGCGGCCCCTTTTTCGAGGCCTTGCCCGCCGCCTGGGCGAGCCCTTCGGCCGATGGGGCTTTCACGGCATTTTGTGGGGGCTGATCGTCGGTCATGGTCGCTTTGCGTTTGGGTCCGGAACAAATATCTGTTTTCCTGACGATATAACCTCTGGGGAGCCTTTGTCATGTCCGAGCCTGCCGATCTTGTCGCTGAAATCGAGCGTCTGGGGGAAAAGCTCGGTCTGGCGCGGGCCTCAATCAACCGCCGCTTCATCGGGCAGGAGCGCGTGGTGGAGCTGGTGCTCTCTGCGCTTTTGTCGGGCGGGCACGCGCTTTTGGTGGGCCTGCCGGGTCTGGGAAAGACGCTGCTGGTCGATACGCTGTCGACCGTGATGGGGCTCAGCTCCAGCCGGATCCAGTTCACGCCCGACCTGATGCCTGCCGATATTCTTGGCTCGGAAGTGCTGGAAACCGCCGCCGACGGCAGCCGGGCGTTTCGCTTCATTCCCGGCCCTGTCTTCTGCCAGCTTCTGATGGCGGACGAAATCAACCGCGCCAGCCCGCGCACCCAATCGGCGCTGTTGCAGGCCATGCAGGAAAAAGAGGTGACCATCGCCGGGGTGCATCACCCGCTTGGCCGCCCGTTCCATGTGCTTGCCACGCAAAACCCGATTGAGCAGGAAGGGACATATCCGCTGCCCGAGGCGCAGCTAGACCGCTTCCTTGTGCAGATCGACGTGGATTACCCCGACCGCGCGACCGAGCGCGACATTCTTCTGGCGACCACCGGCGCCTCGATGGCCGAGGCCCATGCCGTCTTTACGCCAGATGAGTTGATCACCGCGCAGGAAATCGTGCGCCGCATGCCGGTGGGCGAGAGCGTGCTGGAGTTGATCCTCGATCTGGTGCGCGCCTGCCGTCCCGGCGAGGCCGACAGCGCCGCCATCGTCAATGAGGCGCTGGCCTGGGGGCCGGGGCCGCGCGCCGCGCAGGCGCTGATGCTGACGGCGCGCGCGCGCGCGCTGATCAATGGCCGCCTTGCGCCTTCGGTCGAGGATGTTCTGGCCATGGCGCGCCCGGTGCTGACGCATCGTATGGCGCTGAATTTCGCGGCCCGCGCGCGGGGCGAAAACCTTGCCTCGGTCATTGCCAGCGTCGCCGCGCAGGTCTCGGGTCAGGCTGAGGCCGCCGAGTGAACGCCAAACCCCAGACCGCGGCGCTTGAGTTGCGCCGCGCGGCCGAGGGTGCCGCCTCGGCCCTGCCGCCGCTGCTGGTGGCCGCCGAACAGCTTGCCGCAACGGTTCAGATGGGCGGGCATGGCCGCCGCCGCGTCGGCCCGGGCGAGGAATTCTGGCAATACCGCCCCGCCCATTCGGGCGATGAAGCGCGACGGGTGGACTGGCGCCGTTCGGCCCGCTCGGACCAGCAATTCGTTCGCGAGCGGGAATGGCAACTGGCGCAATCGGTGCATCTTTGGGTCGATGATGCGGCCTCGATGCGGTTCAGCGGTGCCCCCGAGGGCGCGCGGTCGCGTCCCACGAAAGGCGCGCGGGCGCGACTACTGGCGCTGGCGCTGGCGGTGCTGATGGTGCGCGCGGGCGAACGCGTGGGCCTGACCGGCCCGCTCGCGCCGCCGCGCCCCGGCCGCGCGCAACTGCTGACGCTGGCCGGGCTGCTGTCCGAAGACGTGTCCGAAGACGATTATGGCATGCCGCAGATCGCGGGCGTTGCGCCCTATGCCCGCGTGGCGATGCTGTCGGATTTCCTCGGCGATCTGGCCCCACTTGAGGCCGCACTTGCCGCGCTGGCCGATCGTGGCGTGTCGGGCGTGATGCTTCAGGTGCTCGACCCCGCCGAAGAGGAATTCCCGTTCCACGGCCGCACCATTTTCGAAAGCATGGGTGGCAGCCTGAGCCACGAGACCCGCAAGGCCGACGATCTGCGCGCGCGCTATCTGGCGCGGCTGGCAGAGCGGCGCGACCGGCTGGAAGGACTTGCCCGTGCGGCGGGCTGGCAATTCGCGACGCATCACACCGGCCATCCCGCGCAGGTGCCGCTGCTGTGGCTTTGGGCCGCGCTTGAGCGGAGGCGGGGATGACCATTCTCGGCCCCATCGGCTTTACCGCGCCCTGGCTCTTGCTGGGGCTGGCGGCCTTGCCGGTGCTGTGGTTCTTGCTGCGCGCCGTGCCCCCCGCGCCGATCCGCCGCCGCTTTCCCGGCGTCGCGCTGCTTCTGGGGCTGGCCGATGACGAGGTGCAGGCCGAGCGCACGCCCTGGTGGCTTCTGGCGCTGCGGATGCTGGCGCTGGCGGCCGCGATTGTGGGCTTCGCCGGCCCGGTTCTGAACCCGGTCGTGAGCGTGCCGGGGCAGGAACCGCTCTTGATCGTCGAGGATGGCTCCTGGGCCTCGGCGCGCGACTGGTCGCGTCGGGTGGCCCGGATGAACGAGGCGCTGAGCGAGGCCGAAGGTGCCGGCCGCCCGGCCGCGATCCTGATGCTCAGCGATCCGCCGCCGCGCCCGCTGCCCTTCTCAGCGCCGGGTGATCTGGTGCCGGGTCTTGCCGGGCTGAAACCCGCCCCGTGGGAGCCGGGCGCCGATGTGCCGCCGCTGCCCGAGGGGCGTTTCGAGACGCTCTGGCTGTCCGACGGGCTTGCGCGCCCCGGCCGCGAGGCGCTGAGCGACGCCTTGCGCGACCGCGGTGCCCTGCGTGTGTGGCAGCCCGCCGTGCCGGTTCTGGCACTCGGTGTGGCCCGCATTGTCGAGGCCGAGGTGCATGTGCCTGCTCTCGCCTCGGCGCCGGTGCCCTTCCCGGTCGAGGTAACGGCGGTCGGCCTCGACCCCGCCGGGATCGAACGCGAACTGGCGCGGCAGGAGATCTCGCTTAGCGCCGCGACGCGGGCCGAGGCGGTCTTCGATCTGCCGCCCGAGCTGCGCAATCGCGTGACGCGCTTCGAGGTCACAGCCCTGCGCAGCGCCGGGGCGGTCAGCCTGACCGACGATGCCGTCAAGCGCCGCAAGGTTGCGCTGATCGGCGGCGCGCCCACGCGCGAGGGGCTCGCGCTGCTCTCGCCGCTGCACTACCTGCAACAGGCGCTGGCGCCGAGCGCGGATCTGATCGAAGGCACGCTTGACGATATCCTGATCGCCAAGCCCGATGTGATCGTACTGGCCGATGTCGCGACGCTGGCCGAACCCGACCGCCTTGCCGAATGGGTCGAGGAGGGCGGTCTGCTCTTGCGCTTTGCTGGCCCCCGGATGGCGGCGGCCGAAAGCGGTGACGATCCGCTTCTGCCGGTGCGGCTGCGGGCGGGCGGGCGCTCGGTCGGTGGCACGATGAGCTGGGGCGAGCCGCGTCAGCTTGCGTCCTTCCCCGAGGCATCGCCCTTCTTCGGCCTGACGCCGCCCGACGATGTGACGGTGCGCGCACAGGTCATGGCCGAGCCCGGCCCCGAACTGGCCGAACGCACCATCGCCGCGCTGGCCGATGGCACGCCGCTTGTGACCCGCGCGCGCTTCGGGCAGGGCGAGGTTGTGCTGTTCCACGTCTCGGCCAATGCGGAATGGTCCAGCCTGCCGCTCTCGGGCCTTTTCCCGCAGATGCTTGAACGCCTGGCGATCTCGGCGCGTCCGGCGCAGCCGGGGCAGGCCGAGCTGGCAGGAACGACATGGCGCGCGGTCAAGCTGATCGACGCGTTCGGGCGGCTTGAGGGCGCCGAGGCAAGGGCGGGCATCCCCGGCGAGGATCTGGGCGAGGCGCTGGCGGGCGCCGGTGCGGGGCCAGCCCTGCCGCCGGGGCTTTATGCGGCCGAGGATCGCTCGGTCGCGCTGAATGCGCTTGCACCGGGGCGGGAGCTTGCCCCCGCGCTCTGGCCGCTCGATGTGCCGGTCGAGGGGGGCGAGGCGCCGCGCGCCATGCCGCTCAAGGGCTGGTTGCTGCTGGCGGCGCTTGGGCTGTTGGCGCTGGATATCCTTGCCGCGCTTGCCGTCTCGGGGCGGTTGCGCGGGCAGCGTATGGCGCGGGCGATGGTGGTTCTGCTGGCGCTTGGCCTTGGTATGGCCCCCGGCACGGGCCTGCGCGCCGAGGAAACCACGATGGACCCCGAGCGCGCGATTGCGGCGGCCTCCAACGTCGTGCTGGCGCATATGCCCACGGGTGACCCCGAGGTCGACCGGATCGCGCTGGCGGGGCTGCAGGGCCTTTCGGACACGCTTTTTGCGCGCACCGCCGTCGAGCCGTCTGCGCCAATGACGCTGGATATCGAACATGACGATCTGGCGCTGTTCACGCTGATCTACTGGCCCGTCACTGCCGATCAGCCCGCGCCCTCGCCGCAGGCCTATGCCCGGCTGAACCGCTATCTGCGCGGCGGGGGGATGATCCTGTTCGACACGCGCGATGCCGATCTGTCGGGGGTCGGCTCTGCCTCGCCCGCCGCGCGGCGGTTGCAGGCGCTGGCCGCGCCGCTCGATATTCCGCCGCTTGAACCGGTTCCGGGCGATCATGTCCTGACGCGAACGTTCTACCTGCTGCAAACCTTCCCCGGCCGCTATGACGGCCCGATCTGGGTCGAGGCCGCGCCCCCAGATGCCGAGCGTGCCGAGGGGATGCCGTTTCGCAATCTCAACGATGGCGTCACGCCAGTGGTGATCGGTGGCAATGATTGGGCCGCCGCCTGGGCCGAGGACGCGCGCGGCCTGCCGATGTTCCCGATCGGGCGCGGCTCGGGCGGGGATCGCCAGCGCGAAATCGCGCTGCGTTTCGGCGTCAACCTGGTGATGCATGTACTGACCGGGAACTACAAATCCGACCAGGTCCATGTGCCTGCGCTGCTGGAAAGGCTTGGGCAATGAGCGGGCTTTCGGTCATCTTCGCGCCGCTTCTGCCCTGGGCGGTGCTTGGTGCGGGGGCGGGGCTGGCGGTTGTGCTGCTGGCGCTCGCGCTCTGGCGTGGGCTGCCCGGCTGGCCGCTGCGCGGGGTGGCGGCCATGGTACTGCTGGCCGCGCTGTCGGGGCCGTCGCTGCAACGCGAAGAGACCGAGGCGCTGTCCGATATCGTGCTGCTTGTGGATGACCGCTCGGCCTCGCAGGGGCTTGGCGGGCGCGCTGCGCAGACCGATGCGGCGGTGGCGGCGCTGGAGGCGCGCATCGGCGCCTTGCCGGGAACCGAGTTGCGGCGCGTCACCGTGCCCGATGGCGAAGAGAACAGCGGCACCCGTCTTGGCGCGGCGTTGGCCGAGGCACTGGCCGCCGAACCCCGCGCGCGCGTGGCCGGGGCGGTCGTGATCAGTGACGGGCAGGTGCATGACGCACCCCTGATCCCCGACCTTCCCGCGCCCCTGCACCTGCTGCTGACCGGTGCGCCGCAAGACTGGGACCGTCGGCTGGTGATCCAGACCGCCCCCGCCTTCGGTATCATCGGCGAGCCGGTCTCGATCCGGCTGCGGGTCGAGGATGTCGGTGCCGTGCCCGCCGAGGTGGGCGGTCGCGCGACCGTGTCGATCTCGATCGAGGGCGAGGAGCCGAAAGAATACGAGGTTAGCGTCGGGCGCGATCTGGAACTGCCGCTGACCCTGCGCCATGGTGGGCAGAACGTCGTGCAATTCTCGGTCCTGCCGGTCGAGGGCGAGTTGACGACGCGCAACAATGACGCGGTGGTGCAGATCAACGGCGTGCGCGACCGGCTGCGGGTGCTGCTGGTCTCTGGTGAGCCCCACGCGGGCGAGCGCACCTGGCGCAACCTGCTCAAGTCCGACCCCGGTGTGGATCTCGTGCATTTCACCATCCTGCGTCCGCCCGAAAAGCAGGATGGTGTGCCGGTGGCCGAGCTGTCGCTGATCGCCTTCCCCACGCAAGAGCTGTTCATCGACAAGATCGATGAGTTCGACCTGATCATCTTCGACCGCTACGGCGAGCGGGGCATCCTGCCTTCGGCCTATTTCGAGAACATCCGCGACTATGTTCTGAACGGCGGTGCCGTTCTGGTTGCCGCCGGTCCCGAATATGCGACGGTCGAGAGTCTCTGGCAGACCGATCTCGCCGATATCCTGCCCGCGCGTCCCACGGGCCGCGTGCTGTCCGAGCCGTTCCTGCCGCGCCCGACCGACCTTGGCCTGCGCCATCCGGTGACGGCCGGGCTGGAGGGCGCGCCGGGGGTAGAAGGCGACGATGGCCCGCATTGGGGGCGCTGGCTGCGCCAGATCGAGTTGACCGACCCGACCGGCGAGGTGGTCATGCAGGGCGCGCGCGGTGCGCCGCTGCTGGTGCTGTCGCGGGCGGGCGAGGGGCGGCTGGCGCTCTTGGCGTCGGACCACGCATGGCTCTGGGATCGTGGCTATGAGGGAGGCGGGCCGCAGCTTGAACTGCTGCGCCGCATCGCGCACTGGGAAATGAAAGAACCCGAGCTTGAGGAAGAGGCGCTATTTGCCGAGGTCGAGCCGGGCAGCATGGCGCTGACCGTCGTGCGGCGCACGATGGAGGGGCAGGCCGATCCGGTGCAGATGACGCTGCCAGATGGTTCCACCCGCGAGATTGCCTTGCAGGAAACCGCACCGGGGCGCTTCACCGCGCGATTTGTGGCCCCCGAGGCGGGGCTTTACCGGCTGGCACAGGGTGATCTGGAACGCGTGGCGGCCCTCGGCCCGGCAAGCCCGCGCGAATATGATGAGCCGATCGCCTCACCCGAGCCTCTGGCGGCGGCGCTTGCGGCCTCGGGGGGCGCGGTGACGCGTCTGTCGGACGGCATCCCGACGGTGCGGACCGTGCGCGCAGGCCGCCCCGCCACCGGGCGCGGCTGGATCGGAATCACCCCGCGCGAGGCTGCGGCAACCACCGATATCCGCGTCGTGCCACTACTGCCCGCCTGGGCCTGGCTTGTGATGGCGGCTCTGCTCAGCGTCGCGGCATGGCTGCGCGAGGGGCGCGGGCGCGCGCGTTCCTGAGGCTCAGACCGGCGGGTTCTTGATCATCGCCAGCCCATCGCCGATGGCGATGTGTGCGGTCGAGGCGAAGAAGGTCGTGGACTTCTGCGGCCCGCCCACCATGGCGCTGTCGAAGATGCGCGGCTGGAGTATCCGCTCGCGCCGGTAGCCCCCGTGAGCGTGCCGACCGAGGCGCGGAGCGGCGCGGAATGCTCGATCGCCGGGCCAATCCAGAGCCATGACGCGACGAGCAGCCCGAAGGCGGCAAGCTCGCGTGGCCCGATTTACAGCAGATTCTCCATGCGCAGGGCGTCACGGGCGGACTCAATGCTTGCTATATAGTAAAATTGGTTATAATTTCTTACCGGACGGAGGAGGTTGCCCATGGATATGCCCATTCCCAGCCGGCGCGTTCTGGACCGCAAGGCGGCAATCGTTGCGCGGCTGCGCGCGGTGCTTCCCGCAGATGCGGTGATCGACGATCCTGCCGAGACCCGCGCCTATGAATGCGATGCGCTGTCGGCCTATCGCTGCCAGCCGATGGCGGTGGTTTTGCCGCGTACGACCGAAGAGGTCGCCGCCACGCTGAAGATCTGCGCGGCCGAGGGCGTGCCGGTCGTGCCGCGTGGGGCGGGCACAAGCCTTGCGGGGGGCTCGATGCCCTCGGAGGATTCGGTGGTGCTGGGTCTGGCGCGAATGAACCGGGTGCTTGAAGTCGATTACGACAACCGCTTCGTGCGGGTCGAGGCGGGGCGCACCAACCTGTCGGTGACCGGAGCGATCGAGGCCGATGGCTGGTTCTATGCCCCTGATCCGTCGAGCCAGCTGGCCTGCGCGATTGCGGGCAATATCGGGATGAACTCGGGCGGGGCGCATTGCCTGAAATACGGGGTGACGACGAACAACCTTCTGGGCGTCAAGCTGGTGACCATGGCGGGAGAGGTGGTCGAGATCGGCGGGCCCTATTGCGATGCCGGGGGGCTCGATCTGCTCGGGCTGATCTGCGGCTCGGAAGGGCAGTTGGGTGTCGTGACCGAGGCCACTTTGCGCATTCTGCCCAAGCCCGAAGGCGCGCGTCCGGTGCTGATCGGGTTTTCCTCGAACGAGATCGCGGGGGCCTGTGTGGCCGACATCATCCGCGCGGGGATCCTGCCGGTGGCGATCGAGTTCATGGATCGCCCCTGCATCGTCGCGACCGAAGCGTTTTGCCATGCGGGCTATCCCGATTGCGAGGCGCTCTTGATTGTCGAATGCGAGGGGTCCGAGGCCGAGATTGCCGAGCAACTGGGTCTGATCCGGCAGATCGCGATGCGGCATGATCCGGTCGAGTTCCGCGAGGCGCAGAGCGAGGATGAGGCCAAGCGCATCTGGCTGGGCCGCAAGTCGGCCTTTGGGGCGATGGGGCAGATTGGCGATTACATGTGCCTTGACGGGACGATCCCGGTTTCGGCCCTGCCGCAGGTGTTGCGGCGGATCGGTGAGTTGTCGGTCGAATACGGGCTGGAGGTCGCCAATGTCTTCCACGCCGGGGACGGCAATATGCATCCGTTGATCCTCTATAATGCCAACGAGCCCGGCCAGCAGGAGCAGTGCGAGCGTCTCGGTGCCGAGATCCTGAAGGCTTGCGTCGAGGCGGGCGGTTGTCTGACCGGCGAGCACGGTGTGGGCATCGAGAAGCGCGACCTGATGGAGGTGCAGTTCGACGCACCCGATCTGGAGGCGCAGATGTGCGTCAAGGATGTGTTCGATCCGGATTGGCTTTTGAATGCCGCCAAGGTGTTTCCGCTGCATGTGAGTGCCGGGCGGCGCGCCGGTTGAGAGAGCCGGGGGCTGTCTGCCCCCGGACCCCCGAGGATATTTGAACCACATTGAAGGCAGGGCAGGATGAAGGTTGAGAGCGAGGGGCAACTGGCTGAGGCGATCCGTGCAGCCTCGGGGCCACTGGATGTGGTCGGTGGTGGGACGCGGCCGGTCGGTCGCGGTGTGGGCGAGGTACTGGAGGTCGGGATTTCGGGCATCTCGCTCTATGAGCCGGGTGCCTTGACGCTGGTGGTCGGCGCGGGGACGCCCTTGGCCGAGATCGAGGCCGCGATTGCCGCCGAGGGGCAGCGGTTGCCGTTTGAGCCCGCGCGGTGGGGCGCGCTGCTGGGCGTTTCCGGCGAAAGCACCATCGGCGGTGTGGTCGCGGTGAATGTGTCGGGGCCGCGGCGGGTGCAGGCCGGGGCTTGTCGCGACAGTCTGATCGGGGTGCGCTACGTCGATGGGTCGGGGACCGTGGTAAAGAACGGCGGGCGGGTGATGAAGAATGTTACCGGCTACGATCTGGTAAAACTGATGGCCGGAAGCTGGGGCACCTTGGGGGTGTTGAGCGAGGTGGCCTTCAAGCTGTTGCCCGCGGCGCCAGCGCAGGCGAGCGTGGTGATGGACATTCCCGCGGGTGAGGCGGTGGCGGCGCTGTCGCGCGCGCTTGGCTCGCCCTATGACGTTTCGGGTGCGGGGTGGTTGCCAGGAATCGGCGCTGTCGTCCGGGTCGAGGGGCTGGCGGAGTCGGTCGCCTATCGCGCGGAGCGGCTGGCTGCGTTGTTGGCGCCCTATGGTGCGCGGATCGAACGTGACGGAAGCGCTGCGATCTGGGCCGATCTGGCCGAGGTGCGGCCTTTCCATGGACGTTCTGGCGATCTGTGGCGGTTCTCGATCAAGCCCTCGGACGCGCCGGGTGTGGTCGCACGGCTTGGCGGCGAGGTGGTGCTGGACTGGGGCGGCGGGCTGATCTGGGCGCTGCTGCCCGAGGGCACCGATGTTCGTGCGAAAGCGGCACCCTATAGCGGCCATGCGATTTGCCTGCGCGGGCAGGCTGCGGCCTTCGAGCCGGAGGCCGCGCCCGTTGCCGCGCTGTCGCGAGGGTTGCGCGCCCGCTTTGATCCGCGCGGTATTCTCAACCCCGGAAGGATGGGCTGATGCAGACGAATTTCACCGCTGAGCAGCTTGCCGATCCGGGCGTGGCGCGCGCCAATGAGATCCTGCGATCCTGCGTGCATTGCGGGTTTTGCACGGCCACTTGCCCATCTTACCAGGTCTTGGGGGATGAACTCGACAGCCCGCGCGGGCGGATCTACCTGATCAAGGATATGCTTGAGGCCGGGCGTCCCGCCGATGCCAAGACCGTCAAGCATATCGACCGCTGCCTGAGTTGTCTGGCCTGCATGAGCACCTGCCCCTCGGGGGTGCATTACATGCATCTGATCGACCATGCGCGCGCCCATGTCGAGAAGACCTACAAGCGTCCGCCGTTCGACCGGCTGCTGCGCTGGACGCTGGCGAAGATCGTGCCTTATCCGGGGCGGTTCCGGCTGGCGATGCTGGGCGCCAAGATCGCCAAGCCCTTCGCGAGGCTTCTGCCCGATGCGCGGCTGCGCGCGATGATTTCCATGGCGCCGAAAGAGATCCCCCCGGTCAGCCGCAATGACGATCCGCAGACCTTCCCGGCGATGGGAGAGCGGCGCTACCGCGTAGCCTTGCAGATCGGCTGCGCACAGCGCGCGCTGAACACCGATATCAACGATGCGACGATCCGCCTGCTGCGCCGTCTGGGCTGCGATGTAGTAATCCCGAAGAACCTCGGCTGCTGCGGGGCGCTGACGCATCACATGGGCCGCGAGGGCGAAAGCCACGATCAGGCCGCGCGCAATATCCGCGCCTATCTGGGCGAGGGCGAGTTGGACGCGATCGTCATCAATACCTCGGGCTGCGGCACGACCGTCAAGGATTACGGCCATATGTTCCGCAACGATCCGATGGCTGTCGAGGCCGCCAAGGTCTCGGGGCTGACCTGCGACATCAGCGAGTTTCTCCAGCGTATCGGTCTGCCCGAAGGCGCGCCCAAGGATCTGCGCGTGGCCTATCACGCGGCCTGTTCGCTGCAACACGGCCAGCAAGTCAAGACCGCGCCGAAGGATCTGCTCAAACGCGTGGGCTTTACCGTGGTCGAACCCGCCGACAGTCATCTGTGCTGCGGCTCGGCTGGCACCTACAACCTGCTCCAGCCCGAGATCTCGGCCGAACTCAAGCGCCGCAAGGTTGCCACGCTGGAGGCCAAGGCGCCGCAGGTGATCGCGGCGGGCAATATCGGCTGCATGATCCAGATCGGGTCGGGCACCGGGGTGCCGGTGGTGCATACGGTCGAGTTGCTGGATTGGGCCACCGGCGGGCCAAAGCCGCGCGCGCTGGCCGATTTGCCTTAATCTCGCCCAAGGGCCGGTCTAGAAAGGGTCAACCCACGAGGCACCCATGCTCCGACTGATCCTGGCCATCTTGCTGCTTGCCGCGCCCGCCGGGGCCGAGCCGAGCGCGCTGCAAAGCCTGACCACGGGCTCGGACAGCCGTGGCTGGGAGGCGGTCGGGCGGCTCGATCTTGGCGGGACGGGGTTTTGCACCGGAACGCTGATCGCGCCCGATCTCGTGCTGACGGCAGCACATTGCCTGTTCGACAGCCACACCGGGCAGATGATCTCGGCTGATAAGATCGAGTTCAGCGCGGGTCTGCGCAACGGGCGCGCGGTGGCCTATCGCGGCGCGCGGCGCGCGGTTGCGCATCCCTCATACCTCTATCAGGGGCCGGACCGTTTCGACCGCGTCGCCTGGGATCTGGCGCTGGTCGAGCTGGACCAGCCGATCCGTCTGCCCCAGTTGCAACCCTTCGCGATCGACACCCCTCCGCGCCGGGGCGAGGATGTGGGCGTCGTGTCCTATGCTCATGACCGGGCCGAGGCGCCCGCGCTGCAAAAGCTGTGCAAGGTGCTCGACCGGCCCGATGATGTCGTGCTGATGGACTGCTCGATCGACTTCGGGTCTTCGGGTGCGCCGGTCTTTGCGCTGCGCGACGGGGTGATGCGGATCGTCTCGGTCATCTCGGCCAAGGCGCGGCTGAATGACCAGCCGGTTTCTCTGGGCACGCTGGTCAGCCGCGTGGCCGATATCGAGGCGGTGATGGCCAATCGCGCGCCGGCCACGCGCTCGCTTGCGACGCGTAGCGACGGGGCCAAGTTCCTGCGGCCCTGAGGGTCTTGAAACCGCGTTTCACCTTCCCCAGATCAGTCTCACCGGGGCGCCGCAAGGGCCTTGGATGAACCGCCCGTCCCGATGCGGAGGGCTAGACGACATCGCTCAGTTGAGGATGAGACCATGCGTAGTTTTGACTTTTCGCCGCTTTACCGTGCCACCGTCGGCTTCGACCGTGTGGCCGACATGATGGATCGTGTGCTTTCGGCCGAGGTGGCCCAGCCGACCTATCCCCCCTACAACATCGAGAAAACCGACGAGAACGCCTATCGCATCTCGATCGCCGTCGCGGGCTTCGGCTCGGATGAGCTGAACGTGGAATTGCGGGAAGGCGCGCTGATCGTTTCCGGCAAAAAGGCCGAGGAAGAGGCCGCCCGCACCTACCTGCACCGCGGCATCGCCACCCGCGCGTTTGAGCGCCGCTTTGCGCTGGCCGATCACATGAAGGTCACGGGTGCGAGCCATGCCGACGGGATGCTGCATATCGAACTGGTGCGCGAGGTGCCCGAGGCGCTGAAACCCCGCCGGATCGAGATTGCCGGGCCGAGCACCGTCGAGGCCAAGGCCGTCGAGACGCTGGAGGCCTAAGAGCTTCCCCCATCCCTTGAGGCGCGCGGGCAGGGGCCTGCGCGCCTTTTCATTTATGCGTCTCTGCCAGATCGTCACGCGCCACTGCCACCGATTTCAGGATCGCATGGCAGGGCACACCGGGTGCCAGCCCAAGCGCCGTGACCGAGCGTTGGGTGAGCCGCGCAAGGATCGCCTCGTCGCCCATGCGCAGCTGAACCCAGGCGCGCTGGCAGCTGTCGGTTTCAATCTTCTCGACCGTTCCGGGCAGGATATTGAGCGCCGAGAGGCCCTGCGGCGCCTCGCGCGCAAGGATCACGTCGCTGGCGTGGATGCGGATCCGCAGCTCGGACCCCACCGGCGCGGGTTGCGAGACCCAGACTGTTCCGGTCGCGGTTTGCAGCCGTGTCAGCCCGTCGGCGTCGGTTCCCAGAACGCGGGCACGCAGCAGGGCGCCGGCCTCTTGCGCGCCGAACTGCGCGGCAAGCGCGGGGTCGGCCAGAACATCCTCGGCCCGGCCAGAGGCCAGGATGCGGCCTTCCCCCAGCACTACCAGCGTATCGGCAAGGCGGGCAACCTCGGCCACCGAATGGCTGACGTAAAGGATCGGCAGGCCCGCATCGCGCAGCCGCTCGACGAAGGGCAGGATCTCGGCCCGGCGCGGGGCGTCGAGGGCGGCCAGCGGCTCGTCCATCAGCAGCAGGCGCGGCTTGGACAGCAGGGCACGGCCAATGGCGACGCGCGCCTTCTCGCCGCCCGAGAGCGCGCCGGGGCGGCGCTCAAGCAGCGCGCCGATGCCAAGCATCTCTACCACGCGGTCGAAGGCGGGGCCCGTGGCGCCGCGCGGGGCAAAGCGCGCACCAAACAACAGGTTCGCACGCACGTCCAGATGCGGAAAGAGCCGCGCGTCCTGAAAGACATAGCCGATGCGGCGGCGGTTCGGCGGCAGGCAGATCCCGACATGGGTATCGAGCAAGACCTCGCCCTGCGCCACCACCCGGCCCGCATCGGGGCGCATCAGCCCGGCGACCGTATTGACCACCGTCGTCTTGCCGCTGCCCGAGGCGCCAAACAGCGCCGTGACCCCGGCAGGCGCGGTGAAGGCCGCATCCAGTGCGAAGCCGCCGAAATCATGGCGCAGCGAGACCGCCAGCATCACGCCCCCCTGATCCGCGCGGCAACGCGGCGCGCGATGAACTCGGACAGCAGCACCGCGCCGATGGCGACGATGACCGAGATCAGCGCCAGCCGTCCGGCGGCGGCATCCCCGCCCGGCACCTGAAGTGCGGTGTAGATGGCCGAGGGCAGGGTCTGCGTTTGCCCCGGAATGTTCGACACGAAGGTGATGGTGGCGCCGAACTCGCCCATCGCCTTGGCGAAGGCCAGCACCGCGCCCGCGATCACGCCGGGCAGGATCAGCGGCAGGGTCACGCTGCGAAAGACCGCAAGGCGCGAGGCGCCAAGGGTGCTCGCGGCCTCTTCAATCCTGGGGTCCACAGCCTCGATCGCCAGCCGCATGGCGCGCACCATCAGCGGAAAGCCCATGACCGCCGCCGCGAGCGCCGCGCCCGTCCAGCGAAAGGCAAAGACCAGCCCGAAGGCCTGTTCAAGAAAGGTGCCCACCGGCCCCTTGCGCCCGAAGGCCAGCAGCAGGAAGTAGCCCGTGACGACCGGCGGCAGGATCAGCGGCAGGTGCACCAGCGCATTCAGCAGCCACAGCCCTGGCCAGCGCCCCCGCGCCAGCACCATCGCCACGGCCAGCCCGACCGGCAGCGAGGCCAGCACCGCCACCCCCGCCACGCGCAGCGAGAGCATCAGGGCCGTAGCTTCTTCGGGCGTCAATCCGGTCATGGGGCCGCGATCACCGTAAAGCCCTGCGCGGTGAAGATATCGGATGCCTGTGCCGAGCCAAGGAAGGCCAGAAACGCATCGGCGGTATCGGCGTTAGGGGCATCGTGCATCTGTGCAACGGGGTAGAAGATGGGCGGGTGGCTGTCAGAGGGGAACTCGGCGGCGACATGCACGCGCGGCTCTGCCGCCGCATCGGTGGCATAGACGATCCCGAAGGGCGCCTCGCCCGTGGCCACCAGCGCCAAGGCTGCGCGCACGTTGTCGGTCTGCGCGACCTGCGGGGCGAGGGTCTGCCACAGCCCCAGATGCTCCAGCGCGGCCTTGCCGTATTGCCCGGCCGGAACAGCCTCGACCAGGCCCATCGCGAGATAACCAGTTCCTAGGTGATCAGGCAGAGCCTCCGGCGTGATCGGCCCCGGCGTTGAGGCGATCAGCACCAGACGGTTGCCCAGCAGATCGCGGCGCGAGCCCTCAGCCAGTGCGCCTGCGGCCTCAAGGCTGTCCATCCATTGGGTCGAGGCCGAGATATACAGATCCGCAGGCGCCCCGGCCGCGATCTGCTGCGCCAGCTTGGCGCTGCCGCCATAGGCGAGGGTCGCGGTATGGCCGGTCTCGGCGTGCCATTGTGCGGCGATCTCATCGAGCGCGGTCTGCATCGAGGCCGCCGCGAAGACCAGAACCTCATCGGCCTGGGCGACAAGCGGGGCCATGGTCAGGGCAAGAATGGGCAGAAGGCGCATGGGGTCTTGGACTCGATATGTTTTGTCGGACATAACAGTGCGGTGCGTGAGGGTGCAAGCCTTATTTCCCATCGGACATATCGCTGCGCACCAGCGCGCCGATCGTCGCCAGCTCATCCGCGCCCGCCTCGCGCAGTTTGGCTTCCAGCGTGCGATAGGCGGCCAGCACCTGCTGCCCCGCCTCGGTCAGCGCCGCGCCGCCACCCTTTGTCCCCCCGCGCGCGCTTTCGACGAGCGGCTCGGCAAAGCCTGCGTTCATCGCCTCGACCAGCATCCAGGCGCGTTTGTAGCTCATGCCCATGCGGCGCCCGGCAGCCGAGATCGAGCCCTCTTCCGCGATCCCCGCAAGCAGGTCGGCCTTGCCGGGGCCAAGCATCAGCTCTCCGAAATAAAGCCGCAGCATCAGTCGGGTCGGGGTCATCGGGGTCTCCTTCGATTGGCGCCATCCTGTCGGCTGGGCGCTTGCTTGGCAAGGTCGCGGCCCCTTGCGCATCCCGCGCCCATACGGCAGCTTGTGCGCGATCTTCGAGGGAACCTATGCGCCTATCCATTGCCTTTCTTGTGGCGGGCTATGTGCTCAGCCAATTCTACCGTGCGTGTCTTGCGGTTCTGACGCCGGTTCTCAAGACCGAACTGGGGGCGAGCGCGGGTGATCTCGCGGTTTCGCTGGGGCTTTGGTATGTGGCCTTCGGGCTGATGCAGATCCCGGTGGGCGAGGCGCTGGATCGCATCGGCCCGCGCCGGACGGTGGGCATCTTGCTGGCGCTTGGCGGCGGTGGCGGCGCTGCGGCCTTTGCCATGGCGGGCGGGCCATGGGGTATCCATCTCGCAATGATCCTGATCGGGATCGGCTGCTCGCCCGTGCTGATGGGGTCTTACTACATTTTTGCGCGCAGCTTCCCTCCGGCGGCCTTCGGGTTTCTGGCGGGCGCCGTCATCGGCGTGGGCAGCCTTGGCAATCTGGCCGGCGCGGCGCCGCTGGCGGCCACGGTTGAGGCCATCGGCTGGCGCGCCACCCTCTGGGCGTTGACCGGTATCACGCTGGCCGTGGCGGCGGCGGTCTTTGTCTTCACCCGTGACCCCGAGCGGTTGCCGCAGCCCACGGGCAAGCGCGGCTCGGTTCTGGATATCCTGCGGTTGCCGGGGCTATGGCTGCTCTTGCCGCTGACGGCAGCGAACTATGCGGCCGCGGCGGGTATCCGCGGGCTCTGGGCCGGGCCGTATCTGACCTCGGTGCATGGCGCGGATGCGGTGCTGATCGGCAATGTGACGCTGGTGATGGGGCTAGCGATGATCGCGGGTAATTTCGCCTATGGCCCTGCCGACCGCCTGCTGGGCAGCCATAAACGGGTCGTGCTGGCAGGCAACGCCGTGCTGGCCGTCGCGCTGGCGGCGCTGTGGCTGGCGCCAGGCGTGGGGCTGTGGACGGCGACGGCGATGTTGGCGGTGGTGGGGTTCTTCGGCGCCTCCTTCCCGGCGATCATGGCGCATGGGCGGGCCTTCTTCCCGCCGCATCTGGTCGGGCGCGGGGTGACGCTGCTCAACATGTTCTCGATCACCGGGGTCGCGCTGGCGCAGTTCGCCTCGCGTCCTGTCTATGAATACGCGGCGGCTGAGGGCTCACCCCAGGCCGCCTATGCGACGCTGTTCCTGTTCTTCCTTGTGCCGGTGGTGATCGGCCTGTGCTTCTACCTCTTCACTCGAGACAAGCCGGATCAGACAAGCTAGAACGCCGCCATGCAGATACCCAAGCCCGATCAGATCGACGTCATCGCCCCGAACCTCAGGCACCGCCTGTCGGGGGTTACGACGACGGTGCTGCGCCTTGTGCCGGTGCAGGCGCGCGATATCGGGATCGTGGCGACTGGGCCGGGCTTGCCGCCCGAGGTGCCGCATATCCCGCTCTGGCGGGTGCCTTTCCTGCCGCGCCGCCTGCGCGTCTGGCACGCACGGCGCAATACCGAGATGGTTCTGGGCCTGATGCTGCGCGCGATCGGCCTGCGCTACAAGCTGCTCTTCACCTCCGCCGCGCAACGCGACCACTCGGGCTTCACCAAGGGCCTGATCCGGCGCATGGATCGGCTGGTGGCGACCTCGCCGCAGGCGGCCTCGTATCTGAAACGCGAAGCTGAGATGATCATGCACGGCATCGACACCGAGGTGTTTCGGCCGGCCTCCGACCGAGACGCCCTGCGCACGGCGCTTGGGCTGCCACAGGGGCTGGTGATCGGCTGCTTCGGGCGTATCCGGCATCAGAAGGGGCAGGATCTGCTTGTCGAGGCCGCGCTGGAACTGCTGCCCTCCCGCCCCGATGCGCATATCGTCTTCACCGGCCGAGCTACGGCCGAGCACGAGGCCTATCAGCGGGACCTTGAAGAGCGCCTTGCGGCGGCGGGCCTGTCCGACCGCGTGCGCTTCCTGGGCGAGCGGCCCTGGGAAGAGGTTGTGCAGCTTTACCAGGCCATCGATCTGTTCGTTGCCCCCGCGCGGTGGGAGGGTTTTGGTCTGACCCCGATCGAGGCGATGGCCTGCGGCACGCCTGCGCTGGCCTGCCATGGCGTTGGCGCGTTCGATGCGCAGATCCTGCCGGGCGAGACCGGGATGCTTTGCGCGCCCGACGATGCCAAGGCACTGACCGAGGCCCTGCGCATCCTGATCGACGACCGCGAAGCATTGGCGACCATGCGCGAAACCTGCCGCGCCCATGTACTGCGCGACTTCTCGATCGCGCGCGAAGCCGCCGCCCTCATCGCCATCTACCGCGAGATGCTGGCGTGAGCCGGCTGGCGTTCCTGCTGGCGCGCACCCTGCGCCGGGAGGCCCCTCTGGCAACGCTTTCCGTCGCGCAGTCGGACCTTCTGGCCACGCTGGCGGGCAAGCGTGTCGCGCTGATCGGCAATGCCCGCGCCTTGGCCGAGACCGACTGCGGCGCCGAGATCGACGGTGCCGATCTGGTCATCCGCATCAACCGCGCGCCGATGCCATCCCCGCGCAGCCATGGCACGCGGACTGACTGGCTGGCGCTGGCCACGCGCCTCAGTGCCGCTGACCGGGCCCGGATCGGCCCTGCCCGCTATCTGTGGATGAGCCCCAAGCGTAAGCGGCTGGACTGGTCAACTGCCACAAGCCCCGGTTTCTACCTGCATCCGCTGGCCGATTACGCGCGGCTGCACGCAGCCCTTGGCGCCCCGCCCACGACCGGCGCGATGATGATCGACCTGATCGCGCGCAGCGCCATGTCCTCGCTCACGCTTTACGGCTTCGACTTCTTCGCCTCGCTCTCGCTTTCGGGGCGGCGCACGGCCGAGCAGGTGCCGCATGACTTCACCTCCGAGGCCGATTGGGCGGCCGATTTGGTGGCGCGGGATTCCCGCATCACATTGCGTAAATCGTAACGAATCCCTTTCCAAATCGCGCAATGTTCGCTAAGCGGCCTCGTTCTTTTGAGCAAGGAGGTCCTGATGGGCTATAAAGTCGTCGTCGCCGGCGCCACGGGGAACGTGGGCCGCGAAATGCTGAACATCCTGGCCGAGCGCCAGTTTCCTGCCGATGAGGTTGTTGCTCTGGCTTCGCGCCGGAGCCTTGGCACTGAGGTCAGCTTTGGCGATAAAACCCTGAAGACTAAGGATATCGAGGGCTTCGACTTCTCGGGCTACGATATCGCTCTCTTTGCTATTGGCTCGGAGGCGACGAAGAAATACGCCCCCATCGCCGCGTCGCAGGGCTGCATCGTCATCGATAACTCGTCGCTCTACCGCTACGACCCGGAGATCCCGCTGGTCGTGCCGGAGGTGAACCCCGAGGCTGTCGAGCAATACGGCAAGAAAAACATCATCGCGAACCCGAACTGCTCGACCGCGCAGCTGGTGGTGGCTCTCAAGCCGCTGCATGACCGCGCGCGCATCAAGCGCGTCGTCGTCTCGACCTACCAGTCGGTGTCGGGCGCGGGCAAGGATGGTATGGACGAGCTGTGGGAGCAGACCAAGGCTGTCTACAACCCGACCGCCGAGGTGCCGCCGAAGAAGTTCACCAAGGAGATCGCCTTCAACGTGATCCCGCATATCGACGTCTTCCTCGACGACGGTTCCACCAAGGAAGAGTGGAAGATGACCGCCGAGACCAAGAAGATCCTTGATCCGAAGATCAAGCTGACCGCGACCTGCGTGCGCGTGCCGGTTTTCGTGGGCCACTCGGAAGCGGTGAACATCGAGTTCGAAGAGTTCCTCGACGAAGACGAGGCCCGTGACATCCTGCGCGAGGCGCCGGGCATCATGGTCGTCGATAAGCGCGAAGCGGGCGGCTACATCTCGCCCAAGGAATGCGTGGGCGACTACGCGACCTTCATCTCGCGCATCCGTCAGGACTCGACCATCGAGAACGGCATCAACCTGTGGTGCGTGTCGGACAACCTGCGCAAGGGCGCCGCACTGAACGCCGTGCAGATCGCCGAGACGCTTGGCAACCGCTGCCTCAAGAAGGGCTGATCGCGCCGCGATCTGCTGACCCAAACGTGAGGGCGCCTTGATCGGCGCCCTCTTGCTTTTGTGCTGCCCCCCGGTGACCCTGCGCGCAGGTATTCCGGGAGGCCCCGCATGAAATTTTCGCTCACCACCGTTTTGTTGCTGGCCGCCGCGCCCTCGGCGCTTCTGGCGGCTCCGGTCGAACACCCCGCCCAGATCAACGCCGTGACCCTCTTCCCCTGGGGCGCGCAGGTCAGCCGCAGCGTGACCGTGGCCGAGGGTGAATCCGAGGTGCTTGTGCCGAACCTGCCCGATGGCACCGATATCGCCTCGCTGCGCGTCAGTGGCGAGGGCGTGCGGATCGGCGCTGTCACCCTGATCGACGAGCGTCAACCGGCAAGCGACGCGATCACCTCGCCCGAGATTGAGGCCGCGCGCGCCGAGGTTGAGCGGCTGGAGGCTGCGCTGGCCGCAGGCGAGGACGCCGTCGCCGCGATCCGGGCTCAGGCGCAGGCCGCGCAGGCGCGGGTCGCGTTCCTCAACAGGCTCGATACGGCCAATACCCCGCCCGATCAGGTCGCCGCCCTTGCCGCGACCGTGGCCGAGGGGGTGCTGGAGGCCTCGCGTCAGGCGCTGGCCGCCGAGGCCGAAGCGCGCGCGGCCGATCTGGCCCTGCGCCCCGATCGCGAGGCGCTTGAGCAAGCCCGCAAGGCGCTGGCCGCACTGGAACACCCCGCGCGCGACAGCGATGCCGTGCTGATGCAGGTCAGCGGGGTGGGAACGGTGACCATTACCACCTTCGTTTCCGATGCCGGCTGGCAGCCCGCCTATGATGTGCGTCTGGATCGTGCGCAGGGCGTGCTTTCGCTCGATCGCCTCGTTTCGGTGCGCCAGGCCAGCGGCGAGGATTGGAACGGTGTCTCCCTGACCCTTTCGACGGAGCGCCCGTCCGAACGCAGCGCGCCCTCGGAGTTGTGGCCCGAGTTCCTGCGTTTTGGCCCGCCCGAGGAGCCGCGACAGCTTGCCAAGGTCGAGCGTGGCTATGCGATGGAGGCCGCACCCATGGCCGCAGCCGATGAGAGCCTGGTTGGTGCAGGCGCGCTTGAGATGGTCGGCGAGACGGTCACCTATCGCTATGACAGTGCGGTCGATATCCGCGATGGCGTCGAGGATCTGCGCCTGCAACTGGACCGGCTGGAATTGCCCGCCGAGGTGTTGGCCGAGGCGGTGCCGATGCTCGACTCCACCGCGTATCGCATCGCCGAGGCGCGCAATGAAGGCGGGCAGGTTCTGCTGCCCGGTCCGGCAACGCTTTGGCTCGATGGCGCGGTCATCGGCGCCACTCACCTGCCGCTGGTGGCGGCGGGGGCCGAGCTGCGCCTTGGCTTCGGGGCCATCGACGGGATGCAGCTACGCCACATCGTCGAGCAAGCGCAGGAGGGCGACCGCGGTGTGATCTCGAAATCCAACGAGCGCAACGAGACCGTGCGCATCGAGGTCGAAAATCTGACCGGCGAGACCTGGCCGGTGCGCCTGATCGACCGCGTGCCCTATGGCGAGCAGGAAGACCTTGAGATCAGCTACAGCGCTACGCCGAAAGCCACCGAGGAGAATTACGACGACAAGCGCGGCCTGCTGGCCTGGCGCTTCGATCTGGAGGCCGGAGCCAAGCAGACGGTCGATCTGGAGACCACGATCCGCTGGCCTGCGGGTCAGGTGCTGCGCTGAAATGAAACGGCCCCGCGCTGGCGGGGCCGTCAATCTTCAGAGCGCCTCGAAGATGCCTTCTTCGGGCAGGAACTGGCTCAGCCCGCCTTCGCCGATGTCGTGCCACAGCCCGTGCAGGGTCATGTCGCCAGCCTCAAGCGCGGCCTGCACGAAGGGGAAGGTCATCAGGTTCTCGAGGCTGATGACGACCGCCTGTTTCTCAAGCGCATTGACCTGCTCGGCCTCGGGCAGATCCTTGACGCGCTCAAACCCCGGGCGCAGCAGGTTCAGCCAAGCGCCCACGAACGAGGTCTTCTCCTCAAGCTCGGGGGCCTTGCCAGTGCACATCGCATGACAACCCGCAACGCCGCCGCATTGCGAATGGCCCAGAACGATCAGATGCGAAACCTTGAGCGCGCGCACGGCATATTCGACCGCCGCCGAGGTGCCGTGGTGATCACCGTCCGGGTTATAGGGCGGCACGAGGTTGGCGATGTTGCGATGCAGGAAGAACTCGCCCGAGTCCGCGCCGAAAATCGAGGTCACGTGGACACGCGAGTCGCAGCACGAGATCACCATGGCGCGGGGATGTTGCCCGTCTTCGGCAAGACGGCGATACCAGGAGCGATTTTCATTGTAGGTGGTGGCCTTCCACCCTTGAAAACGCTGAACGAGGTAGTTGGGCAGTGGCCGCACGTGTTCCTTCATTTTCGTCCCTTTCCGATGGCTGCAGATACATAGGGGCGGGGATTTTGATTTTCGAGAGGATTCTTGTGCTGTTCAACAGAATTTTTTGGCGCGGGCGCGGTGTAACTTGAGGCGTCGCCCTGGGTCTGTGGGGTCGAGAAAGCGGCATATGGCGGCTGGATCGGCAGCGCCGCTTGTGCGCCCGGCTGGGGCATTCGCCCGGCGGGGCGGGCACGGGCTAGGGCCTTGCGGATGGCGGCGTCCGCGCTAGGGTGGCCCAAAGGCCGCCTTATCCGGAGACCCCGATGACCGCCCTGCCGTTCTTGCCCGACCGTCCCGAGATGCGCTTTGCCCCGACAAATGCGGCCAGCCTGCCGCTTTGGCTGTGCGAGGCAGAGGCCCGACCCGAGGCGCTGACACCCGCGCAAAGCGCATGGGCGGCCGCGCAGGGCTTTACCGGGGCCTTGGGGCAGCTCTGCCTGTTGCCAGCCGAAGGTGGCGCGGTTGCAGGGGCGCTGTTCGGTATCGGTAGCGCCGCAAAGCGCGCGCGCGGGCGGTTCGCTGTAGCCGAGGCGGCAAGCGCCCTGCCCGAGGGCAATTGGCGGATCGAGGGGCTGTCCTCCGACGCAGAGGCCGAGGAAGCGGCGCTTGGCTGGTTGCTGGAAGGCTATCGCTATCGGCGCTACGCGGCAGGGTCGACCCCGAAGGCGCGGCTGGTCTGCCCCGAGGGCGTGGATGCCGCCCGGCTGGAGATCATCGCCGAGGGAGAGGCGCTGACCCGCGATCTGATCAACACCCCCGCCAATGACCTCGGCCCGGTCGAGCTTGAGGGCGCCGCGCGGGCACTGGCCGCGCGTCATGGTGCGCATGTGCATACGGTCGAGGGCGAGGCGCTTCTGGCGCAGGGCTTTCCGCTGATCCATGCGGTCGGGCGCGCCAGCACCCGCGCGCCGCGGCTGATCGACCTGCGGTGGGGCGAGAGCGGACCAGAACTGACGCTGGTGGGCAAGGGCGTGTGCTTTGACACCGGCGGGCTCGACCTCAAGCCCGCCGCCTCAATGGGCCTGATGAAGAAGGATATGGGCGGGGCGGCCACAGTGTTGGGCCTTGCGCATATGATCATGGGACATGGCCTGCCGCTGCGGTTGCGTGTGCTGATCCCGGCGGTGGAGAACGCGGTGGCCGGCGATGCCTTCCGCCCGCAGGACATCTACACCTCGCGCAAGGGATTGACCGTCGAGATCAACAACACCGACGCCGAGGGGCGGCTTGTGCTGGCCGATGCGCTGGCCCATGCCGATGAGGAGGCGCCCGACCTGATCTTGTGCATGGCGACGCTGACCGGGGCCGCGCGGGTCGCGCTTGGCCCCGATGTGCCGCCTTTCTACACCGATGACGACAATCTCGCCGGGGCGCTGGCGCGCGCTTCCGCTCAGGTCGCCGATCCGCTCTGGCGGATGCCGTTCTGGGCGCCCTATGAGGCAATGATCGAGCCGGGCATCGCCGATCTGGACAATGCGCCCTCGGGCGGGATGGCCGGGTCGATCACAGCAGCCCTGTTCCTGCGCCGCTTCGTGACCGAGACCGAGCGTTTCGTGCATTTCGACATCTACGGCTGGCAACCTGCCGCAAAGCCCGGGCGGCCAAAGGGCGGCGTGGGGCAGGGCGCGCGCGCGATTCTGGCCGCGCTGCCCGAGGTGCTGGAGCTATGAGCGACCGCCGCCTGACCCCGTTTTCCGGCCGTGTCGCGCTCGAATCCCTGCGCGGGCAGGTCGAGGCTGCCGCCTTCACCAAGGGCGATGCCGCACGGCTGGCTTGTCCGGTGGCCGATCTGCTCGCCAGCCCCGAGGGGCTGCGTGACCGCCAACTGCTGTTCGGCGCCGATCTGGTGGTGATTGACCGGCAGGGCGCGCATGTCTTCGTGCAATCGGTTGCCGATGGCTATTGCGGCTGGGTGGCGGCTGATTGCCTGGCCGCGCCGCAGCTCGCTACGCATCGGGTGATCGCGCCCGCAACCCATGTCTATCGCGAGGCCTCGATCAAGCGCGGCGAGGCGATGCGCCTGTCACTGGGTGCGCGCGTGGCCGTTCTGGCGCAGGAGGGCGGCTTTGCCCGCACACCCGAAGGGTTCATTCCGCTCCAGCACCTGCGCGCGTTGGACGATCCGCCCGCCGATCCCGTTACGCTTGCCGAGAGCCTGCTTGGAACGCCCTACCTATGGGGCGGGAATTCGCGCGACGGCATCGATTGCTCGGGCCTTGTGCAGGTGGCGCTCCATGCCTGCAACCGCCCCTGTGCAGCAGATTCCGATCTGCAGCGGGCCGAGTTCGGTGCCTTCCTTTCGCCCGGCACCCCGCTGCTGCGCGGCGATCTGTTCTTCTGGCGCGGCCATGTCGCCATCGCGGTCTCGCCCGAGCGGCTGATCCATGCCAATGGCCATACGATGAGCGTCGCCTATGAAGAGATCGGCGCGTGTCTTGCACGGATCGAAGCCGCGGGCGAGGGGACGTTCTACGGGATCAAGCGCCCCGCCTAGTCGATCGGGCGGATCAGCTTGCGTTCCAGCACGCGCAGCACCGTCGGCAGATCTTGCCCGCGCTTGAGGATCTGCCCGTCCATGCCCACGACCGCATACATTCCCTGTTTGTTGCGCAGCGCGGGGCGCTTTTCGATACGGTAGATCGGATGCTCGGCCGCGCGGCGAAAGATCGAGAAGACCGCCATCTCGCGCAGGAAGCTCATGGCGTAGTCGCGCCATTCGCCTGCCGCCACCATGCGCCCATAGACTGACAGGATGGCCCCCAGTTCGGCCCGATCGAAGGCGACCTGCTCGGGGGCAGGGCGCGGGCCGGGGAACGGGGTCGGCGGCTGCATGGTCATGTCAGAATGGTGACACCGGGCCTGCGCCAAATCAACCCTCGCGCGCAGGGGGCGGTCGCTGGTCGCGAAATTGCCACGGAATCTTCGCGGTCTCGCCCGGGCGCGCACCCCAAAGCTGCCGTGTTTGCGGGCGAGATTGGGGATAGCGGAAATCGCTAAGTCCCCGGCAGGGCGGTCAACAGCCCCCACCGTTCGCCCTGCCGGGGCGCATCACAGGCATTTTTGCGCCCGACGATTGCCCTTGGCCGCGTTTCGCCCCATCCTGCGCCCATTGTTGCTACGGAGGCCCGCGTGAAACCGACCCGCCTGACGATTGCCCTGGGGCTGATGCTTGTTGCTGGCGTCGCCCTTGCCAAGGAAGATCCGACCAATCCGGCGGTGCTCAAGCGCGTGCAGGTCATGCGGGCGATGAAGGCGCAGGTGACGATCCTGGGCGATATGGCTGCGGGCAAGGTGCCCTATGACGCCGCGCTGGCCGAGGAAACCGCGGCGGCGTTTTCAACGACCGCCGACCTGATCCCCGTGGTGTTCGATGCCGAGGAGGACGACCCGGCCTCGGATGCGCTGCCCGACATCTGGTATTACCGGGGCGAGTTCAACCAGAAGGCCGACCGGCTTTACAAGGCTGCTATCGGCCTCGACTGGAAAAGCGCGCGCGGCCTTGCGGCCTCGATGAATGCGGTGAATGCGGCCTGCAAGGATTGCCACGGCCGCTTCAAGATGTAACCGCGCTCAGTTGCACTCGATCTTTTCGATCTTGCCGCCCGCGTCGATGTGGAAATTCAGCCGGTTCGGCTGGAAGTCCATGGTGACCATATCGCCGGGATGTATGACGCGCACGGGCACGGCGAAGGTCATGGTTTCCAGAACGGTCTCCGATTGCCCGATGAGCGCCTGATGATCGGCTGCGGTGCAGTCGGTCGGCGCCGGTTCCTCGGGCGAGCACGCCGCAAGGGCGGACACGAGCATCAGGCTTGAAACGATGTTACGCATGGCTCAACCACAATCGATGTTGAAAATGTTGCCCGCCGCATCCAGGCGGAAGACGATACGCTGCGGGTTGTATTCCTGGGGCTCAATGCCGCGCCATTCCACAACGTTGACCGGGCGCGTGATGCCGAGCGTCGGGATGATCGCGCCGGGCTGGCCGAGCGCCGAGATGTAATCGACTGCCTGGCAGGTGTCGGGCTCGCGCTGCTCAAGCCCGCCGGTCTGCGTGACGGCGGGGGTCATATAGGGCGCCGGCATGACCGGCGGGGCCTCTTCGATCGGTTCGGACTGGCAGGCCGCCAGCGTCAGCGCCGCGACCGTCATGACGGTAATTCTGAGCATCATGTCGTACCTATTCTTGCGTTTGCCTGGGCAATACCACAGGCTTTGTCAAAATCTATACTAGGAGGAATTGCCGATGAGAACCCGTGCCGCCGTTGCCGTTGCCCCCGGGAAACCGCTTGAAATCATGGAAGTGAACCTTGAAGGACCGAAGGCCGGCGAGGTTTTGGTGGAAATTAAGGCCACTGGCATTTGCCATACTGACGAATTCACATTGTCGGGAGCCGATCCGGAAGGCCTGTTTCCGGCGATTCTGGGCCATGAGGGCGCGGGAATCGTGCTGGAAGTCGGCGAGGGCGTGACCACGCTCAAGCCCGGCGATCATGTGATTCCCCTCTACACGCCCGAGTGCCGCCAGTGCCCGAGCTGTCTGAGCCAGAAGACGAACCTGTGTACCGCGATCCGCGCAACGCAGGGCCAAGGCCTGATGCCGGACGGCACGACGCGGTTTTCCATGCTCGATGGCACGCCGATCTATCACTACATGGGCTGCTCGACCTTCGCCAATCACACGGTGATGCCCGAGATCGCGCTGGCCAAGATCCGCGACGACGCGCCCTTTGACAAGGTCTGCTACATTGGTTGCGGCGTGACCACGGGTATCGGCGCGGTGATCAACACGGCCAAGGTCGAGATCGGTGCCAAGGCTGTGGTCTTCGGACTAGGTGGGATCGGGTTGAACGTGATCCAGGGCCTCAAGATGGCCGGGGCCGACATGATCATCGGCGTCGATCTGAATGACGGCAAGCGCGAGATGGCCGAGCATTTCGGCATGACCCATTTCGTGAACCCCTCGAAGATCGAAGGCTCGGTCGTGCAGCATATTGTCGATCTGACCAAGACCCCCTTCGATCAGATCGGCGGGGCGGATTACTCGTTCGACTGCACCGGCAATGTGAAAGTGATGCGCGATGCGCTGGAATGCACGCATCGCGGATGGGGCGTATCGGTCATCATCGGCGTCGCGCCTGCGGGGGCTGAGATCCAGACCCGTCCGTTCCAACTGGTGACGGGCCGGGTATGGAAGGGCACGGCCTTTGGCGGCGCACGCGGGCGGACCGATGTGCCGGGGATCGTCGATTGGTACATGAACGGCAAGATCGAGATCGACCCGATGATCACTCACACCATGCCGCTTGAGCGGATCAACGAGGCCTTCGATCTGATGCACAAGGGTGAATCGATCCGGGCGGTGGTGATTTACTGAGGCCAAGGCCGGGGGCTGTCTGCCCCCGGACCCCCGAAGGTATTTCGGCCAAGAAGAATCTCAGGGGCCGAGATAGGCCCTGAGGACCTCGGGTGGGTTATTCAGCAGGCTTTCGGTCGGTTGGGGCGGGAGGGCTGTGCCATCCGCCACGAGGATCGTGTCGGGGCAGATCGTGCGGGCGTCGTCGGGGTCGTGCGAGACCATGAGGACGGTCGTGCCCTGCTCGGCGGCGATTTCGGCCACGAGGGCGAGCATCTCGGCCTTGAGTGCCGGGCCGAGGGCGGCGAAAGGCTCATCGAGCAGCAGGAGCGGGCGCGCGCGCAGGAGTGCGCGGGCCAATGCGACGCGCGATTGCTGACCGCCCGAGAGGGATGCAGGTTTGCGGTTTTCCAACCCTTGCAGGCCGGTACGGGCGAGGGCCTCTGTGATCCGGGCATGGTCGGTGCGGCTGAGGCGCAGCTTTGGGTCGAGGCCGAGGCCGAGGTTTTGCGCGACGCTGAGGTGCGGGAACAGGTTCTGGTCCTGGAAGAGGATCGAGAGCGGGCGGCTGCCCGGGGGCATCTCGGTCAGCTCGGTGGCGTTCCACAGGATGCGCCCGGCGGTAGGCTGGATGAAGCCTGCGATGGTCGAGAAAAGCGTTGATTTGCCTGCCCCCGAGGGGCCCATCACCGCGACGCGCGCGCCGGTGGGCACGCTCAGGTCGGCGGTCAGCGAGAACTCGCCCTGTTCGATGCGCAGCTTATCGAGGGTCAGCATGGTGTCCGATCCGGTCGCAGGCCCAGAAGAGGGCAAAGGTGAGGGCCATGAGCAGGCAGGCGGCGGCGGCGGCCTGATCCATTCGATAGGCGCCCATCAGCTGAAAAAGCGCAAGGGGAAGGGTTTGTGTGCGGCCGTCTGAGAAGAGCGTGATCACCCCCAGATCGCCCATCGAGAATGCCGCCGCGATCCCCGCAGAGAACCCCAGTGGGCGGGCAAGGCGCGGTAGCGTCAGGTAGCGCAGGCGGGCAAATCCGCTTAGGCCAAGCGAGGCCGCCAGCCGGTCATAGTCGTTTTGCAGGGTGCGGACCTCGGGCAGCAGGATACGCACCGCGAAGGGCAGGCTGAGCGTTGCGTTGGCGATGAGGGTGACGGGTAGCGTCAGGCTTGTGGGGTTCACGAAGGGCCGCGCGATCAGGAAGAGGCCCGTGCCTACGACCAGAGCCGAGGCGGCCATGGGCAGCATCGCAGCGGTCTCGGCCCAACGGTGGCGGGGGGCCGCCAGCGCGAGCGGCAGGGCAAGCGCCAGCGTCAGTGCGGTCGATGCGCCGGCGAGGGTGAGAGAGATGCGCGTGGCGGCCCAGATCGAGGGCGGCAGATCGGTCAGCGCGGGCAGGCCGCGTGCCAGGATCGCGCCGATGGGCAGCAAGAGAAACGCCGTTGCCGCCGAGATCGCCAGCCCGTCCTGCATCCGCAGGAGCGCGCCTTGCCCAAGTGGTGTGGCCAGCGGGCGGTCAAGGCCCGCGCCGAAGCTCTCGCCCCGGGTGATCCAAGCGGTAAGGGCTAGCGCCGCGACGCAGATCGCCACTTGCATCAGCGCCAGCGAGGCCGCGCGTCCAAGGTCGAAATCGAAGCGGAAGGCCTGATAGATCGCGACTTCGACCGTGGTGGCGCCGGGGCCGCCGCCCAGAATCAGCGCAACGGCAAATGACGTCAGGCAGACGAGGAAGATCGCAAGGTAAGCGCCGGGCAGCACGCTGCGCAGCATCGGCCATTCGAGATGGCGCTGGATCTCGGGCGGGCCAAAGTCGAGCGAGGCGGCAAGACGCAACCGCTCGGACGGGATCGCCTGCCAGCCATGCAGCACCATGCGCGTGGCCAAGGGTAGGTTGAAGAAGACATGGGCAAGGATGACCCCATGCGCGCCGTAAATCGAGAACTCGGGCAGGCCGAGCCCGCCAAGTGCGGCGTTGACCATGCCGCGCCGCCCGAAAATTGCGATCAGCCCGATCACCGCGACCACGGTTGGCAGGATGAAGGGCGCGCCGAGCAGCGAGATCAGCAACCCGCGCCCGGTGAAGCGGCGCCGAAACAGCGCGCGGGCCACGGGCAGGGCCAAGAGGCATGAAAGCGCGGCTGAAACCGCCGCCTGCCAGAGCGTGAACCACAGCGCCGAGAGATCCCCCCCGCGCAAGCCGCCAAAACCCCCGGCGCGGATCGTCACCGCGCCGAGGGGAACCAGCACCAGCGCCGCGACCAGCGTGGCGGCCAGTGCGGGCCAGATCAGTGCGCGAGCGCCGCTTCCCATTCCGCCAGTGCCGGGACACGCAGGGCCTCGGCCTCATCCTCGGGATAGAAGAAGGTCTTTTTCGGGCGCGGCAGGGCGGCGAAGCCCTCGGGCAGGAAGCCCTCTTTGATGACGGCCGGATAGGACCAGTTCGCGGTGGCGATCATGCCCTGGAATGCATCTGACAGGATGTAATACATGAAGGATTGCGCCAGCTCGGGGGTGTCGGTCGTCTTTATCTGCGCGGCGACCTCGGTCATGAAGTAATGCCCCTCTGGGAAGATCGCGGCGACCTTGGTGTCATCCTCTTCAGCGATGATGTGATAGGCGGGCGAGGTGGTGAAGCTGAGCACCATATCGGCCTCGCCATCGGTGAAGAGGCCATAGGCCTCGGACCAGCCGGGTGTGACGGTCAGGATCTTGGGGGCAAGCTTGGCCCAAGCCTCACCGGCCTGATCGCCATAGACCGACTTGACCCAGAGCAGAAGCGCCAGACCCGAGATCGAGCTGCGCGGATCCTGAATGGCAATCTTGTAGGCATCGTCCGGGGCATCCAGCAGCTCCTGGAAGGAGGCGGGAGGGTTGGCGAGCTTGGTCTTGTCGTAGATGAAGGCCGTCTCGCTCCAGTTGAAGGGCAGGAAGGTGTCGTCATCCCACGCGATCGGCAGGGTCAGGGCCGAGGTGTCTTCGTTATGCGGCGCAAAGAGGCCGGTCGCACGGGCGCGCGCCAGAACGTCGGTGTTCAGCCCGATCACTACATCGGCCTCGGTCTTGTCGCCTTCGAGCAGAACGCGCGGCAGCACGTCGCCCGCCACGAATTGCAGATCGCAGGCGCAGACCTCTTCAAAGCCCTTCTCGATGGCAGGCCCCGGCCCCCATTCGCTGGTGAAATACTCGGGCGCATAGACAGTGAGCACGGGCTTTTCGTCGGCCAGCGCCGGGCTGGCAGCCAAAAGACCCGCAAGCATCAGAGTTTTCTTCATCTCGTCCTCCAAAGCCGACGGGCGGAGTCGGGGCCGGGACGAGCCGGAAACCTTCCCTCCGCCGGTCTTAACCGGTTCAGGTTCAACGGGTTCGCATAGCGCATCTCAGCTTGGGCAAAACCGCCCACAGCACCCCGAGGTAGCGCGCAACATAGGGCAAAGCGCGCTTCCCGCAAGGGAAATCGCTTGAGTGTGGCCCGCCGCGCCTTTATCCGAGGGCCAAAGGAGAGCCGCCATGAGCTTCAACACCTTCGGTCACCTGTTCCGCGTCACCACCTGGGGCGAAAGCCACGGGCCCGCCCTTGGGGCCACGGTAGATGGCTGCCCTCCCGGCATCGAGATTACGGAAGAGTTCATCCAGGTCTTCCTCGACCGCCGCCGTCCGGGTCAGTCCAAGATGACCACGCAGCGGCAGGAACCCGATCAGGTGCGCATCCTCTCGGGCGTGTTCGAGGGCAAGAGCACCGGCACCCCGATTCAGCTGATGATCGAGAACACCGACCAGCGCAGCAAGGATTACGGCGAGATCGCGCGGCAGTTCCGCCCCGGCCATGCCGACATCACCTATCACCAGAAATACGGCATCCGTGACTATCGCGGTGGCGGGCGTTCCAGCGCGCGGGAAACCGCGGCGCGGGTGGCGGCCGGCGGTGTGGCGCAGGCGGTGCTCAGGGCGCTGGCGCCCGATCTGCGGATCACCGGCTATATGGTGCAGATGGGCGCCAAGCATATCGACCGCGCGCGCTTTGACCGCGACGAGATCCTGCGTAACCCGTTCTTCATCCCCGATGCTGCCGTGGTCGCCGAATGGGCAGACTATCTCGACGCGATCCGCAAGGGGCACAGCTCGGTCGGCGCGATGATCGAAGTGATGGCCGAGGGCTGCCCGCCCGGCCTCGGCGCGCCGATCTATGCCAAGATGGACAGCGACCTTGCTGCCGCCATGATGACGATCAACGCCGTGAAGGGTGTCGAGATCGGCGAGGGCATGGCTGCCGCCGCGCTGAGCGGCATCGAGAATGCCGACGAGATCGTCATGGGTCCGAACGGCCCCGAGTATCTGTCGAACCACGCAGGCGGCATCCTTGGCGGGATCACCACTGGCCAGCCCATCGTCGTGCGCTTCTCGGTTAAGCCGACCTCGTCGATCCTGACGCCGCGCCGTTCTATCAACACGGCGGGCGAAGAGGTTGAGGTGATCACCAAGGGCCGCCACGACCCCTGCGTGGGCATCCGCGCCGTGCCGGTGGCCGAGGCGATGATGGCCTGCGTGATCCTCGATCACCTGCTGCTGGATCGCGCCCAGACCGGTGGCGTGCGCGGCCGCATCGGCTGATCTCTCGCGGGCGGGCCGGTTCTGTGCGATGCTCTGCCGACCAGAGTCGGGAGGCAGATCATGATCCTTTATCACGCGCCGCGTAGTCGTTCGTCCACCATCGTTGCGCTGATCCATGAGCTTGGCGCCACGGACCGGGTCGAGATCCGCCCGGTTTCGATTCCGCGACAGGATGGCTCGGGCGGACGCGACCCGCTGAATCCGCACCCCGAGGGCAAGGTGCCCTATCTCGTCACCCCGACCGGCCCGGTGCGCGAACGCGGCGCCATCGTGCTGAGCCTGTGCGAGGCCTTCCCTGAGGCCAGCCTTGCCCCGGCCCCCGGCGAGGCGGGGCGGGGGGAGTTCCTCTCGTGGCTGTTCTACTACCAGGGCGTGATTGAACCCGTGCTGGTGGGGCAGGTGATGGAGGTCGATCATCCGGTTTTTCGCGCCACGTTCCGGGGCCCGGCCGAGATGGCCGACACGCTGCGCGCCGCGCTGGAGAAAGGCCCCTACCTGATGGGCGAGCGCTTCACCGCAGCCGATCTGCTGGTCTTCTCGCCCTTCGGCTGGTTTCCGCAGATCATGCCCGACGTGCCGGTCATCCGCGACTGGGTGGCGCGGGTCATGGCGCGCCCCTCGCTGCGCGCCGTCGCGGAATGGGATGAGCAGTTGATCGCAGGCTGATCGCCCGGCCTTGCCCCGGCTGAACTGCACGGTTTATGTTGGGCCGTCCGGCGCGTGGCCGGAACGGAGGACCCATGGCCGAGGCAGAGACCAAACCGAAGATCCGCAAGGGCCGCAAGTTCGCTCAGGTGCTGGACGGTGCACGCACGGTCTTTCTGCGCGATGGGTTCGAGGGGGCCTCGGTCGATGACATCGCGCGCGAAGCAGGCGTTTCGAAAGCCACGCTCTACAGCTATTTCCCCGACAAGCAGCTTCTGTTCATGGAAGTCGCCAAGACCGAATGCGCGCGGCAGGCCGATGAGGCCGTGGAACTGATCCACCGACAGGCCCCGGTGCGCGACGTGCTGCGCTTTGCCGCCGAGAAGATCATCGCCTTCATGTCCTCGGATTTCGGGCGCGGCATCTTCCGCATCTGTGTCGCCGAAAGCGACCGCTTCCCGCAGCTTGGGCATGAATTCTACCACTCCGGCCCGATCATGGTGCGCGAGCGGCTGGTGGACTACCTGCGCGAGGCGGCAAGCCGGGGCGAGCTGGTGATTGAGGATTTTGAGCTGGCCGCAGACCAGTTCGCCGAGTTGTGCAAGGCAGACATCCACGCGCGGCTGATCTTCGGCGTCGATAGCTGCTGTGCGCCGCGCGACGTAAAGCGCACTATCGACGGAGCCATCGAGATGTTCATGGCCCGCTACGGGGCTGCGCGCTGAGCGCACTCAGGCCTTGTCGCGCACGATCAGGTGGTTGCCCGGGCCCTGTTTGACTTCGAAACGGCCGGTCTTCTTGAGCAGGTCCGAAAGCTTCGCCGCGCCATAGGTGCGGGTGTCGAAGTCGGGATGCGACAGGGTGATGAACTGCCCCAGTTGCCCAAGCGAATACCATTCCTCCTCAAGCCCGATGCGCTTCATCGCGGCGACGACGATGGGGATGGCCTTCGAGGGCGGCAGCTTCGTCGTTTCGCTGCGTGGCGGCTCGGTGGCCGGGGTGCCGGGTTCCGGCGGCGAGGTGTCGGCTGGCGCGTTCTCGGCGCCGAGGTTCTCGACATAGATGAAGCGTTTGCAGGCGTTACGGAAGGCCTCGGGGGTCTTCTGCTCGCCGATGCCATAGACATCCAGCCCCTGCTCGCGGATACGCGAGGCGAGGCGGGTAAAGTCGCTGTCAGACGAGACCAGCACGAAGCCGTCGAACAGCCCCGAGTGCAGGAAATCCATCGCTGCGATCACCAGGCCGATATCCGAGGCATTCTTGCCCTTGGTGTTCGAGAACTGCTGATCGGCGACCATGCCAAGCGCGTTGACCTTTTTCGCCCACCCGGTCAGCCGGGCCGAGGACCAGTCCCCATAAATCCGGCGAACCGAAGCCTCGCCCAGACCCGAGATCTCTTCGAAGATGGATTCGGCATAGCTTGCGGGGACATTGTCGGCGTCGATCAGGACGCACAGACGGGGGGCGCGAGTGGCGGGCATGAGGTCTCCTTGAATTGGGGGCATCGTAGGTCATTGCCGCAGGCGCTGCCATGGGAAAGCAACCGCGCGAGTGCGGAAACGAAAACGCGCCCCCGAGGGGGCGCGTTGCCGTTTAGTCGATCACCTGAGAGATCAGGCTTTCTTACCCTTGTACGGCGCCCAGAGGCGCTTGTTGCTCAGGTAGAGCAGGACGGTCAGCAGGCCCAGAAGCATGACGGCGGTGAAGCCCATGTTCTTGCGGCCCATCAGCTTGGGTTCGGCGGTCCACATCAGGAAGGCCGAAACGTCCTCAGCCATCTGCTCGACAGTCGCCGGGGTGCCGTCTTCATACTCGACCAGGTCTTCCGAGAGCGGCGGGCTCATCGCGATCCAGCCACCCGGGAATGCGTGGTTCTCATAGAAGAACGAACCCGCTTCCTCTTTTTCCTCGCCGCTGAAGCCGGTGAGGATGGCGCTGATATACTCGGGGCCACCGATGCCGCGGACAAGCTGGTTGATGCCGGTGCCGTAGGGGCCGTGGAAGCCCGCACGAGCCTTCGCCATGAGCGACAGGTCCGGTCCCATGCCCTCGCCCTGGCGGGTCGGGAACATGTCGGTTTCCTTGCGCGGACGCGGCTCGCCGGTGTCCTTGTCGATGGCCTCGTCGAGTTCGGCCGCGAAGGCACGCACCCAGTCGGGGTTCATCTGCGGGCCGCCCTCATCCGCAAGCGAGCGGATCGGGACGAACTTGAGCCCGTGACAGCCGGCGCAGACCTCACGGTAGACCTGGAAGCCACGGCGCAGCTGCTGCTGGTCGTAGCGTCCGAAGGGTCCTTCGAACGAGAAGGCGATATCTTCGATATGCCCCTCGCTGCCCGCGGCAAAGGCCGAGCCGGCGCCAAGCACGAGCGCGGAAACGGCAGAGATCAGAAGTTTTTTCATGATTTCAGGTCCTGTTTCTTACTCGGCCGGGTTGCCGTAGTGGTTGTTGAAGTCTTCTTCGACCGTGGCCGGCATCGGCAGCGGCTTTTCGATGATGCCCAGAAGCGGCAGGATCACGAAGAAGTAGGCGAACCAGTAGGTCGCGCCGATCAGCGAGATGTAGGGGTAGATCCCGTCGGTCGGCATCGCGCCAACCCACATCAGCACGACGAAGTCGATCGCCAGCAGCCAGAACCACCACTTGAACATCGGACGGAACTGACCTGAGCGGACTTTAGAGGTGTCCAGCCACGGAGCCAGGGCCATCGCGATGATCGCGCCGAACATCGCGATAACGCCGAAGAACTTCGCGTCAACGATGCCGAAGGTGATCTTGTTGACCAGGATCACCGCCCAGACGTCGGCCGTGAAGGCCCGCAGGATCGCGTAGAACGGCAGGAAGTACCATTCGGGCACGATATGCGCCGGGGTCGAGAGCGGGTTCGCCTCGATGTAGTTGTCCGGGTGGCCGAGGTAGTTCGGCATGAAGCCGACGACCGCGAAGAAGATGGTCACGACGAGCGCGAGCGCGACGAGATCCTTCACCACGAAGTAAGGCCAGAAGGGCAGGGTGTCTTTCTGGGCTTCGGCTTTCGAGCCGCGACGCACCTCGACACCGGCCGGGTTGTTGTTGCCCGTGGTGTGGAAGGCCCAGATGTGAACGGCGACGAGGGCCGCGATCACGAAGGGCAGCAGGTAGTGCAGCGAGAAGAAGCGGTTGAGCGTGGCGTTGTCCACGGCCGGTCCGCCAAGCAGCCAGTCCTGGATCGCGGGGCCAACGCCCGGAATCGCGCCGAAAAGACCGGTGATAACGGTGGCGCCCCAGAACGACATCTGGCCCCACGGCAGCACGTAGCCCATGAAGGCGGTGCCCATCATCATCAGATAGATCACCATGCCGACGATCCAGGTCACTTCGCGCGGGGCCTTGTACGAACCGTAGTAGAGGCCGCGGAAGATGTGGATGTAGACGGCAAGGAAGAACAGCGAGGCGCCGTTGGCGTGCATGTAACGGATGGCGTAGCCGCCGTTCACGTCACGCATGATATGCTCGACCGAGGCGAAGGCCAGGTCCACATGGGGGGTGTAGTGCATCACCAGAACGATGCCGGTGACGATCTGAAGCCCGAGGCAGAAGGCCAGGACGATGCCCCAGATCCACCACCAGTTCAGGTTCTTCGGCGTCGGGATCATGATGGTGTCGTAAATCAGCGACACGATCGGCAGACGCGAATGCAGCCACTTCTCGATGCCCGTCTTGGGCTCGTAATGGTCGTGCGGAATTCCAGCCATTTAGCTTCTCCCTCAGCCCAGCAGGATCGTGGATTCATCGGTGAACTGGGCCACCGGAATATCGAGGTTGCGCGGCGCGGGGCCCTTGCGGATGCGGCCGGCGGTATCGTAGTGCGAGCCGTGGCAGGGGCAGAACCAGCCGCCGAATTCGCCAGCGTCGCCAAGCGGGACGCAGCCCAGGTGGGTGCAAACGCCCATCATCACCAGCCATTCGCCAGCGTCGTCGAGGGTGCGGTTCTCATCCGAGGCGTCAGCGCCCGGCTTGTTCGCATTCTCGGCCGACTGGTCGATAAGGGTGGTGACATCGACGGCGCGTCCGGCGTCGATTTCATCCGAGGTGCGGCGGCGGATGAACACCGGCTTGCCGCGCCATTTGACGGTCAGCTGGGTGCCGGGCTCGATGCCCGAGATATCGACGTAAATCGAGGCGAGTGCCTTGACGTCAGCCGATGCGTTCATCTGGTTCACAAGCGGCCAGACGGCCGCGCCCGCAACCACGGCGCCGGTGCCGGCGGTCGCGTAGTAGAGGAAATCCCTCCGGGTGCCTGCGTGATCTTCTGCGTGGGACACGTATCTTCTCCCTTCCCGGGCCTGAAAATCAGGCCGATACGACTTGCCGGGCCGCACTAAGTGCCGCCGAACATGGGGGGTTCTTTAGCAATCACAAACCTGTCAGTCCAGCAGACATTCACGTGCAGACGTGGCCAATTGCCGCGATGCAACAGTAGCTTGGGTGTTTTGCCGCAAATGGCGCGTATGTTTTGCGCAAACATTGCGAAAGCCCATGGCGCAAGGCGCTGAGGCCGCCAGTTCCCAGTTGCCGGTGCGACTCAGTCCGGGGCGAGCATGTATCCCAGCCCGCGAACCGTCTGCAGATAGCGCGGCTCGCGCGGGTCCGGCTCGATCTTGCGACGCAGGCGGGTGATCTGGACGTCGACGGCGCGGTCGCCTGCGCCCTCGTCCGAACTGCCAGCCCGATCGCGGCCCAACTCGTCGATCAGTTCGGCGCGGCTGACGACCTCGCCGGAATGCGCGGCGAAGATGCGCATCAGCGCGACCTCGGTTGCCGTCAGGCGCACCGGCGCTTCGCCCTGCCACAATTCGCCCCGGTCCTGATCGTAGCGCAGCGGCCCGAGGCTGATGTATTTCGGCCCGGTCTGAATTTCGGTCGGGACGCGCCGCAGGATCGCGTTGATGCGCAGCAGCAGTTCTTTCGGCTCGAAGGGTTTTGCAAGATAGTCGTCGGCCCCTGCCTCAAGCCCCTCGATCCGCTCACGGGTCTCGCCGCGTGCGGTCAGCAGCAGGACCGGCGTGGCCACCTTGCGGGCGCGCAGGTCGCGCGTCAGGCTCAGCCCGTCCTCGCCCGGCATCATCACATCAAGCACGATCAGGTTGAATTCCAGCCCCGCCAGCAGCCGCCGGGCATGGGCGGCATCGCGCGCAGCGGTGACCAGAAAACCGTTGCGTGCTAGGAATTTGTGCAAGAGCCCCCGGATGCGTTCGTCATCATCCACGATCAGCAAATGCGGAGAATTTGCCGTTCCGCCCATCAAGTGCCGTCCTTCATCATCTGGTAGTGTCGGCGCATCTCGAAATCCATCATCGCCTCAAGCACCTGGCGGAAGCCCGCGACGGCCTGCGGCCCGGCGGCGCGATAGGCCGCGCGCATCCGCTCGCGCTGCGCGCCCGAGAGTTCGCGCTCCAGCGCCTCGCCCTTTTCGGTCAGGAACAGATGCCGCTCGCGCTTGTCCTTGCGGCCCACGCGGCTTTCGACCAGCCCATCCTCGATCAGCGTGCGCAGCACCCGGTTGAGCGACTGCTTGGTCACGCCCAGAACCGACAAGAGGGTCGTCACCGTCAGGCCGGGCTGACGGTTGATGAAGTGAATGGCACGGTGATGGGCGCGCCCATAGGCGTATTTCTCGAGGATTCGGTCCGGGTCGGCGGTGAAGCCGCGATAGGCGAAGAACATCGCCTCGATCCCCTTGCGCAACTGCTCGTCCGTCAGGAACAGCAGGGTCTCGCCTCCCTGCGTGCCGCTGTCTGCCATTGATCACCCTCTCTTTTCGGTGACTTTATGTCAGCGATGTTGACTTTCCAAGAATCAATTGCTACCGAAGCCCACAATTTGCGCAATATTATGTCCGAAGCGGACATTTTCTGCGCAATATTCGAAAAACCGGGTGATCCGAAGGAGGATAAAATGGCCGGGGCTTATGATGATCGCGATGGCTGGATCTGGATGGACGGTCAGATGGTGGAGTGGCGTAACGCCAAGGTCCACGTCCTGACCCACGCGCTGCACTATGCCTCGTCCGTTTTCGAGGGCGAGCGCTGCTACAACGGCAAGATCTTCAAGAGCGTGGAGCATTCCGAGCGTCTGCACCGCTCGGCCAACCTGCTCGATATGGAGATCCCCTACTCGGTCGAGGAAATCGAGAAGGCCAAGTACGACATGCTGGCCGCCAATGGCTGGAAAGACGCCTATGTGCGCGCGGTTGCCTGGCGCGGCGCGGGCGACGACATGGGTGTCTCGGCCAAGCGCAACCCGGTCCGTCTGGCTGTGGCCGGCTGGGAGTGGGGCAACTATTACGGCGACGCCAAGATGAAGGGCGCCAAGCTCGACATCTCGAAATGGCGCCGTCCCGACCCCAAGACGATCCCGTCCGAGGCCAAGGCCGCCGGTCTTTACATGATCTGCACCATGTCCAAACACGCCGCCGAGGCCAAGGGCTGCTCGGACGCGCTGATGATGGATTATCGCGGCTATGTGGCCGAGGCGACCGGCGCGAACGTCTTCTTCGTGAAGAATGGCGAGGTTCATACGCCCAAGCCCGATTGCTTCCTCAACGGTCTCACCCGTCAGACCGTGATCCAGATGCTCAAGGAAAAGGGCGTCACCGTGCACGAGCGTCACATCGAGCCGGTGGAACTGGCCGGGTTCGAGCAGTGCTGGCTGACCGGCACCGCCGCCGAGGTCACTCCGGTGGGCCAGATCGGCGACTTCCACTTCGAAGTGGGTGCGCTGACCCGCGATATCTCGGAAAGCTATGAGCGTCTCGTGCGCGCCTGATGCACGAGAGCAGAAATGGAAAGGCGCGCCCCGGGGCGCGCCTTTTGCATTTTCGGTCTCGCGAAGCTCGGAACGGGCTCAGACTGCGTCCTTCTGCTCGCGGTCGATGCGCAGGAACTCCTGAACCTTGCGCGGGCTGCGATCTGCCGCCCGCTGGTTCAGCTCTGCCACCGCGGGATGGATACCTTTCTTGCGTTCGATATCCACGAATTGCTCGGTCCGGGTGCCTTCGGCCTTCGGGGCAGCGTGGTCGGTAATATGACGGGTCATCTTGGCCTCCTCAGCTTGCTCAGTGAGGAACCCTAGCACAACTCAGCCGATTCTGCGACCGGACCGGCTGCCGCATCCGGACCTAGCCCTGTGGGGTCATTACCTTTCGCTGCGCCGCGCGCTTCAGGCCCAGTTGCCGCTCGCGCCAGATGATCATCACGCCCGCCAGGATGATCAGCGTGGCACCTGCCAACATCACCAGAGTCGGCACCTCGTCGAAGACGAAATAGCCGATCAGCAGAGCGAAGATCATCGAGGCATAGTCGAAGGGCGCCACGATCGAGGCATCCGCGTAGCGGTAGCTGGAGGTGAGCAGAATCTGCCCCACGCCACCCAGCAGACCCGTTGCGACCAGCAGCGCGGCCTCGGTGGGCGTCGGCATGACCCAGCCGAAGGGAATGGTGATCAGCGACAGCAGGGTCGAGGTGATCGAGAACCAGAAGACGATGGCCGAGGTCCGCTCGGTCGCGACAAGCTTGCGGATGAAGACCTGCGCCAGCGCGGCACATAATGCCCCCATCAGCACCAGCATCGCGCCAAGTGCCTCGCGGTGGCCAGACTCGCCCACCGCGCCAAGCCGGGGCGAGAGCACGATCAGCACGCCCGCCAGCCCAAGCGCAACGGCGGACAGGCGGAAGGCGCGCACCTCCTCTCCCAGGAACATCGCGGCGAAGATCACGACAAGCAGCGGGCTCGCATAGCCGATCGCGGTGACCTCGGGCAGCGGCAGCAGCACCAGACCGGCAAAGCCGAAGCCCATCGCCGAGGTGCCGACAACCCCGCGCCAGACATGACCCATCGGGTTGGTGACACGCAGCCCCTGACCCAGCTCGCGCCGCCAGGCCAGCCAGCCTAGGATCACCGGAATCGCGAAGGCCGAACGGAAGAACACCGTCTCACCCGCCGGGATGGCGCCTCCGGTGGCCTTGATCAGCGCCGACATGACAATGAACACCAGCACCGAGACCAGCTTGAACAGGATGCCGGTCAGGGGCGAGTTCTGCAGGCTTGAAGCCGCCGGTATCGGGGTGCTCGGTTTCATGCAGCGACGGTAGCCCGGATGTTCGCGAAGAAAAGCGGAAAGGCTGTATCCCTTACAATTCTGCGCGCCGGATCAGGGTGCCAGTCGCTCGGCTGCCCAACGCGCGGCATCCGCCACCGCCTCATCGGGGTCGTCCCGCAGCGCCAGCGCCAGCGGCCGCAGCGCTTCGTTCGCCGAGTTGCCGATCGCATAAAGCACGTTGCGCACCATCCGGTCGCGCCCGATCCGCTTGATGGGCGAGCCTGCGAATCGCGCACGGAAGGCGGCATCGTCCAGCACGACCAGTTCGGCGAGTGTCGGCGCGCCGATCCGGTTCTCATAGCCGATCTCGCGCGCTTGGGCGGCAAACTTGTTCCAGGGGCAGGCGGCCAGACAATCGTCGCAGCCGTAGATCCGGTTGCCCAGATGCGGACGCAACTCGGGATCGACGGGTCCCTTGTGCTCGATTGTCAGGTAGGAAATGCAGCGCCGTGCATCCAGGCGGTAGGGCGCCGGAAAGGCCCCAGTCGGGCAGGCGTCGAGGCAGGCACGGCAATTCCCGCAATGGCTGACCTCGGGTTCATCGGGCGCCAGCTCCAGCGTCGTGAAAATCGCCCCCAGAAAGAACCAACTGCCCAGATCGCGCGCCAGCAGGTTCGTGTGCTTGCCCTGCCACCCAAGCCCCGAGGCCTGCCCAAGCGGCTTTTCCATCACCGGCGCGGTATCGACGAAAACCTTGATCTCGCCCTGAATTCCATGCCGTGTCGCTTCCTCAAGCAGCCAGCGCCCGACGCGCTTCAGCCGCTTCTTGACCAGATCGTGGTAATCCTTGCCCCGCGCATAAACGCTGATCGCCCCATGGTCCCGGTGCGCGACCGCCGCCATCGGATCCTCGTCGGGCGTATAGACCTCGGCCAGCATCACTACGGAACGCGCCTCGGGCCAAAGCGCCGCCGGGTCGCCGCGCCAGCCCATGCGCTCGGCCATCCAGCCCATCTGCCCGTGCATCCCGGCGTCAACGAAAGCCTCCAGCCGCCCCGCGATTTCGGGAACCGCATCGGGACGAGTCACGCGCAGCTTCGAAAACCCTTCCTCAAGGGCTTTCCTACTCAGCGCGGCTTTCAGATCCGTCACGGGTCTTTCCCTTCAATGTGGCGAAAATATCCCGGGGGTCCGGGGGCAGCGCCCCCGGTCGCGCTCAGAAATCCAGCTCGGCATATTGCGGCGAGGGCGGCATTCCCGGCAATTGATCGGCCAGCAAGGACCGGAAGGCCGGGCGCGACTTGATCTTGGCATACCAGTCCTTGACGGTTTCCGAGCGGTTCCAGTCCACGTCCGAGATATAGTCCAGACAGCTCAGATGCGCGGCCGCCGCGAAATCCGCCAGCGTCATGTTGTCCCCCGCCAGCCAGCGCCGCTGATCCAAGAGCCACCCCATGTAATCGAGGTGATACTTGATCGCGCCAAGCCCTTCCTTGACGGTCTTGCTGTCGGGATAACCCTTCTTCATGATCTTTTTCCAGACCCGCTCGCCCATCACCTTGCGGGTGACTTCCTCGTTGAACTTGTCGTCGAACCAGGCGCAGAGGCGGCGCACTTCATAGCGCGCCTCGGCGTCGCGCGGCATCAGGGGCGGCTGCGGAACGGTCTCTTCCAGGTATTCGCAAATCGCCTGGCTTTCGCTCATCACCCGGCTGTCGATACGCAAGACCGGAACTTTGCCCGCCGGATTGCGGCGCAGGAAATCGGGATGCTGTTCCCAGTAGCGCTCCTCGACCAGCTCGACCTCGATCTTCTTCTCGGCCAGCGTCAGCCGGACCTTGCGGCAAAAGGGCGAGAGCGCGACGTGATAAAGTCGGTTCATGAGGATACTCGGGTGAAACGGGTTTCTACCCTGATAGCGGGCGGGCGCGGGGCGTTCAATCCTTGCCGCCCGCTCCGCGCGCCTCTTGCCCGGATTTCCGCCGTTTCTTCGGCGCAGGCTCGGGCAGTGCTGCCTCCATGACCGCGATCAGGCCCTTCAGCCAGTTGGCATCCTCCCACTGGTCCGCCTCAACCCGCCACCAGGGCTTTGCGCCGGGATAGGGAAAACTCGCGACAGGATCGCCAAGATAGGCGCTGGCCTCGGGGATTTGCCGCACGAAAAGCGCATCGTCACAGAGCAGCGCGACTGTCTTGCCGCCCGCATAGACGGCATATTCGCCGAACATGCGCCGCAGCCGGACCCGATCCCCCAACTGCTCCAGCAGAAATGCCGCGGTTTCGGGGGATGTCGCCATCAGAAACTGCGCCGGGCGCGAAGCGCGGCCTGAATCGTGCCGTCGTCGAGGTAATCAAGCTCGCCGCCGATCGGCACGCCCTGTGCGAGGCTCGTGATCCGCAGATCGCGGCCCTCGAGTGCCTCGGCGATGTAATGCGCGGTGGTCTGCCCCTCGACCGTGGCATTGAGGGCCAGGATCACCTCGCGCACGCCCTCGGCGCCGACGCGCTCGATCAGTTTCGGGATGCCGAGTTCTTCGGGGCCGACCGCATCCAGCGCGCTCAGCGTGCCGCCGAGAACATGGTAGCGCCCCTTGAAGGCGCCGCCACGCTCCATCGCCCAGAGATCGGCGACATCCTCGACCACGCAGATCTCGCCGGTGGCGCGGGCCGGGTTCTCGCAGATGTCGCAGATAGCCCCGACCGCGATATTACCGCAACATGCGCATTCGCGGGCGGTCTCGGCCACATGGGCCATCATCTGTGCAAGCGGCGCCATCAACCCGGCGCGCTTGCGGATCAGATGCAGCACCGCGCGCCGGGCCGAGCGGGGCCCAAGCCCCGGCAGTCGCGCCATCAGCGCGATCAGCTCCTCGATCTCGTCGCGCGCGCCGCTCATCTCAGGTTGGCAGCGGCATGTCGGCAGGCAGGCCGAGTTCCTGAAGCAGCTTCTTCTGCTCTTCGATCTCGCGCAGTTTGGCCTTGTGCTGCGCTTCCTTGATCGCGGCCAGGATCAGATCCTCGACCACTTCCTTTTCCGAGGCCACGAGGATCGAGGGGTCAATCGACAGCCCGGTCAGCTCTCCCTTGGCCGTGGCGCTTGCCTGCACCAGCCCCGCACCGGATTCGCCCACGACGATGATCGTGCTCAGCTCTTCCTGAAGCGCCGCCATGCGCTCCTGCATATCCTTGGCGGCCTTCATCATCTTGGCCATGTCGCCCAGTTGGCCCAAGCCCTTGAACATCGTGTTCTCCTTAATTGTCCTCGAAAGGATCCCATTCGTCTTCGACCTCGGGCAGGGCTTCGGCCTGCTGCTCAAGAGCGATCTGTGCGGCGGTGGTGATATCGTCGAAGGCGGCCTTCGGGAAGGCCTCGAAAATAGCCGCAATCACCGGGTTCGAGCGCGCCTCGGCCTCGGCGGCACGGCGGTCGGCGTTGCGGATCTCGGCGATGGTTTCCGCGCCGCCCTCGGACACGATCGAAACACCCCACCGCGCCCCGGTCCAGCCCGCAAGCCGCTGCGAGAGCGTTGCCGCCAGATCGCGCGGCGCGTCCTCGGTCGGCTGGAACTCGATCCGGCCGGGTGCGTAACGCACAAGGCGCACGCATTTCTCGACATCGAGCAGCAGCTTGACGTCGCGCATCCGGCTGATCAGTTCGACCACGTCCTCGAAGCGGGCAAAGCGCGCCAGCGCGGTTTCGGTCTGCGCGGCCCGCGCCACGGCCGCGTTGCCCGCCCGCGCAACAGGCGTGCCATAGATCCCGCGCATGGTTGCCCCGGCCATTGGCTCTGCCTGTGCGGTCGGCCCATTCCCCGGCCCGCCGCCCGGCGCCGATCCGCGCCCGCTCGCGCCGCCCGGCCCGGACTGGATCTTGCGCATCAGCGTCTCAGGGTCCGGCAGGTCAGCGACATGGGTCAGTCGAATGATCGCCATCTCGGCGGCCATCATCGCATTGGGCGCATTGGCGACCTCTTCGATGGCCTTGAGCAGCATCTGCCAGAAGCGGCTCAGCACCCGCATCGGGATCGCGGCGGCCAGCGCCTGACCGCGCGTGCGCTCCTCGGGCGGAACGGTCGGATCGTCAGCCGCCTCGGGCGTGATCTTGATGACCGAGACCCAATGCGTGATCTCGGCCAGATCGCGCAGCACCGCCATCGGGTCGGCCCCGTCGGAATACTGTGAGCCGATCTCGGTCAGCGCACCCGCCGCGTCGCCCTTGAGGATCATGTCGAAGAGATCGAGCACCCGCGCCCGGTCCGCCAGCCCCAGCATTGCGCGCACCTGCTCGGCCGTGGTTTCGCCCGCGCCATGGGCAATCGCCTGATCCATCAGCGACATCGCATCGCGCACCGAGCCTTCGGCGGCGCGGGTGATCAGCGCCATTGCGTCGGGCGCAAGCCGCGCGCCTTCCTTCTCGGCCACACGGGCCAGATGGGCCATCATCACCTCGGGCTCGATCCGTTTGAGGTCGAAACGCTGGCAGCGTGAAAGCACCGTGACCGGAACCTTGCGGATCTCGGTCGTGGCGAAGATGAATTTGACGTGGGCGGGCGGTTCCTCAAGCGTCTTGAGTAGCGCGTTGAAGGCACTGGTCGAGAGCATGTGCACCTCGTCGATGATGTAGACCTTGTAGCGCGCCGAGGCCGCCCGGTAATGCACGCTCTCGATGATCTCGCGGATGTCGCCCACGCCGGTGCGCGAGGCCGCGTCCATCTCCATCACATCGACATGGCGCCCTTCGGCGATGGCCTTGCAATGCTCGCACTGCAGGCAGGGGTCGGTCGTGGCGCCGCCCTTGCCATCGAGGCCAACGCAGTTGAGGCCCTTTGCGATGATCCGCGCCGTGGTGGTCTTGCCCACCCCGCGAACGCCGGTCATCACGAAAGCATGGGCGATCCGGTCGGCGGCGAAAGCGTTCTTGAGCGTGCGCACCATCGCCTCTTGCCCGATCAGGTCGGCAAAGGTCGCCGGTCGATACTTGCGGGCCAGAACCTGATAGCCGGTCTCGGGCGTGTCGGACATGCGCGTCTCCTCTCGTCGCGCCGCAGTCTATCCGCGGGGCGGGCCAAGTCAAACCGATGTGGAGAGAGGGTGAGAGGCTGGACATCGACCCAAGCGGGGCTCGTTGCGGCTGCTTCCTTCCGGACCTGACCGGGTTGGCGAGGCGCTCGCCCGCGCCAACCTCTCGCGGGTCGATATAGGGGTATGTCTCCGGATTCGCAAGCCTTCCACCGTTACGCGGTACATTCTCGGTTGGGAAGGGAAGGGGGCGCTGCCCCCTCGGCGCTTCACGCCTCACCCCCGAGGTATTTCAACAAGGAGAAATGCCGCGTTCTTCTTGGCGAAAATACCTCGCGGGGGTCCGGGGGCGCGAAGCCCCCAGCTGTAGCGTCAGATCCCAAGGAGCGAAGGAACTTCGTGCATCGACGCGAAGATTTCTGCTCCTTCGGCGGCCAGTCTTGGATTGGGTCCATGAGGCGCGTACCCAAGGCAACGCATGCCCGCGGCACGGGCAGCCCGGGCGCCCGTCGGGCTGTCTTCGATAACGGCGCAGCGCGATGGATCGGCGCCAAGGCTGCGTGCCGCAATCAGGTAGAGGTCGGGCGCGGGCTTCGGACAGCCCAGATCCTGTCCCGAAAATAGCCGCCCCGCGAGCCGCGCCCTGATATCGGAGTGTTGCCCGAGGGTCGCCTCCATCTTGGCCATCCGGCCGTTTGAGCCGACTGCGTAGGGAATGCCCTTCGCGTCGAGCCTATCGAGGAGATCCCGTATCCCCGGCATAAGCTCTATCCCCGAGCGCAGGCGCGCGTAGAGCCTCTCATAATAGCTTTCCACCCAATCGGTGGGCAGATGGGCACCCAGAGCGCGGCCCTGACGGGCGACCCCTTCGATGGTGCCGCCGATGAACATCTGCTCCAGTTCCGCGATACTGAGCTTGAGGCCGTAGGTGGCGAAATCCTCCTGGATCAGTGCAAAGGTCGCGGGTTCGCTGTCGACAAGGACGCCGTCGCAATCAAAGAGAACGGCCGATGGTTTCATGCGGGCATCCGGGCTAGGGTAACGAGCGTGTCGCCATACTTGCGCTGGTCGATCTGTTCGAGCGGCGCAGGCACCGCGGGGGGCAGGCTTTCTTCCCAGACGATCATCGCGCCAGGCGCGATCCAGCCGTTCTCGAGGCAGGAAGCCAGGGCTTTCTCCCCCAACCCCTTGCCATAGGGCGGGTCGAGGAAGATCAGATCGTAGCCCGCGCCCCGGCAGGGCCCCATGTTCGTCGCATCGCGTCGCCACACATCGGTCATGCCCATGGCCCGCATCAACTCGATATTGCGGCGCAAGAGCGCGCGCGATGCCGCGCCGTCATCGACGAAAGCCACCCGCGCCGCGCCGCGCGAGAGTGCTTCGAGCCCGAGTGCGCCGGTGCCGGCGAAAATGTCCAGCACGCGCGCACCGGGCACCGGGTTGCCGTGGGTGCCGTTGATGAGCAGGTTGAAGATCGACTCGCGCACGCGATCCGTCGTCGGACGCAGATGTGCACGCGCGTCGCCTTCGCCCACCTCGGCCAGTTTCAGGCCGCGTTTCTCGCCTCCGATGATCCTCATTTCATCAACGCCTTCAGGTCGGTCGTAGAGGCAACCTCGTCCGGTGAGACCTGCTTGCCCCCCTCGATCAGACGTTTACCGATCATGTAGGCGCGGGCGTCGTTCAGCGCGTCGACCGCGATCAATCGCCCTGCGCGGAAGTACCAGAAGCTTTGGCCATCACCGCCTCTGGTCACGACCTGATCGTACCCCGCGTTGAGGCCGGCGATTTGCAGCTTGGCGTCGAATTGGTCCGACCAGAACCACGCTTTCGGAGCATAGGCGCGGCTCGCCCCCAGCATGTTCTCGGCCACGGTCTCGGCCATGTCGATGGCATTACCCACCGATTCCAACCGGATGCGCCCATCTGCGGAGAGGAACGAGGCGCAATCGCCCGCCGCCCAGATCGCCGGGTCCGAGGTGCGGCAGTGGGCATCCACCTTGATCCCGTTCTCGACCTCCAGACCTGCTGCCTCGGCGAGGGCGCTGGCCGGGGTGACGCCAATCCCGACGATGGCGAAATCGGCCTCGATCACCCGGCCATCGGCCAGCTCTGCACCGGTCACGCGGTCGGCTCCGGTCAGGCGCGTGAGGCCGGTGCCCTCGATGATCTCAACTCCATGGGAGGTATGTAGCGCGCGGATCGCGTCGGCTGTCTCAGCGCAGGCCACGCGCCCAAGGATGCGCGGAGCGGCCTCGATCACGGTGACGGTCAGCCCAAGCTTGCGGGCGACGGCGGCGGCCTCAAGCCCGATATAGCCCCCGCCGATCACCACAAGGCGCCGCCCCGCGACAAACTCGGGCGCCATAGCATCGACATCGGCCAAGGTGCGCACGACATGAACGCCGGGAAGGCGGCCGCCGATGCCCTCCGGCAGCCAGCGCGGCGTGGCGCCGGTGCAGAGCGCAAGCTGGTCATAGCCAAGCACCTCGCTGCCCATCCGCACCTGCCGCGCGGCGCGGTCGATCGCGGTCACGCGCGTGCCGGTCATCAGGCGGATGTTGTTGGCAGCCCACCAGTCGTCAGCGCGCAGGGTCAGCCGCTCCAGCGGCATATCGCCGAGCAGATAGGCCTTCGAGAGCGGCGGGCGCTGGTAGGGGGGCACCGGTTCGTCGCCGATGATCGTCACCTCCCACGCATAGCCAAGCGTGCGTAGCTTTGCCGCCATCGAGGCCGCCGCCTGCCCGCCCCCCACAATCACGATGCCTGCCATACCATCACCTCTGGTCACTTTCCGCGCCGACCCTATATCCTCCGGGCAAACCTGTGCAACGCGAAGGGAGAAACACATGGGTATTACGGTAGGGGACAAGCTTCCCGGCGCCACGCTGCTGAAAATGGGAGAGAACGGGCCGGAAGCCGTCGATCTGGGCGCCAAGCTCGCGGGTCGGCGCGTGGTGCTGTTCGGTCTGCCGGGGGCCTACACCGGGCCTTGCACGACCGCCCATGTCCCCTCGTTCATCCGCACCAAGGACAAGCTGATGGCCAAGGGTGTGGATGAGATCATCTGCCTCGCGGTCAACGATCCCTTCGTGCTCAAGGCCTGGGGTGAGTTCACCGGCGCGACGGCGGCGGGCATCACCATGCTGGGCGATTCGGAATGTGCCTTCACCAAGGCGATCGGGATGGATTTCACCGCCCCGCCGATCGGCCTGATCAACCGCTCGTCGCGCTACGCGATGCTGGTCGAGGACGGTGTCGTCAAGGTACTCAACAAGGAGGAGAACGGCGGCGTGTGCGAAACCTCTTCGGGCGAGACGATGCTCGAGTCGTTCTGACAAGGGCAGGCGGGGGCGGCGCGCGCAGCGCGCCGCCCCCGGGCGCCTGCGCAGGCAGGCGCAATCAGGCCTGACCGCAAAGACAGGCGATGGGCTGCGAATGGTCCTGCTCGATCACCGCCTCGGACGGCAGCGCATCCAGCGCGCGGGCCAGTTCCACATCGAGAATGCTCATCCCGCCGCAGCTATGCGTGCTGAGCGTGACATCCACGACATTGAACACGTTGCGCCAGTCCGGGTGGTGGTTCATCTTCTCGGAGATCAGCGCCGCGCGGGACATGAACCCCCAAGCCTGTGAGAAACTGCGGAATTTCCAGACCTTGCGGATCGCGTCCGCCTCCGGGTCGGCGCGCCAGCCGGTCTCTTCCAAAGGTGGCAGCAGAGCCTGCCGCTCATCGAGGGAAAGAAGTTCAACCTTCGCCATGGTATCCTCCTTTTTTATCCACATAGCGCGCCGCCGCGGTCGGCCAAGCATTTCTTAGCCGCCGCGAAACGGACCAAGATCGGTGAGTGCGGCGATATCTTCCTGAACGGCCGCGCGCTCGGCCTCAAGATAATCCGCGACGGCGTGGCGCAGGCCCGGGTGCCCGATCCAGTGCAGCGAATGGGTCGGCACGGGAAGGTATCCGCGCGCCAGTTTGTGTGCGCCCTGGGCCCCCGCTTCAACCCGCGCCAGCCCCTGCGCGATGGCCCAGTCCACCGCCTGATGGTAGCAAAGCTCGAAGTGCAGAAAGGCATGGTCTTCGACGCAGCCCCAGTAACGGCCGAAAAGTGCCTCGCGCCCGATCAGGTTCAGCGCCCCGGCGACGGGCTGGCCATCGCGCTCGGCGATCACCAAAAGCACATCGTCGCGCATCTCGTGCAGCAGATCGAAGAACGCCCGCGTCAGGTAGGGGAGACCCCACTTGCGGCTGCCGGTGTCTTGATAGAATTCCCACATCGCCTGCCAGTGCGCGGGCTCGATCGCCTCGCCGGTCAGCGCGCGGATCGTGCCGCCGAAAGCCTGCGCCCGCGCGCGCTCCTTGCGGATGGCCTTGCGCTTGCGCGAGGACAGATCCTCCAGGAAATCGTCGAATGAACCATAGCCGCGGTTGAACCAGTGAAACTGCTGGCCAAGCCGATAGAGGTAGTCGGCGCCGGTGCCGAGGGCAGCCTCATCTGCGGTGCAGAAGGTGACATGGGCCGAGGAGATCCCGGCATTGGCGGTGATCTGCGCCATTCCCGCCAGCAGCGCCGCGCGCCCCTCGGCCTCATGCCCCGGTCGGGTCAGCAGCCGCCGCCCGGTGACAGGTGTGAAAGGCACCGCGCATAGCAGCTTGGGATAGTAGCGCCCGCCGGCCCGCTCGAAGGCATCGGCCCAGGAATGGTCAAAGACATATTCGCCCTGGCTGTGCGACTTGAGGTAAAGCGGCGCCACGGCGATGATCTCACTGCCTTTCGAGGCGATCATCGGGCGCGGCTCCCACCCGGTTCCCGGCCCGACCGAGCCGGAGGTCTCAAGTGCGCTCAGGAAACGGTGGGTGGTGAACGGGTCGCGGGCGCGCCCGTCCTCGGCCTCGGGACAGGCGCAAGCGTCCCAGACCGCCGCCGGGAGTTCGCGAACCCCGGATAAAAGCGTGATTTCAACTGCTTCGCTCATGCCTTTTCCTTTTGCCAAAGGTGGCATGACGTGGCGTCACGTCAAGGGAGCGACGCTGCATATCCCTCGAACGTGACATTCTGGGCGACCTTGCGCGCACGGGCCTCGGCATCGGTGGATCGGATCGTCCAGCACAGGATTGCCGCCCCCTGCGATCTCAGTTCGGTCACGCGCGCGGAGCCCAGATCGGCCGCCTCGTGCGAGATGAAGCAGGCCCCCACGGCGTCATAATCGGGGATGAGCGCCAGCCGCGCACGTACTGCGGCGGGCAGCAGCGGCCAGCCCTCGGCGCGATAGGCCGAGGTCGTCAGGCCGACCGGAACCCCGGGCGCCGCCGCGTGGAAGGCTGCCACCGAATGCGGATTGAAGGACATCACCGCAACCGGTCCCTGATAGTCGCGAAGGGCCTCGGCGACGGCGCGCTCCATCGGGCCAACATCGGTCCCCATTGCGCCGTCCTGGTCCTTGAGTTCGATCAGCAGCGGAACGGCGCCGCCGACGATCTTGAGCACCTCGGCCAATGTAGGAATGCCATCCTCGGCATCAAGCAGGCTGGTGGCGCCAAGTTCGCGCGCGGTAAAGGCCCGCACGCGGCCCGGCACGCCGGTCAGACGGCGTAGGTCGTAGTCGTGAAACACCATCGGCACCCCGTCGGCCGAGGGCTGGATGTCGATCTCGATCCCGTACCCCGCCGCAACCGCCGCGCGCACGGCAGCGCGGCTGTTTTCGGGGCGGCCCGCTGCACGGTCATGCAACGCGCGATGCGCGATCGGGGCGCGCAGAAACGCCTCGGGCAGCATCATTCGACCTCGAAGATCCCCTCGATCTCGATGGCGACGCCAAGCGGCAGAGAGGCCGCCGAGACCGCCGAACGCGCATGGCGTCCTGCCTCACCGAAGACCTCGACCATCAGGTCGGAGCAGCCGTTGATCACCTTGGGCTGGTCGATGAAGTCAGGGGTCGAGTTCACGAAACCCACCAGCTTGACCACACGCTTGATCCGGTCGAGATCGCCAAGCGCGGCCTTGGCCTGCGCGATCAGCGCCAGCCCACAGAACCGTGCAGCCAGCGCGCCCTCGCTCACATCCATATCGGCGCCAAGGCGGCCCTTGATCAGCCCCTCGGGGCCGTTCGAGATCTGGCCCGAGATAAACAGCTGGTTTCCGCTGCGCACGAAGGGCACGTAATTGGCCGCGGGCGCGGGCGCGCCGGGCAGGGTGATGCCGAGTTCGCTCAGGCGGGCGTCGATGCGGGACATGAAAAACCTCCGTGCTGGTGTTGCACGGAGGTTAGGCGCAGGCGCGTGGACGCTCAAGAGCCGTTATGCACCGCAATGGTTTGCGGGATCGCCGGTCCGGCCAGAACCTGCGAGAGTTTCGCGGAGGCGACGCGGAAGGCCTTGGTGATCGGGGTCAGCATGAGGGCAAGGAAGCTCATTTCCCAATAGATGGTCAGCGGGATGACGGCGAAGATCATCAGGCCCTGCGCTTCGGTCAGGGACTCGACCGGCAGCAGCAGGATGACGGCAGCCGAGGCGCCGATTTCGATCAGCAGGGCCACGGTCAGCAGGATATGCGCCATCAGCGCCTGCTTGATGCCCACCGGATGATAGAGCCAGTCGGGTACCCGGTGCCGCAATGCCAGCCCCATGCTCGGGATCAGCGAGCCAAACAGCACCGCCGCCAGCAAGAAGATGTTGTCGCCGCGCATGATCGCCATCGGCATCAGCACGAACCCCGCCGCGAAAACCCCGATCCCATGCAGACCCGTCAGGCGGGCGCTGGAGGCGTGCATCATTTCGGAGGTCTTGGACAGGAACTTCATGGCCGGAGTCCTTTCTATCGGGCTCCTTACACTTTGTTCACCAATCTGGGCGCGATCTGGGCGAGATCGGGGTAATTTCGGTTCCCGTCAGGCTACAAGCTGCTCGGCGCGCTTGAGATCGACCGAGACGAGCTGGCTGACGCCCTGTTCCTGCATGGTCACACCGAACAGGCGATCCATCCGGCTCATGGTCACTGCGTGGTGGGTGATGATCAGGAAACGCGTGTCGGTGCGGCGCGTCATTTCATCCAGCAGGTCGCAGAATCGGGTGACGTTGGCGTCGTCAAGCGGTGCGTCCACCTCGTCGAGCACGCAGATCGGCGCCGGGTTGGCCAGGAACACCGCGAAGATCAGCGCCATCGCGGTCAGCGTCTGCTCGCCCCCCGACAGAAGCGAGAGGGTCGAGAGTTTCTTACCCGGCGGCTGGCACATGATCTCAAGTCCCGCTTCCAGCGGGTCGTCGGATTCCACCAGTTGCAGGTTCGCCGTACCGCCACCGAAGAGGTGGGTGAAGAGCGTGCGGAAGCTTTCGTTGACCTGCTCGAAGGCGGTCAGCAGGCGCTCGCGCCCCTCGCGGTTAAGGCCCGCGATACCCGCGCGCAGCTTGCGGATGGCCTCTTCGAGATCGGACTTTTCCTTGACCAACGTGTCGTACTCGGTCTGCACCTCGCGGGCGTCTTCCTCGGCGCGCAGGTTGACCGCGCCAAGCGCCTCTCGTTGGCGCTTGAGGCGGGCGACCTCGACCTCGAGCGTCTCGGAGTCGGGCATTTTGTCGGGGTCGGAGCCAAGCGTTTCAAGCAGCGCCTCGGGCGTTTGCTCGGTCTCTTCCATGATCCGCTCGGCGGCATAGGCGACGGTTTCACGCGCGGCATCGACGCGGGCCTCGGCGCGGGCGCGGGCCTCGCGGGCCTCGCCGGCCAGACGCTCGGCCTCGCGCTCGGCAATCTGGGCCTCGCGCAGCGCGCCCTCGGCGGCAGAAAGCCGGTCAGTCGCCGCGGCCTTGCGCGCCTCGGCGGTGGCGATGGCCTCGTTCAGCTCCTCGCGCTTGGCGGCAAGCTCTTCGGGCATGGCGGCCGCGTCTTCCAACTCGGCCTCGGTCTCTTCGCGGCGCAGCGCCAGTTCGGCCGAGCGTTTCTCGGCGGTCTCAAGGCGGTGCTTCCAGCCCGAGATTTCCTTGGTCACCTCCTGACGGCGGCGCAGGCGGGCCTCGCCCTCGCGGCGGATCTCATCATGGGCCGAGCGGCGGGTGAGCATGGTCACGCGCGCGGCCTCGACCGTCATCTTGATCGCATCCACCTCGGAGCGAGCGGCATCGAGATCGGGCAGGGCGGCCAGTTGTCCCTCGGCCTCGGCCAGCGCCATGCGCGCAGCGCTGGCAGCTTCCTCGTGGCGCTTCACGGCAAGGCGCGCGCTTTCCACCTTGCCCGCCGAGATCGAGCGTTCGGCCTCGGCCCGGCTCAGCGCGCGGCCCGCCTCGGCCAGGCGCTGGTCAGCGGCACGGCGGGCCTCGCGGGCGCGGGCATCCGCGGCCGAGGCATCGGCCAGTTGCCGGGTCAGCATCTCATGCGCCTGCCGCGCGCCCTCGGCGCGGGCGGCGACCTCTTCGAGGTCGCGCTTGAGTTCGACTAGGCGGTTGAGCTGTTGCAGACGCAGGGCGGCGGCCGTCGGCGCATCTTCGGCCCCGGCGCGGAAGCCGTCCCACCGCCACAGATCGCCCGCCATCGACACCAGCCGCTGGCCGGGTTTCAACTGCGCCTGTAGCCGCGTGCCCTCGTCGCGGTCGGCCACAAGCCCGATCTGCGAGATGCGGCGGCCCAGAACCGCGGGTACATCGACATGGGGCGAGAGCGGTTCGACCCCAGCCGGCAGGCCCTGCGCGGCGTCATAGTCGGGCAGCAGACCCCAGCCGGATTTCGCGCCGGCGTCCACCTCGGGGGCGCGCAGATCGTCGGCGAGCGCGGCGCCAAGCGCGGCCTCATAGCCCTTGTCCACCCGCACACGGTCAAGCAACTGCTTGCCGGTCGCGGCCTCGCGCTCGACCAGGCGGGCAAGTGCGGCAACCTCGGCGCGCAACGCGCCAGCCTCGCCCTCGGCCTCCGAGCGCATGGCGCGGGCGGCGCTTTCGCGCGATTGCACTTCGGCGCGGACCTCTTCGGCGGCGGCCAGCGCCTCTTCGGCGATCTCGGCGGCCTCGACGGCCTCTTCCTGAGCGGATTGCGCCGCCTCGAAAGCCTCGCCCGCATGATCGAGCGCCTCTTGCGCGGCTTCGGCGGCCTCACTGGCACGCGCGGCTTCGGCTTCCGACTTCTCGGCGGTGGTGCGGCTGTCGGCGACAAGACGCTGCGCCGACTGGTGGCGCGCGGCCAAACGGGCGACATCTTCGGTCAACTCGCTCAGCGTGGCCTCGCGGTCTTGCAGGACCGAGGACGCTTCCGACGCGGCATCGGCGGCGGCCGACAGCTTGTCCTCATGTCCCTCGGCGGCCTTGAGCAGCTGCCCCATTTCCCAGTCGAGCCGTTCGATCGTCTCGCCCGCATCGCGGTTCAGGCCCGCCTCGCGCTCCATATCGCGGTCAAGTTGCAGGATGCGCGATTTCAGCGTCTCGATGCGCTGCGCGGCCTGCGTTTCCTGATCCGTCAGCTGGTCGCGCTGCACGACTAGGCGCTGGAGGATCGCACCCGCAATCGCCTCTTCTTCGCGCAGGGGGGGCAGGGCGTCTTCACGGGTGGCGCGGTCCTTGGCACTGGCACGGGCGGCGAGTTCGGCCTGCGCCGCACCCTGCATCCGTTCGCGCCAAAGGCCCTCGGCCTCACCCCGCGCGGCCTCGGCCTCGCGCCAGCGACGATAGAGCAGCGCGCCCTCGGCCTTGCGCAGATCGTCGCCGATCTCGCGGTAGCGCGCGGCCTGACGCGCCTGACGGGCAAGCTGCGCAAGCTGCTGGCCCAATTGCTCGATCACGTCATCGACGCGCAGCAGGTTCTGCTCGGCCCCGTTCAGCTTCAACTCGGCCTCATGGCGGCGCTGGTAGAGGCCCGAGATCCCGGCTGCTTCCTCAAGGATGCGGCGGCGCGCCTTGGGCTTGGCGTTGATCAGCTCGGCGATCTGGCCCTGCCGCACCAGCGCGGGCGAATGCGCGCCGGTCGAGGCATCGGCGAACAGCATCTGCACGTCGCGCGCGCGCACATCCTTGGTGTTGACCTTATAGGCCGAGCCCGCGTCGCGCGTGATCCGGCGCACGATTTCCAGCGTGTCGGCCTCGTTGAAGCCCGAGGGGGCGAGGCGCTCGGTATTGTCGATCTGTAGCGAGACCTCGGCGAAGTGCCGCGCGCCACGGGTGGCGGCACCGGCAAAGATCACGTCCTCCATCCCGCCGCCGCGCATGGCCGAGGGGCGGTTTTCGCCCATCACCCACCGTAGCGCCTCAAGCAGGTTCGACTTGCCGCAGCCGTTCGGCCCCACGACCCCGGTCAGCCCGTCATGGATCACCAGATCCGTGGGGTCCACGAAGCTTTTGAAGCCATTCAGTCTGAGGCGGGTGAAACGCAAGCCGGGGCCTTTCCGAATCCTGAAACAGTGCCGAGTGTCGGGCGCACGGCCCTCTGAGTCAACGCCGTGCCCCATGATCTGGCGGTTTCGCGCGGCTTATCCACAAGATATGCGCGGATTTCGGCTTTCGGGCCTGCGCAATCGGGCTTAGCCTAGGAACGGGAAACCAAAGGGGGCGCGCATGGTCGGGGCACTTGCCATCATTCTTTTGTTCCAGCTTGCGGGCGAGGTGATTTCGCGCGCGGGGCATTTGCCGCTGCCCGGACCGGTGCTGGGGATGGTCGGGCTGGTGGTCGCGCTGTCCGTGTCGACGCGGTTGCGCGAGTTGATCCGGCCAACGGCGCAGGGGGTGTTGCAGAACCTGTCGCTGCTGTTCGTGCCTGCGGGCGTGGGGGTGGTGGCTCATATGCCCACGCTCGCCTCTCACGGGGTGGCGCTGGCGGTGGCGCTGGTGGTCTCGACGCTTCTGGCCATCGTGGTGGGGGCGGTGACCTTCACCTGGGTCGCGCGCCTTGTCGGGAGCCGCGCCGATGACTGACGCCGCGCTGATCTGGTCCTACCTTGCCTCAAAGCCGCTCCTGTGGCTTTGCGCGACGCTCTTTGCCTATTGGGCGGGGGATGCGATCTTTCGCGGCTCGGGGCGCAAGCCATGGGCCAACCCGGTGATGATCGCTGTCATCCTGCTTGCGGTGCTGCTGGGGCTGACCGGCACCGAGTACCAAAGCTATTTCGAGGGCGCGCAGTTCGTCCACTTCATGCTCGGCCCGGCGACGGTCTGCCTTGCCGTGCCCTTGCAGGCCAACCTGGGTGCGGTGCGGCGGGCGCTGGTGCCGATCGTGGTGGCGCTGCTGGCGGGGTCGTTCACGGCGGTCTTCTCGGCGCTGGCGATTGCCTGGGCATTCGGGGCGGATACCGCGCTTCTGGCGGCGCTCGCACCGAAATCGGCCACGGCGCCGGTGGCCATCGGGATCTCGGAATCACTTGGCGGGGCGCCGACGCTGACCGCCGTGCTGGTGTTGCTGACCGGCATGATCGGAGCGATTTTCGTCACGCCCATGTTGAACGCGCTAAGACTGAAAGACTGGCGCGCGCGCGGCTTTGCCACGGGGGTCGCGGCGCATGGCATCGGCACGGCGCGCGCCTTTCAGGTGCATGATACGGCGGGGGCCTTTGCCTCGATCGGCATGGGGCTGAACGCGGTGCTGACCGCCTTCCTTGCGCCGCTGGTGCTGAGTCTGTTCCTTTAGCCGCGCGTGCGGGGCGGGCGGGCCTTGTAGACCGGCAGGCTCCAGCCAAACCGCAACGAGCCCGCGCGCAGTGCAAACGTTACCAGCCCGCAGCCGATCAGCGCAGGCAACCCGGCAAAGCCAAGCGCCGTCAGGATCAGCGCGGCGGCGGCACCGGCAAAGGCGCAGCTTAGGTACAGCTCACCCTGTTTCAGGGTCAGTGGAACCTCGTTGCAGACCACATCGCGCATCAAGCCGCCGAAGCTGCCGGTGATGACGCCCATGATCAGCACGATCACCGGGCCATGGCCAAGCGCCATCGTCACGGCAACACCCGCGGGCACCGCCACCGCCAGCGCGCAGGCATCGAGCCAGAGTAGCGCGCGATAGCGGCTTTCCAGCAGATGCGCGGTGAAGAATACCAGAACAGCGGCGGCCGCAATCAACAGGATGAAACCCGGTCGCCCGACCCAGAATACCGGGTCGCGCCCCAGCAGCAGATCGCGCAGCGTGCCCCCGCCGACCGCCGTCAGCGCGGCGATGAAGATGAAACCCACGACATCAAGTTGCTGGCGCGAGGCCACCAGCGCCCCGGTCAGCGCGAAGATCAGCACCGAGGCATAATCGAGGATCGCCCCGACCGGCAGGCCCGCCAGCCCGCTCATGCCTTGACCTTAAAGGGCGCCATGCCGGCGCGGGCAAGCTCATCCGCGCGCTCGTTCTCGGCGTGGCCGGCGTGGCCCTTGATCCATTTCCAGGTGACCCGGTGGCGGGCCTGCGCCTCATCAAGGCGCTGCCACAGATCGACGTTCTTCACCGGCTTCTTGTCGGCGGTTTTCCAGCCGTTGCGCTTCCAGCCGTGGATCCAGCTGGTCACGCCGTTCTTCACATAGGCCGAGTCGGTGGTGATCGTTATGGCGACATCGCGGCTGAGGCGCTCAAGCGCGTTGATCGCGGCCAGCAGTTCCATCCGGTTGTTGGTGGTGTCGGCCTCGCCGCCCGAAAGCTCACGCTCCTTGACGATGCGCTCGCCATCCATTGCGCGCAGAAGCACCCCCCAGCCACCGGGGCCGGGGTTGCCCGAACAGGCGCCATCGGTCCATGCGTAAAGATCGGGCATGGGTCAGGCGCGCTCCATCGCAAGTCGCAGGCCAAGGGCCGCGAAAGAGGCAGCAAAGGCGCGGCGCAGCCAGGCCATGACAGCGGGGCGCGACAACACGGCCTGCCGCCCCGAGGCCGCAAGCGTCGCGTAGCCCACGAAGACCGCGAAGGTCATAACGGCAAAGCCTCCGCCAAGCGCCGCCATCACCTCGATCCCGTCGGTGGGCGCCATGAATTGCGGCAGGAAGGCCATGAAGAACATCGGAATCTTGGGGTTGAGCAGGTTCAGCGTCACGCCACGCCGCACGATTCGGGCGACGTTCTCGGGTTCTGCCGCGCGCAGCTCAAGCCCGCCCTGGCCCTTCAGCGTGCCCCAGGCCATCCACATCAGATAGCCCGCGCCCGCGAATTTCACCGCCTGAAACAGCACGGCCGAGCTGTGCAGCACCGCCGCCAGCCCCGCCATCGCCACGCCCAGATGCACCAGCGTCGCCAGCGTGCAGCCGACCGAGGCCCAGATACCCGCGCGCAGCCCCTGCCCAAGCGCGACCGAGAGCGTGTAGACCACGCCAATCCCCGGCGCGAGGCAGACGATCAGGACGGTCAGGAAATACTCGATGCTCATGAAGCTTCCCTCAGAACGCGCGGAACCTTGAATTCGATATCTTCGCGCGCGGTCTCAACCAGTTCAACCGTCAGATCGAAACGGTCGCGGAAAGCGTCGATGACCTCGTTGATCAGCACCTCGGGGGCCGAGGCCCCGGCGGTCACGCCGACCGTGCGCACGCTGCCCAGTGCACGCCAGTCGATGTCGGTGGCGCGCTGCACAAGCTGTGAATAGCCGCAGCCCGCGGCGCTGCCCACCTCGACCAGGCGGCGCGAGTTCGACGAGTTCGGCGCGCCGATCACCAGGAGCGCCTCGATCCGCGGCGCGATGGTCTTGACCGCGGCCTGACGGTTGGTGGTGGCGTAGCAGATGTCTTCCTTGGCGGGGCCGACGATGCTTGGGAAACGCGCCTGTAGGGCAGCCACGATGCCTGCCGTGTCATCGACCGAAAGCGTGGTCTGGGTGATGAAGGCCAGGCGATCCGGGTCGCGCGGCGTCAGCGTGGCGACATCGGCGACAGTCTCGACAAGCAGCACCTCGCCTTCGGGCAGCTGGCCCATGGTGCCCAGAACCTCGGGGTGACCGGCATGGCCGATCATGACCATTTGCAGGCCCTCGGCGTGGTGGCGCTCGGCCTCGATATGGACCTTGGACACAAGCGGGCAGGTGGCGTCCACAAAGACCATGTGGCGGCGCCGCGCCTCGGCGGGCACCGATTTCGGCACGCCATGCGCCGAGAAAATCACCGGGCGGTCATCGGGGCATTCGTCCAGTTCCTCGACGAAGACCGCGCCCTTGTCGCGCAGGCTGTCCACGACGAATTTGTTATGCACGATCTCGTGGCGGACATAGACCGGCGCGCCCCATTTCTCGAGCGCCATCTCGACGATCTTGATGGCGCGATCCACGCCCGCGCAAAAGCCGCGCGGGGCGGCGAGATAAAGGGTCAGTGCTGGCTTCATCGGCATCTCCTGTTGTCCCACAGGTATGCGGCGGGCGGCCCCAGGTCCAGAGGGGATGTGTCAGCCCGCACCCATGGCCTGTGCCGTCACCCATGCGACGGCGGCATAGCGCCCGGTCTTGGCCAGCGCGACCATCGGAATGAAGATCCACAGGTTCATGCGCAACACGCCCGCGACAAGGCAGGCCAGATCGCCCCCCGGTGCCCAACTGAGCAGCAAAACCCAGATGCCCCAGCGTTCGAACCAGCGATGCGCGCGCTCCATCTGCTGCGGCGTAGCCGGAAACCAGCGCCGGTCCGACCAGTGGTTCGCTCCGCGCCCAAACCCGTAGGTGATCAGCGCGCCAAGCGTATTGCCGACACCGGCAACCAGCAGCATCTGCCACACGGGTGCCAGCCCCGCCGTCTGCATCGCGACGAAGACAATTTCCGACTGCATCGGGATCGGCGAGGCCGCCAGCATCGCCGAGAAAAACAGTCCCAACAGTGAGGCGGTCTCTTCCATCGTCTTCCTCAGGGCGCGGCAGGCACCCGGCGCGGCAGATATAGAAAGAGATCAGGCGTTGGTCGAGGTCTCGGTTTCGCGCGGCTCGCGCGGCGGGCGTCCGATCACGTCGCGCAGCGCATCCAGCTCGATGAAATTATCGGCCTGACGGCGCAGCTCGTCCGCGATCATCGGCGGCTGCGAGCGAATCGTCGAAACGACCGAGACGCGCACGCCTTGGCGCTGAAGCGCCTCGACAAGCGGGCGGAAATCGCCGTCGCCCGAGAACAGGACCGCGTGATCGAGACGGGGCGCAAGCTCCATCGCGTTCACGGCAAGCTCGATGTCCATGTTGCCCTTGACCTTCCGGCGCCCCATCGAGTCGGTGTATTCCTTGGCCGGTTTCGTCACCATCGCGTAGCCGTTGTAATGCAGCCAGTCGACCAGCGGACGGATCGGCGAATACTCTTCGTTCTCGAGCAGGGCAGTATAATAGAAGGCCCGAACCAGCTTGCCGCGGCGCTCGAACTCCTGTCGGAGCAGTTTGTAGTCGATGTCGAACCCGAGCGACTTAGCCGCTGCGTAAAGGTTCGAACCATCGATGAACAGCGCAAGCCGTTCGTCTTTGTAAAACATCAAAATGTCCTTTCCATCAGGCCTGCCGATGACGCCGTTGAGTGGTTGGCGCGGAAAATAAAATTGACCAATTACGCCGACAGGGCACGATTAGCATGTTAGGACATAGCAACAGCCGCGGCGCGAGGGTATCTACCTTTATGTATAGTAACACGTTTTTGGTTGCCCTAGGGTCAAATCTGCCTTCGGAAACAGGCTACTCGGCGGAAACTGTCCGATCCGCGCTGGCAAACTTACCAGCCGAAGGGCTTCATCTTATGGCGGTGAGTCGCTTCTACCGCTCGCCTGCTTTTCCCGCCGGATCGGGGCCGGATTTCGTGAACGCCTGCGCCGTCGTGCGGGGGAATATGGGCGCGCCCGAAGCCTTGGCGGCGCTGCATCGGGTAGAAGAGGCGCTTGGACGCTCGCGCACCCATCGTTGGGAGGCCCGCAAGATCGACCTTGATCTGTTGGCGATGGGCGATGCGGTGTTGCCCGATCCCGAGACCTTAACCCGGTGGACGAACCTGCCGCTTGAGGCGCAGAAGTGCGAGACGCCCGATCAACTGATCGTGCCGCATCCGCGCATGGCGGATCGGGCTTTCGTGCTGATTCCCCTTGCCGAGATCGCGCCGCTCTGGCGCCACCCGGTTAGCGGAAAGACGGTTGCAGAGATGGTCTCGGCCCTGCCCGAGGCGGAAAAAGCGGGGCTGCAAGCGTTTGACCCGGCGAAGTCTGTGGATGAAACGCTTGTCAATACCTTTTGGAGCGCCTAAATAGGCCCCTCACACCTCCCAAGTCTGATTGGAGTTGCAGATGGCCCGCGTGACGGTTGAAGATTGCGTTGACAAGGTTCCGAACCGGTTCGAGCTGGTGATGCTCGCTGCCCACCGTGCGCGCGAAGTCGCCGCGGGTGCCGCGCTGACCGTGGATCGCGACAACGACAAGAACCCCGTCGTGGCGCTGCGCGAGATCGCCGAAGAGACCCAGGCCGCAGACGATCTGCGCGAGCGTCTGATCGAGTCGAACCAGACCCAGATCGAGGTCGACGAGCCGGAAGATGACGCCATGTCGCTGCTCATGGGCGGTGAGATGGATCGTCCGAAGGAAGACGACATGAGCGAAGAGCGCATGCTGCGCGCGCTGATGGACGCGCAGGGTCGCGGCTGATCGCCAAGAAACAGGCGCGAGGGGGGATCGCAGCGCGAAATGATCGACGTCGAAGACCTGATCGCGCTCGTTCGCAACTATAACCCGCGCACAAATTCCGAACTTATCCGCAAGGCCTATGCCTACGGTCTGAAAATGCATGAAGGGCAGTTCCGGCATTCGGGCGAGCCCTATTTCACCCATCCCGTCGCCGTTGCCGCCATCCTGACCGAGCAGCGACTGGACGACGCCACGATCATCACCGCGCTTCTGCACGACACGATCGAGGACACGCGCTCGACCTATACCGAGGTCTCCGAGTTGTTCGGCATCGAGGTTGCGGAACTGGTCGATGGCGTGACCAAGCTGACCAACCTGCAACTGTCCTCGAACGCCTCGAAACAGGCGGAGAACTTCCGCAAGCTGTTCATGGCCATGTCCAAGGATCTGCGGGTGATCCTGGTGAAACTCGCCGACCGTCTGCACAACATGCGCACGATCAAGTCGATGCGTGTGGACAAGCAGGCGCAGAAGGCGCGCGAGACGATGGAGATCTTCGCGCCGCTGGCCGGGCGCATGGGTATGCAATGGATGCGCGAGGAGCTGGAGGATCTGTCCTTCAAGGTCCTCAACCCCGAGGCGCGCACCTCGATCATCCGTCGCTTCGTCAGCCTGCAAAAGGAATCGGGCGACGTGATTCCCAAGATCACGCATGACATCCGCCACCTGCTGGAAGAGGCGCAGATCGACGCGGATGTCTTTGGCCGCGCCAAGCGCCCCTATTCGATCTGGCGCAAGATGGAGGAAAAGCAGCTTGCCTTCTCGCGGCTCTCCGACATCTACGGTTTTCGCGTCATCACCGCCTCCGAGATGGATTGCTACCGGGTTCTGGGGCTGATCCACCGCCGCTGGCGCGCGGTGCCGGGGCGGTTCAAAGATTACATCAGCCAGCCCAAGACGAACGGCTACCGTTCGATCCATACCACTGTGTCGGGCCGCGATGGCAAGCGCGTCGAGGTGCAGATCCGCACCCGGCAGATGCACGAGGTCGCCGAGGCGGGCGTGGCGGCGCACTGGTCCTACCGGGACGGGCAGCGCGCCGAGAACCCCTTTGCGGTCGATCCGGCGAAGTGGCTCAACTCGCTGACCGAACGTTTTGCCGAGGGCGATCACGACGAGTTCCTCGAGAACGTGAAGCTCGAGATGTATTCCGATCAGGTGTTCTGCTTCACGCCCAAGGGCGACGTGATCAAGCTGCCCAAGGGCGCGACACCGATCGACTTCGCCTATGCGATCCACACCAGGATCGGCAATTCCTGCGTCGGCGCCAAGGTCGATGGCATTCGCGTGCCACTCTGGACCCGCCTCAAGAACGGTCAGTCGGTCGAGGTCATCACCGCCGCCGGGCAGCGCCCGCAGCCGACCTGGCTTGATATCGTGGCGACCGGCCGCGCCAAGGGCGCGATCCGCAAGAGCCTGCGCGAAGAGGATCGCTCGCGCTTCGTCAAGCTCGGGGCCGAGCTTGCCCGCGTGGCTTTCGAGCATGTCGGGCGCAAGGTCACCGACAAGGCGCTGCGCACCGCGGCCAAGGCGCTCGGGCTACCCGACGACATCGAACTGCTGGCCCGCCTCGGTTCGGCCGAATTGACCGCGCGCGAGGTGCTGGAGGCGCTGTACCCCGAACTTATCGCCCGCGGCGCCGAAACGATCGAGCCGACGCGCGCGGTGATCGGCCTTGGCGCGGATCAGAGCTTCCGCCGGGCCTGTTGCTGTCAGCCGCTTCCGGGCGAGCGGATCGTTGGCATCACCTATCGCGGTCAGGGCGTGGTCATCCACGCGATCGACTGCCCCGCGCTTGAGGAATTCGAAGAGCAGCCGGGTCGCTGGGTGGATCTGCACTGGCAGCCCGGACAGCACCCGCCGGTTTACTCGGCCACGCTCAAGCTGACGATTTCGAACGATGCCGGGGTGCTGGGCCATATCTGCACCTTGATCGGGCAGCAGAAGGCAAATATCTCGGATCTGCAATTCATGGACCGCAAGCCGGATTTCTACTCGCTGATGGTTGAAGTCGAGATGCGGGATGTGGAACATTTGCATACGCTGCTCACGGCGCTCGAGGCCGAGACAGATGTGGCGCAGGTCCAGCGCTGGCGAGATCTGGCGCGCAAGCCCTGAGGCAGCCCTGGCGGGCGGAAGGAAGAACGGTGGTTTTCAAACGGCGCGAAAAACGCCCCTTCCTGAGCACCCTGCGCGAGTCAGTCTGGCCCCGCAGCGGCTGGACCCGCGCTTTTCACTACGTCAAACACCGCGTCAATCGCCTTCCTGATCAGCCGCATCGTATCGCGCGCGGGGTCTTCGCAGGCGTCTTCATCTCGTTCACGCCGTTTTTCGGGTTTCATTTTCTGACTGCGGCGGCAGTCGCGCTCATGGTGCGCGGCAATATCATCGCCTCGCTTCTTGCCACGTTCTTCGGCAATCCGATCACCTTTCCCATCATCGCCGTCAGCTCGGTCAAGCTGGGGCAGTGGATGCTCGGGCGCACGGTGGATGGCCATCAGGTCGATACACTGGGTGAGACCTTCCTCGCGGCCGGGCACGATCTGAAGCACAATATCGTCGCAGCCTTCACGCCCGCCCAGACCGAATGGGGCGGGCTGGCGCAGTTCTTCAACGATATCTGGCTGCCCTATCTGGTCGGCGGCTTCATTCCCGGCATCGTCTCGGGGCTGATCTGCTACTATGTCTCTTTGCCGATCATTGACGCTTACCAGAAGCGCCGGCGCACGCGGCTCAAGGAGCGGCTTGAGAAGATCCGCGCCAAACTTGCGCACAAGCGCGAAGAGCGCAAAGAGAACAACCGCCAGGAACCGCCGACCGAAGACGTCTGAACGCCACCAGAATTCTTGGCAAAGCGTTCGGGATACCCTTCAAACCGCCACGGCTCTCGCGCATACTCCGCGCGCAATCTTCGGAGGACATCATGCTCCATTCGCTTCGTCTTGGCGTGAACATCGACCACGTCGCCACCATTCGCAACGCGCGCGGCTCAGCCTATCCGGACCCGCTGCGCGCCGCCAGGCTGGCAGAGGCCGCAGGCGCCGACGGCATCACCGCGCATCTGCGCGAGGATCGCCGCCATATTCGCGATGAGGACATGGCTGTTCTGAAAGCAGGGATCGGCATTCCGCTGAATTTCGAAATGGCGGCTACGCCGGAGATGCAGCGCATCGCGCTCGCGACGCGGCCCCATGCCGTATGCCTTGTGCCCGAAAAACGCGAGGAGCGCACAACCGAGGGCGGGCTCGATGTGGCGGGTGACGACAATCGTCTTGGCGATTTTATCGCGCCGTTGCGCGAAGCGGGGGCGCGGGTGTCCATGTTCATCGGCCACGACCCGCGGCAGATCGAGGCATCGGCCCGCATTGGCGCGGCGGTGGTCGAGCTGCACACCGGTCATTACTGCGATCTGCATTATGCCGGTCAATTCGCCGAACGTGATGCCGAGCTGGAGGCCCTGCGCGCCGGTGCCGCCTATGCCCATAGTCTCGGGCTAGAGGTTCACGCGGGCCACGGCCTGACCTTCGAGACCGTCGGCCCGATCGCCGAGATCAAGCAGGTGCGCGAACTGAACATCGGCCATTTCCTGATCGCGGAATCGGTCTTCATCGGGCTTGAAAACGCGATCAAGCAGATGCGTCACCTGATGGACGCCGCACGGGGCGAGTGAGCGGATGATCCTCGGCATCGGCACCGACCTCGCCAATATCGACCGGATCGCCGCGACGCTCGAACGCTTCGGCGACCGCTTCCGCCACCGTGTCTTCACCGAGACCGAGATTGCCAAGTCCGAGCGCCGCGCCGATACCGCCGGCACCTATGCGAAACGGTGGGCGGCGAAAGAGGCGTGCTCGAAAGCGCTTGGCACCGGGCTGCGCATGGGGATCGCCTGGAAGGACATGGGCGTGACGAATCTGCGCTCGGGCCAGCCGGTGATGGAGCTGACCGGATGGGCGGCCGAACGCCTGCGCGAGATGACGCCGCCGGGTCACTCCGCCATCGTTCACGTGACCTTGACCGACGATCACCCCTGGGCGCAGGCCTTCGTGGTGATCGAGGCGCGGCCGCTTCCTTGACTTGCGCGGCGCGGCGGGCCAAGGAAGGCGGAACTTTCAGACCAGGGCGGGAAAAGCATGGCGACGAAAACTGATGGCGGAGTTGTCGAGACGATCAAGACGGTCTTCTGGGCACTGCTGATCGCGGGCGTGTTCCGCACCCTGTTCTTCCAGCCGTTCTGGATCCCCTCGGGCTCGATGAAGGACACGCTGCTGATCGGCGATTTCCTTTTCGTCAACAAGATGGCATATGGCTATTCGGCGCATAGCTGCCCGTTCTCGGCCTGCCCGATCGAGGGCCGCCTATTTGGCTCCGAGCCCGAGCGCGGTGATGTCGTGGTCTTCCGCCACCCGACGCGCGGCGTCGATTTCATCAAGCGCGTCGTCGGCCTGCCGGGTGACCGCGTACAGGTGATTGACGGCGTGCTGCAAATCAACGGCTCGCCGGTGCAGTTGCAAGATGGCGGCCAGTTCACCGAAGTGAAGGACCTGCAAGGCCCGCAGGGGTTGATGCCGCGCTGCTCCAACGATCCGGTCGGGCAGGGCGGAACCTGCATCAAGGAACGCAAGATCGAGACGCTGCCCAACGGTGCGAGCCATTCGATCCTGAACATCACCAACAACTGGGTGGCCGATAATACGCCCGTCTTTGCCGTCCCCGAGGGCCAGTATTTCTTCATGGGCGACAACCGCGACAACTCGGAAGACAGCCGTTTCCCGGCCGCCGCCGGTGGGCTTGGCTTCGTGCCCGCGGAATATCTGATCGGCCGCGCCGACCGGGTGATGTTCTCATCTGCGGGCCGCTCGCTCTTCTTCTTCTGGACCTGGCGTCCGGACCGCTTCTTCAAGGCGATCGAGTGAAGATCGGCGCAGATATCGAGGCCTTCATGGGGCGCCTCGGGCATCGTTTCGCGCGGCCCGAGGTTTTGGTGCGCGCGCTGACGCATTCCTCGATCGGCTCGGCCACGCGGCCCGACAACCAGCGGCTCGAATTCCTGGGCGACCGCGTTCTGGGCCTGACCATGGCCGAGGCGCTGTTCCGTGCCGACAAGTCCGCCTCCGAAGGGCAGTTGGCGCCGCGCTTCAATGCGCTGGTGCGCAAGGAAACCTGCGCCGATGTCGCGCGCCAGATCGATCTTGGCGCCGTGCTCAAGCTCGGCCGGTCCGAGATGATGTCGGGCGGGCGCCGCAAAGAGGCCCTCTTGGGTGACGCGATGGAGGCGGTGATAGCGGCCGTTTATATCGATGCGGGGTTCGAGGCTGCCCGCGATCTGGTGCTGCGGCTCTGGGGTGACCGGATCGACGCCGTCGAGGAAGATGCCCGCGACGCCAAGACTGCGCTTCAGGAATGGGCGCAGGCGCGCGGCCTGCCGCCGCCGAAATACGTCACCGTCTCGCGCGAAGGCCCGGACCACGCGCCCGTCTTCACCATCGAGGCGCAACTGGCCAATGGTGAGGTCGAACGCGCCGCCGCCAAGGCCAAACGCCAGGCCGAACAGGCCGCCGCCAAGGCCCTTCTGGCACGGCTGGAGGCCCCTCAGGGCTGATTTCGCCACCCCGCCTTCGCCCTGCTGATGCGGCGGCCATTTGTTGCCGGCTGCGATCCCTTCTGCTCCCGACCGCGGCAAAGCCGAATAATCTGGCCAGCCGCGCGCATTTCCACTATGCCAGCCGCAAGAACATCAAGGAGATCCTATGACGACTCGCGCGGGCTTTGTGGCCCTAATCGGTGAACCGAACGCTGGCAAATCGACCCTGCTCAACCGGATGGTTGGGGCGAAGGTCTCGATCGTGACCCACAAGGTGCAGACCACCCGCGCCCGCATCCGCGGCGTCTGCATGGCGGGCGACAGCCAGATCGTGTTCGTCGATACGCCCGGCATTTTCCGCCCGCGCCGCCGTTTGGATCGCGCCATGGTCTCCGCCGCCTGGGGCGGGGCCTCCGACGCAGATATCGTCGTTTTGCTGATCGAGGCGCATCGCGGCCTGACCGAAGGCACCCGCGCCATCATCGCGGCCCTGAAAGAGCGCGAGGGCACCCAGCCGGTCGCACTCGCCATCAACAAGATCGACCGGGTCAAGGCAGAGAAACTCTTGGAGCTCGCCGAGGCCGCCAATGCCGAGTTCCCCTTCGTCAAGACCTTCATGATCTCGGCCGAGCGCGGCTACGGCGTCGATGACCTGCGCGAATGGCTCGCCGGGGAACTCCCGCTCGGCCCCTGGTTCTACCCCGAGGACCAGATCGCCGACCTGCCGATGCGCCAGATAGCCGCCGAGGTCACGCGCGAAAAGCTGACCCTGCGCCTGCATGAGGAAATCCCCTACCAACTCACCGTCGAGACCGAGAAATGGGAGGACCGCAAGGACGGCTCCACCCGCATCGACCAGCTGATCTATGTCGCCCGCGAAGGCCACAAGGGCATCGTTCTGGGCAAGGGCGGCGAGACGATCAAGGCGATCTCCACCGCCGCCCGCGCGGATCTGAGCGAATTCCTCGGCCGCCCGGTCCACCTGTTCCTGCAGGTCAAGGTGCGCCCGAACTGGCTCGAAGAGGCAGAGCGTTATTCCGAGATGGGGCTCGACTTCAAGGACGGCGATTGAGATGCAGGCCCGCCTGACCTCGGAGCTCTGGGTCCGGGCCTATCTCAAACGCCTCGAACTCGCCCATATCCCGGCCTATCTCGCGGCACGCGGCCAGCCCGATGCGGGCTCCGTCATGGTCAAATGCGCGACACTCGACGGTCAGGCCACGCTCTGGCAACGCAGCTTCGATCTTGCGACCGGCGCGCGCAAATGGGTACCCCTGACCGAAGGGCCCGAGCCCGAAGTCGACGCCTCAATCCGCAAACAGCGCAGCTTCGACCCCGACCTTTGGGTGATCGAGATCGAGAGCCGCGATGGTGCGACCCTGCTCGAGCAGGACGGGCTGAGCGACTGACTTTCCCTTTCTTCTTGGCTGAAATACCTTCGGGGGGACCGGGGGGCAGACAGCCCCCCGCCTCTCCCACCCGAGACCGGCATGGACTGGCACGACCGCGGCACCATTCTTTCCACCCGCCCGCATGGCGAGACCTCGGCGATTGTCGAGGTTTTCACGGCTGAGCATGGCCGCCACGCGGGCGTCGTGCGGGGCGGCGCGTCGCGCAAGATGGCGGCCACGCTGCAACCGGGCCACCATGTGTCGCTTGGCTGGCGCGCGCGGCTTGAAGATCATCTGGGCAGTTTCACGATCGAACCGCTTCGCTCCCGCGCGGGCGCGATGTCTGATCGGCTGGCGCTGATGGGGCTCAACGCGGTCTGCGCCATGCTTGGCTTCGCGCTGCCCGAACGCGAACCACATCCGCGCCTTTATGCTGCGACCGAACCGCTTTTCGACGTGATCGGCCTCGCGCATGAGGGCTGGCCCGTCGATTACCTGCAGTGGGAAATGGCGCTGCTCGAGGAACTCGGCTTCGGGCTCGACCTCAGCCGATGCGCCCTTACCGGCGGGCGCGAGGATCTCGCCTATGTCAGCCCGCGCACGGGCCGCGCGGTCGCGCGTCAGGCCGCCGGAGACTGGGCGCCGCGCCTCCTCCCCCTGCCGCAATGCTTGCTCGGCCAAGGCCCCGCGACTGTTGCCGAAATCGTCCAGGGGCTAAAGCTGACCGGCCATTTTCTCGATCTTTTCGCCGCCGAACACAGCCGCCGCGCACTGCCCGAGGCCCGTAACCGTCTGATCGATGCGCTTGCCCGTCAGGGCTGAGCGCGCCTGTCCAGCACCAGTTGCAGCAGCGCGAGATCCAGCCAGCGCCCGAATTTCTGCCCGACCTGCGGCATCGTCCCGACATGCGTAAAGCCGAGCTTGCTGTGCAGTGCCATCGAACCTGCATTTCCCGCCTCGATCGCGCCGACCATGACGTGATACCCATCGGCGCGGGCATGTTCGATCAGCCCCTCCAGCAGCGCGCGCCCGCGCCCGCCGCCACGCAAATCCGTGCGGATATAGACCGAATGCTCGACCGTGCCGCGAAAACCGTCGAAGGCGCGAAACGGGCCGTAGCTGGCATAGCCGATGACCTCGCCCGCCTCTTCTAGCACGAGCACGGGCAGCCCCGCCGCCTGACGCGCCTGCATCCAATCGACCCGGTTCGCCGCATCGACCTCAATCTCGTTCCAGATCGCGGTCGTGTTGCACACGGCATCATTGTAGATCGCGGCGATGGCGGGGGCGTCGGCGGGCGTGGCGTTGCGGATCATGGCGGGCTCCTTTGCCGCTACAGTGCTCAAATGTGTGACAGGCGCAATGCAAAACGGGGCCCGAAGGCCCCGTCGACTGCTCGATTATTGCAGGCTCAGCCCAGGAGACGGCGGGCGATGACCTGCGCCTGAATTTCAGCCGCGCCCTCGAAGATGTTGAGGATGCGCGCGTCGCACAGGATGCGCGAGATCGCGTATTCCAGCGCGAAACCGTTGCCGCCGTGGATTTGCAGCGCGTTGTCCGCAGCGGCCCATGCCACGCGGGCGCCAAGCAGCTTGGCCATGCCGGCCTCAAGGTCGCAGCGGTGACCGTGATCCTTTTCCCAGGCCGAGAAATAGGTCAGCTGGCGGGCGATCATGATCTCGACAGCCATCATGGCAAGCTTACCGCCGACGCGCGGGAACTCGATCAGCGACTTGCCGAACTGCTTGCGGTCGATGGCGTATTGCATGCCGATCTCGCAGGCCGATTGGGCGACGCCCACGGCGCGCGCGGCGGTCTGGATGCGAGCGCTCTCGAAGGTTTCCATCAGCTGCTTGAAGCCCTTGCCTTCCTCGCCGCCCAGAAGGTTCTCACCCTTCACGCGGAAGCCGTCGAAGCCAAGCTCGTATTCCTTCATGCCGCGATAGCCCAGAACCTCGATCTCGCCGCCGGTCATGCCCGGGGTCGGGAAGGGGTTTTCGTCGGTGCCCGGGGTCTTCTCGGCCAGGAACATCGACAGGCCGCGATAGTCGGTGGTGTTCGGGTCGGTGCGGGCCAGCAGCGTCATCACATGGGTGCGCTGCGCATGGGTGATCCAGGTCTTGTTGCCGGTCACGACCCAGTCATCGCCGTCCTTCACCGCGCGGGTGCGCAGCGAGCCCAGATCCGAGCCGGTGTTCGGCTCGGTGAAGACGGCGGTCGAGAGGATCTCGCCCGAGGCAAGGCCAGGCAGCCATTTCGCCTTCTGCTCCTCGGTGCCGCCGCAAAGGATCAGCTCGGCCGCGATTTCCGAGCGCGTGCCAAGCGAGCCCACGCCGATATAGCCGCGCGAAAGCTCTTCGGTCACCACGACCATCGAGGCCTTGGACAGGCCAAGCCCGCCGTATTCCTCGGGGATGGTCAGGCCGAACACGCCCAGTTCGGCAAGTTCGTTGATGGTGTCCATCGGGATCAGCTCGTCCTTCAGGTGCCACTCGTGCGCGAAGGGGATCACGCGCTCCTCGGCATAGCGGTGGAACTGATCGCGGATCATCTCGAGGTCTTCGTCTAGGCCCGAGGTGCCAAAGAGCGCACGGCCCTGATTGTCGCGCATCATGGCGACCAGCGCCTGGCGCGCGGCGGGGCTGTTGCCCTCGGCGATCAGCTTGGCGGCCTCGGGGCCCGGGGTCCAGCTGACGCCCAGATCGGCAAGGCGCGCAACCTCGCCCTGGCTCATCGGAATGCCGCCCGAGATCTGCGCGAGATATTCGCCAAAGCCGATTTGCAGGATCAGGCTTTCCATGGCGCCGAACTTACCGTCCTCGGCGATGCGACCGGCCCAACCGCGCAGCTGGATCAGCGACTGGTTGTAGGTGGCCAGCCACGACAGGGCGTGTGCGGCAAACTGGTTTTCTTCAAGCGCGGCGCCCGAGACCTTGCCGTCGCGGGTCACGAGGGCGCGCAGCGCGTCGGTCGCATCGGCGGTGATCTTGGCGATTTCGGGCAGCGTGGCCTCGGTCAGCGCCAGCAGGTCGGTCATATGGATATTGGTCATGTCAGCCCCATCATGCGCCATGAATCGGTTCCTTTCTGCGGTTGCATAGTGCTTAGGGGTTTTGCAGTTGCAGCGCAATAAAAATTCGTATCAGCGGCAAAATGTGACCGAATGTGTCGCGCGCAAAGTGTGCCGTCAGGCAGCTTTCCGAGCGCCAAGTGCCTGCAAAGCCTGCTCGCGCGTCAGCATCGGCCGCTCGGCGCCCACGTGTTCGGGCAAGGCCGTGTCGGACATTGCGCTCAGGGCGGCCAGCGCGGGCTGGCGGCGCAAGCGCCCGATGTCGAGGCTTTGGACAAGGCAGCCCTCGGCGATCAGCAGCGCGGGCTGGTCCAGCAAGATCCCGTGCCAGTTCAGCACATTCGGGCGGTCGGGCTGGATGGCGTGAAGGCCATCGACCAGATCGCGTGCCTCGGTCAGCGCGCCACCCGCGCCGGGCAGGGCGATGCGCTGGTGCGGCGCGACCCAAAGATCGTTGGCGGAGCCGAAATGTGGCGCACAGAGCCGCACGGGGCGTAGATGGCCAAGCGCGGGCAGTGGCACCCGACCCGACCACAGCACCGGCTGGACGCCGTGATCGGCGGTCTCGAGCAGATCGCCCGGGCGTAGTGCGCCAACCGCGCGCCAGCCCTGCGGCGTGGCGATTTGCGTCAACGGCGCCAGTGCGCCCGCGGGCCCAAGCGGGTGCCGATGATCGCCAAAGGCCAGCCATTCGACCCGAGGCCCGACCCGCGCTGTGCCGGTTCCAGCGGCCAGCGCCAGAAGATCCTCGCGCGGCATGGCAAGCGGCAGGCCCCCGACGCGGTGGCGCAGGGAGCTATCCGTCAGCGACTCAAGCGCCAGAACGCTTTCGCCCGCCGCCACGTCCCAACGCCAGATCAGGCGCATCGGCCCGCCACAGGCCAATGCGTCGCTAGCATCCAGAGAGAGCGCGTGAAACGCCATGCCCTGCCGCTGCATCACCGAGACCTGTCCATCCGCCGTGAAACCGAGCGAGAAGAACCGCGCCTGCGCCCCGCGTCCGGTGACATGGGCCAGAGGCAGGATCTCGGCCTCGCCGGGGATCAGCGCGAACTCGACCATCAAGCTGCCGCGCACAACCGAAACCGGCAGGGGGTGCTGGTCAAACATGATCCGCCCCCGTCCCGGGAGATGCGCCGCAATCCAACCCGCATGTGCCTGCATGACTGCCTCGTGCCTCTTGCGCGCCGATGGCAGAAAACACGCGCGCCGCCGACCCTTGAGGGGTGGCGGTCTGGTCTAGGGGAGGGACGTTGCCCTGCTCGTGTCGCCCTGCCTCGGGGCTAGTTTTTATATGCCTCCAGTATGCCGCAGTTCGGCGCGAATGAAAGCCCGATCTGTGCGCGGTTATCGGATTGCTGGGCGTTGTGCTTGTCCGCGCCCGCAGCTAAGCCTTGGACAACTCGAACAAGGAGCCCGCCATGTCGCTCGATCCCGTCAAACTTACTGCGGATCTGATCCGCTGCCCCTCGGTCACGCCGTTCGAGGGCGGCGCGCTGCAACTGCTTGAGGGCGTTCTTGGCACGGCGGGTTTCGCCTGCACCCGCGTCGATCGCAACGGTATCCCCAACCTCTTTGCCCGTTGGGGCGAGAAAGGGGCGAAGACCTTCGGCTTCAATGGCCATACCGATGTGGTGCCGGTGGGCGACGCCGCAGCATGGACGCACGATCCCTTCGGCGGTGAGATCCACGACGGCGTGCTCTGGGGGCGCGGCGCGACCGACATGAAATCGGGCGTCGCGGCTTTCGTCGCCGCCGCCATCGATTTCGTGCTGCAGACGCCGCCCGAAGGCGCCATCGTGCTGACCATCACCGGCGACGAAGAGGGCGTGGGCCATGACGGCACCCGCGCCCTTCTGGACTGGATGGCCACTGAGGGCGAGGCCATGTCGGTCTGCCTTGTCGGCGAACCGACCTGCCCGAACACGATGGGCGAGATGATGAAGATCGGCCGCCGCGGCTCGATGACCTTCTATATCGAGGCCGAGGGCGTGCAGGGCCACTCCGCCTATCCGCATCGCGCCAAGAACCCGTTGCACGCACTGGTGGACCTGTTGCACCGCATGACAGCGAACCCGCTCGACAGCGGCACCGAGCATTTCGATGCCTCGACGCTCCAGATCACCACCATCGACTGCGGCAATCCGGCCAATAACGTGATCCCCGCCAAGGCCCGTGCAACGGTCAACATCCGCTTCAACGACTCCCACTCCGGCGCTTCGCTGACCCAATGGGGCGAGGGGCTCGCGCGCCTTGTCGAGGCCGAAACCGGCGTGCGACTGAGCATTCGTACCGAGATTTCAGGGGAAAGCTTCCTCACCCCGCCCGGCCTCTTCGTCGAACTGGTCGCCCGCGCCGTCGAGGCCGAGACCGGCCTCAAGCCCGAGCTTTCGACCTCGGGCGGCACCTCGGATGCGCGCTTCGTCAAGGATCACTGCCCGGTGCTCGAATTCGGCCTCGTCGGCCAGACCATGCACCAGGTCGATGAGCGCATCGAGATCGCTCAGATCACCCAGCTCAAGGCGATCTATATGCGCTGCCTGCGGGACTATTTCGCATGAAGATCGTCGTGACCGAAGACCTCGCGGCCTGCCACGCACTGCGCCGCACAGTCTTCATCGAGGAGCAGGGCGTCCCGGAGGAACTCGAGATCGACGATCTCGATGACAACGCGATCCACCTTCTGGCTCTCGTGGAGGATCGCCCGGTCGGCACCGCGCGGCTTTTCATCAAGGACGAGACGGGCAAGATCGGCCGGGTCTGCGTATTGCCCGAAGCGCGCGGAACGGGTCTTGGTGCGGCGCTCATCCGGGCAGCCTGCCAGCACCTGAAAGACCGCGGCTGCACCGCGGCGCAGCTTGGCTCGCAATCCCATGCGCTGCCCTTCTACGAAAAGCTTGGATTTGCGGCCTTCGGTCCCATCTATGACGATGCGGGCATCCCGCACCGGGACATGTCGAGACGCCTCTGAATCTTCAATGTGGCGGAAATATCCCGGGGTGCGGGGCAGCGCCCCGCTTCGCGCGTGACGCCCGCACAGGCCCATGATAGGCAAAGCCATGAACCAGTTGCCCACCAAAGAACAGATCCTCGCATGGCTTGCCGACCACCCCGGCGCCGGTGCGAAACGTGACATCGCCAAAGCCTTCGGGATCAAGGGCGCTGCCAAGATCGAACTCAAACGCATCCTGCGCGAGATGACCGACGAGGGGCTGCTCGAACGCCGCCGCAAGTCCTACCACGACAGCGCCAAGCTGCCGCCCGTCTCGGTGCTCGAAATCCGCCCGGCCGACAGTTCCGGCGATCTCTGGGCGCGCGCCATCGAATGGGAAGGCGAAGGCCCCGAGCCGGTCATCCTGTTCATCGCCAAATCGGGCGACCCGGCGCTGGCGGCGGGCGAACGCATTCTCGCCCGCATCTCCGAGGTCTCGGGGCAGGGCTATGACTATGAGGCCCGCCTGATCCGCAAGGTCGGCGAGGCCCAACACCGCGTCGTCGGCATCTTCCGCAAGGGCGCCGAGGGCGGGCGCATCGTGCCCATCGACAAGGGCGAGCAAAAGGAATGGGTCGTGGGGGCCGGCGCCACGCAGGACGCCCGCGACGGCGAGTTGGTCGAGGCCGAGCAGATCGGCCCGCGCGGCCGCATGGGCCTGCCGCGTGCCCGCGTGATCGAGCGCCTGGGTGACCCGACCGCGCCGCGCGCCGTTTCACTGATCGCGATCCACCAGCATGGCATCCCCGACGACTTCCCCGATGCCGTGATCGCCGAGGTCGATGCCGCGCGCCCCGCCGACCTGGAGGGACGCGAGGATCTGAGCGAGCTGCCCTTCCTCACCATCGACCCGGCCGATGCGCGTGACCGCGATGACGCCTGTCTTGCGATGCCCGACGATGACCCCAATAACGAGGGCGGCCATATCCTCTGGGTTGCCATCGCGGATGTTGCGCATTACGTCCGCCCCGGCTCGGCGCTGGACCGCGAGGCGCGCAAGCGCGGCAATTCGACCTATTTCCCCGACCGCGTCGTGCCCATGCTGCCCGACCGGCTCTCGGGCGATCTTTGCTCGCTGCACGAACACGTTCCGCGCGCGGTTCTGGCCGTGCGCATGAAGATCGACAGCGCGGGCCACAAGCTCAGCCATCGCTTCACGCGCGGCATGATCCGCTCGGTCGGCTCGCTCGAATACGCGCAGGTGCAGGCCGCACGCGAAGGGCGCCCGGACGAAAAGACCGCGCCCCTTGTCGATGAGGTCATCGCACCGCTTTATGAATGCTACAACGCGCTGGTGCGCGCCCGCGCGGCACGCCAACCGCTTGATCTTGATCTGCCCGAGCGCCAGATCGTCATCGACGAGGCTGGCAAGGTCGCCTCGGTGCGCTTCAAGGAGCGTCTCGACGCGCATAAGCTGATCGAGGAATTCATGGTGCTGGCCAATGTTGCCGCCGCCGAGGAACTCGAACGGCTGCGCCGCCCGCTGCTTTACCGCGTGCACGAAGAACCCTCCCCCGAAAAGATCGAGGCGCTGCGCGAGGTTGCGCAGGCATCGGGCTTCAACCTTGCCAAGGGGCAGGTGCTGAAGACCGCGCATCTCAATCGGCTTCTGGCGCAGGCCGAAGGCTCCGAGTTCGACGAGTTGGTGAACATCTCGACGTTGCGGGCCATGACGCAGGCCTATTATGCGCCGCAGAACCTTGGGCATTTCGGGCTGGCGTTGCGGTCCTACGCGCATTTCACCTCGCCGATCCGGCGCTATTCCGACCTGATCGTGCATCGCGCGTTGATCCTTGGTCACGGCTGGGGCAAGGATGGGCTGAGCGCGCAGGATATCGAGATCCTCGATGAGACCGCGCAGCAAATCTCGGAGACCGAGCGCCGCTCAATGGCGGCCGAGCGCGACACGACCGACCGTTATCTGGCGGCCTATCTGTCGGATCGCGTGGGCAGCGAGTTCACCGGGCGTATCTCGGGCGTGCAGAAGTTCGGCGCTTTCGTGAAACTCGACGAAACCGGCGCCGATGGCCTGATCCCGGTGCGCGAGATCGGGCGCGAGTTCTTCCACTATGACCGTGACGCGCAGCAATTGACCGGTGCCGACAGCGGCACGGTGATCGGCATCGGCCAGCGGGTGCTCGTGCGCCTGCGCGAGGCGATCCCGATGACCGGCGGGCTGGAGCTGGAGCTGCTGGAACTGGAGGGCGCCAGCCTTCCCGGCCCCGGCAAGGGCGGCAAGAAGCCCTTCCGGCGGGGCCGCAAGGTTGCCGCGATCAAGGCAAAGGAGCGCGGCATCGCCCGCAAGGTCAAGCGCACGCGCAAGAAACCCTAAAGCAGGCCCTTGATCGGAAGCCAGGCAAGAAGAACGATCAGCCCGCGCTGCCACAATTGCGCGCCGGGTTCGTGGCGGATGGTTTCCTCGCCGCCGTCCTCGGTCCGGCGGGTCCAGATCAGATGCCCGCGCCGCAGCCCCACTCGCCATGCAAGATCCGGCACGGTTCGATCGAAGGTGCGGTGCAGATCCTCGGCCCATGCGGGATCTTCCACGACCACTCCCATCTCGGTGTTGAGAAACAGCGAGCGGGGGTCGAAGTTGAACGTGCCAATGAAGACACGCTTGCGATCGACCGAGAATAGCTTGGCATGAAGCTTGTTGCGCGTAAACGGGGCGGTGCCGTGGCGATTGCGCACGATCAGGCCGCGACGCAACTGCACCTTTCCGTCGCCGGAATATTCGTAGATGCCGACGCCAGCGCGGATCAGTGCATGGCGCTGCCAGGCGTAGCCGGTATGCACGATGGGCGTATCAGAGGCCGAAAGCGAATTGGTCAACACCCGCACCCGAATGCCGCGTTTCGCCATGGCGCGGATTTCCTTTGCGTCGCGTCGTCGGGGCACGAAATAGGGCGAGATCAGATCGTAGCTCTCCTGCGGGCGCCCGAGGGCCAAGCGCAGCGATGGGAACAGGTGATGTCGCTTGCGCGCGCGACCTAGGACCTTTTCGGGCGGGTCGGTGATCAGGCGGACAGGGGCCTCGTGCAAGCTCAGTGCCGAGGTGCCCAGATCGGCGGCCGATAGGCTTTCGGCGAGCAGGGCCGCAAACCGTGTCCCCCGTGCGGCCTGAAGTGCCCTCTCCTGAGCGTTGCGACCTTTCCGCACCCGACGGGGCGTCTGCCGGATAAGCCGTTCGGCCGGCCATGCGGGCTCCGAGGCCCAGTAGGTCTCAAAAGTCTCTTGCGCGGCGCGCACCGCATGACCCGCCACGAAGACATCCATATCCATGAACAGTCCGATCGAGGACAGGTCGTTGAAATACTCGTCCCCGATGTTGCGCCCGCCGAGAATCGCGGCGGCCCCGTCGGCGATCAGCATCTTGTTGTGCATCCGGCGATTGAGGCGCGGGAAATCGAACAGGTAGCCGAGCAGGCGCGGGAAGCGCAGGGGGAAGGGGTTGAACAAGCGCAACTCGATATTCGGATGGGCGTCGAGGCAGGCCAGCCGCGCATCGAGCCCGGCGGTTGCGTTGTCATCCAGCAGCAGTCGCACCCGCACGCCGCGATCTGCCGCGCGCAAGAGCGCCTCGAACAGGAGCGTGCCGGAATGATCGCCGCGCCACAGGTAATACTGCGCGCAGATTTCGGAACGGGCGGCATCGCAAAGCGCAAGGCGGGCCGCGAACGCCTCCAGCGCCTCGGGCAGCGGGGCGATGCCAGTGCTTTCCAGATCGGGCCAAAGCGCGGCCAGCCGCCCCGAGGGAAGCGGCGGCGCGCCGGGCGCGTCGGCCACCCGCGTCGGAAGGCGCGTCAGCCACCAGCCAAGCACAGCGGCGCAGAAAAGAGCGATGAAGATCGCGGACATCATAGGCGAACTATGGCACCTGCGGGCAGAAACGCGAAGGGGCCGGGAATGATCCCGGCCCCGTCAGTGTTCACTGTCCGTAGTTTATCAGCCGATGGCTGCGGCCTTCACGTCTTCGTCGATATAGGGGACGTATTGCGCGAAGTTGTCCGAGAACATCTTGACCAATTTCGAGGCCTGCGCGTCGAAGGCGGCCTTGTCGGCCCAGGTGTCGCGCGGGTTGAGCAGCGTGGCGTCGACGCCCGGCACCGAGACCGGAACCTCGAAGCCGAAGTTCGGATCCTTGCGGAACTCGACAGCGTTCAGCGAGCCGTCGAGCGCGGCGGTCAGCAGCGCGCGGGTCGCCTTGATCGGCATACGTTTGCCGGTGCCGAAGGCGCCACCGGTCCAACCGGTGTTCACCAGCCAGCAAGACGCGCCGAAGGTGTTGATCTTTTCCTGCAGCAGCTTGCCGTAAACCTCGGGGCGGCGCGGCATGAAGGGCGCGCCGAAGCAGGTCGAGAAGGTCGGCGTCGGCTCGACCACGCCCACTTCGGTGCCCGGGGTCTTCGAGGTGAAGCCCGACAGGAAGTGATACATGGCCTGCGCCGGGGTCAGACGCGCGATCGGCGGCAGGACGCCGTAAGCGTCGCAGGTGAGCATGATCACGTTCTTCGGGTGACCGCCAAGCGCCGATTCCGAAGCGTTCGAGATGTAGTGCAGCGGGTAAGCGCAGCGCATGTTGTCGGTGATCGAGTTGTCGAAGAAGTCCAGCTCAAGGGTTTCGTCGTCGAAGACCATGTTCTCGACCACGGTGCCGAACATCGAGCAGGTCGCGTAGATTTCCGGCTCGGCTTCTTTCGACAGGTTGATCGTTTTCGCGTAGCAGCCGCCTTCGAAGTTGAAGGTGCCCTTTTCCGACCAGCCGTGCTCGTCGTCACCGATCAGCGTGCGCGACGGATCGGCCGAAAGCGTGGTCTTGCCGGTGCCCGACAGGCCGAAGAACACGGCGGTGTCGTCGGGGTTGCCGATCGCGTGGTTGGCCGAGCAGTGCATCGCCATCACGCCCTTGCCGGGCAGGATGTAGTTGAGCAGCGTGAAGACCGATTTCTTGTTCTCGCCAGCATAGGCGGTGTTCGCGATCAGGATGAGCTTCTTGTCGAAGTTCAGCGCGATCACCGTTTCCGAACGGCAGCCGTGGCGTTCCGGGTTGGCCTTGAACGACGGGCAATTGATGATGGTGAACTCGGGCGCGAAAGTGTCGAGTTCGGCGCGCTCGGGGCGGCGCAGCATGGTGCGGATGAAGAGGCCGTGCCAGGCCAGTTCGGTCACGACGCGCACATCCAGACGATGCTCGGCGTCGGCGCCGCCGAAGAGGTCCTGAACGTAGTAATCCTTGCCCTTCATATGCTCCAGCATGTCGGCATAGAGGGTGTCGAACTTGGCGGAATCCATCGGTTTGTTGTTTTCCCACCAGATCGTATCTTCGACGTCGGGGGTGCGGACAACGAACTTATCCTTGGGCGAACGGCCCGTGTGGGCGCCGGTCGTGCAGTAGAAAGCGCCACCCTTGCCAAGCGTGCCTTCGCCGCGCTTGAGCGCGCTTTCGATCAGCGCCGGCTCGAGCAGGTTGTAATAGACATTGCCCAGACCAGTGATGCCTTGATCTTCCAGGCGTTTCGCCGGGTTCACACGTCCAGTGATCATCTGTAGCTCCCGATGCCGTCGCGCGGCGTTCATTGGGTTCCTCCCGGCACCCCCGGCCAAAAGGGATACCGATCCGTCGCGAGTGGTCGCGTCGAATGCGGCCCCTATAACATGACGGTTCTGCGAAGGAACAGAACGGTTTGACGCAGTTAGCGCAACCATCGACGTTTTAGCGCAACCAAGAACCTGAGGTGCGGCAATTTAGTCAATCGTAGGAATTTTTCGTCACGAATGATTCGGCTTGGGTGTCCGATTCGCACAAGCCGGTTGATTCCGTGAAACGGAAAGCAGAGAATGTTTCCAAAGTATAATGAATAGGCAGATAGAGGGCATGAGCATGTCGAGGATCGCGCTCGTCGACGATGATCGCAACATTCTTACCTCCGTTTCGATGACGCTTGAGGCTGAAGGATACGAGGTCGAAACTTTCAACGATGGCCAGGCGGCGCTTGAGGCTTTTGGAAAGCGTCTGCCGGATATGGCGGTGCTGGATATCAAGATGCCGCGGATGGACGGGATGGAGCTGTTGCAGCGCATCCGGCAGAAGTCCTCCATGCCGGTGATCTTCCTGACCTCGAAGGACGATGAGATCGACGAGGTTCTGGGTCTGCGCATGGGCGCCGACGACTACGTCAAGAAGCCTTTCAGTCAACGCCTGTTGGTCGAACGCATCCGCGCGCTGCTGCGCCGGCAGGAGGCGATCAGCACCGGCGAGGTTGCCGTGACCGAGGATACGAAGGTCATCGTGCGGGGCCATCTGACCATGGATCCGCTGCGCCATTCGGTCAGCTGGAAGGGCAAGGAAGTCACGCTGACGGTGACCGAGTTCCTGCTGTTGCAGGCGCTGGCGCTGCGCCCGGGTTTCGTGAAATCGCGCGATCAGCTGATGGACGTCGCCTATGACGATCAGGTCTATGTGGATGACCGCACCATCGACAGCCACATCAAGCGCCTGCGCAAGAAGATGCGGGCGGCCGACGATGATTTCTCTGCTATCGAAACGCTCTACGGGATCGGTTATCGTTACAACGAAGAATGAGCATTTCGGGACGGATAGGGTTGGGCCAGGCCAGAGGCGGTGATACAGATGTCGTCCTCGGCGAGGATTGGACCGGTGCCGAAAGCACCGTCCAAGATGACCTGTCCATGGGGCGGGCGCAGCGCGGCGTCGTCTCGCTGAACCGTTCGCCTCTGGCGCGCAAGATCATCACCTTCAACCTCATGGCCATGGTCATGATGGTTGCCGGGGTGCTCTATCTCAACCCGTTCCGCGACAGCCTCGTCTACCAGCGCGAAAGCGCGATCGTGAACGAGGCCGGGCTGATCGCCGACGTCTTCGAGGCGCGGATGCCGAAAGAGGCGCCCGTCAACCTTGCGGCCGGTGACGGGATCGACCTGGCCGACACATTGGCCGGGATCAAGCTGCCCGAGGGCACGCAGCTTTACCTGTTCGACACGCGCGGCAACCTGCTGATCTCTTCGGACTCGGCGCCGACGGCCAGCCGCGGAACGGTCGAGGGGCTTGAGCCGAACAAGCGTACCACGCTGATCACCGATCTGCTCAATCGCGGATGGGACTGGCTGACGGGGCTGATGCGCCCGACGCAAAGTGCCAACCAGTCGTTCGACATCGAGAAGATGCTCGGGGCGTTGGTGCCCAAGGTTGAGCCGGGCAAGACCCAGATCTCGACCAGTCGCGATCCTGCGGGGTCGACGATTTTTTCTGTCGCGACAGGGCTTTACCAGAATGACCGGATGGTGGGCCTGCTGGCGATCACCTCGGCCGCCGGCGAGATCGACGAGCTGGTGCGGGTCGAGCGCGAGCAAGTGCTGCAAATGTTCGTCGTGGCGATCATCGTCTCGATCGGGCTGAGCCTCGTTCTGGCCTCGACGATTGCGAACCCGCTTGCCGATCTGGCTGCTGCGGCTGAGATCGGTAGCGACCGCGGCGCGCGCAAGATGAGCCCCGCCCGCGTGCGCATCCCCGACCTGACCGCGCGGCCCGACGAACTCGGACGTCTTTCGGCGGCCTTGCGCGGGATGGTGGCTGCGCTTTACGACCGGATCGATGCGAACGAACAGTTCGCCGCCGACGTTGCGCATGAGATCAAGAATCCGCTGGCCAGTCTGCGCTCGGCGGTGGCCTCGCTGCACATGGTCAAGCGCGACGATCAGCGCACCAAACTGCTTGACGTGATCGACCACGACGTACGCCGTCTCGATCGTCTCGTCAGCGATATCTCCAATGCCTCGCGCCTCGATTCGGAACTGGTCAAGGAAGAGGAGCAGTCCTTTGATCTGATGAAAATGGTCGGCAGCGTCGGCAAGCATCTGGGCGAACAGGCGGCCGAGAAGGGGATCGACTTCATCATCGACCTGCCGCGCGATCCTATCGTGATCAGTGGCCTTGAAGGGCGCCTTGCGCAGGTTTTCGTCAACCTGATCGGCAATGCGATCTCGTTCTGTGAAGACGGCGATGCGGTGCGCATCTGGGCGCGGCGCCGCGACAATCGCGTGCTGGTGGTCGTCGAGGATACCGGCCCCGGCATCCCCGATGAGGCGCTGACCAAGGTCTTCAAGCGATTCTATTCGCAGCGGCCGGTTGGCCAGTTCGGCGATCATTCGGGCCTTGGGCTTGCGATCTCGAAGCAGATTGTCGAGGCGCATGGCGGCGTGATCTGGGCCGAGAATATTCGCCCGACCGACGCCGATATCACTTCGGAGCCGCTCGGTGCGCGCTTCGTCGTCGGCTTGCCGCTCTGACCCCGGGGGTTCGGGTGGAGGACGCCGCGCAGTCCATTCTCCACGCCAGCTGTGTTGCACTGGATGCCCTGAACGGGGTGCTGATCCTTGGCCCCTCGGGCGCGGGGAAATCGACGCTTGCCCTGCAACTGATGGCCTATGGCGCGTATCTGGTGGCGGATGACCGCGTCGCGTTGCGTACGGACGGGCCCGATGTTGTGGCGAGCGCGCCCGAGTCGATCTCGGGCCTGATCGAGGCGCGGGGCGTTGGGATTCTGCGCGCGCAGCCCCTCCCATCCGCCCGAATTCGCCTTGTGGTTGATCTGTCGCGCGACGAGACCGAGAGACTGCCGCCGAAGCGCGAAACAAACCTTTTAGACAGGTTTCTGCCTCTTGTGCTGCGGGTGCAACATGGTCATCTTGATCTCGCTGTTCTGCAATGGCTGAAGGGTGGGAGACACGCGTGAGTGACGAGGGCAAGGCCACGAGGGAGGCTGCCAGCCGTGTCGTGCTGGTGACCGGTCCATCCGGGGCAGGCCGCTCGACCGCGATCGCGGCGCTCGAGGATCTTGGCTACGAAACCATCGACAACCTGCCGCTCAGCCTGGTGCCGCGCTTGCTGGACGGGGCGCTTTCGCAGCCCATGGCGCTTGGCATCGACGTGCGCAACCGCGAGTTCTCGGCCATCGCGCTGATCGAGCTGATCGACCGGTTGACTCGCACGCCGACCGTGCGGCTTGAGATCCTTTTCATGGATGCGCGGGCCGATGTGCTGCTGCGGCGCTATTCCGAAACCCGCCGCCGCCATCCGCTGTCGCCCGGGGATGCGCCCGAGGTCGGCATCGCGCAGGAAATCGACCTGCTGGCCCCCATTCGCGCGCGCGCCGATGTGCTGATCGACAGCTCCGACATGACGATCCACGATTGTCGCGCCGAGATCGCACGCCTCTTCGATATGGGGCAGCGCGACCGGCTGGCGGTGACCGTCCATTCGTTCAGCTATAAGCGAGGCGTGCCGCGCGGGCTTGACATGATGTTCGACTGCCGGTTCCTCGCCAACCCGCATTGGGTGCCGGAACTGCGCCCGCTGAGCGGTCTTGATGCCTCGGTAGCCGGGCATGTTGCGGCCGATCCGCGTTATGAGGAATTCGTGAGCCGGGTGCGGGAACTCTTGCTTTTCCTGCTTCCGGCCCATGTTGAAGAGGGCAAGAGCCACCTGTCTGTGGGCTTCGGGTGTACCGGCGGGCAACACAGGTCGGTTGCCGTAACGGAAAGCATGGCCAAGATGCTTGCGGAAGCAGGGTGGCATGTGTCTAAACGACACAGGGAATTGGAGCGGCAGGCACAGGTTCTGCCCGGGGTGAAAGAGGCTAGCGGCGCGTGATCGGGATCGTGATCGTGGCACATGGTGGTCTGGCACGCGAGTATCTCGCGGCGGTCGAGCATGTCGTCGGCCCGCAAGAAGGTATTCGCGCCATCACCATCGAAGACGACCATGACCGGAGCGCCAAGCAGTCCGAGATCCGGGCGGCCGCCGATGCGGTCGATGCGGGCGACGGTGTTGTCGTGGTCACCGATATGTTCGGCGGCTCGCCTTCGAACCTCAGCCTTCTGGCCTGTGAGGCCTGCGAGCGGGAAATCATCTACGGTGCCAACCTGCCGCTGTTGATCAAGCTTGCGAAATCGCGCAGTCTCGGCGTCCACGCGGCGGTCGAGGCGGCTCTTGATGCCGGTCGCAAATATATCAACAGCTATACGGCATACGGGACAGACGCGAAGTAATGGTTTCCAAGGTCTTGAAGATCGTCAACGAAAAGGGGCTGCACGCCCGTGCCTCGGCGCGGTTCGTCGAGGTGGTGGAGTCCCACGACGCGCGTGCCGAGGTCGAGAAAGACGGGATGCGCGTGTCCGGCGATTCGATTATGGGGCTTCTGATGCTGGCGGCGTCCCGGGGGACCACCATCGCGGTCACCACCCACGGGCTTGAGGCAGAGCAACTGGCCGATGCGCTTGAGGCGCTGGTCGCCGATCGGTTCGGCGAAGAGAACTAAGCCCGCCAGGGCGGAGAAGCAAAAGGCGCGCGAAATCGCGCGCCTTTGTCGTTTGTCGAGTATCGCTTAGCGCGTCGGAACGGGCTTTTCGCCACGATAATCGTAGAAGCCACGGCCCGATTTGCGGCCAAGCCAGCCAGCCTCGACATATTTCGTCAGCAGCGGGCAGGGGCGATACTTGGTGTCGGCGAGCCCGTCATGCAGCACGTTCATGATCGCCAGACAGGTGTCGAGACCGATGAAATCGCCCAGCTCAAGCGGCCCCATCGGGTGGTTCGCGCCAAGCTTCATCGCCTGGTCGATCGACTCGACGTTCCCCACGCCCTCGTAAAGCGTGTAGACCGCCTCGTTGATCATCGGCACCAGAATGCGGTTCACGATGAAGGCGGGAAAGTCCTCGGCCGAGGCGGTGGTCTTCTTCAGCGAATGCACCACGGCCAGCATGATGTTGTAGGTCTCGTCATCGGTCGCGATGCCACGGATCAGCTCGACCAGTTTCATGACCGGAACGGGGTTCATGAAGTGCAGGCCGATGAACCGCTCGGGGCGGTCGGTGCGCGAGGCAAGACGCGTGATCGAGATCGACGAGGTGTTCGTCGCCAGGATCGTTTCGGGTTTCAGATGCGGTAGGAGGGCGGCAAAGATCTGGTCCTTGACGGCTTCGCGCTCGGTCGCGGCCTCGATGACAAGATCGGTCTGGCCAAGGTCGGTCAGCGTCAGCGTGGTCTTGATGCGGCTGAGGGCGGCGATCTTGTTGGCCTCGGTGATCTTCTCGCGCGAGACCTGCCGGTCGAGGTTCTTGGTGATCGTCGCGATAGCCCGGTCGAGGCCTTCCTGTGCGATGTCGTTCAGCAGCACCTCATAGCCCGACTGGGCAAAGACATGCGCGATCCCGTTGCCCATCTGGCCTGCGCCGACGATTCCGACTGATTGAATACCCATTTTCGCCTCTCGTTTGCGGTTGCAGAATGATAGCTTTGCTGCGCCGCAGCACAAGCGCAATCAGCCGGTTTTGCTGCGGAAAAGCGCGACATTTTCCCCTTAGCCCTTTGGCAAGGGTTGGCTGCGATCATGCCCTTGGGTGAGTCGAAACTTGGGTGGGGAAAATGGCTTTCGAATATCCGGGCGAAGGTGCCCTTGATTACTTTCCGTGCCGCTACGGCCCCTCGAAGCTGCTGTTTCGGGGTCCAAGGCGCGACCTGACAGAGCCCTATCTGGCGGCCTTCGGCGGTGGCGAGACCTATGGCAAGTTCGTCGAGAACCCCTGGCCCAGTCTGGTCGAGGCCAAGCTGGGCCTGCCGGTCATCAACTTCGGCTATCTGAACGCCGGGATCGATGTGTTCTTCAACGAACCCGCCGTGCTGGGGGCCTCGCGCCGGGCCAAGCTGACGGTGATCCAGCTGATGGGCGCGCATAACATGTCGAACCGTTTCTACTCGGTCCATCCGCGGCGGAACGATCGGTTCCTGAAGGCCTCGAACCAGCTGCGCAGCCTCTTCCCCGAGGTCGACTTCGCCGAATTCAACTTTACCCGCCACCTGCTGAGCGTGCTGCATGAGCGCGCGCCGGAGCGTTTTGGCGCGATCACGGCTGAACTGCGCACAGCATGGGTTGCGCGCATGTCATCGTTTCTGGAGCGGATGGGCGGCCGCAAGGTGCTGCTCTGGCTGGGAGAGTATCGCGATCCGTCGGTCCATGACCCGCTAGGGCCGGAGCCGCTGCTGCTCGACGAAGGGCTTGTCGCCCAGATCAGCGGTTTCGCCGATGTTCTGGTGAAGGTGCAGCCATCGGTTGCGGCGCGTACCACGGGGGTTGCGGGGATGATCTTCGGTCCGATGGAGGAGCTAGCGGCCAGCACCATGCCCGGCCCCGTCGTTCATCGCGAGATCGCCGAGGCGATCACGCCGGTTCTCGCTCGGATGCTCTGAGATAAGAAAAAGCCCCGCCATTGGCGGGGCTTTGCGTTGGTAGCGCCCGCGATCAGAGCTTCCCGGTCAGTTCCGGGATAGCCGTGAACAAATCGGCGACGAGTCCGAAGTCTGCGACCTGGAAGATCGGGGCTTCTTCGTCCTTGTTGATGGCGACGATGATCTTGCTGTCCTTCATGCCCGCGAGGTGCTGGATCGCGCCCGAGATGCCGACGGCCACGTACAGTTCCGGCGCCACGACCTTGCCGGTCTGGCCGACCTGCCAGTCGTTCGGCGCAAAGCCAGAGTCCACCGCCGCGCGGCTTGCGCCGACAGCAGCGCCGAGCTTGTCGGCGAGCGCCGTGATCAGCGCGAAGTCGGCTTCGGAACCCACGCCACGGCCACCCGAGACCACGATCTTGGCCGAGGTCAGTTCCGGGCGATCCGAGGCCGCCACCTTGTCCTCGACCCAAGAGCTCAGGCCCTTGTCGCCGGCACTTGCCGCGGCCTCGATCGGGGCCGAACCACCCGCGCCCGCGGCTTCGAAAGCCGTCGCGCGGATCGTGGCGACCTTGACCTTGTCCGAGGATTTCACCGTCTGGATCGCGTTGCCCGCGTAGATCGGGCGCTCGAAAGTGTCTGCGTCGACCACGCCGACCACATCCGAGATCACCATCACATCCAAGAGCGCCGCAACGCGCGGCAGGACGTTCTTGGCCTCGGCCGTGGCAGGCGCCACGATATGGGTGACGCCACCGGCGAGCGAGACGACCAGATCGGCCAGCGGCTCGGCCAGGCCATGCGCATAGGCTGCATCATCGGCGGTCAGCACCTTGGCCACACCGTCGAGCGCCGCGAACGGTGCCGCATCCACGCCCGCACCGGCCACGAGCACCGTCACCGGGCCCATCTTCTTGGCCGCGCTCAGCGCCTTCGAGGTCGCGTCGAGGCTGTTCACCTCAGCAATCAGAAGAACCGACATCACAGAACCCCCGCATCTTTCAGTTTCGCCACCAGCTCGTCGACCGAGCCCACCTTGATGCCAGCCGAACGGCCCGCCGGCTCTGCCGTCTTCACGACGCTCAGGCGCGGGGTCACGTCGACGCCGTAATCGGCGGCGGTCTTCTCATCGAGCGGCTTCTTCTTCGCCTTCATGATGTTCGGCAGCGAGGCATAGCGCGGCTCGTTCAGACGCAGGTCGGCGGTCACGATCGCCGGCAGCTTGACCGAGATGGTCTGCAGACCGCCATCGACCTCGCGCGTCACTTTCGCGCTGTCGCCGGCAATCTCAATCTCCGAGGCGAAGGTCGCCTGACCCCAGCCGAGCAGCGCCGCCAGCATCTGGCCGGTCGCGTTCATGTCGTTGTCGATCGCCTGCTTGCCCGCGATCACCAGGCCCGGGGCCTCTTCCGCGACAACCTTGGCCAGGATCTTGGCCACGGCCAGCGGCTCGATGTCCTGATGCACGTCATCGGCGGCAACAACCAGGATCGCGCGGTCCGCGCCCATCGCCAGCGCCGTGCGCAGCGTCTCTTGCGCCTGCTTCACGCCGATCGAGACCACGACGATCTCGCTCGCCGCGCCCTTCTCCTTCAGACGGATCGCCTCTTCCACCGCGATCTCGTCAAACGGGTTCATCGACATCTTCACATTCGCAAGATCGACACCGCTCCCGTCCGCCTTCACGCGAACCTTCACGTTGTAGTCAATCACCCGCTTAACAGGCACCAATACCTTCATGGGCGTGCGTCTCCCTACTGTTGATTCCGCCCAAAACAGGCGGCTGAACAAGCTCTCGGCAATTTTGTTACAAGAGGGGCGCGTCGAGGGACAGAGTAAAATCGACCCGTTTCGGTGTCGCTACGTCACGTCGCAAACGATGTTTGCGCTAGCGGTGCGGATTACCCGGCCGAAGAGGGGCGGGCGGGATGGATTCGGCCCTGTCGAGGGTCAACGGTTGGCGCCGGGAACCCAGAGCACATCGGCGCGGCCCTCCTCATTGGCGATCCGAGCCGCACAGAAGAACCAGTCGGACAGGCGGTTGAGGTATTTCACCGCCCAATCGTTGACCGCTTCGGTCGAGGCAAGCGCGACGGCATCGCGCTCGGCGCGGCGTGCCACGGTGCGCGCGTGGTGCAGATGCGCCGCCAGCGCCGATCCGCCGGGAAGGATGAAGCTGCGCAGCGGTTCGAGCCGGGCGATCATCGCGTCGATCTCGGCTTCGAGCCGCGAGACCTGCGGCTCGACGATGCGCAGAACGGGATAGCCCGCCTCGGCATCCTTCTCCATCTCGGGGCGTGCAAGATCGGCGCCGAGGTCGAAGAGGTCATTCTGAATGCGGGCCAGGGCTGCGTCGGCCTCGCCCTCTGCATGCAGGCGGCACAGGCCCAGAACCGAGTTCAGCTCATCGACCGTGCCATAGGCGCAGACGCGGGGCGAGTGTTTGGCCACGCGGGTGCCGTTAACCAGCGCGGTTTCGCCCGCGTCGCCGGTCTTGGTGTAGATGCGGTTCAGAACGACCATGGCCGGCCTCCTTCAATCAGCTGCTCTGGCGCAGCCAGACAAACAGCAGAATAAGCGCGATCGCAACCGCCTGCGCCGCGATGCGCAGGCGCATCAGCTTGTTGGCATGCTTGCGGTTGAACTCGCCGCCCTTCGCGAAGCCGCCGATTCCGATCATCAGGATCACCAGAACGGCCAGACATGCGGAGGCAACGATGATGAAGAACATGTCGTCGCGCATTCAAATCTCCCAGGCGCCTCTCGGGGGCGCTGCGTCAGACTAACGGGCGTGTCGGGAAATGCGACACAAAAACTCAGGCGCGGGCCAGAAGCCAGTCGCGCAGCCGCGCGGGGGCAAGGCGGCGGATCGTGGCTGCGGCATGGGTGGCCTTGGTCACATAGTAATGCGAGCGCGGGTTGGGCGCTTCGAGCGCCTCGAGAATTGCCGCGGTGACGGCGGAGGCAGGCAGTTCGAAGCGGTCTTTCTTGCCCGAGGGCTCGTAAAGGCGCTTGAGAAGAGACGCCTGATACTGCTCGCGCCGGGCTGAGTTCTGCCAGTCGACCCAACGCTCGAAATGCGGGATCGAGTTGACGCGGATCTTCGAGGGGATTGGGCCGGGGTTGATGGTGATGATCTTGATGGGTGTGTCGCGCATCTCAAGCCGCAGCACGTCGGTCAGCCCTTCAAGGGCGAATTTCGTCGCCACATAGGCGCCGCGCCAGCGGATGCCCACAAGGCCCAGAACCGAAGAGCATTGCAGAATGCGCCCCGAGCCTTGCGCGCGCATCACCTGGATGGCGCGGGCGGTCAGGTCGTGCAGGCCGAAGAGATTGGTCTCGAAGATCTCGCGCAGTGCATCTGCGGGCAGGTCTTCGACCGCGCCGGGGCAGGCAAAGGCCGCGTTGTTGTAAAGCGCGTCAAGGCGCCCGCGTCCGCGCGCAAGAGCCTCATTGAAACCGGCTTCGATCGAGGCGGGGTCGGCGACATCAAGTTGAAACGAGATCAGCCCTTCGCTGCGCAGCCGCTCGCAATCATCTTCCTTGCGGCAAGTGGCAAAGACCTTCCAGCCTGCGGCCTTCAGCCCGTGCGCCGCATCGTAGCCGATGCCAGACGAGCAGCCGGTGATCAGGATGGTTTTCGACATGACTGCCCCCGCATTGATGTGCGGGGGCAGTTTTGGCCGACTTCCCGAGGGAATGGAAGCGGCTCAATGTGGTTCAGGGTTTGGCGGGCTTTCCGGGGGCGGGGCGCAGAACCTCGGGGCCCAGGGTGGGCGCATATTCGATCGGCACGATCAGCGCGCCGGTTTTGTTGGGGTCGGGCGCGCTTTCGTTGATCGACTGTGCGCAGGCCACGCCGCAGCCGGGGGAGGCGGCAAGATCTTCGTCGGGCTGGCCCCAGACGGCAAGCACGATGAACACGGCGGCCAGCGTGGTCAGGGTCAGTTTCAGCATCGCGACCTCCGTGATCTTGCGAGTTGGTGCAGGATCGCGCGATGGCGCTGTCAGCATAATGTGAAAACGCGGCCCGAGTTCCCCCGTGAGCCCGAGGCGGTTGCGCGTTTGAGGCTGGACCGGGGCGCGGGGCCGATTTACACGGAGAGCATGAGCGAGAACGAAGATACCCCGCCCCAGTCCCTGACCTCCGAGCCATTGTCGCGCGCGATCGGTGATCGCTACCTGACTTATGCGCTCTCGACGATCATGCACCGGGCGCTGCCCGATGCGCGGGACGGGCTGAAGCCGGTGCATCGGCGCATCCTGTTTGCCATGCGCGAGCTGAAGCTGAGCCCAACGGGCGGTTTCCGCAAATCGGCCAAGATCTCGGGCGATGTGATGGGTAACTATCACCCGCATGGCGATGCCGCGATCTATGATGCGATGGCGCGTCTGGCGCAGGATTTCGCCATGCGCTACCCGCTGGTGAACGGGCAGGGGAACTTCGGCAATATCGACGGCGATAACCCTGCGGCCTCGCGCTACACCGAGGCGCGGCTGGCCTTCCCGTCCGAGGCGCTCCTTGACGGGCTGGCCGAGAACGCTGTCGATTTTCGCCCCAACTATGATGGCACGCTGGAAGAGCCGATCGTCCTGCCCGCCGCCTTCCCGAACCTGCTTGCCAATGGCGCAAGCGGTATCGCGGTAGGCATGGCCACGAACATTCCGCCGCATAACCTCGATGAGCTGGTCGAGGCTTGTCAGGCGATGATCCGCGATCCGGGCATTTCCGACGATACGCTGGTTGATCTGGTGCCCGGCCCCGATTTCCCGACCGGCGGCGTGATTGTCGAGCCGAAGGAGTCGATCCGCGAGAGCTACCGCACCGGGCGCGGCGCGTTCCGCCTGCGCGCGCGGTGGGAGAAAGAGGATCTGGGTCGTGGCCAGTGGCAGATCATCGTCACCGAGATCCCCTATCAGGTGCAAAAATCCAAGCTGATCGAGCGTCTGGCCGAACTGATCCAGACTAAGAAGGTGCCGGCACTGGCCGATGTGCGCGACGAATCCGCCGACGATGTGCGGATTGTCCTTGAACCCAAGACCCGCACCATCGACCCCGAAATGCTAATGGGGATGCTGTTCCGCAGTTCGGACCTAGAGTTGCGCTTCAGCATGAACATGAACGTGCTGATCGACGGACGGGTACCCAAGGTGTGCTCGCTCAAAGAGGTGCTGCGCGCCTTCCTCGATCACCGACGCGAGGTGCTGTGCCGCCGCAGCCAGCACCGCCTTGAGAAGATCGCGCACCGCCTTGAGGTGCTCAACGGCTATATCATCGCCTATCTCAACCTCGACCGGGTGATCGAGATCATCCGCACCGTGGATGAGCCCAAGCCCGCCCTGATGGCCGAGAACTGGGCCGTTACCGATGGCGAGCGGGTGTTCCTGACCGACGTTCAGGCTGAAGCGATCCTGAACATGCGCCTGCGCAGCCTGCGCAAGCTTGAAGAGATGGAGTTGCGCAACGAGCGCGACGCCCTGCTGGCGGAACGCAGCGAGCTTGAGGCCCTTCTGGGCAGCGACAAGGCCCAGTGGAAGCGGATCTCGGGGCAACTCAAGGATGTGCAGAAGCAATTCGGCAAGGGCACGGCCGCGGGCGCGCGCCGCACCGCGTTTGCGGATGCGACCGAGGTCGAGGAAGTGCCGATCGAAGCGATGATCGAACGCGAACCGATCACCGTGATCCTCTCGAAAATGGGCTGGGTGCGCGCCATGAAGGGGCATCAGGCGCTCGATGCCGAGGTCAAGTTCAAGGATGGCGACGGCCCGCTGTTCGCGCTCCATGCCGAGACGACGGACCGGATCGTGCTGATGGGCTCGAACGGACGTGCCTATACGCTGCTCGGGGCGAACCTGCCCGGCGGGCGCGGCATGGGCGAGCCGGTGCGTCTGATGGTCGATTTGCCGAACGAGGCCGATGTGACCCATATCCTGCTGCCCAAGCCGGGCGAGAAGTTCCTGATGGCCTCCTCCGATGGCGATGGCTTTATCGTGCCGGGCGAGGAACTGGTGGCCCAGACCCGTGCGGGCAAGCAGGTGCTCAACATGCGCGAAGGCGCGCGCACGCAGGTTTGCGTGCCGGTGTCGGGCGATCACGTCGCCTGCGTCGGCGAGAACCGCAAGGTTCTGGTTTTCGCGCTCGAAGAACTGCCAGAGATGGCGCGCGGCAAGGGTGTGCGGCTGCAAAAGTTCAAGGATGGCGGTCTGTCGGATGCGGTCACTTTCACGCTCGCGGACGGGTTGAGCTGGAAAGACCCCGCCGGGCGCACCCGCACCGAGACCGACCTGTCGGAATGGCTGGCCAAGCGCGCCTCGGCGGGCCGCATGGCGCCGCGCGGCTTCCCGCGCGACAATCGGTTCAACTGATCGCGCGAGCGGCTGCGGCGGCCTGTTGCGCCGCCGTCGTGGTCGCCGATCTCCGATCCGGGACGGGCCCGCCCCAAACCTGCGCCAAGACGCGCCGGAATGCGCGAAGCGGGCTTGATTTTTCTGCTTCGGGGCAATAGGTAGCCCGCGATATTGACTCGGGCCAATTCCGGCCCCCGAACCAGAGGCGCCCGCGATATGGCAAAGGCAAAGTTTGAACGGACGAAACCGCACGTCAACATCGGCACGATTGGCCACGTTGACCACGGCAAGACGACGCTGACGGCTGCGATCACCAAGTACTTTGGTGAATTCAAGGCCTACGACCAGATTGACGGCGCGCCGGAAGAGAAGGCTCGCGGGATCACGATCTCGACGGCCCACGTTGAATATGAATCGGCGAACCGTCACTACGCGCACGTCGACTGCCCCGGCCACGCCGACTACGTGAAGAACATGATCACGGGTGCGGCGCAGATGGACGGCGCGATCCTGGTTGTGAACGCGGCCGACGGCCCGATGCCGCAGACGCGCGAGCACATCCTGCTCGGCCGTCAGGTCGGCATTCCGTACATGGTCGTGTACATGAACAAGGTTGACCAGGTCGACGACGAAGAGCTGCTCGAGCTCGTCGAGATGGAAATCCGCGAACTGCTGTCGTCGTACGACTACCCCGGCGATGACATTCCGATCATCAAGGGCTCGGCTCTGGCCGCGATGGAAGGCCGCGACAACGAGATCGGCGAGGATTCGATCCGCGCTCTGATCGCCGCTGTCGACGAGTACATCCCGACCCCGGAGCGCGCTGTCGACCAGCCGTTCCTGATGCCGATCGAAGACGTGTTCTCGATCTCGGGCCGCGGCACCGTTGTGACCGGCCGTGTTGAGCGTGGCGCTGTGAACGTGGGCGACGAACTCGAGATCGTCGGTATCCGCGCGACCAAGAAGACCACCTGCACGGGCGTCGAGATGTTCCGCAAGCTGCTCGATCGCGGTGAAGCTGGCGACAACATCGGTGCGCTGCTGCGCGGTATCGACCGTGACGGCGTTGAGCGTGGTCAGGTTCTGTGCAAGCCGGGTTCGGTGAAGCCGCACACGAAGTTCGAAGCTGAAGCCTACATCCTCACGAAAGAGGAAGGTGGCCGTCACACGCCGTTCTTCGCGAACTACCGTCCGCAGTTCTACTTCCGCACCACGGACGTCACCGGCACCGTGAAGCTGCCGGAAGGCACCGAGATGGTTATGCCGGGCGACAACCTGAAGTTCGAAGTCGAACTGATCGCCCCGATCGCGATGGAAGAGAAGCTGCGCTTCGCTATCCGTGAAGGCGGCCGCACCGTCGGCGCCGGCGTCGTCTCGAAAATCATCGAGTGATTTCGATCACATCGTGACGGAAGGGCCGCCCTCGGGCGGCCCTTTTGCTTTGTGCGCTGGCGCGTTGCGTGGGGCAGGGCGGGCAGCCGCAAGCGATTGTGCGTGGCGGTGCAAATCGCTCTTGATTTCCCCGCGCGGCTCCTTTAGCACCCCGCCTACGGCCTAGGGGTATAGCTCAGTTGGTAGAGCATCGGTCTCCAAAACCGAGGGTCGTGGGTTCGAGTCCCCCTGCCCCTGCCAGGTCGTCCTCCGGAAAATCCAGATTGTATTGGCGCTGATCCGGGGCGCGGCCGCTACATGCGGCAAGGTGCTTGAATTCGCGCGTCCGAGCGCGTATCTGAACGCGGTCGCGCGTGGGTCGCCCACGCTGCAAAGAGAGGATGAGACGCATGGCAAACCCCCTTCAGTTCCTCCAGCAGGTTCGCTCGGAAGTGGGCAAGATCACCTGGCCTGCGCGCCGCGAGGTGATGCTGACCACCGGGATGGTCTTTGTCATGGCCGCGCTGACCGCGCTGTTCTTCTCGCTGGTAGACTGGATCATCCGTTTCGGCGTCAGCCAGATCATCGGCTGAGACCTTCGGTTCCGCCGGTTTCGCCTTTATGCCCTTGAAAAAGCGGCACTCGGGCGGTAAAGGGGCGGGACTTTCGGGGAGCCGGCGTGCATCGATTCGGTCATGCACGCTGTTTTTTGTTCTGAGAGCGACGGCCAAGCCGTTGATGTAATGGAATTTCGGCGCTCACGCGTCGGTGGAAGAAGGCAATGGTGAGCATGGCGAAGCGTTGGTATTCGGTGAGCGTTCTCTCGAACTTCGAGAAGAAAGTCGCCGAGCAAATCAAGCAGGCCGTGGAAGAAAAGGGCCTTCAGGACGAGATCGAAGAGGTCCTCGTTCCCACTGAGGAAGTGATCGAAATCCGTCGTGGCAAGAAGGTCACCTCGGAGCGCCGCTTCATGCCGGGCTATGTGCTCGTGCGGATGGAAATGACCGATCGGGGCTATCACCTGATCAACTCGATCAACCGGGTGACCGGTTTCCTCGGGCCGCAGGGCAAGCCGATGCCGATGCGCGACGCCGAGGTGAACCAGATCCTGAACCGCGTCGACGAATCGGGCGAGGCCGCCGCGCCGCGCAACCTGATCCGTTTCGAGGTGGGCGAGAACGTGAGCGTGACCGACGGTCCGTTCGAGGGCTTCTCGGGCATGGTCGAGGAAGTGGACGACGCCGCGGGCCGCCTGAAGGTGACCGTGTCGATCTTTGGCCGGCCGACACCGGTCGAGCTGGAATTCACCCAGGTGTCGAAAGTCGCCTGAGTGGGAGCCGTGGGAGGCGAGGGCTGAGGTCCGGACCGAACCACTAAACTTCGCGCCGCACGGCGTGACAGTGACAAGGAGAGGGCCACATGGCCAAGAAAGTCATCGGGCAGCTCAAGCTGCAAATCAAGGCTGGCGCCGCGAACCCGTCGCCGCCGGTCGGTCCCGCGCTCGGTCAGCGCGGCATCAACATCATGGAATTCTGCAAGGCGTTCAACGCGCGCACGCAGGAAATGGAAAAAGACATGCCGGTGCCGGTGGTTATCACCTACTACGCCGACAAGTCGTTCACCTTCGAGACCAAGACCTCGCCGGCCTCGTACTTCCTGAAGAAGGCCGCTGGCCTGAAGCCGGTTGGCAAGCGCAACCGTCCGAAGGGTTCGCCGAAGCCGGGTCGTGAAGTCGCCGGTTACGTGACCGTCGCTCAGGTGCGTGAGATCGCCCAGGCGAAGATGAAGGACCTTTCGGCGAATGACGTCGAAGCCGCGATGCAGATCATCCTCGGCTCGGCGAAGTCGATCGGTATCGAGGTGAAAGGGTAAGCCATGGCCAAGCTCGGTAAACGTACGGCCGCTGCGCGCGCCGCTTTCGAAGGCAAGGACAATCTCTCGGTTGAAGAGGCTGTCAAGCTGATCAAGTCGGCGGCTTCGGCCAAGTTCGACGAAACCCTCGAGATCGCGATGAACCTGGGCGTTGACCCGCGTCACGCCGACCAGATGGTCCGCGGCGTGGTTCAGCTGCCGAACGGCACGGGTAAGACCGTGCGCGTTGCAGTGTTCGCCCGTGGCGCCAAGGCTGACGAAGCCAAGGCCGCTGGCGCGGATATCGTCGGTGCGGAAGACCTGATGGAAACCATCCAGTCGGGCAAGATCGAATTCGATCGCTGCATCGCGACCCCGGACATGATGCCGCTGGTCGGCCGTTTGGGTAAGATCCTCGGCCCGCGCAACCTGATGCCGAACCCGAAGGTCGGCACGGTGACCATGGACGTCGCGACCGCTGTGACCGCTGCCAAAGGCGGCGAAGTGCAGTTCAAGGTCGAAAAGGCCGGCGTGATCCACGGCGGTATTGGCAAGGTCTCGTTCTCGGAAGACAAGCTGGCCGAGAACGTGCGCGCCTTTGTCGACGCCGTTTCGAAAGCCAAGCCCACGGGCGCCAAGGGCACCTACCTCAAGAAGGTGTCGCTGAGCTCGACCATGGGCCCGGGCGTTTCGCTGGACCTCACCTCGGCGACCGCCAAATAAGATTTTGCCGGGAAACCGGCGAATGACGGGGCGTTCGCTCGCCCCGTCCTGTCCGAGACGGAGGGTGCCGGTTCCCGGCTTAATTTCCTTCCTGAGATGGGGAACGAGAATTTCCGAGGGCGACCTCGGGCGATCTTCTCGGGAACCGATCGGACCCGATCCTCAGGGCATTCGCCCGGGGGAAAATGAGAGCCGGGGGGAAACCCCCATACTTGGAGTGTAACCGTGGATAGAGCCCAAAAAGAGAAAGTGGTCGAGGAACTCGGCCAGATCTTCGAAAGCTCTGGCGTCGTGGTGGTTGCCCACTACGAAGGCATGACGGTTGCTCAGATGCAGGATCTCCGTTCGCGCATGCGCGAAGCCGGTGGTTCGGTTCGCGTTGCCAAGAACACGCTCGCCAAGATCGCCCTTGAGGGTAAGCCCTGCGAAAGCATGGCCGGCCTTCTGACGGGTATGACCGTCCTTGCCTTCTCCGAGGATCCTGTGGCTGCGGCCAAGGTCTCGGTGGACTACGCCAAGGCGAACGACAAGTTCGCAATCCTTGGCGGGGCCATGGGCACGGAGGCTCTGGATCCGGCCGGTGTCAAAGCTGTCGCTGCCATGCCGTCGCGTGAAGAGCTTATCGCTCAGATCGTCTCGTGCATCGGTGCGCCGGCTTCGAACATCGCTGGTGCCATTGGCGCGCCTGCTTCGAACATCGCGGGCATCCTCAAGACTCTTGAGGAGCGGGAAGCCGCCTGAAGCAACCAATTGCCTTCGTTGGGATAAGCCCGACGTTGGAAAACCCTATATCAGAATGGAACGGAAAAATGGCCGATCTTAAAGCCCTCGCTGAGCAAATCGTCAACCTGACGCTGCTGGAAGCCCAAGAACTGAAAACCATCCTCAAAGACGAGTACGGCATCGAGCCGGCCGCCGGTGGCGCCGTCATGATGGCTGGCCCGGCTGCTGCCGCTGCCCCGGCTGAGGAAGAAAAGACCGAGTTCGACGTCGTCCTGACCGACGCCGGCGCGAACAAGATCAACGTGATCAAAGAAGTCCGCGCGATCACCGGTCTGGGCCTGAAAGAAGCCAAGGACCTCGTGGAAGCTGGCGGCAAGGTCAAAGAAGGCGCTGCGAAAGCGGAAGCCGAAGAGATCAAGAAAAAGCTCGAAGAAGCCGGCGCGAAAGTCGAGCTCAAGTAATCGAGCCGGATGCCTGCGCATCCACTTGCTTGAAAATTGGCTGGGTCCGGGCTTGTCCCGGGCCCAGCCGAACCTGTCTCGGAGAGGGCTAATCGCCCTTTAGCCCTCTCCAAGGCGGCGTTCGCGGTTCGGGAGCCATCCGGTGGGACGGGTGGCAGGTATGGGACCGCCCCCCTTCATTCGCCTGCGGCGCGCACCGGGCCCCGACGTTGCGCACCCGCGAAGAGACGAAAGGTCACGACGAGCATGGCTCAAGCTTACGTTGGTCAGAAGCGCATCCGCCGCTTCTACGGCAAAATCCGTGAAGTCCTTGAAATGCCGAACCTCATCGAGGTTCAGAAAGCTTCCTACGATCTGTTCCTGCGTTCGGGTGAAGCCGAAAAGCCGCAGGACGGCGAGGGCCTCCAGGGCGTTTTCCAGTCGGTTTTCCCGATCAAGGATTTCAACGACAACGCAATTCTCGAATTCGTCAAATACGAGCTGGAAAAGCCGAAATACGACGTCGATGAGTGCATGCAGCGCGACCTGACCTATTCGGCCCCGCTGAAGGTCACCCTGCGCCTGATCGTGTTCGATCTGGACGAAAACACCGGCGCGCGTTCGGTGAAGGACATCAAGGAGCAGGACGTGTTCATGGGCGACATGCCGCTCATGACCCCGAACGGCACCTTCATCGTGAACGGCACCGAGCGCGTCATCGTGAGCCAGATGCACCGCTCGCCGGGCGTGTTCTTCGACCATGACCGCGGCAAGACCCATTCGTCGGGCAAGCTGCTGTTCGCCTGCCGCATCATTCCCTACCGCGGTTCGTGGCTGGACTTCGAGTTCGACGCCAAGGACCTCGTGTTCGCGCGTATCGACCGTCGCCGCAAGCTGCCGGTGACCACGCTGCTCTATGCGCTTGGTCTCGACCAGGAAGGCATCATGGATGCCTATTACAACACGGTGAACTTCCGCGCCGAGGGCAAGCGCGGCTGGGTTTCGCGCTTCTTCCCCGAGCGCGTGCGCGGCACCCGTCCGACCTACGATTTGATCGATGCCGGCACCGGCGAGGTCATCCTGAAGGCGGGCGAGAAAGCCACCCCGCGGATGGTCAAGAAGTGGATCGACGAGGGCAAGATCACCGAGCTGCTCGTGCCGTTCGAGCACATCCTGGGCCGCTTCGTCGCCAAGGACATCATCAATGAGTCGACGGGCTACATCTATGTCGAGGCCGGCGATGAGCTGACCGCCGATTACGACAAGGAAGGCCAACTTGTTGGCGGCACCGTCAAGACGCTGCTCGACAATGGCGTCACCGATATTCCGGTGCTCGACATCGATAACGTCAACGTCGGTCCGTACATCCGCAACACGATGGCCGCGGACAAGAACTGGAACCGCGATTCCGCTCTGATGGACATCTATCGCGTGATGCGTCCGGGCGAGCCGCCGACCGTCGAAGCCGCCTCGTCGCTGTTCGACACGCTGTTCTTCGATAGCGAGCGTTACGACCTGTCGGCCGTTGGTCGCGTGAAGATGAACATGCGCCTCGACCTCGACGCGCCGGACACGCAGCGCACGCTGCGCCGCGAAGACATCATCGCCTGCATCAAGGGCCTGGTGGAACTGCGCGACGGCAAGGGCGAGATCGACGACATCGACCACCTCGGCAACCGCCGTGTGCGTTCGGTCGGCGAGCTCATGGAGAACCAGTACCGCGTCGGTCTGCTGCGCATGGAGCGCGCGATCAAGGAGCGCATGTCGTCGGTCGAGATCGACACCGTCATGCCGCAGGACCTGATCAACGCGAAACCGGCCGCGGCCGCGGTGCGCGAATTCTTCGGCTCCTCGCAGCTGTCGCAGTTCATGGACCAAACCAACCCGCTCTCGGAAGTCACGCACAAGCGTCGTCTTTCGGCGCTCGGGCCGGGCGGTCTGACCCGCGAGCGTGCGGGCTTCGAGGTCCGCGACGTTCACCCGACCCACTACGGCCGGATGTGCCCGATCGAAACGCCCGAAGGTCAGAACATTGGTCTGATCAACTCGCTGGCCACCTTCGCCCGCGTGAACAAGTACGGCTTCATCGAGACCCCCTACCGCAAGGTGGAGGACGGCAAGGTGACGGACGACGTGGTCTACATGTCGGCCACCGAAGAGATGCGCCACACGGTCGCGCAGGCGAACGCCTCGCTCGACGCCGAGGGCCGTTTCACCAATGAGCTCGTCTCGACCCGTCAGGGCGGCGAATTCATGCTCAACCCGTCCGAGGCCGTGGACCTGATCGACGTGTCGCCGAAGCAGCTGGTTTCGGTCGGTGCGGCGCTCATCCCGTTCCTGGAAAACGACGACGCCAACCGCGCTCTGATGGGTGCGAACATGCAACGTCAGGCCGTGCCGCTGCTGCGTTCGGAGGCCCCCTATGTGGGCACCGGCATGGAAGCGGTCGTGGCGCGCGACTCGGGTGCGGCGATCATGGCCAAGCGTGGCGGGATCATCGACCAGGTCGATGCCTCGCGTATCGTTGTGCGTGCGAACGAAGACCTGGGCATGGGCGATGCCGGCGTTGACATCTACCGTCTGCGCAAGTTCAAGCGCTCGAACCAGTCCTCGACCATCAACCAGCGTCCCATCGTGAAAGTGGGCGACATCGTTGCCAAGGGTCAGGTCATCGCGGACGGTCCCTCGACCGATCAGGGCGAACTGGCCATCGGCCGCAACGTGGTCGTCGCCTTCATGCCCTGGAACGGCTACAACTACGAAGACTCGATCCTGATCTCCGAGCGGATCCACCGCGACGACGTGTTCACCTCGATCCATATCGACGAATACGAAGTTGCCGCGCGTGACACCAAGCTCGGGCCGGAAGAGATCACCCGCGACATCCCGAACGTCGGCGAGGAAGCCCTGCGCAACCTCGACGAAGCCGGTATCGTCTATATCGGCGCCGAGGTCGGCCCGGGTGACATCCTCGTCGGCAAGATCACTCCGAAGGGCGAAAGCCCGATGACGCCGGAAGAAAAGCTTCTGCGCGCCATCTTCGGGGAAAAGGCGTCGGACGTGCGCGACACCTCGCTGCGCCTGCCGCCGGGTGCCTATGGCACGATCGTCGAGGTTCGCGTGTTCAACCGCCACGGCGTGGACAAGGACGAGCGCGCGCTGCAGATCGAGCGTGAGGAAGTCGAACGTCTGGCCCGCGACCGGGACGACGAACTGGCGATCCTTGAGCGCAACATTTACGCGCGTCTGAAGTCGCTGATCATCGGCAAGACCGCCGTCAAGGGGCCGAAAGGCGTCAAGGCCGGTTCGGAGATCAATGACGAGCTGCTGAGCACGCTGTCGCGTGGCCAGTGGTGGCAGCTTGCGCTGGAAAACGAGAACGACGCCAAGGAAGTCGAAGCGTTGAACGATCAGTTCGACGCTCAGAAGCGCGCGCTTGAGCTGCGCTTCGAGGACAAGGTCGAGAAGGTCCGCCAGGGCGACGACCTGCCTCCGGGCGTGATGAAGATGGTCAAGGTCTTCGTCGCGGTGAAGCGCAAGCTTCAGGCCGGCGACAAGATGGCCGGTCGTCACGGTAACAAGGGTGTCGTGTCGAAAGTCGTTCCGATGGAAGACATGCCCTTCCTGGCCGATGGCACTCCGGTTGACCTCGTTCTGAACCCGCTCGGCGTGCCGTCGCGTATGAACGTCGGTCAGATCCTCGAGACGCACATGGGCTGGGCCGCGCGCGGTCTGGGCCTGCAAATCGACGAGGCCATCAAGGAATACCGTCGTTCGGGCGATCTGACCCCGGTGCGCGAAGCCATGAAGCACGGCTACGGTGCGGAAACCTACGAGGAAGCCTTCGCCGCGATGGACGAAGACCGCTTCGTGGAATGCGCCGAAACCGTTCGTGGCGGCGTTCCGATCGCGACCCCGGTCTTCGACGGTGCCAAGGAAGCCGACGTCAATGACGCGCTGATCCGCGCGGGCTTTGACAAGTCGGGCCAATCGATCGTCTTCGACGGCCGCACGGGCGAACAGTTCGCGCGTCCGGTTACCGTGGGCGTGAAGTACTTCCTCAAGCTGCACCACCTTGTCGACGACAAGATGCACGCCCGTTCGACCGGTCCTTACTCGCTTGTGACCCAGCAGCCGCTGGGTGGTAAGGCGCAGTTCGGTGGTCAGCGTCTGGGTGAGATGGAGGTCTGGGCGCTGGAAGCCTACGGCGCCGCCTACACCCTGCAAGAGATGCTGACGGTGAAGTCGGACGACGTGGCAGGCCGGACCAAGGTCTATGAGTCGATCGTCAAGGGCGAGGACAACTTCGAGGCCGGCGTGCCGGAATCGTTCAACGTTCTCGTCAAAGAGGTCCGGGGCCTCGGCCTCAACATGGAACTCCTGGATGCGGAGGACGAGGAGTGAGGGGTTCACCCCTCATTCCCTCCCCTCTGCCCTCATTCAAGGAATAACAGATGAACCAGGAACTGACCCAAAACCCGTTCAACCCGCTGGCCGCGCCCAAGCAGTTCGACGAGATCAAGATCTCGCTGGCCTCGCCCGAGCGCATCCTGTCGTGGTCCTACGGCGAGATCAAAAAGCCCGAGACCATCAACTACCGGACCTTCAAGCCGGAGCGTGACGGTCTGTTCTGCGCGCGTATCTTTGGCCCGATCAAGGATTACGAGTGCCTGTGCGGCAAGTACAAGCGCATGAAGTATCGCGGCGTCGTCTGCGAGAAATGCGGCGTCGAAGTCACCCTCCAGAAGGTGCGCCGCGAGCGCATGGGCCACATTGAGCTGGCCTCGCCCGTCGCCCACATCTGGTTCCTCAAGTCGCTGCCCTCGCGCATCGGCCTGATGCTGGACATGACGCTGCGCGATCTCGAGCGCATCCTCTACTTCGAAAACTACGTCGTCATCGAGCCGGGTCTGACCGACCTGAGCTATGGTCAGCTGCTGACCGAAGACGAGTATCTGGACGCGCAGGACCAGTATGGCGCCGACGCTTTCACTGCCAATATCGGCGCTGAAGCGATCCGCGAGATGCTGGCCGCGATCGATCTGGACGCCACCGCCGAGCAGCTCCGCGAAGAGCTGAAGGAAGCGACCGGCGAGCTGAAGCCCAAGAAGATCATCAAGCGTCTGAAGATCGTCGAGAGCTTCATCGAATCGGGCAACCGCCCCGAGTGGATGGTGCTGACCGTGCTTCCGGTGATCCCGCCGGAACTGCGTCCGCTCGTGCCGCTCGATGGCGGCCGTTTCGCGACTTCGGACCTGAACGACCTCTATCGCCGCGTCATCAACCGCAACAACCGCCTCAAGCGCCTCATCGAGCTGCGTGCGCCCGACATCATCGTGCGCAACGAAAAGCGGATGCTGCAGGAATCGGTCGATGCGCTGTTCGACAACGGCCGTCGCGGCCGCGTCATCACGGGCACCAACAAGCGCCCGCTGAAGTCGCTCTCGGACATGCTCAAGGGTAAGCAAGGCCGCTTCCGTCAGAACCTTCTGGGTAAGCGCGTCGACTTCTCGGGCCGTTCGGTCATCGTGACTGGTCCGGAACTCAAGCTGCACCAGTGCGGTCTGCCCAAGAAGATGGCGCTCGAACTGTTCAAGCCCTTCATCTACTCGCGCCTTGAAGCCAAGGGCCTGTCGAGCACCGTGAAGCAGGCCAAGAAACTGGTCGAGAAAGAGCGTCCCGAGGTTTGGGATATCCTGGACGAGGTGATCCGCGAGCACCCGGTTCTGCTGAACCGCGCGCCGACGCTGCACCGTCTGGGCATCCAGGCTTTCGAACCCGTTCTGATCGAAGGTAAGGCGATCCAACTGCACCCGCTCGTCTGCTCGGCGTTCAACGCCGACTTCGACGGTGACCAGATGGCCGTCCACGTGCCGCTTTCGCTGGAAGCCCAGCTGGAAGCCCGCGTGCTGATGATGTCGACGAACAACGTTCTGTCGCCCGCCAACGGCTCGCCGATCATCGTTCCCTCGCAGGACATGATCCTTGGCCTCTACTACACCACGATGGAGCGCAAGGGCATGCCGGGCGAAGGCATGACCTTCGGTTCGGTCGAGGAAGTGGAGCACGCGCTGAACGCTGGCGTCGTGCATCTGCACGCCAAGATCAGTGCGCGCATCAAGCAGATCGACGAAGAGGGCAACGAGGTCTTCAAGCGTTACGAGACCACCCCCGGCCGTATGCGTCTGGGTGCTCTGCTGCCGCTGAACGCCAAGGCGCCGTTCGATCTGGTGAACCGCCTGCTGCGCAAGAAGGACGTTCAGAACGTCATCGACACCGTCTACCGCTACTGCGGCCAGAAAGAGTCGGTGATCTTCTGTGACCAGATCATGGGTATGGGCTTCCGCGAGGCCTTCCGCGCCGGCATCTCGTTCGGCAAGGACGACATGGTGATCCCCGATACCAAGTGGGACATCGTGAACGGCGTGCGCGATCAGGTCAAAGAGTTCGAACAGCAGTACATGGACGGCCTGATCACTCAGGGCGAAAAGTACAACAAGGTTGTCGACGCCTGGTCGAAGTGCTCGGACGCCGTGGCCGGCGAGATGATGAAAGAGATCTCGGCCGTGCGCGTGGACGATGCGGGCATGGAGAAAGAGCCGAACTCGGTCTACATGATGTCGCACTCGGGTGCGCGGGGTTCGCCGGCGCAGATGAAGCAGCTTGGCGGTATGCGCGGCCTGATGGCTAAGCCGTCGGGTGAGATCATCGAGACGCCGATCATCTCGAACTTCAAGGAAGGCCTGACCGTTCTTGAATACTTCAACTCGACCCACGGCGCCCGTAAGGGTCTGGCCGACACCGCGCTCAAGACGGCGAACTCGGGTTACCTGACCCGCCGTCTGGTGGACGTGGCGCAGGACTGCATCGTGCGTTCGCACGATTGCGGCACCGAGCGTGCGATCACCGCTTCGGCCGCGGTCAACGATGGCGAAGTTGTCGCGCCCCTGTCCGAGCGTGTTCTGGGCCGTGTGGCCGCGGACGACGTTCTGGTTCCGGGTTCGGACGAAGTCATCGTGCGCAAGAACGAGCTGATCGACGAGCGCAAGGCCGATCTGGTCGAGCAGGCCGGCGTGCAGTCGGTGCGGATCCGCTCCGCTCTGACCTGTGAGGCCGACGAGGGCGTTTGCGCGCTCTGCTACGGTCGTGACCTGGCGCGCGGCACGCTGGTGAACCAGGGCGAAGCGGTGGGTATCATCGCCGCGCAGTCGATCGGTGAACCCGGCACGCAGCTGACGATGCGGACGTTCCACATCGGCGGTATCGCTCAGGGTGGTTCGCAGTCCTTCCAGGAAGCGAGCCAGGAGGGCAAGATCGAGTTCCGCAACGCCAACCTGCTGACCAACGCCAATGGCGAACAGATCGTCATGGGCCGCAACATGCAGATGGCGATCATTGACGAGCACGGCGAAGAGCGGGCGAGCCACAAGCTCACCTACGGCTCGAAGCTGCACGTCAAGGAAGGCGACGCGGTCAAGCGCGGCACCAAGCTTTACGAATGGGACCCCTACACCCTTCCGATCATCGCCGAAAAGGCGGGTGTGGCGAAGTTCGTGGACCTGGTTTCGGGTATCGCCGTGCGCGAGGAAACCGACGAAGCGACCGGCATGACGCAGAAGATCGTCACGGACTGGCGGGCGGCGCCGAAAGGCAATGACCTCAAGCCCGAGATCATCATCGTCAACGCCGATGGCGAACCGGTGCGCAACGAGGCTGGCAACCCGGTCACCTACCCGATGTCGGTCGACGCGATTCTGTCGATCGAGGACGGTCAGGAGATCAAGGCCGGTGACGTTGTCGCCCGTATCCCGCGCGAAGGCGCGAAGACCAAGGACATCACCGGCGGTCTGCCGCGTGTGGCCGAACTCTTCGAAGCTCGTCGTCCGAAGGATCACGCCATCATCGCCGAGATCGACGGCTATGTGCGCTTTGGCAAGGACTACAAGAACAAGCGCCGCATCGCCATCGAGCCGTCGCAGGAAGGTCTGGAGCCGGTCGAATACATGGTGCCGAAAGGCAAGCACATCCCGGTGCAGGAAGGCGACTTCGTGCAGAAGGGTGACTACATCATGGACGGCAACCCGGCGCCGCATGACATCCTGCGCATCATGGGGATCGAGGCTCTGGCCGACTACCTCATCGACGAGGTGCAGGACGTCTATCGACTGCAGGGCGTGAAGATCAACGACAAGCACATCGAGGTGATCGTTCGCCAGATGCTGCAAAAGATCGAGATCCTCGACTCGGGCGACACGACGCTGCTCAAGGGCGAGCACATCGACAAGGCGGAGTTCGAAGAAGAGAACGCCAAGGTCGAAGCGCGCGGTGGCCGTCCGGCCTCGGGCGAGCCGGTGCTCTTGGGTATCACCAAGGCCTCGCTGCAGACCCGCTCGTTCATCTCGGCGGCCTCCTTCCAGGAGACGACCCGCGTGCTGACCGAAGCCTCGGTTCAGGGCAAGCGCGACAAGCTCGTCGGCCTGAAAGAGAACGTGATCGTCGGCCGTCTGATCCCGGCGGGCACGGGTGGCGCGACCACCCGCGTGCGCAAGATCGCTGCGGACCGCGACCACAAGGTCATCGAGGCACGTCGCGCCGAGGCGGAAGCCGCGGCTGCGCTGGCGGCTCCGATCGTCGAAGAGGCTGATTTCGGTCCGGTCGAGACGCCGGAAAGCCGCGATTAATCGCGTCTTGAGCAAGTAAAACCAGACCCCCGCGCGATCCGCTCGCGCGGGGGTTTTTCCTTCCTGGGGCCGAATGTCGCAGGTGCGACGGAGGTCGCGGGCGATAGCGTTGAAACAGATTATTGGCCCAGAAGGAGATTGAGATGAACACAGGCGCAAAGATGTTGGCTGTCGCATTGGCGATGTCGGTGGCGATGCCTGCCTGGGCGGTGACGTTCCGCGAGGGCGAGGCGCAGCTGCGTCAGGCCTATGGCGCCTATCGCGCCGCGTTGTTCCTGAGCAACCAGGGCAAACAGGCTGAAACCGCCGCAGCGCTCGAGAAATTCGACGGCGCCTGGAGCCAGATCGTCGCTGACTGGACGATCGACCCGCCGCCGCAATATGCCGAGGACACTGCGCTGGCAGAGACCTTCACCACCGTCAACGGGCTGATCGCTGCGGCAGGCCAGCAGGTCGGGGCAGGGGATTTGCCGACCGCGCATCTCACGCTTGAAGAAGTGCGCGAGGCCGTGGCCGGGCTGCACATGCGCAACGATATCGTCGGCTTCTCGGACCGCATGAACGCCTATCATGCTGTGATGGAAGAGGTGCTCGAGACGGACTTCGCGGCGCTTGGTGATGCTGGCATGGCACGGATGCAGGCCGAGGCGGCGGTGCTTGAGCACCTTGCTGCTGAAATCCTTGCTCATCCCGCGCCAGAGGCGGCCGATCCGGCCTATGCACCGCTGGCCGAGGGCTTCGCCGCCTCGGTCAAGGCGTTTGGCGACGCCGCGCGCGCCGGCGATCTGGCGGCCGGGATCGCCGCGCAATCGGGCCTCAAAGTGCCCTATTCCAAGCTTTTCGCCAAGTTCGGCTAATCGCTGCACAGGCGGCGGGGCGCGCCCTCGCCGCCTGTGACGTTTACATCCGCCTGACCTGCGAGTAAGAGGAGGCCAACCCAACAAGGGTGGCAAATGGTTGTGGGGCCATGACGGACGTAACAATCGTAATCCCGGCGAAAAACGAGGCTTCGAATATCGAGGAGCTTCTGGACGGTATCGACGCCGCGCTGGAACCGGTGTGCGACTACGAGGTGATCGTGGTCGATGATGCCTCGGACGATGGCATGGCCGCGATCTTGCTGGCGCGCCGCGCCCGCGCGCCGCGACTGCGCGTGCTGCGTCATGACCGCTCTGGCGGGCAGTCGGCGGCGGTGCATTCCGGCGTTCTGGTCGCGAAAGGCGCTGTGATCTGCACGCTCGATGGCGACGGGCAGAACCCGCCCTCGGAACTTCCCAAGCTGATGGCACCGCTTCTGGCCGAGGGCTCGGAGGCAATCGGCATCGTTGCCGGGCAGCGCGTCGGGCGGCAGGACACGATGTCCAAGAAGCTCGCGTCGAAATTCGCCAACGCGATCCGCTCGCGCGTGCTCAAGGACGGGACGCGCGACACCGGTTGCGGGCTCAAGGCCTTCCGCCGCGAGGCTTTCCTGCGCCTTCCCTATTTCGATCACATGCACCGCTACCTGCCCGCTCTGTTTGCGCGCGACGGCTGGCAGGTTGCCCATGTCGATGTCAGTCACCGCCAGCGGGGCGGGGGGCGCTCGCATTATTCCAACCTGCAACGCGGGCTTGTCGGCGTCGTCGATCTGGCCGGCGTTGCCTGGCTCTTGCGTCGTCGCAAGAAATCCCGCCCCACTGAGATCGCGGAGTAATCCATGCACTGGCTGATGACCGTTCTGCACGTGGACAGCACGACCGAGCTTTGGTGGGTTGTCTTTGGCTTCCTTGCGCAGGGGATGTTTACCGCGCGCTTTCTGGTGCAGTGGATCGCCTCGGAGCGCGCGCGGGATTCCGTGATCCCGCTGGCGTTTTGGTATTTCTCGCTGGCCGGGGGCGTCATGCTGCTCAGCTATGCGATCTACCGCACTGACCCGGTGTTCATTCTCGGGCAGGCACTTGGCGTGATCATCTATATTCGCAACCTTTGGCTGATCTATGCCAAGCGTCGCGATGAAGCCTGAGGCGCAGGGCTGGTTCCGGCCAGCGTTTGTCTTCGTCGCCGCGATCTCCGGGTTGCGGCTGTTGGCGCTGGCCTTCAACCGGACGGACCTGTTTGTTGATGAATCGCAATACTGGCTTTGGGGCCAGAACCTCGATTTTGGCTACTACTCCAAACCGCCGTTGATCGGCTGGGCGATCCGGCTCGTGACCGATCTGGCGGGATCGGACAGCCCGTTCTGGGTCCGGATGCCGGGGGCGGTGTTGCACGGGGTGACCGCGCTGGTGCTTGGTGCCGTCGCGGCGCGGTTGGCTGATCGGAGCGCCGCGATCTGGACGGCGGTGCTTTACGTCACGCTGCCTTTCGTGGTGGTCGGCTCGTTGCTGATCTCGACCGATACGATCATGGCGCCGTTCTATGCGCTGGCGCTGCTGTTCTGGCTGCGCGCGGCGCAAGAGGGCAGGGCGCCTGACGCCGCTCTGGCCGGGGCGAGTGCAGGTGCTGCGTTTCTGGCGAAATATGCCGCGATCTACCTGATCCCGGGCCTAGTGCTGGCCATGCTGTTGGCCCCGCAGTTCCGCATCGGCTGGCGCAATGCGCTGCTGGCGGCTTTGGCCTTCGGCGCGGTGATCTCGCCCAACGTGCTGTGGAACCTGACCCATGATCTGACCACCGTCGAGCATACGATGGACAATGTCGGCTGGGTGCGCGGTGGTGCGACGTTGAATTTCGCCTCGATGGCCGAGTTTCTGGCCAGCCAGTTCGCGGTTTTTGGGCCGATCGCCATGGCTGCTCTGATCTGGGGTGTCGTCACGGCGCGCCGGAACGTGCGCGGCGTGCTGGCGGTGCTGAGCCTGCCGCCGCTGGTCGCGGTGACGGTGCAGGCGCTGCTCTCGCAGGCCTATGCCAATTGGGCGGTGGCCGCCTACTTCCCGGGGACGGTTCTGGCGGCGATGATCCTGCCGGGGCTGTGGCGCCGTGTGGCGCTCGCGCTGAACTTGATCATCGTGGTGGCCTTCCCGCTGTTGACCCTTCTGGCCCCTTGGCCCGAGCGCGACGGCGAGCCGCTCGTGCGCCGCTATCTTGGCCGGGCCGAGTTGAGCCGCGAGATCCTCGATCTGGCGCGGGCCGAGGGCGTTCCGGTCCTGGCCGCGAACCGCGATATCCTGGCCGATCTGCTCTACACAGGGCGCGACAGCGGCATCGCGATCTATGCCCCGCGCCCCGAAGGCCGCGCGCGGCATTATTACGAGCAGAACTACGCGCTTCCCGAAGGCTTTACCGGACGCATCCTTGCAATTCAGGCCGCAGCCCCGGATTGTGGGGCGGGGCCCGTTGCCCCGCTCGCGGCCTTTTCCCTGTCGGGATATTGGTCGAGCCGGGCAGTTGCGCCTTACCTTGTGGATGCGGAGTGTCTGAATGCCGCCGATTGATTACCAGATGACGGGGCGCTGGCTGTTGGCCGGATGGCTGGCGGCGCTGGCGCTGTTCGTCGGCGCGCCCTCGGTGGATCTGGTGCTGTCGAACCTGTTCTGGAACCCTTGGGACGGCTTTCGCGTGATCGGAAACCCGATGTGGGAGTTCCTACGCCAGCGCATCTGGGATCTCTCAATCCTCGTCTTCCTCCTGTCGCCCTTCGCGATGTGGCGCGCGCTGGCGCGCCGTCGTAACGTGCTTGGGTTGTCGGCGCGGGCCTGGGGTTTTGTCTTTACGCTCTACCTTCTGCTGCCCGGCCTGCTGGTGAACGGCTTTCTCAAGGCCTACTCGGGCCGTGCCCGCCCGGCCACGGTCACCGAGTTTGGCGGCGATCTGACCTTCACGCCCGCCTGGAGCTTCGTCGATCAATGTGCGCGCAACTGCTCGTTTGTGTCGGGCGAGGTCTCGGCGGCGGTCGCTCTGGCGCTGGTGATCCTGCTCTGGCGCTTCTCGGCTGAGCGGATAGAGCGTTGGGTAGGCAATTACGCCATCGTGGTTGCCGTGTTCATTCCGGCCTTTATCGCCGCGCAGCGGGTGGTCACGGGGCGGCATTTCGTCTCGGATGCGGTCTTTGCGGCCTTGGTCACGCTCAGCGGGGCCTGGTTGCTTTACGCCGCCTTCGAAGGCCGCCTCGGTTGGTTTCGCCTTGGTGGCAAGGAGCGGGTTTGACCCTGCGGTTGACAATACCCGCGACTCCCCATATAGCGCCGCTACCCGACGGGCTTAGTATGTCCCAAGGGCGACAGATTTCAGCGGCACTATCCCGGGGTTTACCCTCGATCCTCTGAAATTAAGGCGCATTCGACCCGGCCACTCGGCAGGGAAGGGTGCGGTTTGGCGTTTCACGGTCCGCGTGGAGCGTCGTCGAGAAGTGGCGCAGTCCAGTTTGGGTCCCACCCTGCCGGGCTGCGAGTATTGACAGAGCAAATACGGGGAACCGGAATGCCTACCATCCAACAGCTGATCCGCAAACCGCGGCAGCCCAAGGTGCAGCGCTCGAAGTCGCAGCACCTGCAGTCGTGCCCGCAAAAGCGCGGCGTCTGCACCCGCGTCTACACCACGACGCCGAAGAAACCGAACTCGGCTATGCGTAAGGTCGCCAAAGTGCGCCTGACGAACGGCTTCGAGGTCATCTCCTACATCCCGGGCGAAAAGCACAACCTGCAAGAGCACTCCGTTGTGCTCATCCGCGGCGGCCGTGTGAAAGACCTTCCGGGTGTCCGTTACCACATCCTGCGCGGTGTGCTGGATACCCAAGGCGTCAAAGACCGCCGTCAGCGTCGTTCGAAATACGGCGCGAAGCGTCCGAAATAAGGAGATCACCAGATGTCTCGTCGTCACGCTGCTGAGAAGCGCGAAGTTCTGCCGGACGCCAAGTATGGCGATCGCGTGCTGACCAAGTTCATGAACAACCTGATGATCGACGGCAAGAAATCGGCCGCCGAACGCATCGTCTACAGCGCCCTGGAGCGCGTCGAAGGCAAGCTCAAGCGCGAGCCGATCGAAGTGTTCCACGAAGCCCTCGACAACGTGAAGCCTTCGGTCGAAGTGCGTTCGCGTCGTGTGGGTGGTGCGACCTACCAGGTGCCGGTCGAGGTTCGCCCGACCCGCCGCGAAGCGCTGGCCATTCGTTGGCTGATCACTGCCGCCAAGAACCGTAACGAGAACACCATGGAAGAGCGCCTCGCCGGCGAGCTTCTGGATGCGGTGAACTCGCGTGGTTCGGCCGTGAAGAAGCGCGAAGACACCCACAAGATGGCCGACGCGAACAAAGCGTTCAGCCATTACCGCTGGTAACAGGAGCACGAAAAATGGCACGCGCCTATCCGCTGAGCCGCTACCGCAACTTCGGGATCATGGCCCACATCGATGCGGGCAAAACGACCACGACCGAGCGGATCCTCTACTACACCGGCAAGTCCCACAAGATCGGCGAAGTCCACGACGGCGCCGCGACGATGGACTGGATGGAGCAGGAGCAGGAACGCGGTATCACCATCACCTCGGCCGCGACGACCACTTTCTGGCAGCGCCAGGAAGATCCGACCAAAGAGGGCACCTCGGACACCCAGTTCCGCTTCAACATCATCGACACCCCCGGCCACGTGGACTTCACCATTGAAGTCGAACGCTCGCTGGCGGTTCTCGACGGTGCGGTCTGCCTGCTCGACGCCAACGCCGGTGTCGAACCCCAGACCGAAACCGTGTGGCGTCAGGCTGACCGCTACAAGGTTCCGCGGATCGTGTTCGTCAACAAGATGGACAAGATCGGCGCGGACTACTTCAAGTGCGTCGAAATGATCAAGGACCGCACCGGCGGCACCCCGTGCCCCGTTGCGCTCCCGATCGGCGCCGAAGACCAGCTTGAAGGTCAGATCGACCTGATCAAGATGGAAGAATGGGTCTGGAAGGGCGAAGATCTCGGCGCAAGCTGGATCCGTCAGCCGATCCGTGAAGAGCTGCAGGACCTCGCCGACGAATGGCGCGGCAAGATGGTCGAACTCGCCGTCGAAATGGATGACGACGCGATGGAAGCCTACCTCGAGGGCAACGAGCCCGACGAGGACACTCTGCGCAAGCTGATCCGCAAGGGTACGCTCGCGATGGCGTTCTTCCCAGTTCTCGCTGGCTCGGCCTTCAAGAACAAGGGCGTTCAGCCGCTGCTCAACGCGGTGATCGACTTCCTGCCGGGTCCGCTGGACGTTCCGGCATACGTCGGCTTCGCTCCGGGCGACGAGACCGAAACCCGCAACATCGAGCGTCATGCTACGGACGATGAGCCCTTCTCGGGCCTCGCGTTCAAGATCATGAACGACCCCTTCGTCGGCTCGCTGACCTTCACCCGCATCTACTCGGGCGTGATGAAGAAGGGTGACTCGGTTCTGAACGCGACCAAGGGCAAGAAAGAGCGCATCGGTCGTATGATGATGATGCACTCGATCAACCGTGAAGAGATCGATGAAGCGTTCGCTGGCGACATCATCGCGCTGGCCGGTCTGAAAGAAACCACCACGGGCGACACGCTTTGCGACGCCGCCAAGCCGGTGGTTCTGGAAACCATGACCTTCCCCGATCCGGTTATCGAGATCGCGGTCGAGCCGAAGTCGAAAGCCGACCAGGAGAAGATGGGCCTCGCCCTCGCTCGCCTGGCTGCCGAAGACCCGTCGTTCCGCGTCGAGACCAACTTCGAGTCGGGCCAGACCATCATGAAGGGCATGGGCGAACTTCACCTCGATATCCTCGTCGACCGTATGCGTCGCGAGTTCAAGGTCGAGGCGAACATCGGTGCTCCGCAGGTGGCCTACCGCGAAACCATCTCGCGCGAAGCCGAGATCGACTACACGCACAAGAAACAGACCGGTGGTACCGGCCAGTTCGCGCGCGTCAAGCTCGTCATCACCCCGACCGAGCCGGGCGAGGGCTACTCGTTCGAATCGAAGATCGTGGGCGGTGCGGTGCCGAAGGAATACATCCCCGGCGTCGAAAAGGGCATCAAGTCGGTCATGGACTCGGGTCCGCTCGCGGGCTTCCCGGTTATCGACTTCAAGGTCGCGCTTATTGATGGTGCGTACCACGACGTCGACTCGTCGGTGCTGGCCTTCGAAATCGCGACCCGTGCTGCCATGCGCGAAGGCCTGAAGAAGGCCGGTGCGAAGCTGCTCGAGCCGATCATGAAAGTCGAAGTGGTGACCCCGGAAGAATACACCGGCGGCATCATCGGCGACCTGACCAGCCGTCGCGGCATGGTTCAGGGCCAGGACACCCGCGGCAACGCCAACGTGATCAACGCGATGGTGCCGCTGGCGAACATGTTCGGCTACATCAACAACCTGCGTTCGATGTCCTCGGGCCGTGCGGTCTTCACCATGATCTTCGATCACTACGAAGCCGTTCCGCAGAACATCTCGGACGAAATCCAGAAGAAATACGCCTAAGGGCGACGGCGTCCGGGGTAACCCGGGCGCCTTTCCCACGGGTTTTAAGGACTACAGGAGGCCATTATGGCAAAGGCAAAGTTTGAACGGACGAAACCGCACGTCAACATCGGCACGATTGGCCACGTTGACCACGGCAAGACGACGCTGACGGCTGCGATCACCAAGTACTTTGGTGAATTCAAGGCCTACGACCAGATTGACGGCGCGCCGGAAGAGAAGGCTCGCGGGATCACGATCTCGACGGCCCACGTTGAATATGAATCGGCGAACCGTCACTACGCGCACGTCGACTGCCCCGGCCACGCCGACTACGTGAAGAACATGATCACGGGTGCGGCGCAGATGGACGGCGCGATCCTGGTTGTGAACGCGGCCGACGGCCCGATGCCGCAGACGCGCGAGCACATCCTGCTCGGCCGTCAGGTCGGCATTCCGTACATGGTCGTGTACATGAACAAGGTTGACCAGGTCGACGACGAAGAGCTGCTCGAGCTCGTCGAGATGGAAATCCGCGAACTGCTGTCGTCGTACGACTACCCCGGCGATGATATTCCGATCATCAAGGGCTCGGCTCTGGCCGCGATGGAAGGCCGCGACAACGAGATCGGCGAGGATTCGATCCGCGCTCTGATCGCCGCTGTCGACGAGTACATCCCGACCCCGGAGCGCGCTGTCGACCAGCCGTTCCTGATGCCGATCGAAGACGTGTTCTCGATCTCGGGCCGCGGCACCGTTGTGACCGGCCGTGTTGAGCGTGGCGCTGTGAACGTGGGCGACGAACTCGAGATCGTCGGTATCCGCGCGACCAAGAAGACCACCTGCACGGGCGTCGAGATGTTCCGCAAGCTGCTCGATCGCGGTGAAGCTGGCGACAACATCGGCGCGCTGCTGCGCGGTATCGACCGTGACGGCGTTGAGCGTGGTCAGGTTCTGTGCAAGCCGGGTTCGGTGAAGCCGCACACGAAGTTCGAAGCTGAAGCCTATATCCTCACGAAAGAGGAAGGTGGCCGTCACACGCCGTTCTTCGCGAACTACCGTCCGCAGTTCTACTTCCGCACCACGGACGTCACCGGCACCGTGAAGCTGCCGGAAGGCACCGAGATGGTTATGCCGGGCGACAACCTGAAGTTCGAAGTCGAACTGATCGCCCCGATCGCCATGGAAGAGAAGCTGCGCTTCGCTATCCGTGAAGGCGGCCGCACCGTCGGTGCCGGCGTCGTCTCGAAAATCATCGAGTGATCGACGTCTCGACGGGCCTGTAACGGGCCCGTCCGCGACATCGCGAGTGAATATGAGTGGTGCGCCGAAAGGCGCGCCATTTGCTCTTGACAGACTCGGGTAACGCGCATATCCGGCGCCCCTGATCTCCAAGAGATTGTGGTTCGATGCAGGCGTCGCATTCGGCGGTGTCTGCCTCTCAACCTGAAAGCCCCTGCGAGAGGCAAGACTAAATGACTGGTCAAAACATCCGCATCCGGCTCAAGGCGTTCGATTACCGCGTGCTGGACGCCAGCACCCAGGAAATCGTGAACACCGCCAAGCGTACCGGTGCTACGGTTCGCGGCCCGATCCCGCTGCCGAACAAAATCGAGAAATTCACGGTTCTCCGTGGTCCGCACATCGACAAGAAGTCGCGCGACCAGTGGGAAATCCGCACGCACAAGCGTCTTCTCGACATCGTCGATCCGACCCCGCAAACCGTGGACGCGCTGATGAAGCTCGACCTGGCTGCCGGCGTCGACGTCGAGATCAAGGTCTGAGGAGGCGACGATGCGTTCTGGTGTTATCGCCAAGAAGCTGGGCATGACCCGGCTGTTCCTCGAGGACGGTAAGCAGGTTCCTGTGACCGTTCTCCAACTCGAAAACCTCCAGGTCGTCGCGCAGCGCACCGAAGAGAAGGACGGCTACACCGCCGTTCAGCTCGGCGCGGGCGAAGCGAAGGCCAAGCGTACCACCGCCGCCATGCGCGGCCACTTCGCGAAAGCGAACGTGGCGCCGAAGCGCAAGCTGGCCGAGTTCCGCGTGTCGCCGGAGAACCTGATCGAAGTGGGCGCCGAGATTTCGGCCGAACACTACAACAACGGTCAGTTCGTCGACATCGCCGGTACCTCGATCGGTAAAGGCTTTGCCGGTGCGATGAAGCGCCACAACTTCGGCGGTCTGCGTGCCTCGCACGGTGTGTCGATCTCGCACCGTTCGCACGGTTCGACCGGCCAGTGCCAGGACCCCGGCAAGGTGTTCAAGGGCAAGAAGATGGCGGGTCATCTGGGTGCTGTTCGCGTCACCACGCAGAACATCCAGGTCGTCAAGACCGACGCCGATCGTGGCCTGATCCTCGTCAAGGGCTCGGTTCCGGGCGCCAAGGGCGGCTGGGTCACCATCAAGGACGCCGTCAAGAAGCCGCTGCCGTCGGACGTTCCGATGCCGGCCGGTCTGAAGGGCGCTGCTGCTCCGGCTGAAGAAGCTTCGGTCGAAGGGGGTGAAGCATGAAACTCGATGTGATCAAGCTCGACGCCGGCAAAGCCGGTTCGATCGAACTGTCGGATGACATCTTCGGTCTGGAGCCGCGTGCGGACATCCTGCACCGCGTCGTGCGCTGGCAGCGCGCGAAGGCGCAGGCTGGCACCCACTCGGTGCTGGGCAAGTCGGACGTGTCCTACTCGACCAAGAAGATCTATCGCCAGAAAGGCACCGGCGGCGCTCGTCACGGTTCCAAGAAGGCTCCGATCTTCCGTCACGGTGGTGTGTACAAGGGTCCGACCCCGCGTTCGCACGCCCATGACCTGACGAAGAAGTTCCGCGCCCTGGGCCTCAAGCACGCTCTCTCGGCGAAAGCCAAGGCGGGTAACCTTGTGGTTCTGGAAGCTGCCGATTTGGCCGAAGCCAAGACCAAGCTGCTGGCGCAAGCCGCCAAGGAGCTGGGCTGGAAGAAGGTCCTGGTGATCGACGGCGCCGAGGTGAACGAGAACTTCCTCAAAGCCGCGCGCAACATCGAAGGCTTCGACGTTCTGCCGTCGATGGGCGCCAACGTCTATGACATCCTCAAGCGTGAGACCCTGGTCATCACGAAAGCGGGTGTCGAAGCTCTGGAGGCTCGCCTGAAATGAGCGCGAAACCCGAACATTACGACGTGATCGTGAAGCCCGTCATCACCGAGAAAGCCACCATGGCCTCGGAAAATGGCGCGGTCGTGTTCCAGGTGGCGAAAACCGCGACCAAGCCTGCGATCAAGGAGGCCGTCGAGGCTCTCTTTGGCGTCAAGGTGAAAGCGGTCAACACCACCATCACCAAAGGCAAGACGAAGCGCTTCCGTGGCCAGCCGGGCGTGCGCTCGGACGTCAAGAAAGCCTACGTGACGCTGGAAGACGGTCAGACGATCGACGTTTCGACCGGCCTCTAAGGCTCGGTTGCATGAATTGGGAAGGCCCTCGCGCGAGCGGGGGCCTTTTCGTTTGGTGTGTGAAATGGCCGCACGCTCGCTGTGTATGCAACAGTCTTGTAGGCGCGAGCTGCACGGTCGGGTCCGTCGGTCTCAGTAACTCGCGTTGATCCAGTCATAGACCTTACGGAGGGCGCCCACGGTCGGCGGACGAACCGTGAACCAGTCGAAGTTGTTGACCGTGGCGATCTCTTGAAACTCGTCGCGACCTTGATGGAGCACCACACCATCACCAGGAATCTGAGATGTCTTGTTCACGACGATCGCGTTAAGTGCGGGAAGGTTGTTCATTACGCAGTACCGCCCCACGATTTCAAGTTGACGGCTAAGAGTTCTTTGAGCGCCGGGGCGTCCCATTTTCGCGGCGAGTTCGGAATAGTAGATTCGATCATTCGGGTGGTCAAACTTCTCCCAGCTTGTCCCAGGGAACGACTTCGACATCACAAATGCAGTGAGGATGATCCAGATTTGCTGCGCTTGAACGTAAAGCGCATCCCCCTTCCCATAGGTCTTGGCGGGCGCAACGGTGTCAATGGTGGTTGGCATGAGTGTCTCCTTAGTTCCGTTTGCGTCTTGATGAGTTGCTCACGAAGATCGTGCGATTCCGCATGCAGTGTGCGATATTGCATCAGTGGTGCGATATAGCAAGATGCAAATCGGTGAGGCAGAGCAAACGCGGGCGCGTGTAGACGCATTGATGCTGATCTTAAGTGGAACTCTACCTACTTACTTGCCACCTCTCTCCATCCCTGCTACATCGCGCCTGTCTAGCGGCCTCGGATTCGTTCCGGGGCCGGTGACTTTTGCACTTGGGGAGCTTCGGCGCCCTTTACACACAGACAGGCGGGGCAACCCGCCGCAAGCTAACGGAAGACAGAAAGCATGGCACTCAAGTCGTATAAGCCGACGACGCCGGGCCAGCGTGGGCTGGTTCTGATCGACCGTTCGGAGCTTTGGAAAGGCCGTCCGGTCAAAGCCCTCGTCGAGGGTTTGACCAAGACCGGTGGCCGGAACAATACCGGGCGCGTCACGATGTGGCACAAGGGTGGTGGCGCGAAGCGTCTCTACCGCGTCGTTGATTTCAAGCGTCGCAAGTTCGACGTTCCGGCTACGGTCGAGCGTATCGAATACGATCCCAACCGCACCGCCTTCATCGCGCTGGTCAAGTACCAGGACGGCGAGCTGGCCTACATCCTGGCCCCGCAGCGTCTGGCTGTCGGCGACACCGTGATCGCGGGCGCGAAGCAGGACATCAAGCCGGGCAACGCGATGCCGTTCTCGGGCATGCCGATCGGTACGATCGTGCACAACGTCGAGCTGAAGCCCGGCAAGGGCGGTCAGCTGGCGCGTGCCGCGGGCACCTACGCCCAGTTCGTCGGCCGTGACGGTGGCTACGCGCAGATCCGCCTTTCGTCGGGCGAACTGCGTCTGGTGCGTCAGGAATGCATGGCCACCATCGGTGCCGTGTCGAACGCTGACCACTCGAACCAGAACCTCGGTAAAGCGGGCCGCAAGCGTCACATGGGCATCCGCCCGACCGTCCGCGGCGTCGCGATGAACCCGATCGACCACCCGCATGGTGGTGGTGAAGGCCGCACCTCGGGTGGCCGTCACCCGGTGACCCCGTGGGGCAAGCCCACCAAGGGCAAGCGCACCCGCTCGAACAAGAAGACGGACAAGTACATTCTCCGTTCGCGTCACGCTAAGAAGGGTCGTTAAGATATGGCACGTTCTGTTTGGAAAGGCCCTTTCGTTGACGCCTATCTGCTGAAGAAAGCGGAAAAAGCGCGCGCGTCGGGCAAAGGCGAAGTGATCAAGATCTGGTCGCGTCGCTCCACCATTCTGCCGCAGTTCGTGGGCCTCACCTTCGGGGTCTACAACGGTCAGAAGCACATCCCGGTCGCGGTGACCGAAGAGATGATCGGTCAGAAGTTCGGTGAATACTCGCCGACCCGTACCTACTACGGGCACGCTGCCGACAAGAAAGCCAAGAGGAAGTAAGAGCCATGGGTAAGGAACAGAATCCGCGCCGCGTGGCGGATAACGAAGCAATGGCCAAGACCAAGATGCTTCGCACCTCGCCGCAGAAACTGAATCTCGTCGCCGCCCTGATCCGCGGCAAGAAAGTCGATCGCGCCCTGGCCGATCTGACCTTCTCGAACAAGCGGATCGCTGCTGACGTGAAGAAGTGCCTGCAGTCGGCTATCGCCAACGCTGAAAACAACCACGGCCTGGACGTCGACAGCCTCGTCGTCGCCGAAGCCTGGGTTGGCAAGAACCTCGTGATGAAGCGTGGCCGTCCGCGTGCCCGCGGCCGTTTCGGCAAGATCATGAAGCCGTTTTCGGAAATCACCATCAAGGTGCGTCAAGTCGAGGAGCGTGCGTAATGGGACAGAAGGTTAACCCCATTGGGATGCGTCTCCAGGTCAACCGCACCTGGGACAGCCGCTGGTATGCCGACAGCAAAGAGTACGGCAACCTGCTGCTCGAAGACCTCAAGATGCGTGAATTCATCCACGAGGAAGTCAAGCAGGCGGGCATCTCGCGCGTCATCATCGAGCGTCCGCACAAGAAGTGCCGCGTGACCATTCACGCTGCGCGTCCGGGCGTCATCATCGGCAAGAAAGGCGCGGACATCGAAGTCCTGCGCAAGAAGCTGGCGAACTTCACCGACTCGGAACTGCACCTCAACATCGTCGAGGTCCGCAAACCCGAGCTGGACGCCCAGCTGGTTGCCGAGTCGATCTGCCAGCAGCTCGAGCGTCGTGTCTCGTTCCGTCGCGCCATGAAGCGCGCGGTGCAGAACGCGATGCGCATGGGTGCCCTGGGTATCCGCGTGAACGTCGCCGGCCGTCTGGGCGGTGCCGAGATCGCGCGTACCGAATGGTACCGTGAAGGCCGTGTGCCGCTGCACACGCTGCGCGCCGACATCGACTACGCCCTGGACGAAGCGACGACCCCCTACGGGATCATCGGCGTGAAAGTCTGGATCTTCAAAGGCGAGATCATGGAACATGATCCGCAAGCACGCGACCGCAAGGCCGCCGAGGCCCAAGAAGGCCCGGCTCCGCGTGGCCCGCGCCGCGACGCTCGCTGAGGAGTATGAAAGATGCTGCAACCGAAACGGACTAAGTTCCGCAAACAGCACAAGGGCCGGATTCACGGTGAGGCCAAAGGCGGCTTCAACCTGAACTTCGGTTCGTTCGCCCTGAAGGCGACCGAGCCGGAGCGCGTGACCGCCCGCCAGATCGAAGCTGCGCGTCGTGCGATCACTCGCCACATGAAGCGTCAGGGCCGTGTCTGGATCCGTATCTTCCCGGATACCCCGGTCACCTCGAAGCCGACCGAAGTCCGTATGGGTAAAGGTAAGGGTTCGGTGGACTTCTGGGCGGCGAAGGTCAAACCGGGTCGCATCATGTTCGAGATCGATGGCGTCTCGGAAGTGATCGCCCGCGAGGCCCTGCGTCTCGGCGCGAACAAGCTGCCGGTGACCACCCGCATCGTCGCTCGCGAAGACTGGTAAGATCCGCGCGTAAGAACACGAACCCCCGGCCTCGTCGCCGGGGGTTCACTTTTTCTTCGGAATCGCTTGCATGATTGGCGCGCCGGTGTTAGAGCGCGCAGGTCCTGCAGGCAGGACAGACATAACCCACCAGACATAGAGTCACCTTCGGGGCTCTCTGGTGCCAAGAAAGGACCATGGGATGAACGCCCAAGAACTCAAGGCGAAAACGCCTGATGAGCTGCGTGATCAGCTCGTCGCGCTCAAGAAGGAAGCCTTCAACCTCCGCTTCCAGCAGGCCACCGGTCAGCTCGAGAACACCGCCCGCATGCGCGCGGTCCGCCGTGACGTTGCCCGCGTGAAGACGGTTCTGAACCAAAAAGCCGCTGAAGCCGCGAAGTAAGGAGCCCTTCCATGCCCAAACGTATCCTCCAAGGCGTCGTGACGTCGGACAAGAACGACCAGACCGTTACCGTTCTCGTCGAGCGCCGCTTCAAGCACCCGCTGCTGCAAAAAACCGTTCGTAAGTCGAAGAAATATCGCGCTCACGATGCGGACAACACTTTCAAGGCCGGTGACACCGTTCGCATCGAAGAGTGCGCGCCGATCTCGAAAACCAAGCGCTGGAAGGTCGTCGTCGAGGCCTGAGTTCTCTCAGGTCCCGGCGATAAACTTTCAGTTTATCGAAACCCTGGGGCGGCTAACTGCATAGGCGTCCCCAAAGGTCGGGAGTAACCAAATGATCCAGATGCAGACCAATCTGGATGTTGCTGACAACTCCGGCGCTCGCCGAGTTCAGTGCATCAAGGTCCTGGGTGGTTCGCACCGTCGCTATGCGTCGGTCGGCGACATCATTGTCGTTTCCGTGAAGGAAGCCATCCCGCGCGGCCGCGTGAAGAAAGGTGACGTCCGTAAGGCCGTCGTCGTGCGCACCGCCAAAGAAGTCCGTCGTGAAGATGGCACCGCCATCCGCTTCGACCGTAACGCCGCCGTCATCCTGAACAACCAGGGCGAACCGGTCGGCACCCGTATCTTCGGGCCGGTCGTGCGTGAGCTGCGCGCCAAGAACTTCATGAAGATCATCTCGCTCGCTCCGGAGGTGCTGTGATGGCTGCGAAACTCCGTAAAGGCGACAAGGTCGTCGTGCTCGCCGGCAAGGACAAGGGCAAACAGGGTGAAATCACCACCGTTATGCCCAAGGACAACAAGGCGATCGTGGAAGGCGTGAACACCGCCATCCGTCACCAGCGTCAAACCCAGACCACCCAGGGCGGCCGCGTGTCGAAGGCGATGCCGATCGACCTGTCGAACCTGGCTCTGGTTGATGCCAACGGCAAGGCCACCCGCGTCGGCTTCCGCTTTGAAGACGGCAAGAAGGTGCGTTTCGCCAAGACCACCGGGGAGGCGATCTGATGCTGGATCAAGCGACCTATACCCCGCGCCTCAAGGCGCTCTATCATTCGTCCATCCGCGCCGCTCTGAAAGAGCAGTTCGGCTACAAGAACGACATGATGATCCCGAAGCTCGAGAAGATCGTTCTCAATATGGGCGTCGGCGAAGCTGTCAAGGACACCAAGAAGGTCAAGCAGGCCGCCGAGGAGCTGTCGCTCATCGCTGGTCAGAAGGCTGTCACCACGAAGGCCAAGAAGTCGATCGCCGGCTTCCGCGTTCGTGAGGAAATGCCGCTCGGCTGCAAGGTGACCCTGCGTGGCGACCGCATGTACGAATTCCTGGACCGCCTGATCAACGTGGCGATGCCGCGCGTTCGCGACTTCCGCGGCGTGAAGCCTTCGTTCGATGGCCGTGGCAACTTCGCGATGGGCCTCAAAGAGCACATCGTGTTCCCGGAAATCGACTTCGACAAGGTGGACGAAGTTCTCGGCATGGACATCATCATGGTGACCTCGTCGAAATCGGACGCTGAAGCCAAGGCGCTGTTGAAAGCTTTCAACATGCCCTTCAACGCTTGATCGCGGGAGACAACACTTATGGCTAAGAAATCCATGGTTGCGCGCGAAGTGAAGCGTCAGCGTCTTGTGACCAAGTACGCTGGCAAGCGCGCAGAACTCAAGGCGATCGTCGCCGATCAGGACCGCCCGATGGAAGAGCGCTTCAAGGCGTCTCTGAAACTGGCGGAACTGCCCCGCAACTCGTCGGCCGTGCGTCTGCACAACCGTTGCCAGCTCACCGGCCGTCCCCACGCTTACTACCGTAAGCTCAAACTCTCGCGGATCATGCTGCGCGAACTGGCCTCGTTCGGCCAGATCCCCGGCATGGTGAAGTCGAGCTGGTAAGGGAGTCAGGGAATGTCTGTGAACGATCCCCTCGGCGATATGCTGACCCGCATCCGCAACGCGCAACTGCGCGGCAAGTCCACCGTCCGCACCCCGGCTTCGAAGCTTCGCGCCTGGGTTCTCGACGTGCTTGCAGCGGAAGGCTACATCCGTGGCTATGAGAAAGTGACCTGCGAGAAGGGCCTGCCCCAGCTCGAGATCAGCCTGAAGTATTACGAAGGCACCCCGGTGATCCGCGAACTCAAGCGCGTTTCCACCCCCGGTCGTCGCGTTTACGCTTCGGTGAAGGACATCCCGACGGTCCGTCAGGGCCTGGGCGTGTCGATCGTCTCCACGCCGAAAGGCGTCATGACGGACGCGGCTGCGCGCACTGCCAACGTTGGCGGTGAAGTGCTCTGCACCGTGTTCTAAGGAGGGAAGCATGTCTCGTATTGGTAAGAAACCGGTCGAGCTGCCCGCTGGCACCACTGCCACGCTGGCTGGTCAGACCATCGAAGTGAAGGGCCCGAAAGGGACCCGCAGCTTCACCGCTACCGACGATGTGACCATCGCCATCGACGGCAATACCGTCACTGTTACGCCGCGCGGCACTTCGAAGCGTGCGCGTCAGCAGTGGGGTATGACCCGCTCGATGATCGAGAACCTCGGCGTCGGCGTCACCACCGGCTTCAAGAAAGAGCTCGAAATTCAGGGTGTGGGTTACCGCGCCGCGATGCAGGGCAACGTTCTGAAGCTGTCGCTCGGCTACTCGCACGAGGTCAACTTCGAGGTTCCCGCCGGTGTGACCGTCGTGACCCCGAAGCAGACCGAGATCACCATCGAAGGTATTGACCAGCAACTGGTCGGCCAGGTGGCGGCGAATATCCGCGAGTGGCGGCAGCCCGAGCCCTACAAGGGCAAAGGTATCCGCTACAAGGGCGAGTATGTCTTCCGCAAAGAAGGCAAGAAGAAGTAAGGGTAGCGAAAATGGCGAACAACAAAAGAGAGCTGTTCCTCAAGCGCCGCCTGCGCGTCCGGAACAAACTGAAAGCAATGGCCAATGGCCGTGCCCGTCTGTCGGTGCATCGCTCGTCGAAGAACATCAGCGTCCAGCTGATCGACGACGTGAACGGCGTGACCCTTGCCTCGGCCTCGACCCTCGAAAAGGATCTGGGCCTGGTTGGCAAGAACAACGTCGAAGCAGCCGCCAAGATCGGTGCTGCCATCGCCGAGCGTGCCAAGAAGGCCGGTGTCGAAGAGTGCTACTTCGACCGTGGCGGCTTCCTGTTCCACGGGAAGATCAAGGCTCTGGCCGATGCGGCCCGCGAAGCTGGTCTGAAGTTCTAAGAACCGGCGGGTGGCGTTCGCGCCACCCCGATGATCCGGGGGTTTGCCCAGAACGCAGTTCCGGGCACCCACCAGGATTGGATCTAACGGCGTGAAACCACGCCATCACGAAAGGAATGCCCCATGGCAGAACGTGAGAACCGTCGGGACCGTCGCGCCGAGCGCGAAGAGACCCCGGAATTCGCCGATCGTCTCGTTGCGATCAACCGTGTGTCGAAAACCGTGAAGGGTGGTAAGCGCTTCGGCTTCGCCGCGCTCGTCGTTGTCGGTGACCAGCGTGGTCGCGTCGGCTTCGGCAAGGGCAAGGCGAAAGAAGTTCCGGAAGCGATCCGCAAGGCCACCGAGCAAGCTAAGCGCTCGATGGTTCGCGTCGCTCTCAAGGATGCCCGCACGCTGCACCACGACGTCGAGGGCCGTCACGGCGCTGGCAAGGTCGTGATGCGCACCGCCCCGGCCGGTACCGGTATCATCGCCGGTGGCCCGATGCGTGCCGTTTTCGAAATGCTCGGCGTGCAGGACGTTGTTGCGAAGTCGCTCGGCTCGCAGAACCCCTACAACATGATCCGTGCCACGATCGATGGCCTCAAGAAGGAAGCCTCGCCCCGTCAGGTCGCGCAGCGTCGCGGCAAGAAGGTTGCGGACATCCTCGCCAAGCCCGAAGCTGAAGCTTCGGTTGAAGCCTGAGGAGATTGAACCATGGCAAAAACCATCGTTGTTAAGCAAATCGCCTCGGCAGCCCGCCGTCCGGCCATCCAGGCCGCGACCCTCAAGGGGCTGGGCCTCGGCAAGATCAACCGCACCCGTGAACTCGAGGACACCCCCTCGGTCCGCGGCATGGTCAACAAGATCCCGCATCTGGTGACCATCGTCGAAGAGCGCGGCTGATTTCAGCGAATACGCTTGGGAAAACGCCCCGGTCGCAAGGCCGGGGCGTTTTTCATGATCCCTGTGGAAGGATGAACGCAATGGAACTCGAGGAACTGAAGGCCGAGACGGCGCGGTTTTTCGCGGAATTCGAAGGGCAGGGGGACTTGCCCGCGCTTGCCGTCGCGGTGTTCTGCTTCGCGGCCGAGGGGCCGGATGCCGACTGGGACGCCTTTTCCGAGGCGGCCGAGGATGCTGGTTTCGACGTCTCCTGGTATGACGCCGAGGGCGAGGACGAAGCCTGCATTGAGGTCGAGACGCCGCCCGGCGCCCCGTCGCTCGCTTGGCTCTGGAGCTGGGAAGAGCCCCTGATCCTGCTTGGCGCGCTGCATGGCTTCGCTACCGAGGGCTGGGCGATCGAGCCGGTCTGATCCGGTGGGGGCGTCTATGTTACTTGACCCCCCGCCAGCACCTCGTCTATACGCCCCCGGTGGCCCTCTGTGGTCACAAGAATCAATCAAGAAACGCCGCGTGTGCCCCTCTGTCGCTTGTGGGGGCATTTCCGGCAAAGGAGAAGCGACATGAAACTGAATGAACTCCGCGACAACGCGGGCGCCGCCAAGAAATCCAAGCGCGTCGCGCGCGGCCCGGGCTCGGGCAAGGGCAAGACCGCCGGTCGCGGTATCAAGGGTCAGAAATCGCGCTCGGGCGTGGCTCTGAACGGTTACGAAGGCGGCCAGATGCCGCTCTACCGTCGCCTGCCGAAGCGCGGCTTCACCAAGCCGAACCGCCTGTCGTTCGCCGTCGTGAACCTCGGCCTGATCGAGAAGTTCATCGCCGAGGGCAAGCTGAACGCTGCTGAGGCCATCACCGAAGACGCGCTGGTCGCTTCGGGTCTGGTGCGCCGCAAGCTTGATGGCGTGCGCGTTCTGGCCAAGGGCGAGATCACCTCGAAAGTCACCCTGAACGTCACGGGCGCTTCGAAAGCGGCTATCGAAGCCGTCGAAAAGGCCGGCGGCACGCTGACCGTTGCCGCCGCCGCTGCGGAATAAGCGGTTGTGGGCGGGCCTCGGCCCGCTTACATAGGCAATAGTTTTCCAGGCGCCGCCGACCGGGGAACGGTCCGGCGGCGTTTTGCATGAAAGAGACGGGCATATGGCATCTGCTGCAGAGCAAATGGCGGCGAACCTCAGCTGGGGCGCCCTGGGCAAGGCCACCGAGCTGCGCCAACGTATTTTCTTCACGATCGGGCTGCTGATCATCTATCGCCTCGGCACCTATATCCCGGTGCCGGGCATCGATACGGTGGCGCTGCGTGAATTCATGGAAGGCGCAGCCTCCGGCATCGGTGGCATCCTGTCGATGTTCACCGGCGGTGCGCTTGGCCGGATGGGTATTTTCGCCCTCGGCATCATGCCTTACATCTCGGCCTCGATCATCGTTCAGCTGCTGACCGCGCTGGTTCCCTCGCTGGAGCAGATGAAGAAAGAGGGCGAGCAGGGCCGCAAGAAGATCAACCAGATCACCCGCTACTCGACCGTGGGTCTGGCGACTTTCCAGGCCTTCGGTCTGGCACGCTCGCTTGAGGCGGGCGACCTAGCACATAACCCGGGCATGTTCTTCGTGGCTTCCGTGGTGATCACGCTGGTCGGCGGCACCATGTTCCTGATGTGGCTGGGTGAGCAGATCACCGCGCGCGGCATCGGCAACGGCGTTTCGCTGATCATCTTCGTCGGCATCGTCGCCGAGATCCCGGCTGCTCTGGCACAGTTCTTCGCGCAGGGCCGCGCCGGTGCCATCTCGACCCCGGTGATCCTGGGTGTGATCGTGATGGTGGTCGCCGTGATCGCCTTCGTGGTGTTCATGGAGCGCGCGCTGCGCAAGATCCATATCCAATACCCCCGCCGCCAGGTCGGCATGAAGATCTATGACGGCGGCTCGTCGCACCTGCCGATCAAGGTGAACCCGGCGGGCGTGATCCCGGCGATCTTCGCCTCGTCGCTTCTGCTGCTTCCGACCACGATCTCGACCTTCTCGGGCGCTTCGACCGGCCCGATCATGTCGACGGTTCTGGCCTATTTCGGCCCGGGCCAGCCGCTTTACCTGCTGTTCTTCACGGTCATGATCGTCTTCTTCGCGTATTTCTACACCGCGAACGTGGCGTTCAAGTCGGATGAGGTTGCCGACAACCTCAAGAACCAGGGTGGTTTCATCCCCGGTATCCGCCCCGGCAAGAAGACCGAGGACTACCTCGACTATGTCGTCGCGCGCGTGCTGGTCATCGGTTCGGCCTATCTGGCCGCCGTCTGCCTGCTGCCCGAGATCCTGCGCTCGCAGCTGTCGATCCCGTTCTACTTCGGCGGCACCTCTGTGCTGATCGTCGTGTCGGTGACGATGGACACGATCAACCAGGTGCAGTCGCATCTGCTGGCTCACCAGTATGAGGGCCTGATCGAGAAGTCGCAGCTGCGCGGCAAGAAGAAGACGGGCCGCAAGGCTCCGGCGCGTCGCTGAGAAAAGGGACCGGCATGACGAATATCATTCTTCTGGGCCCGCCCGGCGCTGGCAAAGGCACGCAAGCCCGCAAGTTGGTGGACGAGCGGAACATGGTTCAGCTCTCCACCGGGGACATGCTGCGCGAGGCCATGGCCTCGGGCACCGAGATGGGTCAGAAGGTCGCCGGGGTAATGAGCCGCGGCGAGCTGGTCACCGACGAGATCGTCATCGGCCTGATCGAGGAAAAGATGGCCTCGGCCTCGGGCAATGGCTTCATCTTCGACGGCTTCCCGCGCACCTTGCCGCAGGCCGATGCGCTTGGCGCGTTGCTGGCCAAGACCGGTCAGGCGCTGGACGCGGTGATCGAGATGCGGGTGGACGACGAGGCGCTGGTCAAGCGCATCACCGGCCGCTTTACCTGCGGCAACTGCGGCGAGGTCTATCACGACGAAACCAAGCCGACCAAGGTTGCGGGCACCTGCGATGTCTGCGGCAGCCACGACATGAAGCGGCGCGCCGATGACAACGAGGACAGCCTCAAGACCCGGCTGATGGAATACTACAAGAAGACCTCGCCGCTGATCGGCTACTACTACCACGCCGGCGCGCTGAGCACCGTCGATGGCCTGGCCGAGATCGACGAGGTTGCGGGTCAGATCGACACCATTCTGGATGCTGCCTCGAAATAAACGCGAAGGCGCTTGACCCGGTGGACAAATCCTTCTAGGTCACGGCGTCTCGCTTGAGAATCGCCTGAGTCTGCGATGCAGTCTCAGGCTTTCGTGATCCCGGACATCTGACCGGGGTTGTTGTGAAAAAAGGTTCTGGTGCTACGGAACCGCAACATAAGGAAAGTCGCTTTGGCACGTATTGCTGGCGTCAACATTCCGACCGGGAAACGCGTCCCGATCGCTCTTCAGTACATCCACGGCATCGGTGCGATGTTCGCCAACCAGATCGTCGAAGCCGTTGGCATTGCGCCGACGCGCCGTGTGAATGAACTCTCGGACGCCGAAGTGCTCGCGATCCGCGAATACATCGACGCCAACCTCACGGTTGAGGGCGACCTGCGCCGTGAAGTGTCGATGAACATCAAGCGCCTGATGGACCTTGGCTGCTACCGCGGCCTGCGTCACCGTCGCAACCTGCCGGTTCGCGGTCAGCGCACCCACACCAACGCCCGTACCCGCAAGGGCCCGGCCAAGCCGATCGCCGGCAAGAAGAAGTAAGGGGAGGGTGAACTAATGGCTCGCGATAAAACCCGCGTTAAACGCAAAGAGCGCAAGAACATCGCCGCTGGCGTCGTTCACGTGAACTCGTCGTTCAACAACACCAAGATCCTGATCTCTGACGTTCAGGGCAACGCCATTTCGTGGTCGTCCTCGGGCACCATGGGCTTCAAGGGCTCGCGCAAATCGACCCCCTATGCCGCCCAGATGGCTGCTGAAGATGCTGCCCGCAAGGCGCAGGAGCACGGCCTGAAGACGGTCGACGTTGAAGTGCAAGGCCCGGGTTCGGGCCGCGAGTCGGCGCTGCGCGCGCTGGCCGCTGTTGGTCTCACGATCACCTCGATCCGTGACGTGACCCCGATCGCACACAACGGCTGCCGCCCGCCCAAGCGCCGCCGCGTCTAATCAAAGTTTCGACGGTCGGGCCGTGCGGGGGTTCCTGCACGGCCCGGCTGCTTTCGCATTTTTCCTCGGGCGTTTCGGACTATTGGACATGGGTCCGAAACAAGTATGGAGGCAGAGCGCATGATCCATAAGAATTGGGCCGAACTGATCAAGCCGACGCAGCTTGAAGTCAAAGCCGGCAACGACCCGCAACGTCAGGCTACCGTGATCGCCGAACCGCTTGAGCGCGGCTTCGGTCTGACGCTGGGCAACGCGCTGCGCCGCGTGCTGATGTCGTCGCTCCAGGGCGCCGCCATCACCTCGGTGCAGATCGACAACGTGCTGCACGAGTTTTCCTCGGTCGCCGGTGTGCGTGAGGATGTCACCGACATCATCCTGAACCTCAAGGGCATCTCGCTGAAGATGGAAGTCGAGGGGCCGAAGCGCCTGTCGATCTCGGCCAAGGGCCCGGGCGTTGTCACCGGTGGCGACATCTCGGAATCGAACGGCATTGAGGTCCTGAACAAGGATCACGTGATCTGCCATCTCGACGACGGCGCCGACCTGTTCATGGAACTCACCGTGAACACCGGTAAAGGCTATGTGGCCGCCGACAAGAACAAGCCGGAAGATGCGCCGATCGGCCTGATCGCCATCGACGCGATCTACTCGCCGGTGAAGAAAGTCGCTTACGAGGTTCAGCCCACCCGTGAGGGCCAGGTGCTCGACTACGACAAGCTGACGATGAAAATCGAAACCGACGGTTCGCTGACCCCCGAGGACGCCGTGGCCTATGCTGCGCGCATCCTGCAGGATCAGCTGTCGATCTTCGTGAACTTCGAAGAGCCGGAATCGGCCTCGAAGCAGGATGCCGACGAAGGCCTCGAGTTCAACCCGCTCCTCCTCAAGAAGGTGGACGAGCTGGAACTTTCGGTGCGTTCGGCCAACTGCCTCAAGAACGACAACATCGTCTATATCGGCGACCTCATCCAGAAAACCGAAGCCGAGATGCTCCGCACCCCGAACTTCGGCCGCAAGTCGCTCAACGAGATCAAGGAAGTGCTCTCGGGCATGGGTCTGCACCTCGGCATGGAAGTCGAGGATTGGCCGCCGGAGAACATCGAGGATCTGGCCAAGCGTTTCGAAGATCAGTTCTGATCTTGCGCGCTTGACTCATTCGGGGGGCGTGGGCTAAAGGCCCCCCATCCAATGCCGGGACGTCCCGGGAACCATGGGCAAATGCCCCAACGACGCTCCGTCCAACGCAGGCGGCGCAACACAAAGCAAAAACGCAAGACTGGAGAAATACGATGCGTCACGCTCGCGGCTACCGCCGTCTGAACCGTACCCACGAACACCGCAAGGCGCTGTTCGCCAACATGGCTGGCTCGCTCATCGAGCACGAGCAGATCAAGACCACGCTGCCGAAAGCCAAGGAACTGCGCCCGATCATCGAAAAGCTGATCACGCTGGCCAAGCGCGGTGACCTGCACGCGCGCCGTCTGGCCGCTTCGCAGCTGAAGGAAGACCAGTACGTCGCTAAGCTGTTCGACGTGCTCGGCCCGCGCTTCAAAGAGCGCAGCGGTGGTTACACCCGCGTTCTGAAAGCCGGCTTCCGCTATGGTGACATGGCTCCGATGGCGATCATCGAACTGGTTGACCGTGACCCCGCCGCCAAAGGCGCTGCCGACAAGGCCCGCCTGGCTGCCGAGGAAGCCGCCGAGGAATAATCCTCTGGCCGCTCGGTCCGACCGAACTGAGAATCCCGCCCTTGGGCGGGATTTTTCTTTTTCGGATCTTGGCGAGAATCGCGCTCGGGCGCTCGGCCCCATCTCCCCCCGCGCTATACGAAATAGAGCACCCTGCGGCGCCCTGGCCGCGCCAATGGGTGTGCAATTCCTGCGCCTTTAAGTTTATACATGGTTAACACCCACCCGGGAAAGTCAGCAAATTCAATTAAAAGTTGACGGACCCCACAGCGACCTGTCTAAAAGGATATGTCTTTTAATCGCGCGACGTCTGAAATGCTGAACGAACTGGCCCAGCTGTCACCTCTCGGATTCACCGTAGGGTTGCACATACGCTTCGCCACGCCGCTGATCTATCACAGCACGTTTCCGCCCGGTTGGGTCCGTCTCTACAACGACAACTCTTACTACCTGCGCGATCCCCTCGTTTTTTGGGGGATTGGCTGCACTGGGGTCACCCGCTGGAGCGAGATTACCTTTCCCGACCCGTTTGATGTCATCAAACAGGCGGCGGCATTCGGCATGAAATTTGGAGCATCGGCCTCTTGTGGGCCGATCTCTTCGCGCTCCATCGTCGGTATCGGTCGGGGGGACCGGGAATTTACCGACGCCGAGTTGGCGAAGCTTCTGGAAATAGCGTTGCGCCTGCATGAGGAGAATACGCCACCGACTGAGCTGACAACCGCTCAGATCGAGGCCCTGCAATGCATTTCGAACGGGGATCGCCACACTGCTGCCGCTGCCAAACTGGGGATATCGGAGAGTGCGTTGAAAGCGAGGTTGAAGTCGGCCCGGATCCGACTTGAGGCCCGCACCACCTCCGAGGCCGTGCGAAAAGCGCGAGAATACAGATTGCTCTGAGCTCTGTGGCGCTTCCTGCCAGGTTTCAACCCCAAGGAGGCACTACTATGGAAGCTACCACTCTTTCTTACGCCAATCTGCACAACCATGGCGAGTTGTTCGCGAATTTCTTTCGCGCACGACACGAAACTTTCATCGGTCGCAAGCGGTGGGATCTGCCGCAGGTCGACGGGATGGAGTTCGACCAATACGACACGGCGGCAAGCCGTTGGGTCGCCGTGCACGAAAACGGCCGGGTTCTGGCCGGGGTGCGGCTGCTGCCCACCACGCACCAGTGCGGCATCTATTCCTACATGATCCGCGACGCACAGCGCGGGCTGCTTGAGGCGATCCCGTCGAACCTGCTCTGGCAGGAAGCGCCGATCGGCGAGCATATCTGGGAATGCTCGCGCATCTTCGTGTCCGAGCATGTCCCCTCGGGGCAGCGGATGCGCGTTCAGTCGCAACTGATCCACGAGATGGTCATCTCGGCGCGCACCTTCGGGGCGACGCAGGTACTGGGTCTGATCCCGGCCCTTGCGCCGCGTCTGGCACGCCGGGTGGGGCTGGACTGCGAGCCGACGGGGCCGGTGCTCGACATCGGCGGCGCGCATGTCTGCGTCGAGATCAGCCTCGCCACCAAGATGCACTGATCCAACATGCGGCCGAAACCAACGTGCCGCAGCCTGTATGACTGACTTGCCCCTGCCAAACGCGGGGGCCTTTTTCTTTTTTGGGCCGGCGTTCGTCACGGATCTTTCCGCGTGCAGCCAAGTCCCGTGATAGGCTGGGCCCGAGCGCGGCTGCCGCCGGGTTCATTTCCGGACTAGGAGAATGCGCGATGACACGACACGAGGGGGGCTGCCTGTGCGGGGCCGTTCGCTACGCAACGCTTGCCATGCCGAGCCGGGTTACGGTCTGCCATTGCCGGTTTTGCCAAAGGGCCACCGGATCGGCCTATATGGTCGAGCCGATCTTCGACGAGCGCGATCTGGTCGTGCTTTCGGGCGCGCCCAAGATCTATGATCAGGTCTCCGCGGGCTCCGGCAAGGTTGTTCATATTCATTTCTGCCCGGATTGCGGAACCAAGCTCTGGCTGAGTTTTGAGCGGTTTCCCGGCGCCGTCGGCATATATGCCGGGACCTTTGATGACCCCTGTTGGTTTCCGCTCGCCCCCGAGGCCTCGAAGCACATCTTTCTTGGGGCGGCTCGTCCGGACACCATCGTGCCCGCCGGGGTTCCGACCTTCACCGAGCATGCGACCACGAACGACGGCACACCACAGCAGGCGACGATCTTCGAAACCTGCCGCCGCACTGGGGACTTGTAAGGCGAGCGCGCGGAGCAACGCGGGTCTTGCGGCGCCTGGAGACAACTTTGGGCAGGAGAAGCCATCGTGCAGGGGGGGCCGCATATCTCCAATGGCAATCCCAAGGAAAACCTCGTGGGGCTTAGCCGCGCCGTCAGGGTCGGGAACTTCTTCGCGGTGGGCGGCACCGCGCCGGTCGGACCCGATGGCAACACGGTTGGAGCCGACGACATGTTCCTGCAGACCAGGCAATGTTTCGAGATCATTAAGGCCGGATCAGGCCTGCAGGCAGTAGCGCGCACAAGACTGATCCTGACTGCCATCGACAACTGGAAACAGGCTATCGAGGCACGCAAGCCTTACAGCCTCGATGCGGCCCCGTCGATACGATCATAGCGATCAATCGCTTTTTGAACCCCCGAGTGGCTGGTCGAGATCGAGGTGGACGCCGTCGTGCCCGACTGAGGCGCACAGCGTCCGGGTTTCTTGTGGCGGGGGGCTTTCGCGCCGCTCTTGCGCGGATTACCTATGAGGCATGTCTGACCTGTTCGATAGCCAACCGGCGAAAGAGGCTCCGGCCCATCGCCCCCTCGCGGACCGTATCCGGCCGCAGCACCTTTCGGAGGTGATCGGGCAGGAGCATGTGCTTGGCCCCGAGGGTCCCTTGGGCGCGATGCTGGCGGCGGGGTCGCTGAGTTCGCTCATCCTCTGGGGGCCGCCGGGCGTCGGCAAGACCACCATCGCGAGGCTGCTGGCATCGGAAACCGACCGCAGCTTCGTTCAGATCTCGGCGATCTTCTCGGGTGTGCCGGAACTCCGCAAGGTCTTCGAGGCGGCCAAGCTGCGCTTCCGGCAGGGACGGGGAACGCTGCTTTTCGTCGACGAGATTCACCGTTTCAACAAGGCGCAGCAGGACAGCTTCCTGCCGCATATGGAGGACGGCACGATCCTTCTGGTCGGCGCCACCACCGAGAACCCGAGCTTTGAGCTGAATGCCGCCGTGCTCAGCCGCGCGCAGGTGATCGTGCTGGAGCGTCTGAACCTCGCCAGCCTCGAACGGCTGGCGCAGCGCGCCGAGCAGACCCTGGGCCGGGCGCTGCCGCTCAAGGCCCCGGCGCGCGAGGCGCTCTTGGAGATGGCCGATGGCGACGGGCGCGCACTGCTCAATCTGATCGAGCAGGTGATGGCGTGGAAGGTCGCGGCGCCGCTTGATACGCAGGCACTTTCGGCGCGACTGATGCGGCGGGCGGCGAAATACGACAAGTCGGGGGATGAGCATTACAATCTGATCTCGGCCCTGCACAAATCGGTGCGCGGGTCTGACCCGGACGCGGCGCTTTACTGGTTCGCCCGGATGCTCGAAGGCGGCGAAGACCCGCGCTACCTCGCGCGGCGCTTCGTGCGTATGGCGGTCGAGGATATCGGCCTTGCCGATCCGCAGGCCCAGACCCACGCGCTGCACGCCTGGGAGATCTATGAGCGGCTTGGCTCGCCCGAGGGCGAGTTGGCATTGGCGCAGACGGTGGTCTATCTGGCCCTCGCGCCGAAATCGAACGCGGGCTACGTTGCCTACAAGGCCGCGCGTGACGGCGCGCGCAAGACGGGGTCAGAGCCGCCGCCCAAGCATATCCTGAACGCGCCGACCCGGCTGATGGAAGAGCAGGGCTATGGCGCGGGCTATGCCTATGACCACGATGCCGAGGATGGCTTTTCGGGGCAGAATTACTTCCCCGACACGATGAAGCGCCCGGTCTACTACAATCCGGTCGAGCGCGGCTTCGAACGTGAGCTGAAAAAGCGTGTCGAATGGTTCGCGAAGCTGCGAGACAAGCGTAACGGTTGACATTTGGCCCCCCCGAGGGTTTCTCGGCGCCAAAGGAGAACTCCATGCTGTCCACCATTCTACAGGTCGCCCTCGGCGGCGCCATCGGGGCTTCGGGCCGCTACCTCTCGGGGGTGGCGATCCTGCGGCTGTTCGGCCCGCAGACCATCCCGCTGGGTGTGATCTTCGTGAATATCGTGGGCTCGTTTGCGATGGGTTGCCTTGTGGTTTTCCTCGGGCAGCGCATGTTGACGCATCTTAATCCGCTTCTCGCGACGGGCGTGCTAGGCGGCTTCACGACCTTCTCGTCCTTCTCGCTTGAGGTCTGGACGCTGATCGAGCGGGGCGATGTGGGCAACGCGGCCTTCTATGTAGCGATATCGGTTCTCGGCGCGCTGTCGGGGCTGATGTTCGGAGTTCATTTCATGCGGTGGGTGTTGGCATGAGCGGCGTACAAATGATCAAGGTGACCGAGAACGAGGGCGAGCAGCGCCTCGATCGCTGGTTGAAGAAACGCTTTCCGCAGCTCACGCAGGGCGCGGTGGAGAAGATGTGCCGGACCGGCCAGCTGCGCGTCGATGGCGGACGGGTCAAGGCAAACAGCCGCGTCGCGCCGGGGCAGGAGGTGCGCGTGCCGCCGCTGCCGCCCGCGACGGCCACCCCCAGGGGGGCTGCCGCCGAGCGTATCCGTGACGGCGGCGGGCCGCAGATCTCGTCCGCCGATGAAGAGATGATCCAGGCCTGTGTGCTGTGGCGTGACGAGCATATCATCGCGCTGAACAAGCCGCCGGGGCTGCCCTCGCAGGGCGGCTCGGGGCAGGGGGATCGGCATGTCGATGGGCTGCTCGATGCGCTGCGTTTTGGCTACAAGGACAAGCCGAAGATGGTGCACCGGCTCGACAAGGACACGTCGGGGGTGCTGCTGATCGCGCGAACCGACCGGATCGCGCGGGCTCTGTCAGAGTCTTTTCGGCACAAGACTACGCGCAAGATCTACTGGGCGGCGGTCGCCGGTGTGCCCAACCCCAAGATGGGAACGGTGCGCTTTGCCCTGATGAAGGCGCCGGGCCATGGGCGCGGCGGCGAGGGCGAGAAGATGATCTGTATCCACCCCGCCAAGATCGGCGATTACCCGGATGCCAAGCGCGCCACGACCGATTACGCGGTGCTCGATGCGCTTGGCTCGCGGGTCAGCTGGGTCGCGCTGGTGCCGATCACCGGGCGCACGCACCAGCTGCGCGCGCATATGGCCGAGTTGGGCCATCCGATCGTGGGGGACGGGAAATACGGCGGCTCGGGGCAGGAGAACCTAGGCGATGGCTGGGGTGCGCAGCTGGGCGGCGAGATCAGCCGCAAGCTGCACCTGCACGCCCGCCAGATCAGCTTTGACCACCCGATCACCAAGAAGCGCGTCACCATCAGCGCGCCCTTGCCCGATCACATGAAGCGCACCTGGAAGACGCTGGGCTGGCACGAAAACGAGGTGCCCGCCGATCCGTTCGAGGATCTTCTATGAAGCTGATCGTCTTTGACGTGGACGGCACGATCTCGGACAGCCAGGCGCATATCTGTCACGCGATGGCGCTGGGGTTTGAGGCCGTTGACCTGCCCGCGCCCTCGCGCGCAGCAACGCTGTCTATCGTCGGGCTGTCTCTGCCCGTGGCCATCGCGCGGCTTGCGCCCGATCAGGACGCCGCCACCCAGGCCGCCATCGTCGAGGGCTACAAGGCCAGCTACTTCACCAGCCGTGCGGCCTCGCCCGCGCCGCTCTATCCGGGCGCGGCCGATCTGTTGCGCAAGCTCGCGCAGCGCGACGATCTGTTTCTGGCCGTGGCGACGGGCAAGTCGCGGCGCGGGCTCGATGCGCTTTTGCGCCATCACGGGCTTGAGGGGATTTTCGTGACGCGGCAGGTGGCGGATGACCACCCGTCCAAGCCAAGCCCCGAGATGTTGTTTGCCGCGCTGGCGGATACCGGCGTCAACGCACGCGATGCGGTGATGATCGGCGACACGACCTTTGACATCGAGATGGGGCGCGCGGCGGGCTGCGGCACGATTGCGGTAAGTTGGGGTTACCACCCCGTTTCCGATCTGCTGGCGGCGGGCGCGGATCGGCTTGTGGATACATTCGCGGCGCTTGAGGCCGCGCTGGGCGATTTCGTGGAGATGCATGTATGAGCGGATGGACGGCAAAGCGGTTCTGGAAGGCGGCAACGGTTACTGAGCAGCCCGGCGGCTTCGGCGTGTCGCTCGACGGGCGGGCTCTCAAGACCCCGGCGAAGGCACTGCTTGAGGTGCCTACCCGCGCCATGGCCGAGGCGATTGCAGCCGAATGGGATGCGCAGGACGAGAAGATCGACCCCACGACGATGCCGGTGACGCGTTCGGCCAATGCCGCCATCGACAAGGTCCGTCATCAGCACGCCGAGGTTGCCGAGCTGATCGCGGCCTATGGTGGTACCGACCTGCTGTGTTACCGCGCCGAGCAGCCCGATGAGCTGGTCGCACGCCAGGCTGAGGCGTGGGACGCACTTCTGGACTGGGCCGAGGCCGAGCTGGGCGCCCGTCTTGTGGTCACCAAAGGGGTAATCCCCGTGGCGCAGCCCGCGCCCGCACTGTCCGCGCTGGCGGCGCGCGTCGCCGCGCTCGATGAGTACGAGATGGCCTCGGTGCACGATCTGGTGGGAATCACCGGCTCGCTCGTCTTGGGGTTGGCGGTGGCCATGGGGCGGCTTGATGCGGCGACGGCCTGGGATCTCGCTCGAATCGACGAGACCTGGCAGATCGAGCAATGGGGCGAGGACGAAGAGGCTGCTGAGCAGGCCGCGTTGAAGCGCGAAGCTCTGCTGGAGGCCGAACGATTCTGGGCCCTGCGTCATCTGTAGCGCCTCGGCGCCGCGCAAAACTTATGTTGGCCGAATAAGCGTTTATCGGCAAATTGGACAGGTATTCGGTCCAAAACAGCAATCTCGCTTGACGTTCTTTGATCAAATGGCTCAAACTCGGCCCACTGGGGATCAACCTCAGAGTGTTCCTGCCCGAAAACGGGCGCAAGAACCGCCCCAAGAGGGCGGCAACTCAGGAAGAGGTAAATATGAAAAAATCCGTACTTCTCGGCACGCTGGCTGTGGCCGCGGTCTCTGCGGGTGTGGCTGCTGCCGGCACCCTGGATGACGTAAAGGCCCGTGGCGAGCTGAACTGCGGCGTGAACACCGGTCTTGTCGGCTTTGCCGCGCCGGATGCCAACGGCAACTGGTCGGGCTTCGACGTGGCCGTCTGCAAGGCCGTTGCCGCAGCCGTTCTGGGCGACCCGTCCAAGGTCAAATACGTGCCGACCACCGGCCAGACCCGCTTCACCGCGCTGGCTTCGGGTGAGGTCGACATGCTGTCGCGCAACTCCACCTGGACCTTCTCGCGCGATACCGACCTCAAGCTCGATTTCGTCGGCGTGAACTACTACGACGGTCAGGGCTTCATGGTCCGCAAGGATCTGGGTGTGACCTCGGCGAAAGAGCTCGACGGCGCCTCGGTCTGTATCCAGACCGGCACCACGACCGAACTGAACCTGGCCGACTTCTTCAAGGCCAACAACATGACCTACCAGCCGATCACCATCGACTCGAACGCCGAGGGTGAGCAGCAGTACCTGGCTGGCGCCTGCGATGCCTACACTACCGATATCTCGGGCCTCGCCGCCACCCGCGCCTCCTACGCGGATCCGGAAAACCACATCATCCTTCCGGAAGTCATCTCGAAAGAGCCGCTCGGGCCGGCAGTGCGTCACGGTGACAGCCAGTGGGGCGACGTCGTCCGCTGGACGCTCAACGCGCTCATCGCCGCCGAGGAATACGGTGTGACCTCGGCCAATGTCGATGAACTGGCCAAGGGCACCGAGAACCCGGAAATCAACCGTCTGCTCGGCGTCGAAGGCGAGCTGGGCAAGATGACCGGTCTCGACAACGACTGGGCCGTGCGCGCCATCAAGGCCAGCGGCAACTACGGCGAGATCTTCGCCGCAACCATCGGCGAGGCGACTCCGATCGCTCTGGCGCGCGGTCTGAACGCGCAATGGACCCAGGGCGGCCTGCTGTACGCTCCGCCGTTCCGCTAAGAAACAGGAAGGGCGCGCCGACAGGTCGGCGCGCCCTCTCATCAAATAATATCCTGCGCGCGGAGGCATGACCTCGCAACATGGGCCTAAGCCCAGGACGCGTGTCTGGAACAGGGGAAACACGAATGACAAGCGCATCGGATGCGCCGGAACAAGGTTTCCGGCTCAGTCAGCTTATCTACGATACCCGCTATCGCTCTCTGACCATTCAGGTCGTGACCTTCATTTTGGTGATGGCAGGGGTCGCCTGGCTTGTGGACAACACGATCCAGAACCTCAATCAACTAGGGAAAGATTTCAACTTTGGCTTCCTGAGTAACCGTGCAGGTTACGATATCGGCCAGCAGTTGATCCCCTATACCAACGACAATACGCATGCCCGCGCGATGCTGGTCGGGCTGCTGAACACCCTTTGGGTGTCGGTCCTGGGCTGTGCGGCGGCGACCGTTCTGGGGATCATCATTGGCGTTCTGCGCCTGTCGCACAACTGGCTGGTGGCGCGGCTGATGACCTCCTACGTCGAGATGTTTCGCAACATCCCGGTCCTGCTGTGGATCCTCGTCTGCATCGCACTGCTGTCTGAAGTCACGCCCTCTCCGAACGCCTACAAGATCAACCCGGAGACCGGAGAGTCCGCAGTTTCCATGCTGCTCTTCGACTCTGTGGCGGTGACGAACCGCTACACCGCGATACCGGCGATCGAGTTCACCAACTCGCTTGGGACGATCGACACCGCCTTTGCACCGATTTCGCTGAACTTCCTTCTGATCGCGGTCGTCTTAATCGTTTCGATCTGGGGGAATCGCCGGCTTAAGGCCCATGCGCACAAGGTGCAGAATGAAACCGGCGTGCGCCCGGTAACCTGGTGGAAAAGCCTGCTGATCCTGTTCGGCCCGCTTCTTGTGGTGCTGGTGGCCTTGGGCTTCCATCTGGTTTCGCCGACGCTCAAGGGCTTCAACTTTACTGGCGGCAACAACGTGTCGAACGCCTTTGTGGCACTTTGGCTGGGGCTGACGCTCTACACGGCGGCCTTCATCGCCGAGATCGTCCGCGCGGGCATCCTGGCTATCTCGAAGGGTCAGAGCGAGGCCGCCTATGCGTTGGGCCTGCGCCCGAACCGTACGATGAAGCTGGTGATCCTGCCGCAGGCGCTGCGGGTGATCATCCCGCCGCTGATCTCGCAATATCTGAACCTGACCAAGAACTCGTCGCTGGCGATCGCCGTCGGTTACATGGACCTGCGCGGCACCCTAGGGGGCGTCACGCTCAACCAGACCGGGCGAGAGCTCGAGGCTATCTTGTTGATGATGCTTATCTACCTCGCGATCTCTCTGACAATCTCGGGGCTAATGAACGTCTACAACAAATCCGTCAAACTGAAGGAGCGGTAAGATGAGCACTTCGCAAACCGCCGCCTTCGTGCGCAAGGACATGCTGCCGCCGCAAGATCCGCCGACCTCACAGGCCGGTCTGGTGAAATGGCTGCGCGAAAACCTGTTCGCAAGCTGGTTCAATGCCATCCTGACCCTGTCCAGCGTGTTCGTGATCTACCTGCTGGTGACGCATTTCTACCCGTGGTTCCGCCACTCGGTCTGGAATGCCAACTCGCTCGCCGAGTGCCGCACGATCATCGCGGCGAATTGGGGCGAGGGCGCCAGCGGCGCCTGCTGGGCCATGCTGCGTGAGCGCTGGCACCAGTTCATCTTCGGGTTCTATCCGCCCGAGCTTTACTGGCGCCCGATTGCAGTCTTCCTGGGCCTGCTGCTTGCAGTCGCCCCGGTGCTGTTCACCCAACTGCCCCGGCAGATGCTGCTGTTCAGCCTGGCTTATCCGCTCTTGGCAATCTGGTTGCTCTGGGGCGGTTCGGCCTGGCCGGTCATCATGATCGCCGCGGGTTTCGGGATCGGCTTCCTTGCCCTGCGCTTTCTGGATGAAGTCAGCTCGATCCTGGCAATCGTGGCCGCGATTGTCGCGCCGATCCTGTTCTGGCTGTTCGCCGTGGGGCCGCTGGATGACATTCTGAGCACCATGATCCCCCTGGCGATCGAGCCTGTGGCCTCGGACCGCTTCGGTGGTTTCCTGCTGGCGATCACCATCGGGGCCGGGGGCATCGCGCTGTCGCTGCCGCTGGGGATCATCCTCGCGCTTGGCCGTCAGTCGAACATGTTCCTGATCAAGAGCTGCTCGGTGATGTTCATCGAGTTCATCCGCGGCGTGCCGCTGATCACGCTCCTGTTCGTGGCCTCACTGCTCTTGAACTACTTCCTGCCGCCGGGGACGAACTTCGACATCATCTTGCGTGTCATGATCCTGGTGACGATGTTCGCCGCAGCCTATATCGCCGAGGTGATCCGCGGCGGTCTCGCGGCGCTTCCGCGCGGGCAGTATGAGGCGGCTGACGCCCTGGGTCTGGATTACTGGAAAGCGCAGCGGCTGATCATTCTGCCGCAGGCGCTCAAGATCTCGATCCCGGGGATCGTGTCGACCTTCATCGGCATGTTCAAGGACACAACGCTTGTGACCTTCGTGGGCCTGTTCGATCCGCTCAAGGGCATCCCCGACTTCATCCGCGCCGACTTCAACTGGAAAGGTATCTACTGGGAACCTTTCGTCTTCGTCGGCGCCATTTTCTTCATCCTGAACTTCAGCATGTCGCGGTACGCAATGTATCTTGAGCGCAAGCTGAAGCGTGACCACCGTTAAGGAGCGACCCATGACGGAGCCGCATTTCGAACGTGACATCGACCGCAGCCACATGCAGGTCAGCGACGAGGTCGCCATCCAGATCGAGAACATGAACAAATGGTACGGCCAGTTCCATGTTCTGCGCGACATCAACCTGACCGTGAACCAGGGCGAGCGTATCGTTATCGCAGGACCTTCGGGTTCGGGCAAATCGACGATGATCCGCTGCATCAACCGTCTGGAAGAGCACCAGTCGGGCAGGATCATCGTGGATGGAACCGAGCTGACCTCGGACCTCAAGAACATCGACAAGGTGCGCTCGGAAGTGGGGATGGTGTTCCAGCACTTCAACCTCTTCCCGCATCTGACCATCCTCGAGAACTGCACGCTGGCGCCGATCTGGGTGCGCAAGATCCCGAAGAAGGAAGCCGAGGAAACGGCGATGTATTTCCTCGAGAAGGTGAAGATCCCGGATCAGGCGCTGAAATATCCGGGGCAGCTTTCGGGCGGTCAGCAGCAGCGTGTGGCCATTGCACGCTCGCTGTGCATGAAGCCGCGGATCATGCTGTTCGACGAGCCGACCTCGGCGCTTGATCCCGAGATGATCAAGGAGGTGCTCGACACCATGATCGAGCTGGCCGAAGAGGGGATGACGATGCTCTGCGTGACCCACGAGATGGGCTTTGCTCAGGCCGTGGCGAACCGCGTGATCTTCATGGACCAGGGGCAGATCGTCGAGCAGAACAACCCGCACGACTTCTTCAACAACCCGCAGTCCGAACGTACCAAGCTGTTCCTGAGCCAGATCCTGGGACACTGAGGCCAAGGCCGGGGGCGCCGCCCCCGGACCCCCGAGGTATTTGCACCAAGAAGAAGGGGCCCCGCAGGGCCCCTTTTGTCATGCGCCGAAGCCGTAGGTTTCGGTCACATAGTCGATATCCTTGTCGCCCCGTCCTGAAAGGTTGATCAGGATCGATTTGCCAGGATGGGCCTTGGCCTCGCGGATCGCGAAGGCCACCGCATGGGCGCTTTCGAGGGCGGGGATGATGCCTTCATGGCGCGAGAGCTTGTAGAAGGCGTCGAGCGCCTCCTTGTCGCTGGCGGCCGTGTAGGTGACGCGGCCGGTGCGGTGCAGATGCGCGTGCTCGGGGCCGACGCCGGGATAGTCGAGGCCCGAGGCCACGGTGTGGACCGGGGCCGGGTTGCCCTCGGCGTCCTTCAGCACGATGGTGCGGAAGCCGTGGATGTCGCCATCCTCGCCATAGGTGATGGTGGCGGCGTGATCGCCCAGTTTCGAGGAGGTGCCGAGCGGCTCCACCCCGTAAAGCGCCACGTCCTTATCCTCGATGAAGCCCGAGAAGAGGCCCATCGCGTTCGACCCGCCGCCGACGCAGGCAGCCACGATGTCAGGCAGCTCGCCGGTCATTTCCAGGAACTGCTCGCGCGCCTCGACGCCGATCACGTGCTGGAAGTCGCGCACCATGCGCGGGAACGGGTGCGGCCCGACGACCGAGCCGATTGCGAAGAGCGCCGTGTCAGCCTGCGACACGTAGCTTTGGAAGCAGCTGTCCACAGCCTCCTTGAGCGAGCGCCCGCCGAAGCCCACCGGCACCACGGTCGCACCCAGAAGCTTCATTCGGGTGACGTTCGGCGCCTCCTTGGCGATGTCGATCTCGCCCATGTGAATCTCGCACTCGAGCCCGAAATAGGCAGCCGCCGTGGCCAGCGCCACGCCGTGCTGACCTGCGCCGGTCTCGGCCATCAGCTTCTTCTTGCCCATGTATTTGGCCAGAAGCCCCTCGGCCATGCAGTGGTTGAGCTTATGCGCGCCGGTGTGGTTCAGATCCTCGCGCTTGGCGTAGATCTGGGCGCCGCCGCACAGATCGGAGAGGTTCTTGAGATGGCTGACCGGGGTCGGGCGGCCCTGGAAATGCTTGCGGATATAGCGCAGCTCGGCGATGAAATCGGCCGATTTCGACAGGCGCAGATAGGCGTCCGTGATTTCCTTGAAATGTGGGACGAGCGGCGGCGGCAGATCCGCGCCGCCATATTCACCGAAGAAACCTTCGGCGTTGGGTGTCGATTTCAGATACCCCATGAAAAATCCTCACTTCTGATAGTCATCGCGTTGGGCGGAAGAATTCCAGCATCGAGCCGAAGCCGGGTTTGACCTGTGACCAGTCTTCGATCTGGAAATCGACGATCAGCGTGGCGCAGGTCGGGTATTTGCGGAACTCGGGGTCGAAGACCGGGCGAGAGGGCAGCCGCGCGGCGAACTCGGCGATGCCGGGGTTGTGCCCGATCATCATCACACAGGGCTGCGTGGCGGTCTTCAGCACCTCAAGCATGGTGTCGGCCGAGGCGTGGTAGAGCGCGTCGAGGTAATGCACCTCGGGGCGCGTTTCGATCACGGCGGCGGCCACGCGGTCCCAGGTTTCGCGGGTGCGTTTGGCTGTGGAGCACAGAACCTCTTCGGGTTCGAGCCCGCGCGAGGCCAGAAAGTCGCCCAGCTCCCGCGCGGCGGCATTGCCCCGGGCGTTCAGGGGGCGGTCGTGATCCTCCATCAGCGGGTCGTCCCAGCTGGATTTCGCGTGACGCGTCAGGATCAGGCGGCGGTGGCCGAGCGGTGTCATTTGTGGAAGTGCCTCATATGCCAAGCGGACTGCTCGTCGAGCCTGCCATAGCTTCGCCCTGCGGGGCAAGCGCGCCGAACGACACAGCCCCGAGAAAGACAGTCTATGCCTTCGGGTTTATTGAGGAAATCGTGGCAGGCGGGCACATCATAGGGTGCGCCCTCACTCAGTGCGCCAACCGGGCAGGCGCTGAGGCATGGCGCGGGGCAGGCCGCGCAGGGGCTTGTCAGGGCAGGCAAGGGCGCACAGGGCAGGATCTCGAACAGGATGGCGCCACGCAGGCTGGCCCAAAGCCCCATCTGCGGATGTACCAGCAATTGCACCGGCGAGCGGTGGAACCGCCCCGAGCGCAGTGTCCAGTCGAAGAACGGCGGGTAGGGTGGCCCGTCGGACGGAAAGACCGCCGCGCCGCCATGGCGCTGCGCAAGTGCGCCGATAACACGCGCCGACCAGCGGTCGATCGGATCTGGGGTGCCGTCGCGAAACTCGGGGCTCGCCGTCAGATGTGCCCAGAAGCCGGGCTCTGCGGGGGCGATGAGGGCGATGTGCCTGCCCGCATCCTCAAGGGTGCCGGCGACGAAGAGCCGCTCGGCATTCAGGTCCTTGAGGAAATCGGTGCTTATCCGCGACGTGGCTTCACCTTCGGCATGGTGGAGCGGATCATCGAGCCCGCGCCATGTTCAGTGAACAGTTCCAGCAGGCAGGCATTCGCCACGCGGCCATCCAGAATGACCACGGCGCGCACGCCCTCCTTGACCGCCTTCAGCGCGGTCTCGACCTTGGGGATCATGCCGCCCGAGATCGTGCCGTCGGCGATCAAGCCCTGCACCTCGTCGGGGGTCATGTTGGTGATGACCTCGCCAGCCTTGTCCTTGACGCCCGCGACATCGGTCAACAGCAGCAGGCGGTCGGCCTGCAGCGCGCCCGCGATGGCGCCCGCAGCGGTGTCGCCGTTGACGTTGAAGGTCTCGTTGTCGTTCACGCCGGTCGCGACCGGGGCGATCACCGGGATCATGCCCGCGCTGTAAAGGTCGCGGATCACCTGCACGTTCATCTCGACCGGGCGGCCCACGAAACCCAGTTCCGGGTCGTCGGCCTCGCAGACCATCAGGTCATCGTCCTTGCCCGAGATACCGACCGCACGTCCGCCCTGATCGTTGATCGCCTGCACGATGCGCTTGTTCACAAGACCCGACAGGATCATCTCGACCACCTCGACGGTGGCCTTGTCGGTCACGCGCTTGCCGCGCACCCAGTCCGATTTGATGCCGAGCTTGGCCAGCATCTCGTTGATCATCGGGCCGCCGCCATGCACGACGACCGGGTTCATGCCGACCTGCTTCATCAGCACGATGTCGCGGGCAAACTCGGCCATGGCGTCATCGTCGCCCATCGCGTTGCCGCCGAATTTCACGACGACAACGGCCCCCGTGTAGCGTTGCAGGTAGGGAAGCGCCTCGGAGAGCGTCCGGGCGGTGGCGATCCAGTCACGGTCCATGGTCTGCTTTCTCATGTCTTGCCCCCGGGAAAAGTCGGCGCTCAGTGTTACGGCCAAACTTGCCCCATGCCAAGGGCATTGCCATTGCCGCGCAGGGGATTAGGTTCACGGACAAGCGCGAAGGACAGGGGGCCGGAATGGACGACCGCAAGGTGATGCTGCTGACGGGGGCGAGCCGGGGGATCGGCCATGCCACGGTGAAACGATTCGCCCGCGAGGGGTGGCGCATCATCACCTGCTCGCGCCAGCCCTTCCCCGAGCAATGCCCCTGGGGCGGCGGGCGCGAGGATCATATCGTGATCGACCTCGCCGACCCCAAGAAGACGATCGAGTCGATTTCCGAGATCCGTGCGCGGCTGGATGGCAAGCTGCACGCGCTGGTCAACAACGCGGGGATCTCGCCGAAGGGGCCGGGGGGCAGCCGCCTCAACACGCTCGACACCGACCTCAGCGCCTGGGGGCAGGTGTTCCATGTCAACTTCTTCGCCTCGATCGTGCTGGCGCGCGGGCTGAAGGAGGAATTGTCGGCGGCCAAGGGTGCGGTGGTCAACGTCACCTCGATCGCGGGCAGCCGGGTGCATCCTTTCGCGGGCGCGGCCTATGCCACCTCGAAAGCCGCGCTGAAGGCGCTGACGCGCGAGATGGCGCATGATTTCGGCCCGCTCGGCGTGCGTGTCAACGCCATCGCGCCGGGTGAGATCGAGACCTCGATCCTCTCCCCCGGCACCGAGAAGATCGTCGAGAACCTGCCGTTGCGGCGCCTTGGCCAACCGCGCGAGGTGGCCGATGTGATCTGGTTCCTGTGCTCGGATGCCTCAAGCTATGTCACCGGGACCGAGATTGAGGTGAACGCGGGCCAGCACGTCTAGGCCAGACGCGCCACCAGATCGGGCAGGGCGCCCAGATCGGGCAGTTCGGCGAAATGCGGATCGGCGGTCGGCGGATCGGCATGTTCCAGCGCCCAGGTCAGGTCATGGGGGACATGCACGCCATAGCCCCCGGCCTCGATCATCGGGATCACGTCGGATTTCAGCGAATTGCCCACCATCATGCCCTCGGTGGGTCCAGTGCCATGGCGGGCGAAGACGGTGCGATAGACCTCGGGCTTCTTGTCAGAGACGATCTCGACCGCGTTGAACAACTCCCCCAGCCCCGATTGCGCCAGCTTGCGCTCCTGATCGAGCAGATCGCCCTTGGTGACCAGCACGATTCGGTAGTGCCCGGCCAGCGCCTCGATCGCCTCGCGGGCATGGGGTAGCAATTCGATCGGATGGGCCAGCATCTCGCGCCCGGCGGCCATGATTTCACTGATGACCGAGGCGGGCACGCGCCCCTCGCTGACCTCGATGGCAGTCTCGATCATCGACAGGGTGAAGCCCTTCACGCCAAAGCCGTAATGGCCGATGTTGCGCCGCTCGGCCGCCAGCAGCCGTTCGGCCAGATGCTCGCGCGGGGCATGGTTGGCCAGCAGGTCGTGAAACCGCTCCTGCGTGAGGTGAAAGAACCGCTCGTTGTGCCAGAGCGTGTCATCGGCATCGAAGCCAATCGTCGTCAGGGTCATGGGCGCCTCCCGAGCCGCGAGAGTGGCCCGACGCGGGGGCAAAAGGCAATTCCCTTTCCGCAAAAGGCTTTTCATATGGGCAGATGCGCCTATATTCGCCGGACAGAAAGATCCGATTCCTGCGAGAGAGCGACTTGCGCGAGCCCATTCACATGATGGCCGACCGAAAGGACGACGCCGAAGGCGAAGCCGGCGTCGCGCTCAAGACTCGTCCCAAGACGCAGCGCCCGCCCATGTACAAGGTTCTGCTGCTGAACGACGATTACACGCCGATGGAATTCGTCGTGCATATCCTCGAGCGGTTCTTCGGCATGTCCCATGCGCAGGCCTTCGAGATCATGCTGACCGTGCACAAGAAGGGGCTTGCCGTCGTCGGCGTCTTCTCGTTCGAAGTGGCCGAGACCAAGGTGGCCCAGGTGATGGATTTCGCCCGCCGCCACCAGCACCCGCTGCAATGCACGATGGAAAAGGAATGACGCATCGCGCCTGCGCGCCGATGCCAGCCCCCATTGCCAGACCCGAAGGTCCCCATGAGCCATCCCCGAGTTTCCCTCGCGCTTGCCGCGCCTGATGCCTTGCCCGCCGAGGGCCGTATCGCCGTCTGGCGCGCCACCCGCGACACCGATCTGTCCGACCTGCCGCGCGAGCGGGTGCAGGTGATCCAGGGTTTCGCGCCCGATTTCGATGCTTTGAAGGCGCGTGGCTTCGATGTCGTGGCCGAACCTGGCGCCGAGTACACGGGCGCCATCGTGTTCCTGCCCCGCGCCAAGGCCGAGGCCCGCGCGATCCTGTTTGAGGCCAATACGCGCGTTGCACCCAACGGCCCGGTCTGGGTCGATGGCGCCAAGCATGATGGCGTGGATTCGGCGCTCAAGGATCTGCGCGCTTGGGCCCTTGTCACCCCGCCGCTGGCCAAGGCGCATGGCAAGATCTTTGCCTTCGCTGCGGGCGCGGCCGCCCCGGCCGAGTGGCAGGCCCGTCCGGGCGAGCCCGCGCCCGGCTTTGTCACCGCGCCCGGCGTCTTTTCCGCCGATGGCATCGACCGCGGCTCTGCGCTGCTGGCCGAGGCGCTTCCGGCCAAGCTGCCCGCCCGGATGGCCGATCTGGGCGCGGGCTGGGGCTGGCTTGCCGCGCAGGTTCTGGCCCGCGAGGGCGTTGAGAGCATCGACCTGATCGAGGCCGAACACGCCGCACTGGACTGCGCGCGGCGTAACATCGCCGACCCGCGCGCGCGCTTCGTCTGGGCCGATGCCACCGCTTACGTGCCCGAGGCGCGCTATTCGGGCATCGTGATGAACCCGCCCTTCCATACCTCGCGCGTGGCCGATCCGGCGCTGGGCGCGGCCTTCATTCGTGCGGCGGCTTCGATGCTGTCGCTCTCCGGGACGCTGTGGATGGTCGCCAACCGCCACCTGCCCTATGAAGAGGCCCTGCGCGCCAGTTTCCACGAGATCGAGGAACTCGGCGGGGATGGCGGCTTCAAGATCATCCGCGCCAGCAAGCCCATCGTCGGCGGATCCAAGCCGGTCGCCGCGTCACGCACGCGCATGGCTCGTCCGCGCCGTTAAAATCGGGTAAAAGCCCGCAAACCAATCTCAGGGGACAGCCCATGTCGCTTTCCATCACCGGCAAGACTGCGATCATCACCGGCGCCGCCCATGGCATCGGCCTAGCCATCGCGCGCCACTTTCTGGACCGTGGCGCCTATGTCATGTGCGCCGATATCGACGAGGCCAAGCTGATCGCGGAATTGGGCGAGAACGCCAAGACCGAGGGCCCTGCGCGCTATTTCGCGGGCGACCTGTGCGAGAAGCTGACGGTGAACAACCTGCTCTCGGCCACGATTGACGCGTTCGACAAGATCGACATTCTGGTGAACGCGGCGCGGGCGGTGACGCCCTGCGATCCGCTCGATCCCGCGCAGGATATCCTCGACGACATGATGCGCCAGAACATGCGCGGTGCGCTGCGCCTGTCGCAGATGACCGCGAAGCGGATGATGAGCCAGGCCGAGAAGGAGCGCCGGACCGAGGGCGAGGTGGGCTGCATCATCAACGTCTCGACCCAGGCATCGCTGCACGCGCAGCCCGAACTGCTGGCCTATTCGATTGCCTGCGCAGCGCAGGATCAGGCGACGCGCAGCCTTGCTGTCGCGCTGGCGCCGCACCGCATCCGGGTGAACGGGGTCTCGTTCGGCTCGGTCATGAGCGCTTCTTTGCTCGCAGGCATCAAGGAGAACCCCGAGTGGCGCGCCGCCATCACCGAGGGTACCCCCCTTGGCCGCATCGCCCCCGCCACGGAACTGGCCGAGGCGGTGCAATTCCTCGCCTCGCCGGGCGCGTCGTTCATGACCGGCCAGATCATTCAGGTCGATGGCGGGCGCAGCGTGGTCGATCCGATCTCGGTGCCGATGTTCTAAGGCTTACTCGGGATAGGTCGCGCGGCAGGCGGCGATATTGGCCTCGACCTGCGGCATGAGCGCCGCGATCTTGGCCTTCAGCGCATCGCGCTTGCGGGCCTCTTGCGCAGGGTCGATCGACTTGATGCGACGCTTTGTCTCGGTGTCGCGCACAAGGCAGTAGCGCGGTCTCTCGACGGGTCCACCTGTGCCGGGCACCAGTTGCGTGCCGCAAATCTCACGCCGCCAGGTGGGGACCTCGTATTCCTCCCAGGCGTAGCCGCGCGCAAGGTTCTCTTCGGTTTCCTTCAGCAGGTACTCAAGATTGCGTACTTCGCGCGTTGATCGGCTGATGCATTGTTCCTGCGGGGTGCCGCAGGCGCCCAAAAGCATCACTCCGCCAAGAACTGCCAGGGTCACGCGCGAAAACATAGCTACCTCCTGAAATCCACGGCCCATCCTGCGACGGCGCGGTGCAAAAGGCAATTCCGCCCGCGGGCTGCGCCTGTTAATGAACCCAAAAAGTGATCAGGAGGAGCCGCGTATGATCGACACCGATTTCACCGAGCGCAAGGCGCAGGCCAGCCAGTGGTTCTCGGATCTGCGCGACCGCATCGTCGCGGCTTTCGAGGATCTGGAAGATCGCGGTCCGGGTAGCGCCGCGCCGGGCCGCTTCGAGGTCACCCCCACCACCCGCACCGGCCCCGCAGGCGAGGATCACGGCGGCGGCAAGATGAGCGTGATGCGCGGCGGGCGCGTCTTCGAGAAGGTCGGGGTGAATATCTCGACCGTCTGGGGCGAGCTGGCCCCGCGCGCGCAAAAGGCGATGGCGGCACGCGGCGTGCCCGGGATGGAGCAAGACCCGCGCTTCTGGGCCTCGGGGATCAGCCTTGTGGCCCATATGCAAAACCCGCACACCCCCGCTGTGCACATGAATACCCGCATGTTCTGGACGCCCAATGCCTGGTGGTTCGGCGGCGGTGCAGACCTCAACCCCTGCATCGAATACCCCGAGGATACCGCGCATTTCCATGCGCAGATGCAGGGCGCCTGCGACGCGCATGACGCCGAGTATTACCCCCGCTTCAAGGCCTGGGCGGATGAGTATTTCTTTGTCCCGCACCGGGGCCGCGCGCGCGGCGTCGGCGGCATCTTCTACGACGATCTGAACACCGGCGACTGGGAGGCGGATTTTGCCTTCACCCGTTCGGTCGGTGCGGCCTTCCTGCCCGCCTTCATCCCGGTGACCGAACGCCGCCTTGGCACGCCCGCGTCGGAGGCTGATCGCGACACTCAGCTGGTCCATCGCGGACTCTATGCCGAATACAACCTCGTCTATGATCGGGGCACCAAGTTCGGGCTTGAGACCGGGCACAATGCCGATGCGGTGCTGATGAGCTTGCCGCCGCTGGCCAAGTGGCCGTAAAACGCACGACAACGCAGTAAACGCTTGGCGGGGTTGCCCTCTGCGCAGGCGATTCGCCCTATACACTCGGCGGGGTTTGGACTAGAACGCGGCCTTCGTGTTTTCAGAAGGCCCCGACATGACCCAGTTTCCGCACCTTCCCGACGCCCTTTCTGCGGCGTTGTCCGAGAAGGGATACACCACTCTGACCCCGGTGCAGGAGGCGGTCTCGGACCCCGCGCTGGCAGGGGCAGACCTGCTGGTGTCCGCGCAGACCGGCTCGGGCAAGACGGTGGCCTTCGGTCTCGCGATGGCGTCAGAGCTTCTGGCCGACGGCGCCTTTGCGCCCTATGCCGATCTGCCGCATGCGCTGATCATCGCCCCCACCCGTGAACTGGCCCAACAGGTCAGCCGCGAGCTGTCGTGGCTTTATGCCAAGGCCGGCGCGGTGATCACCGGTGCCGTTGGCGGGATGGACGCCCGCAGTGAGCGCCGCGCGCTCGAACGCGGCTGCCACATCGTCGTGGGCACGCCGGGCCGGATCTGCGACCATATCCGTCGCGGCGCGCTCGATCTGTCCGACCTGCAGGTCGTGGTGATGGACGAGGCCGACGAGATGCTCGACCTCGGTTTCCGTGAAGACCTCGAATTCATTCTTGAAGCGGCCCCGGAAGAGCGTCGCACGCTGATGTTCTCGGCCACCGTTTCCCCGCCGATCGCCAAGCTGGCGGCGACCTATCAGAAAGATGCGCAGCGCATTTCGACCATCGCCGCGCGCGAACAGCACGCCGATATCGACTACCGCGCGCTGATGGTGGACAAATCCGACCGCGAGAACGCCATCGTCAACGTGCTGCGCTTCTACGAGGCCGAGCGCGCCATCGTCTTCTGTTCGACCCGCGCGGCCGTGACGCACCTGACCGGGCGCCTTTTGAACCGTGGCCTTTCGGTCGTGGCGCTGTCGGGTGAGTTGTCGCAGGACGAACGATCGCGCGCGCTGCAGATGATGCGCGACGGCAGGGCACGGGTCTGTATCGCCACCGACGTGGCCGCGCGCGGCATCGACCTGCCGGGCTTGGAACTGGTGATCCACGCCGATCTGCCGGTCAACCGCGAGGGGCTTTTGCACCGCTCGGGCCGCACCGGGCGGGCTGGCTCGAAAGGCGTTTCGGCGCTGATCGTTCCCTTGAACGTGCGTGCCAAGGCCGAGCGCCTGCTGCGCGAGGCCCAGGTCACCGCAACCTGGGACAGCGCACCTGGCCCCGAAGAAATTCTGGCCAAAGATCAACAGCGTATCCTGCAAGATCCGGCACTGACCGCTGCGGCGACTGCCGAGGAATTCGACGGGATCGCGCAGCTTCTCGAAGCGTTCGAGCCGCGCCAGCTGGCCGCTGCCGTGCTGCGCAACTTCCGCGCCGCGCGTTCGGCGCCGGAGGATCTGACACCGGTGACGGTCGATGGGCCGAAGCCGCGCGCCCGCGCCGAATTCGACCGCGCCACCTGGCTGCGTCTTGGCATGGGCCATGACGAATGGGTCGATCCCAAGTGGCTTCTGCCGATGCTGTGCCGTGCGGGCGATCTGACCCGCCGCGACATCGGCGCGATCCGCGTGATGCAGGACCACACCTTCGTGCAGATCCATGAAGACGCCGCCGCGCGCTTCATGACCGGCCTTGGCCCCGCGATGCGGCTTGAGGACAAGTGCAAGGTCGAGGTTCTGGCCGAAGCGCCCGAGGGACTCGACCGCCCCGCGCCCAAGCCCGCGCGCTGGAGCAAGGGCGGCGATGATCGCGGTCCAAAGAAACCGCACCGCAAGGGTCCGGCGCGTGACCGCGACGAGGACTTCGGTGCCCCCAAGGGCCGCAAGGCTGCCCCCTGGGCCCGCGAAGGCGGTCATGGCGCTGCACAGAAAACCGATAAGCCCAAGGCGAAATACGGCAAGCCGGGCGAGAAACCTGCGGGTAAGCCGTTCGGCAAACCCGGTGGCAAGCCCTTCGGAAAGCCGGGCGCCAAGACCGGCAAGCCTGGCCCGAAGAAGTTCAAGGGATAAGAAAAGGGGCCGCGAGGCCCCTTTTTTCATGGCTCGTGGGGGCGATGTTCAGCCCTTGCGGATCGTCTCGATCATCAGCGCGACATTCTCGGGGTCGGCATCGGGCGTGATGCCATGCCCGAGGTTGAAGAGATGCGGCCCTTTCGAGAAGGCGCGCACCACCTCGCGCGTGGCGTCGATCAGCGGCTGGCCGCCGGTGACCATGTGGCGCGGGTCAAGGTTGCCCTGCACGCAACCGTCTTTTTGCACATTCGCCGCCGCCCATTCGGCCGAGACCGAGTTGTCGATGGCCACGCAATCCGCGCCGGTTTTCTTGGCAAAGCCGATATAGCCCTCGCCCGCCTCGCGCGGGAAGGCGATGATCGGCAGGCCGGGGAAGCGTGCTTTCAGTTCCGCGATGATGCGGCGGGCGGGCTCGACGGCGAAATCCTCGAAATCCTGACCCTTGAGGCTGCCCGCCCAGCTGTCGAAGATCTTGATGACCTCGGCGCCGGCCTCGACCTGTTTCGAGAGATATTCGATGGTCGAAGTGGTCAGCAGGTCGATCAGCCCGGCGAAGGTCGCGCGGTCGGCGGCTTTGAGCGCATGGGCCGGGCCCTGATCCTTGGTGCCGCGTCCGGCGATCATATAGGTGGCCACCGTCCAAGGCGCGCCGGCAAAACCGATCAGCGTGGTTTCCTTGGGCAGTTCGCGCGACAGGATACGCACGGTCTCATAGATCGGAGAAAGCGTGTCGTGGATGTCGTCCTTGCCCTTCAGGGCGGCCAGTTCGGCGGGCGTGGTGACCGTGCTCATGCGCGGGCCTTCGCCGGTCTCGAACCACAGATCGACGCCAAGTGCCTGCGGCAGAAGCAAGATGTCGGCGAACAGGATCGCCGCGTCGAAGCCGTAACGGCGGATCGGTTGCAGCGTGACCTCGGCGGCAAGCTCGGGGTTGTAGCACAGCGACAGGAAATCGCCCGCCTCGGCGCGAGTCGCGCGGTATTCCGGCAGATAGCGGCCCGCCTGCCGCATCATCCAGACCGGCGGGGTGGGCAGAACCTCGCCCCGCAGGGCACGAAGGATGGTCTTGTCGGTCATCGCTGTCTCCTCAATTGTCCCCCACAAGCCCGCCCTGCGGCGCGATGTCAAGCGTTCGGCGCTTGCGCGGGCCGATTGCCGCAGTTATCGCTTGGCCATGACCAAGATGCCTTCCATTACGGACCCGCTGAAGATCGGCACGCGTGGCAGCCCGCTGGCGCTGGCGCAGGCCCATGAAACCCGCGCGCGGCTGATGGCCGCCCATGATCTGCCCGAGGCGGCCTTCGAGATCGTGGTGATCAAGACGACCGGCGACAATGCCGCGCTGATCGCAGCCGACAAGCCGCTGAAGGAGCTTGGCGGCAAGGGCCTTTTCACCAAGGAAATCGAAGAGGCCATGCTGGAGGGCCGCATCGACATCGCGGTCCATTCGATGAAGGACATGCCGGTCGCGCAGCCCGAGGGGCTGGTGCTTGACTGCTACCTCCCGCGCGAGGATGTGCGCGATGCTTTCGTCAGCCCCGGTGTCGCGCGTCTGGCCGATCTGCCGCAGGGTGCGACGGTTGGTTCCTCGAGCCTGCGCCGCCGCGCGCAGCTGGCCAACAAGCGCCCCGATCTGAAGCTGGTCGAGTTCCGCGGCAATGTGCAGACCCGGCTGAAAAAGCTTGATGAGGGTGTGGCGGTTGCCACCTTCCTCGCGATGGCGGGCCTGAACCGTCTGGGCATGAGCCACGTCGCGCGCTCGGCCATCGAGGTCGATGAGATGCTGCCCGCCGTGGCGCAGGGCTGCATCGGGATCGAGCGGCGTCTGGCCGATCCGATGACCGAACGTCTGCTGGCGGCGATCCATGACGCGCCCGCAGGCCATCGTCTGACGGCCGAACGCAGCTATCTGGCGACGCTTGACGGCTCGTGCGAGACGCCGATCGCCGGGCTCGCGACGCTCGAGGGCGACCAACTCTGGCTGCGCGGCGAGATCCTGCGCCCAGATGGCTCCGAGGCGATCTCGGGCGAAGCACGCGGCGCGATTGCCGATGCGGCGGAACTCGGCACGGATCTTGCGCGACGCTTGCTGGCGCAGGCGCCCAAGGGTTTCTTCGACTGGCGATGAACGACCTGCTCGCCCGCCTGCGTGACCTGATCGGGCCGGCGCATGTGCTGAGGGGCGCCGATGCGGCGGCCTATGGGCGCGAGTGGACGGGCCACTATCACTGGACCCCGCTGGCGGTTCTGCGCCCCGCGACGGTGGCCGAGGTTTCGGCCATCCTGCGCCTTGCGCATGAGACCGGCACCCCGGTCGTGCCGGTGGGCGGAAATACCGGGCTGAATGGCGGAACCTTCGCCGAGGGCGCATTGATGCTGTCGCTTGCGCGCCTCAACCGTGTGCGCGAGATCAACCCCGCCGCCCGCACCGTAGTTGCCGAGGCGGGCGTCGTGCTTGAGGCGCTGCACGGGATCGCGGCCGAGCACGGCCTGGCCTTTCCGCTGACCTTCGGTGCCAAGGGTTCGGCCATGGTGGGGGGCTTTCTGTCCACCAATGCCGGGGGCTCGAACGTCATCCGCTACGGCTCGGCCCGCGCGCTATGTCTGGGGCTGGAGGTCGTGCTGGCCGATGGGCGCGTGCTGAACCTGCTAACGCAGCTGCACAAGGACAACACCGGTTACGACCTGCGCGATCTGATCATCGGCGCCGAGGGGACGCTCGGTATCATCACTGCGGCGGTGCTGCGGCTGCTGCCCGCGCCGGTGGCCTATGGCACGGCGCTTCTGGGCGTTGAAAGCCTTGGCGTCGCGCTCGAGTTGCTCAACCGCGTGCAGGCGGCGACGGGTGGCGCGGTCGAGGCTTTTGAGTATATGCCCGCCCATTACATGGCGCGTCTGGCCCGGCTGCGCCCTGAACTTGCCTGCCCCTTCCCGCCGCAGCCAGTGAATATCCTGCTGGAGATCGCGACGACCCGCACGGGCGATGACCCTACGGCGCTGCTCGAAGAGGTGCTCGGCGCGGCGCTTGAGGCAGGGCAGGTGCTCGAGGCTGTCATCGCCACCTCCGAGGCACAGCGCCGCAAGCTGTGGCAGATGCGCGAATCGGCGGCCGAGATCACCTTCACCACCCCCGATCTGGTGGATTGCGATGTGGCCTTCCCGCTCGATCGGCTTGAGGTTTTTCTGCACCGGATGACGGCGCGGCTTGCCACCATCGACCCCGGCGCCGAAGAGCTGGTGATCGCCCATCTCGGCGACGGCAATATCCATTACACCGCCTATCCGACGCGCACCGATCCTGCGCTGAACGACACGATCCGCGCCGCCGTGGCCGAAGAGGCCGTGGCTCTGGGCGGCACCTTCAGCGCCGAGCATGGAGTGGGGCTGTCGAAGCGCGCTACCATGGCCGCGCACAAGGACCCTGTTGCGCTGGATGTGATGCGCGCGATCAAGGCGGCCCTTGATCCCAAGGGCATCCTGAACCCCGGCAAGACCATTCCCTGACCCTTGCATTCGGGGCGTTGGCAGAGCACAGATTGCCTTCACCCATAGGTAAGTCATGGCGCTCCCGTCTTCCCTTCGTCCGATCCTGCGAGACCCGATGCTGATGCTCTCGGGGGCGCTTCTGATCCTGTTCGGAGCCTATGCCGCGACGCTGGCGCCCTATGCCTCGGCGCTGGCGGTGACGGTGTTCGGCCTGTCGGACGGTGCCTATTCGGCGCTTTTGGTGGTCGCCTCGGTGCTTTCGGTTTCGGCCTCGGTGGGGTTTGGTATCCTGGCTGATCAGCGCGCGAACCGCAGGGTGATCGCGCTGGTGTCGGGCGGGTTTCTGGTGGCGGGAACGGGGCTGATGACCTTCGGCCCCTCGGTCACCCGCTTCGTTCTGGCCCATGCGCTGATCCTGCCGCTGTCAGGCTCGCTCTTCGGGCAGTTCTTCGCGCTGGCGCGGCTGGCGGCGACGCTTCACCCCGAGCGCGACCGCCCCGGCATTCAGGCGACCCTGCGCGCAGCCTTCGCGCTGCCCTGGGTTTGCGTGCTGCCGATCTGGTCGGTGGTCTTCGGGGCGGGTGTGCCGCTGATCACGATCTACCCGGTGTCGCTGGTGGTGGCCGGGATCCTGCTGGCGCTGGTCTGGGGGTTCTGGCCGCGCGACGGGGCAACCCGCTGGCCTGACCCGAAATCGGGCCTCAGCTTTGCCCAATCGCTGCGCGAGATGGCCGAGGCGCGGGTGCTGATCCGGGTGCTGGCGCTTGGCACGATCCACGGGGCGGTGACGCTTTATCTCGTGGTGATCGGCCTTGTCTTCGCCGGGATCGCGCATCGCGGCGCGGGCGATACCGCGCTTTACGCGGGTATTCTGGCGGGGCTGGAGGTGCCCTTCATGCTTGCGCTTCCGATGGTGTTGGGCCGGGTGTCGCAGACCGGGCTGATCTGGTGGGGCATGGCGCTTTATGGCGTGCATCTGGCGGGCCTTCCGATCCTGGCCGAGACGCCCTATGTCTGGCTGCTGACCATCCCCGGAGCGGCGGGCGGCGCCATCGTGCTGACCCAGCCGATGGCCTATCTGCAAGAGCTTCTGGCCGCGCGGCCGGGGGCGGGGGCCTCGCTCATGGCGCTGCAAAAGCTCGCGGGGGATGCGATCTGCGCGGGTGTCTTCGCGATCGGGGCCATGCTTGGCGGTTACAGCCTTGCGGCGATCCTGGGGGCCGGTCTGGGGCTCGTGGGGGCCGGGGCGCTCTGGGCGCTCGACCACCGCCGCCAGTAACTCAGCCCGCAGGCACTTTCGCCAGCAGTTCAAGCACCTTCGGCCCGAGTGCCTCGATCACCAGCGCGACCCCGGCGGGGGCAGGGTGGATATTGTCATCCTGCATCAGGTTGCGCCCGGCCCGGTCCCTGGGCGACAGCTCGGCAATCGGTGCCAGCAGGTTGGGTAACAGCACGGCGTCGTATTTTGCCGCCAACTCGGGCCAGATCGCGTCGAAATCCGCCTTGTAGCGCGGCCCGTAATTACCCGGTGCGGGCAATCCGACCAGAAGCGTGGGCAGACCGCGCCCGCTGACCTCAGAGAGGATTGCGTCTAGGTTAGCCCGCGCCTCTTCGGGCGGCAGGCCGCGAAGCAGATCATTGCCGCCAAGTTCGACGATCACGGCATCGACTTCGGGCGTCAGCGACCAGGCGACGCGTGCCCGCCCACCCGCCGTGGTGTCGCCCGACACACCTGCATTGATCAGCTCGACCTCGGCGCCGTTTTCCGCCAGCCAACGCCCGAGCGCGGGCACCAGCCCCTCCTCCGGGGCCAGCCCGTAGCCCTGCGTCAGGCTGTCGCCAAGCGCCAGAACGGTGACCGGTGCGGCCATCGCGGGCAGCGGTGCGGCAATAAATGCTGCAACTACAAGCTTGCTGACGGCGCCACGCACCCCATATGCGAAGGAAAGACATTTCCGGAAGATACGCATGACCCCTGCCATTTTGTCCCTGACCGATGCCCGCCTGACGCTAGATGGAAACGCGGGGCCGGTCGAGATCCTTAGGGGCATTACCCTCGATATCGAGCGCGGCGAAAGCGTGGGGCTTACGGGGCCTTCGGGGTCTGGCAAGTCGTCGCTCCTGATGCTGATGGGTGGGCTCGAACGCGCCACCGGGGGCACGGTGCGCGCGCTGTCGCAGGATCTGTCCGCGATGGACGAGGACCAGCTTGCGCGCTTCCGCAGGGGGAATATGGGGATCGTTTTCCAATCCTTCCACCTGATCCCGACGATGACCGCGCTGGAAAACGTGGCGCTACCGCTGGAAATCGCCGGGCATGGCGATGCGTTTGCGCGCGCAGAGGCGGAACTGGAGGCCGTTGGCCTTGGCCATCGCCGGGGGCACTACCCGTCCGAGATGTCGGGGGGGGAGCAGCAGCGCGTGGCGCTGGCCCGCGCCGTTGCGCCGCGCCCGGCGATCCTGCTGGCGGACGAGCCGACGGGCAATCTTGATGCGGCCAATGGTGAGGCCATCATGGATCTGCTGTTCGGCCTGCAAGAGCGCCATGGTGCGACACTGATCATGGTCACCCACGCCCCCGAACTGGCCGAGCGTTGCAACCGCGTGGTGCAGCTGTTCGACGGCAAGATCGTCGGAGCGGCGGGATGAGCGCAGCCCTGACCATCGCCCGGCGCGAGTTGCGCGGGGGCGTGCGCGGCTTTCGCGTCTTCCTGCTCTGCCTGATGCTGGGTGTGGCGGCCATTGCCGCCGTGGGTCTTGTGCGCGGGGCGATCCGAGCGGGCCTTGCCGATCAGGGCGCGACCCTGCTGGGGGGCGATGCGCAATACGAATTCACCTATCGCCAGGCCACGCAGGAAGAGCGCGACTGGATCGCCTCCCGCGCCGAGGCGCTGTCCGAGGTGGTCGATTTCCGCTCGATGGTTTCGGTCGGGGATGAGCGCGCGCTGACGCAGGCCAAGGCAGTCGATGGCGCTTATCCGTTGTTGGGAGAATTGGAGCTTGATCCGCCCGTGCGTATGGACGCACTGGCGGGGCAGGGCGGGCTGCCCGGCGCCTTTCTTGACCCGGTTCTGGCCGATCGTCTGGGCCTTGCCCCCGGCGACCGGTTCGAGCTGGGCGGCACGCCCTTCGTGATGATGGCGCGCATCCTGCGCGAGCCGGACTCGACCGGCATGGGTATGGCCTTTGGCCCGCGCACGCTGATCGCGCTGGATGCGCTGGAGGGGTCCGGCCTCTTGGCGCCCGCCGCCCTCTTTGAAAGCGAATATCGCGTGTTGCTGCCGGTGGGCACCGATCTGGAGGCCGCCAAAGCCGCCGCAGAGGACCGCTTTGAAAACGCTGGCCTGCGCTGGTCCGACAGCCGTCGCGCCAGCCCTGGCGCCGAGCGTTTCGTGGACCGGCTTGGCTCGTTCCTCGTGCTTGTCGGCCTTGCGGGGCTGGCCGTGGGCGGGGTGGGTATCTCGGCCACCGTCGCGGGCTGGCTGGAGCGCAAGGCCGAGACCATCGCGACGCTGCGCGCCCTTGGCGCCGAGGGGGGCACGATCCGCGCGGCCTTCCTGATCCAACTGGCGGCCCTAGGGCTCGTCGGCATTCTGGCGGGTCTTGGGCTGGGGGCCGGGGTCGTGCTCGCCGCAGCCGGCGTGATCGAGCGGCTGATGCCGATCCCGGTCGAGGTGCGTCTGAGCGCCCCGCCGATGCTTGAGGCCGCGCTTTACGGTGCGCTTGTGGCCGCGATCTTCGCGCTTTGGCCCTTGTCGCGCATGTCGCAGATGCGCGCGGCGCTGCTCTATCGTGAGACGCAGGGCGGGCGGCGCCTGCCCTCATGGCGGGCCTTCGGGCTGGTGGCCGGGCTGGTCGCGGTGCTTGTGGCGGCGGCTGTCTGGTTCTCGGGGCTGTGGCAGCTGACGCTTGGCACCTTTGGCGGTGTCGCCTTCGCCCTTATGATCCTTGCCGGTGCGGCCTTGCTGGTGCGATGGGCCGCGCGGGCCAGTGCGCATCTTGTGCGCGGGCGGACCGCCCTGCGCGCGGCACTTGCGGCCATTGGCGCCCCGCGCTCCGAGGCGACGGCGGTGATCCTCTCGCTCGGGCTGGGGCTGTCGGTACTGGCGGCGGTGGGGCAGGTCGATGCGGGGCTGCGCGGCGCGATCCAGCGCGATCTGCCAAGCGAGGCACCCGCCTATTTCGTGATCGACATCCAGCCCGACCAATTGCAGCCCTTCCAGAGCACGCTCGATGCCATGCCCGAGGTCGGGCGGGTCGAGACCGTGCCGATGCTGCGCGGCGTCGTGACCCGCATCAACGGCCAGAACGCGCGCGAGGTGGCGGGCGAGCATTGGGTTCTGCGCGGGGATCGCGGTGTAACCTATGCCGAAATCCCGCGCGAGACCCTCACAGAGGGCGAATGGTGGCCCGCCGATTACGCGGGGGAGCCGCTGGTTTCCGTTTCGGCCGAGGAGGGAGCGGAACTGGGCCTGAAGCTCGGTGACCGGCTGACCGTCAATATTCTCGGGCGCGATATCGAGGCGCGGATCGCCTCGTTCCGCAATGTCGATTTCTCGACGATGGGGATTGGCTTCGTGCTGACCTTCAACCCCGCTGCGCTATCGGGCGCGCCGCATACCATGCTGGCCACGATCTACGCCCCGCCAAGCGCCGAGGCGCAGATTCTGCGCGATCTGGCGCGGGCATTCCCCAATATCACGGCGATTCGGGTGCGTGACGCCATCGACCGCGTGACCGACGCCCTTGGCGCGATCGCGCGGGCAACCTCGCTTGCGGCGGGGGTGACATTGTTGACAGGCCTTGTGGTGCTGATCGGGGCCGCAGCGGCGGGCGAGCGTACACGCGCCTGGGAGGCCGCTCTGCTCAAGACGCTTGGGGCTACGCGCGCGACGATCCTGGCCTCATTCGCGCTGCGGGCAGCGTTGATGGGTGCGGCAGCGGGGCTGGTTGCAATCCTGTTTGGCGCACTTGCGGGATGGGCCGTCGTCGATCTGGTGATGGAGGCCGAGTTCCGCTTTGCGCCGCTGCCGGCGCTGGCGATCGTGACGGGGGGTGTTCTGGCAACCCTGGTTGCGGGCCTTGCCTTTGCACTGCGACCGCTGGCGCAACGACCCGCCGGCGTACTGCGTGACCGCGAATAGGCGCGCCTAACGTCAGGCGCGCAGACCGGTTTCCTGCAGGATGCCACGGCGCTTGGCTTCGTAGTAATAGCCGCTCGCATACCATTTGACGGCGGCATCATGCGAGCCATCGGCGCAAAGCCACGCGCCGCGCAGGTATTTCACCGCGTATTTGAGGTTGGTTTCGGCATCCAGAAGATCGGTCGGCTTGCCGTCGAAACCCATCCCGCGCGCGGTCTGCGGCAGAATCTGCATCAGGCCGTAATAGGGACCGTTGCGTGCGCCGGGGTTGTAGTCGCTTTCGCGCTGGATGACGCGATGCACCAGGCTGCGCGGAACCTCGTATTCGTCGGCGTAGCGGTTGATCAGTCGGCGCAGTTCCGGGGTCTCGCCCGGATACAGGTCAAACTCAACCGATTTCGAGGATTCGCGCGGGGCGGAGCCACAGGCGGCAAGTGCGATCAGCGACAAAAGCGCGGAACGGCGGGTCAGTTGCATCGCTACCTCGGAGCAATTCGGATCGAGAGATTGATACCCTTCGCGGCGTCATGCGCATAGCGCGTTGGCTGAACGTAAGCGGAGCTTTGCCGATCTCCTCGCGAAATTTCGTTTTGACAAGAGCGCGGTAAAGGCGCCCACTGAAATCAAGGGCATGATGTCAAAGGAGGTTTTCCTTGTCAGATATGGCCGGGAACCCAGTGGATCTGTTCATCATAGGTGGCGGCGTCAACGGCTGCGGGATTGCACGTGACGCGGCGGGGCGGGGTCTGTCCGTTACGCTGGCCGAGAAGGGAGATCTGGCTCAGGGGACGTCTTCGGCCTCGACCAAGCTGTTCCACGGTGGGTTGCGCTATCTTGAGTACCTCGAATTGCGTCTTGTGCATGAGGCTCTGGCCGAGCGCGAGGTGCTGCTGAAAGCGATGCCCCATATCGCGCGGCCGATGCGCTTCGTGTTGCCCTTGTATCCGCAGATGCGTTTCGAGCCGACATCGCCCGTCAGCCGTCTGGCGGGGCTGGCGATGCCGTGGTTGCGCGGGCGAAGGCCCGGCTGGATGATCCGGGCGGGGCTGTTTCTCTATGACCATCTCGGCGGGCGGCGACTGTTGCCGGGGACGCGTGCGCTTGATCTGCGCCGCGATCCGGCCGGGCGCGAGTTGAAGGCAGATTTCGCCCATGCCTATGAATACTCCGATTGCTGGGTCGATGATGCGCGGCTCGTGGTGCTCAACGCGCGCGATGCGCGGGCGCGCGGCGCGACGATCCTGACCCGCTGCAAGGTGCTTGAGGCGCATCGCGAGGGCGACCTGTGGCGCATCGAGACCGAAGAGGGAACTCATCTCGCGCGTGCCCTGATCAATGCTGCGGGCCCTTGGGTGGGCGAGGTGATCCGTGACACGATCCATATCCCCTCGCGCGACGGGGTGCGGCTGGTGCGCGGCTCGCACATCGTCACGCGCAAGCTGTTCGACCATGAACGCGCCTATTTCTTTCAGGGTCGCGACGGGCGGATCTGCTTCGCCATCCCCTTTGAATGCGACTTCACCCTGATCGGCACTACCGATCAGGATCACCTCGGCGCGCCCGATGCACCGGTCTGCACCGAGGCCGAGCAGGAATATCTTTGTGCCTTCGCATCCGAGTATTTCGCCCGCCCGGTGACGCAGGCGGATATCGTCTGGACGTTCTCGGGGGTGCGGCCGCTCTATGATGACGGGGCAAGCTCGGCCACGGCGGCCACGCGCGATTACGTCTTGCGGCTCGATGATCGCGGCGCTCCGCTTCTGAATATCTTCGGCGGCAAGATCACGACCTATCGGCGTTTGGCGCAGGCCGCACTGGCAGCGCTGGCCCCGAGTTTCCCGCAGATGACGGGGGACTGGACGGCAGGCGTGCCCTTGCCGGGCGGAGATTTCTCTGCGCCCAAGGTTGCCGCCCTGCGCGAGGCGCTCTGCGGCGACTACCCGTTCCTGACCATGCCCTGGGCCGCGCGTCTGGTTCGAACCTATGGTACCGAGGCGCGCACGATCCTCGGGCGGGCGACCTCGGCGGCCGATCTCGGGCGCGATTTCGGCGCGACGCTGACCGAGACCGAGATCCTCTGGCAGATCGAGAAGGAATGGGCGCGCACCGCAGAAGACGTGCTGTGGCGGCGCACCAAGCTGGGTCTGCGCCTGACGCAGGACCAAACGACCGCGCTGGCGGCCTTCATGGCCGAGGCGCAGGCTGGCTAAATGCCCCCTCAGGCACCCGCGCGGCGCAGACGCAGCGCGTTCGTCACCACGAAAACCGATGAAAACGCCATCGCCCCGGCCGCCAGCATCGGCGAGAGGCCGGGACCGCCGAAGGGCACCAGAATGCCCATGGCCACCGGGATCAGGGCGGTGTTGTAGGCGAAGGCCCAGAACAGGTTTTGCTTGATATTGCGCATGGTTGCGCGCGACAGGGCAAAGGCGCGCGCCACGCCTTGCGGGTCGCCATGCATCAACACGACCTCGGCCGCCTCAATGGCCACATCGGTGCCGGTGCCGATGGCGATCCCCACATCTGCCGCCGCCAGCGCGGGGGCGTCGTTGATCCCGTCGCCCACGAAGGCCGTCGGCCCGCGCTCGCGCAGCGAGTTGACCGCCTCGACCTTGCCCTCGGGCAGCACGCCTGCGATGACGCGCAGGATGCCAAGCTGGCGCCCCACGGCCTCGACCGTGGCTTTGGTATCGCCCGAGATCAACGCGACCTCGGCACCGTCAAATTGCAGCGCGGCTACCGCGTCATGGGCGTATTTCTTGAGCGGGTCCGACACCGCCATCAGCGCCGCCAGTCCACCGTCGACCGCCAGCCAGACCGGGGTCTTGCCCTCGCTCGCCAGCGCCTGCGCGGCGGGGGCCAGCATGGCGCAATCGACGCCTGCCTCTTCCATCGCGCGGGCGTTGCCCAGAAGCACCTCGCGCCCGTCCACCTTGGCCGAGAGGCCCCGGCCGGGCAGCGCCTTGGCGCCGCGCGCCTTCGCGGGCGTGATGCCGCGCGCCTCGGCCTCAGTCAGGATCGCCTGCGCCAGCGGGTGTTCGGAGCGCGCCTCGGCCCCGGCGGCCATCGCGATGATCTCGTCGGGGGTGAAAAGGGGGCTCGCGGGCAGAAGGTCGGTCAGGGCGGGATGGCCCTCGGTCAGGGTGCCGGTCTTGTCGAAGGCGACGATCTCGACCTCGGAGAGGCGTTGCAGCGCGTCGCCACGGCGGAAGAGCAGCCCGAGTTCCGCGCCGCGCCCGGTGCCGACGAGGATCGAGACCGGCGTGGCCAGACCCATCGCGCAGGGGCAGGCGATGATCATCACCGAGATTGCCGCGACCAGCGCATGGGTGAAGCCCTGACCGGCCAGCATCCAGATCGCGAAGGTCAGCACCGAGAGCGCCATGACCACCGGCACGAAAACCCGCGTGACCTTGTCTACCAGTGCCTGCACCGGCAGCTTGCCGCCCTGCGCCTCTTCAACCAGCGCGATGATGCGCGACAGCACCGTGTCGCCGCCCGTCGCCGTGACACGGAAGCTGACCGCCGAGGGGCCGTTGACCGTGCCGCCGGTGACCTTGGCGCCCGGGGTTTTCTCGACCGGGGCGGGCTCGCCCGTCAGCATGGATTCGTCGATCCAGCCGTGGCCCTCGATCACTTCGCCATCGACCGCGACACGTTCGCCCGGCGCCAGCTGGATGATGTCGCCCGGCGCGAGTTCCTCGACCGGCAGTTCGATTACGCCCGAGGCGCGCTCGACCTTGGCCGTGGTCGGGCGCAGGCCCACAAGGCGTGAGATCGCCTGACCCGCGCGGCCCTTGGCACGGGCCTCTAGCCAGCGGCCCAGAAGGATCAGGGTCACGATGACGGCTGCGGCCTCGAAATAGACCTCGCGCGCCGAGGCGGGCAGCAGCGTGGGTGCGATAGTGACGACGGCGGAATAGAGAAATGCCGCCAGCGAGCCGAGCGCTACGAGCGAGTTCATCTCGGGCGTGCCGCGCAGCAGGGCGGGGATGCCGATGCGCAGGAAGACGCGGCCCGGGAAGGCCAGCACCAGCGCGGTCAGCACGAACTGGATCCACCAGCTCGTGCGCTCGCCGATCGTGCCGGCGACCCAGTGGTGGAAGGCCGGGATCATGTGCACGCCCATCGCAAGAACGAAGACCGGCAGCGTCAGCACGCCCGAAATCAGAACGTTGCGCTTGATCTGTTCGGCCTCGGCGGCCTGACGGTCGGCGACCGGGGCGGGGGCCTCGCCCTGCGAATGGACGCGCGCGTGATAGCCCGCGCCTTCAACCGCGCGCACCAGTTCCGAGGGCGCCACGGCGCCCTGCGCATAGGTGACGGCGGCGCTTTGCGTGGCAAGGTTGACCGAGGCCGCGATGACGCCCGGGGTGCTTGCCAGTGCACGCTCGACCCGGCCGGTGCAGGTGGCGCAGGTCATCCCCTCGATCTCCAGCCGCGCCTCGGCCTGGTTGACCGGGTATCCCGCCTTGGACAGGGCCTCTGCCAGTGTGGCGGGCGTGGCCGGTGCCGCAAACTCGACCCGCGCCGAGCGCGCCATCAGGTTGGCCGATGCGGCCATGACGCCCTCTTCGGCTTCCAGCGCACGCTCGACCCGCCCGGTGCAGGCGCCGCAATGCATTCCGTCGATGATGAAAGTCGTGTGGGAGACTGCCTGGTTCATCTTGCACCCCTTTGCCCTTCACTTGGCGCGAAGCGGGATCGGGGTCAAGTAACGCTTAAATATTCGAGATCTTGAATTTGATTGGCGGGGATGCTACGTGAAGGGCTAGACACAACAACCTCTTGAACGGAGTCCTCCCATGTCTCTCGACCGCATCATGTTCGCCTTCGCCGGCACGATGGTTCTGCTCAGCGTTCTGCTGACTCAGTTCGTCTCGCCTTATTTCATGTGGTTCACCGTGTTCATCGGCGCGAACATGTTCCAGTCTGCCTTCACCGGCTTCTGCCCGGCCGCGATGATCTTCGGCAAGCTCGGGTTCAAGACCGGCTGCGCCTTCCAGGCGAAGTAAGCCCCACGGAATTGATCGGGCGGGGGAACCCGCCCGGCCCTTTCCCGGTTGAGGGCCAAAGGCGCCTTTGCTAGCCTTTCCCCAAGCAACCGGAGAACGCGATGTATCGCCGCACCTTTCTGAGCACCCTCGCCGCGCTGACCCTGCCCACCCTGGCCGGGGCCGAAGTGGTCAAATCCACCGTCAGCGCACAGATCGAGACCGGTGCGCAGCCCAAATGGCCCATTGCCTCGCAGTATTACCCGACCCAGGTGCGCGTGAAGCCGGATCTGGCCGTGGGTTCGATCATCATCGTGTCGGACAAATTCTTCCTTTATCACATCACCGCCCCGGGCAAGGCGATGCGCTATGGCGTGGCCGTCGGCCGAGAAGAGCTGAAATTCCGCGGCCAGGCCGTGGTGGGGCGCAAGGTCGAGTGGCCGAGCTGGAAACCCACCCCCGAGATGATCCAGCGCAGCCCCGAGAAATACGCGAAATATGCCGACGGGATGCCGGGCGGCCCGCAGAACCCGCTCGGCGCGCGGGCGCTCTATCTTTACCAGAATGGCCGTGATACGGCGATCCGCATCCATGGCACGACCGAGCCCTCGTCGATCGGGCACGCGGTTTCGAACGGCTGTCTGCGCATGGTCAACGATCATGTCATCGCCCTGTTCGATCAGGTCGCGGTGGGAACCCCTGTAACGGTCTACTGATGCAACTTGCCTCTTTGGCGCAGGTGGCGGCGCTCGATTTCGACTCCGTCATCGACGTCCGCTCGCCTTCCGAATTCGCCGAGGATCACATCCCCGGCGCGATCAACCTGCCGGTCCTGGATGATGAGGAACGTGCCCGCGTCGGTACGATCTACAAGCAGGTCTCGCCTTTTGACGCGCGCAAGATCGGCGCGGCGCTGGTGGCGCAGAATGCCGCGCGGCACCTGCAAGGCCCGCTTTCGGGCATGTCGGGCGGCTGGCGGCCCCTGGTATATTGCTGGCGGGGCGGGCAGCGCTCAGGCTCTTTCGCGACGATCCTGCGGCAGGTCGGCTGGCGGGCCGAGCTTGTCGAGGGCGGCTACAAAACTTGGCGCGGGCTGGTCGTCGAGGCCCTGACGCAGACCCCGGTTTCGCCTTTCGTCGTGCTTGATGGCAATACCGGTTCAGCCAAGACCGAGATCTTGCTGGAAGCCCGCAGGCAGGGAGCGCAGGTGCTCGACCTTGAAGGGCTGGCGAACCATCGCGGCTCGATCTTCGGGGCGATGCCCGGCGGTCAGCCCGCGCAAAAGGGCTTCGAGGGGCGGCTGGCGATGGAGCTTGCGGCGCTCGACCCGGCGCGGCCCGTTCTGGTCGAGGCGGAAAGCTCTCGCATCGGGAATATCATGCTGCCCAAGGGCGTGTGGTCGGTGCTGTGCGCCGCGCCGCGCCTGAGGATCGCGGCCTCGTTGCCCGAGCGCGCAGGCTACCTCGCGCGGGCCTATGCCGATATCGCGGATGATCACACGGGCCTCTTGGCCCTGATCGACAAGCTGCGGCCGTTCCAGTCTGCCGATGTTATCGAGCAATGGCAGGCGCTGGCACGGCAGGGCGCGCATCGCGAGCTGGCCGAGGGGTTGATGGCGCTGCATTATGACCCGCGCTACGAAAAGCACCGCGCCCGCCATGCGCAAGCCGAGGCGACGCTGCCCGTCGAAAGCCTCGCCCCCGAGGCGCTGGAGGGCGTGGCCGCGCGCGTGATCGAAGCGGTTGCCGCGATCAGCCGCTGATCCGCAATAGGGGCGCGCCCGCGACGATCCGCCCGATGGCCGCAGCGCCGTAACCTGCCTCACGCAGGGCCTCGATCACCTCTTGCGCGCGCGTCTGCGGCACGGTCGCCAGCAACCCGCCCGCCGTCTGTGGATCATAGAGCAGTTCGGTGCGTGGACCGGGGGGCGCGATGATCGCCCCGGCGCAGGCCGCGATATTCTGCGCAAGCAAGCTGGAGCCATGCCCCGCCGCTGAGAGCGCCTCGGCCCCCGGCAGAAGGGGAATATCGGCCAGTGCAAGCTCGGCCCCCACGCCCGACGCGCGGCACAGCCCGAGCAGGTGGCCTGCAAGCCCGAAGCCCGTCACATCGGTCATCGCATGGGCCACCGGCGCCAGAACCGCCGCCGCGCGGGCCGAGGATGTGGCCATCGACGCCCAGGCCCCGGCCACGATCTCACCCGGTGCGGCCTTGAGCATCTCGGCGGCAAGGATGACACCCGTCCCGAGCGGCTTGGTCAGGATCAAGACATCGCCGGGCTTCGCGGTATCCTGCCCCACGGGGCGCTCGGCGAGGCCGGTGATCGAGAAGCCCAGCATGACCTCGGCGCCAAGGCTCGTGTGGCCGCCGACCAGATCGGCGCCAGCCTCGCGCAGCACCTCGCCGGCAGCAGCTAGAATCTCGGCCAGGCTGCGCGCGGCCATCCCCTCGGCCATGCGCGGCAGGGTGACCTGCGCCAGCGCCGCTTGCGGCTGCCCGCCCGCGGCCCAGATATCGCCAAGCGCGTGAATAGCGACCGCGCGGCCAAGCAGCCATGGGTCTTCGCTAAAGGCGCGCACGTGATCGGTGGTGAACATCTGCACACCCGAGCCATGCGCCAGCACCGCCGCATCGCCACCCGCGCCAAGCCGCACATCGCCCCGCTGCGGCGGCGGCAGATCGGCCAGCACCTCGCGCAGGGCGGCAGCCCCCAGCTTGCCGCCGCAACCGCCACAAAGCGGCTTGGCGCCCAGAACCTCCTCGATCCCCTGCGCACGCTCGGGTGGCAGGGCGGGCGGGGGCATGTTCGGCAGATCGGCCACCATCGCCATGAAGCGTTGATCGATCCGGTCCTTCCAACGCCAGAGCCACGCGCCATCAAGCGGCAGGCCCCATTTGTCCGCCACCGCGCGCTTGTCGCCGGTCGAGATCAGCTTGAGGTAATCGCGCTGCGGCCGGTAGCTGCGCATCGCGCACCCGGTCACCGCCGCGCGCAGATTGTGAAACAGCACCGGCGCCTCGCGCACTGCATAGACACCGGCCTTGGGGCGCGGCGCCCAGGTCAGATGCGCGATATCCCCGGCGGCAAAGATCGTGGGGTCCGAGCTTTGCAGCGTCGGGCCGACGCTCACAAAGCCCTCGTGCAGATCAAGCCCGGTCCCGTGTAGCCAGTCGGCGGGTTTGGTCGCACCGGTGCCAAGGATGAAATCGGCGGGTTCGAAACTGCCGTTGCTGAGCCGCAGGCCATCCGCGCGGGCCTCGGTCAGGCGCGCGTTCTCGACCAGCCGCACACTATGGCGCGCGCAATGGGCACGCAGCCGTTGCCGCGCACCGCGCCCAAGTGCAGTGAGTGTCTCGGGCGCGGCCTCATAGACGCTCACCTGCGCATCGGGGCGGCGGTGGGTGAAGGCCAGCGCCAGTTCAACGCCCGCAACGCCCCCGCCCACCACGGCGATGCGCGGCCCGGGCGGGGCGGAGGTCGCGAACGCCTCCCACCGGTCGGCGAAGGCATCGAGCGGTTTGGCGGGTGTCACGTAATCGCAAAAGCCCGGAATATCGGGCATTTCGGCGGTAATGCCCGTGTCGATCGAGGCGATGTCATAGGCGATCGGCGCGCGCCCTGGCACATGGATCAGCCGGTTCTCGCGGTCGATCCCCTCGGCGTATCCAAGGATCAACCGCGCCCCCGCGTGGCGCGCCAGCCGCACCAGATCGAGTTGCAGCGCCTCGCGTGGATAATGCCCGGCGATATGGCCGGGCAGCATCCCCGAATAGGCCGCCGTGGGCAGCGGATTGATCAACGTCAACCGCGCGCCGGGCAGGGGTTTCATCCCCCACATGCGCAGCACAAGCGCATGGGCATGCCCGCCGCCGATCAGGACGATATCGCGTGTCAGGGGCAGGGGGGCAGGCGGCATCGGTCTCTCCTTCGTCGCCTCAGAGCTACCGTGCCGCCGCCCGAAGGCCAATGTGCAATTCGTCACGTGCGGCGCAGACTTTCTCTGATTCTGCCCTTGACGCCTCGCGCGCCTTCGCTTAGCTACGCGCCAACGTGGCTAGGTAGCTCAGCAGGTTAGAGCACGTGACTCATAATCACGGGGTCGGGGGTTCGAGTCCCCCCCTCGCCACCAACTTCCCCCTTGGAAATTCGTAGCCTGAACCGACGCGCTAACGCGCGGATTTTCAGCGTTTTGTCTCGGCGCGGCCTCAGTCAAAGGCTGGGTCGCTGCCCCAAAGCCGGGCGACCTCGGTCAGAAGGCGCGTGCGAAACCATTGCTGCGCCGGTGTCTTGTCATGGCGGGCGTGCCAGTAGAGTTGCATGTTTGGGGTCGGGATTTCGATAGGCGGTTTGAAAGCGATCAGTTCGTCGGGCCAGGCGTCGTCCGCGACGAGCTGCTCGGGCACCGATGAGATCATCCCGCTACGGGCCACCGCGCGCAGCACCGCGTCGAAATGCGGCACCACAAGGGCCACCCTGCGCCGCCGCCCGCTGCGTGCCAAGGCCGCGTCGGTCATGCCTGTCATCGTCCCGTCGATCGAGCGCAGCGCATGGGGCAGTGCGCAGAACAGCTCAAGGGGCAGGGTGTCGCCCGCGCGCAGCCCGGCCTTGCGGATCGCGGGGTTGTTCCGTGCGGCCACGATCTTGAAGGGCGAGGGGAACAGGAGTGCGCGTGACACCCAGCCGGGCACCTCTGTCGGTTGTTCCAGCGCCAGGTCGATCTCGCCGGTTTCCAGAAGCTCGATCAGATCGCCGCGTCCGCTATCGAGAAACCGCAAGGTGACCCCGGGGGCCTCCTGCGCGAGGGCGGCGGCCAGCGGTGGTATCAGGCGCGTCGAGAAGAAATCCGCGCCGCGCAGCGAAAAGATCGTTTCGGCGGTTTCGGGGTGGAAGATCTCGGTCGCGCTCAGGGCCGCTTCGAGGCGCGAGAGGGCCTCGGTGACGGCAGGGGCGATCACCTCGGCCTGGGGGGTGGGGGTCATCCCGTTGCCGACGCGCACGAATAACGGATCGTCCAGCTGAGCGCGCAGACGCGCGAGCGCCGCGCTGACGGCGGGTTGGCTCAGCCCCAGTCGCTCTGAGGCGCGGGTGACGTTTCGCGCCTCGTAAAGGGCGGCGAAGACGCGCAGCAGGTTCAGGTCGAGTGTCCGGAAATTCACCATGTCGATGACTGCCATAACATCATTCGATTTCATGATTGTTAGTGCGAGGGCTAGCCTTCTGTCCATGCCATCTGGATCAGGAGACCCGAAATGACCGCTTCCGATACTGCCCTTTGGTTTCTCAACACGCGTGTTCGCATCGTGGTGCCCGCAGCTTCTGGCAGCGATGGCCTGTCGGTGATCAAGCACTGGGCGCCCTATGAAGACTCGCCACCTTTGCATATCCACGACACCGAGGATGAGGTTTTCCACGTGATCGAAGGGCGTGTGCGCTTCTCAGTCGGGGGCCAGGTCACCCTGCTTGCCGCCGGTCAGACGATCATGGCCCCCAAGGGGATTGGGCATAGCTATGTGGTCGAATCCCATGAGGGTGCGAAATGGCTGACGGTGACGCGCCCCGGCGATTTCGAGGCGTTTGTTCGTGAAACCGCCCGCCCCGCGACGGCGCCCGGGCTTCCCGCGCCCTCTGGCCCGCCGACCCCGGAAATGGCCGCAGCACTTACCGCGGCCTGCGCGCGCCATGGGATACGCATGGTGGGGGAGCCCCTGCGTCCGAGCGAGAAAGCCTGACACCACCCGATCGTCGGCGCCGCAGTGCCGACAAAACGCACAGAGGCGGGCCTCAACCCGCCTCTTGTCCGCCGCAGCAGAGTGGCTCCCGGCCCGAAGGCCCGGCACCTATGGGAAATCAGCCCTTCTTGACTTCCTTGAGCTTGTCGATGCCCAGAATCTTCATGGCGAACTTCTCGTAGAAGGTCTCGGACGTGCCCTTGCGCAGCTTGTGCATGAAGTAGCGCTCGAAACCCTCCTTGGCCCAGTGGACCCACTTGCCTTGGCTCGACCAGTTCACGTTGCGCGGCGGGATCTGCGGTTGCGCGACGAAGGCGATGCCCTGATCGCCGAAATCGGCAAGGCAGACGGCATTCCAGGTGCCGACGCTGTCGGGTTCCATCCCGCGCACGATGTTGCCGATGTTCTGGGCGGTGGCGGTGACCATCGATTCGATCATGAAGCCGGTCTTGGGCACGCCCACCGGCACCGGGGTCGGACCTATCGGCGGGATGGCGACGCAGACGCCCACGGCGAAGACATTCTGATACTTCGGGTTGCGCTGATACTTGTCCACGATGGTGAAGCCGCGCGGGTTCGACAGGCCCTCGATGCCCGAGACCGCCGGGATGCCGCGGAAGGCGGGCAGCATCATCGCATAACCGAAGGGCATTTCCTTCTCAGCCTTGACCGAGCCGTCATCGGCGATTTCCTCGACGATCATCTTGCCGTCTTCGACCTTCTTCACGCGGCACGAGGTCATGTATTTGATGTGCTTGTCGCGCATGTTCGATTCAAGCAGGCCCTTGGTATCACCCACGCCATCAAGGCCGAGGTGCCCGACATAGGGCTCGGAGGTGATGAAGGTCATCGGCACCTTGTCGCGGATTTTCAGGCGGCGCAGGGCGGTGTCGAGGATGAAGGTGAACTCATAGGCCGGGCCGTAGCACGATGCGCCCTGCACCGCGCCGATGATCATCGGGCCGGGGTTCTCGCAGAAACGGTCGAAGGCCACGCGGGCGGCCTCGGCATGGTCGATATGGCAGATGGATTGGGTGTGGCCTTCGGGGCCGAAGCCCTCGATCTCGTCGAAGGCAAGGTCGGGGCCGGTGGCGATGACGATATAATCATAGGAAACCGACTGGCCATCGGCGAGCTCGACACGGTTCTCCTCGGGATGGAGCTTTTGTGCGGCGACTGGGATGAAATCGATCCCCTTCTTCGCCATCGTCGGCGCGAGGTCCACGGTGATGTCCTTGCGATCACGCCAGCCGACGGCGACCCAGGGGTTCGAAGGTACGAAATGATACTTCGGGTCCTTGGTGATGACGGTGATCTTGTCTTCCTTGCGTACCGTGTCGCGCAACTCATACGCCATGATGGCGCCGCCAAGACCCGCGCCGAGCACCACTATATGTGCCATGTTTCGTTCCCCCCTGTTGGCCCGGATACCGGTTCCGGGTTGAATTCGCATTTATGAATGTGAGTAAGGTTTCTGCCAAGCACCATGATTCAGGTCAATATGGCGCGGAGCCAAGAAAAATAGGGGCGAACGTAAAAGGGCGCCCTGGGGCGCCCTTTTATCGAACTTCGCTCAGTTCGCGGCGGATATCCTCAGCAAGTCGGTGATCCGGCGCACGGTGGTGCGGCGGTTGGCCTCCTCGGCGACCTGGGTGTCTACCTTCAGGAACTGCTCGCCATAACCCTGCACGACGAGGTTTTCGGCGGGTACGTCGAAATACTCGGTCAGCGCAAGTGCCAGCGACTCGGCGCGGCGATCCGACAGGGCGAGGTTGTAGGCGGCGTTGCCGACCGCGTCGGTATGCCCCTCGATCAGGAAGACCTCATAGGGGTTCTCGTCGATCCGGGCGCGGATCGCATCGCCAAGGGCCACAAGGTCGCGCGCCTGTTCCGGGCGGATCGCGGCCGAGCCGGTCGCGAAGGTGATGTTGCGCACCGCGATGGCCGGGGCAAGGGCACGCACCGCCGGGATCTGACGCACCTGCGCCAGGGTAAAGCGGCGGTCGATCTCGGTTTCGCGCGCGATAGCGGCGCGCAGGGCGTCGTCACTGCTGGCCTCTTCGGTCAGGTTGTAGCGCGGCAGGGTCGAGACCTCGACCGGATCGGCGCCGACCGAGTCGTCGACCAGGATATAGCGGCTGCCGTCCGGATCGATCCGGGTGCGCTGCACGATCCGGCGCTGCGCATCATAGACGGTGATGATCTGCGTGCCGTCTGCCTTGGTGCTGACGGTGCGGGTCGAGCCATCGGCGAAGCTTTGCGTGCGCATGGTCGAGCCGGGCTGGCGCAGCAGGGCGTTGTCGTCCTTGATCACCTGATAGCTGCCATCGGGGTTCTGCACGACGACGCGGTCGCCCGAGTTCACGGCAACCTCGCTGCCATTGTTCAGGATGGCGCCCACAGCAAGCGCCCCGAGGCCGACGATCGCGAGCTTCTCGGCATCCGACAGGCCGCTGTCTTTCTTCTTTTTCTTCGCTTCGGGCTTGGTGTCGATCTTCGAGGTGAAATCCTCGGTCGAGGAGCGGGCGCTTTGTTCGGTGATGACCTCTTCGATCACCTCCGCGGCTGCGGGGGCGGTCTCCTCGGCTGCAAGCGCGGCATTGCTGACCGGGGCGCCAGTATCGGCGCTTTCGGTCGCCTCGATTGCGGCCTCAAGCTGTTGGACGGCCTGCGCCTCCTCGGCAGGCATGGCTTCGAGTTGCGCGGCCAGCGCTTTCTTCAGCGTGTCGGCATCGCTCGGCTCGGCCTCAGGCGCGACAGTGGTCTCGGCAGCCTCTGGTTCGGAGGCCGGTTCTGCGGCCGTTTCCGCAGGCGCGGGTTCGGCTGCGGGGGCGTCTTCAGCGGCGGTTTCAGCAGGCGCTGTCTCTTCGGCCGGGGCCTGTGCCGCTTCGGGCTCGGGCGTCGGGTCGGACGCGGTCTCCTCGGCGGCGGGTTCCTCCATAGCGGGCTCGGCCGCCACGGATTCTTCGGCTGCCGGTTCCTCGGCCGGTGCGGCCTCTTCCACGACCGCCTCGGGGGCGGGTTCTTCGGCGGCGGGTTCTGCCTCCGGTGCCGGTTCGGTTGCGGCGGATTCCTCGGCCGGTTCAGCGTCGGCCGCCGGTTCCTCAGCCGGTGCGCCCTCTTCGGCGACAGCCTCGGGGGCGGGGTCCGAGGTCAGGCAGGCCGTGAGCGCCTCTTCTTCGCTTGCACCGGCGCCGATCTTCGCGGCGATGCAGACGGCGGCGTCCAGCTCCGGCGGGCTTTGCGCCAGGCCGAGTGCGGGGGTCAGGGTGGCCAGTCCGGCGACAAGGGCCGTGGTGGTTCTGAGGCGTTTCATCGGGTCTCCCTTCTGGCGGCAATGTCCGCGCTTCGGGGCAGACTAGCATGACCTTCACGGAAGGGTTCTCCACTTTGGGTCAAATTTTCGTTTCCAAATGTGAAGGGCGGACCAGTTGGCCCGCCCCCCTGAAAAACGATCTGCGACGAGCTTATTTCGGCAGCTCGGCGGTGATGCCTTCGACGTAGAAGTTCATCCCGGCCAGCGCGCCATCGTCCGGCGTCTCGCCCTCAGCGAGCCAGGCCGAACCGTCCTGCTTGTTCAGCGGGCCGGTGAACGGATGATAGGTGCCCGCAGCGATCGCATCCTTGAGCGCCATCGCCTCGGCTTTCACCTCTTCGGGAACCGCGCTCGAGATCTCGCCGATCTCGACCATGCCGGTGTCGATACCGCCCCAGGTCGCGCCCGACGCCCAGGTACCATCAAGCATCGCGCCGACGCGCTGCACGTAATAGGGCGCCCAGTTGTCGATCGTCGAGGTCACGCGGGGCATCGGCGCGAAGGCCGACATGTCCGAGGCCTGACCGAAGGTGATGACGTTGCCCGCCTCCTGCGCCTTGGCTTGCGGCGCGGTCGAGTCGGTGTGCTGCATCACGACATCCACGCCCTCGGCGATCAGGGCGGCGGCAGCGTCGGCTTCCTTGGCAGGGTCGAACCAGGTGTAGGCCCAGACGACCTTCATCTCGGCGTCCGGGTTGACCTTCTTGGCATGCAGATAGGCCGAGTTGATGCCCTGGATCACTTCCGGGATCGGGAACGAGGCGATGTAGCCGATCTTGTTCGACTTGGTCATGCGGCCCGCGATGGTGCCCTGGATGGCGCGGCCCTGGAAGAACTTGGCGTCATAGACGGCGACGTTGTCGGCGGTCTTGTAGCCGGTCGCGTGTTCGAACTTCACGTCAGGGAACTTGGCGGCGACGTTCATCACCGCATCCATGTAGCCAAACGAGGTCGCGAAGATCAGCTTGTTGCCTTCCAACGCCAGCTGGGTCAGCACGCGCTCGGCGTCCGGGCCCTCGGGGACCGACTCGATGAAGGTGGTGGCAACCTTGTCGCCGTATTCCGCCTCGATCGCCTGGCGGCCCTGATCGTGCTGGTAGGACCAGCCCATGTCGCCCACCGGGCCGACATAGATGAAGCCGACTTTCAGCTGCTCTTCGGCCAGGGCCGGAAGGCTGGTCGCGGCCAGAGCGAGGGCAGCGGTGGTGGTCAGAAAGGATCTGCGGTTCATGGGAACTCCCCGTTGGTTGTGGGCTCGCGGCCCCTGATTGACGCCTCAGGCCGAGGCATGGAACGACCGCCCGAGGTCGGCAGGCGCAGCCTGCGCCCCGCGGCGGTGAATGGCGGACAGGATGACCAGCACGACGATGGTGATGACGTAGGGCGCCATCGACAGCAGGTGCACTGGAATGGCGTAACCGGCCGCTTGCAGCTGCAACTGCAAGGCGGTGATCCCGCCGAAGAGATAGGCGCCGATCAGCACGCGCTCGGCCCGCCAGCTGGCGAAAACGACGATGGCAAGCGCGATCCAGCCGGCGCCGGCGGTCATGCCCTCGGTCCATTGCGGCACGCGCACAAGGCTGAGGTAAGCGCCGCCAAGGCCCGCAAGCGCGCCGCCAAAGGCGAGCGCCGCGACGCGCACCGCGATGACGCGGTAGCCAAGCGCATGGGCGGCATCGTGGCTTTCGCCCACCGCGCGCAGGATCAACCCGGCGCGGGTAAAGCGCAAAAAGGCCCAGGTCACGGCGACAAGGATCAACGAGGCATAGACCACCCAGTCATGCGAGAAGAGAACCGGCCCGATCACCGGAATCTCGGCGAGCGGGCCGAAGGGCACCTTGCCGGTCGAGGGCGGGCGCACGCCCTCATACCCCTTGCCGAAGAGCGCCGAGAGGCCCAACCCAAACAGCGTCAGCGCAAGACCGGTTGCCGTCTGGTTCGACAGCAGCACCTGCGTGAGAATGGCAAACAGCAGCGCCATCAGCGCCCCGGCCACCGCCCCGGCCAGGAAACCCGCGACCGGGCTGCCGGTGGTGACCGCGACGGCGAAACCCGCCATCGCGCCCATGATCATCATGCCCTCGACACCGAGGTTGAGCACGCCCGCCTTCTCGGCGATCAGCTCACCCGTCGCGGCCAGCAGGACCGGAGTCGAGGCCGCCATCAGCGTGGCGGTCAGAACGATGATGTCGATACCACCCAGGGTCATGCGCGGGCCCTCCCGATGCGGATACGGTAGTTGGTCAGCACATCAAAGCCCAAGAGGAAAAACAGCAGCATCCCCTGGAAGACCTGGATCGCCGCGCCGGGCAGGCCAAGCATCATCTGCGCCATGTCGCCGCCGATATAGGTCAGTGCCATCAGCAGGCCCGCGAGAAGGATGCCGAGCGGGTGCAGGCGCCCAAGGAATGCCACGATGATCGCGGTAAAGCCATAGCCCGCGTTGAACCCGTCGGTGATCTGGCCGCTTGGCCCGGACACCTCGAACAGCCCCGCCAGACCCGCGAGCGCCCCGGAAAGCCCGAGGCAGAACATCACCAGCCGCGCGGGCACGACACCGGCAAAGCGCGCGGCGCGCGGAGCCTCGCCCGCGACGCGGATGCGGAAGCCCGCGATATGGCGGTGCATCAGGATATAGGCTCCGATCACCGCGATCAGCGCTGCCAGCACGCCCCAATGCGCGCCGGTGCCTGCGAACAGCTCGGGGTTATGCGCGGAGGGGTATTGCTGAAGGTTGCGCGATCCGGGAAAGCCGAAACCCTGCGGGTTCTTCAGCGGGCCGAAGGCCGCATAGGCCAGAAGGTTCTGCGCCACATAGACCAGCATCAGCGAGACGAGGATCTCGGAGGTGTTGAACACGACCTTCAGCACCGCCGGGATCATCCCCCACAGCCAGCCGCCAAGCGCGCCCGCCACGATCATCGCCGGGAACAGCAGGTGCGATTCCGCCGGGTAGGCCGCCAGCGCGACCGAGGCGCCGCAGATCGCGCCGATGATATACTGCCCCTCGGCGCCGATGTTCCAGATACCCGCGCGAAAGCCTACCGCCAGACCCGAGGCGATCAGGATCAGGGGCCCCGCCTTGACCAGCAACTGGCCCCGGAAATAGGCCGCGTTCGGGCCGAACAGCGGATCCCAGAAGATCATGCGGATCGCCTGCGCGGGGTCCTTACCGAGGGCTGCGAACATCAGCCCGCCGACGATCATCGTGGCCAAAACGGCAAGGAGCGGCGTGGTGTAGGACCAGCCGCGCGAGGGCGTGGGCCGTTTGACAAGGGTGATCATAGCGCGGCCTCCTGCATCCCGTGGGCGCCGCCCAGCATCAGCCCGATCTCGTCCAGCGTCAGCCCTTCGGTGTCGCGCGGCGCGCTCAGGCGCCCTTCGTTCAGTGCGCAGAACCGGTCCGCGATTTCCATCAGCTCATCTAGGTCCTGGCTGATCACGATGACCGCCGCGCCCTTGCTGGCCAGATCCAGCAGCGCCTGCCGGATGGAGGCCGCCGCGGCGGCATCCACGCCCCAGGTCGGCTGGTTCACGATCAGCACTTCGGGGTATTGCAGCACCTCGCGGCCGATGACGAATTTTTGCAGGTTCCCGCCCGAAAGCGCGCGCGCGGCCACATGCGGGCCAGGCGTGCGCACATCGAAATTCTTGATGATCTCTTCGGCAAAAAGCCGCGCGGCCTTCATGTCCAGAAAGCCCCTGTTGGTCAGCGGGCGGCGGACGGTGCCGGTCAGCAGGGCGTTGTCGGTCAGGCTCATGGCCGGGACCGCTGCATGGCCGAGGCGCTCTTCGGGGGCACCTTGCAGGCCAAGGCGACGGCGGTCGTTTGGCCCGAGGTCCGAGATATCCTGCCCGTGCAACAAGACCGTTCCGGGGGCCGAGACACGCTCGCCCGACAGGGTTGCCAGCAGCTCCTCCTGGCCGTTACCGGCCACGCCGCCCACGCCCAGAACCTCGCCCGCGCGGAGGCTGAGCGTTACTTTCTTCAGCGCGGGGCCGAATTGCGACATCGGCGCGAGGTCGAGATCCTTCACCTCGAAAATGGTGTGGCCAAGGGTGCGTTGCGAGCGGTCGGTGGCCTTGAACTCTCCGCCCACCATCATCTCGGCCAGTTCGCGCGCGGTCTTTTCGCGTGGCGTGCAGCTGGCCACGACCTTGCCGCCGCGCAGGATGGTCGCGCCGTCGCACAGGCTGCGGATCTCTTCGAGCTTGTGGCTGATATAAAGGATCGCGGTCCCTTCCGACGACAGCTTGCGCAGCGTATGGAACAGGATCTCGACCTCCTGCGGGGTCAGGACCGAGGTCGGCTCGTCCATGATCAAAAGCTTGGGGTCTTGCAGCAGGCAGCGGATGATCTCGACCCGCTGACGCTCGCCCGCCGACAGGTCGCCCACGAGGCGTTCAGGGTCGAGCGGCAGGCCATAGGCGTTGGAGATCTCGCGGATGCGCTTGGCCAAATCGCCCATAGGCGGCGGGTTTTCCATGCCAAGCGCGACGTTCTCGGCCACGTTCAGAGCCTCGAAGAGCGAGAAATGCTGGAAAACCATCGCCACCCCCGAGGCCCGCGCGGCGCGCGGCTCGGCCGGGGTGTAGGGCTTGCCCATCAGGTGCATCGTGCCCGCATCGGGTTTGACGAGGCCGTAGATCATCTTGACCAGCGTCGATTTGCCCGCGCCATTCTCGCCCAGAAGCGCATGCACCTCGCCCGGCGCGACCGAAAAGCCGACGCCATCATTGGCGACAACACCGGGATAGGCCTTGGTCAGCCCCTCGATCTGTAGCAGTTTGTCCCCTGTCACCCGGCGCGATCCTTCTTGTGGTTGGCCCTTTGGGCTCTGGTGGCGCTCAGCTCTCTGAGTAGCGCGGCCCCGACCCCAATCGCAATGGCTTGCGGGTGTTTACCCAAAGTCGGATCGCCTATTGGACAGGCAATGCGCGAAATCTGTGCGTCGGAATGTCCCAGCAAGCTCAGACGTTTGCGAAAGCGCGCCCATTTCGTGGCCGAGCCGATCAGCCCGCAGCTGGCAAAGCCGTGGTCCAGCAGGCGGTGGCACAACTCAAGGTCGAGCGCGTGCGAATAGGTCAGGATCAGGTGATGGGCATCGCGCGGCGCCAGAGAAACCAGATGCGCGGGGTTTTCCGCGATCATCTGGGTGACGCCATGCGGCAAGGCAGGAAAGCGGTCGGCCCCGGTATCAAGCCAGCTTAGCGCCAGATCCGGTAGCGGGGCGAGTGTGCCGACGACCGCGCGCCCGACATGCCCCGCACCCCAGACCCAGAGCGTCTGGCGCGCGGGGGCGACCGGCTCGATCAGCCAGCCCTCGACCAGCAGGGGCGGCGCCTCGCCCCGGTCGCGGGCACGTGCAAGGGCGCGGTGCACGGCCAGCGGCATCTCGGAGGCGTTGCCCAGAGGGCGCGTGTGATGGGTGCCCTTGATCCGCGTGATGCTGTCCGCATCCATCGCCTCATAGGCCAGGGTGACCGATCCACCGCAGCACTGCCCCATCGCGGGGCCAAGCGGAATACGCTCAAGCCGCGCCGCCGGATTGGCGCGGGCGCGGGCGATCGCCTCGAATTCCAGTTGCCCGCCGCCGATCGTGCCCTCGGTCCGGTCGGGCCACACAAGCATCTCGGCCCCGGCCTCGCGCGGGGTCGAACCCTGAACGGCCACCACCAGAACCCGCACGAAGGGGCCGTGGCTGGCGGCGCGCGCCAAATATGCGGGGTCAAGGCTCATGCATCGCCCCGCGCGCGATGGACGGCGGCCAGCACGGCCTCGGGCGTGGCGGGGGCACGCAGGTCGGGCCAATGCGGGCCGCAGGCGGCGCAGGCATCGTTCAGCGCCAGAAAGGCCGAGATCCCGTGCATGAAAGGCGGCTCACCCACGGCTTTCGAGCGGAAGATCGTCTCTTCACGGTTCGGCGCGTCCCAAAGGCGCACGTTGAAGATGCGCGGCCGGTCAGAGCAGGCCGGGATCTTGTAGGTCGAGGGCGCATGGGTCGTCAGGGCGCCACGGTCATTCCAGACCAGTTCCTCGGTCGTCAGCCAGCCCGCGCCCTGCACGAACGCGCCCTCGATCTGGCCGATGTCGAGCGCGGGGTTCAGCGAGGCCCCCGCGTCATGCACGATGTCGCAGCGCAGGATGCGGTTCTCGCCGGTCAGCGTGTCTATGGCGACCTCGGTCACCGCCGCGCCATAGGCGAAGTAGAAAAACGGCCGCCCCTGTCCTTTGACGCGATCCCAACTGATCCTGGGCGTCGCGTAGAACCCGGTCGAGGACAGGCTGACGCGGGCCAGATAGGCCTCTTTGGCGATCTGCTCGAAGGCGAAACTGCGGGTGCCCGCGCGCACCTCGCCCGCTTCAAAGGTGATCTCGGAGGCTGAGCAACCCTCGCGCGCGCCGAGGAAATCGACCAGCCGCGCCCGGATTGCCTCGCAGGCGGCCTTGACCGCCATGCCGTTCATATCCGCGCCGGACGAGGCCGCCGTGGCCGAGGTGTTGGGCACTTTCGATGTGTCGGTTGCGGTGATGCGCACCCGTTCGGCCTCTACGCCAAAGACCCGCGCGGCGACCTGACAGCATTTTTGGTGCAGGCCCTGACCCATCTCGGTGCCGCCGTGGTTGATGCTGATCGAGCCGTCCGAATAGAGGTGGACCAGCGCCCCCGCCTGGTTCAGGTGGGTCAGCGTGAACGAGATCCCGAACTTGACCGGGCTTAGCGCAATCCCGCGCTTGATGGTTCGATTATTGCTGTTCCAGGCGTCGATCTCCGCGCGTCTTGCGGTGTAATCGGCGGATTTCTCCAACTCGGTCATCAGTTCGGGCAGGATGCAATCCTCAACCGGCTGGCCGTAATGTGTGCTCTGGAACGGTGCCTCGGCGCGGTAGAGGTTACGTCGGCGCAACTCGAGCGGATCAAGCCCGCTGACCTGCGCCAGATGCTCCATTGCGCGCTCGACCCCCAAGATCCCCTGCGGGCCGCCAAAGCCGCGAAAGGCGGTGTTGGACTGGGTGTTGGTGCGCAGCCGGTGGCTTTCGACCCGCAGCGCGGGAATGAAATAGGCGTTGTCCGAATGCAGCATGGCGCGATCGCAGACCGGCAGGCTGAGATCGGGCGACCAGCCGCAACGGCCCAGTTGCACGAAATCGGCACCGAGCACGCGGCCCTCGGCGTCGGCGCCGATCCGGTAGTGGATTCGGAAGTCGTGGCGCTTGCCGGTGATGACCATGTCGTCGTCGCGGTCGTAGCGCATCTTGCAGGGCCGTCCGGTCAGTCGCGCGGCCACCGCACAGGCGATGGCGAGGTGGCTGCCCTGGCTCTCCTTGCCGCCAAAGCCGCCGCCCATGCGCCGCATCTCGACGCGGACATCGTGCATGTGCAGGCCAAGCGCCTCGGCGACCTTGTGCTGGATCTCGGTCGGATGCTGGCTTGAGCAATGGATGATCATGCCCTCATCGGCCGGCAGGGCGAGGGCGGCCTGACCCTCAAGGTAGAAATGCTCTTGCCCGCCGACCTCAAGGGTGCCCTCGGCGATATGGGTGGCTTGGGCGAGGGCGGTTTCAGCGTCGCCGCGTGCCCAGATGACGGGGCCGTTCTCAAAGCGGCTGCCGGCGGCGAGCGCCTCGTCGAGGGTCAGGATCGCAGGGCGGGGCGTATAGCTGACGCGCGCCTTGCGCGCCGCGATGCGGGCCGCGCGATGCGAGTTGGCGATCACCAGAAAGATCGGCTGGCCGATGTAATGCACCTCGCCCTCGGCCAGCACGGGTTCGGGCTGCGGCGCGGGCGAGGCATCGTTGGCGAAGGGCAGATCGGACGCGCAGAGCACATGCAGCACGCCGGGGCTTTGCCGCACCGGGTCCAGATCGAGCGCGTCGATCGTGGCACTGGCCTCGGTCGACAGGCCAAAGGCCAGATGCAGCGTGCCCTCGGGCGTCGGGATGTCATCAAGGTAGCGCGCTTGGCCGGTGACATGCAGGCGGGCGGAATCGTGGGGCTGCGAGGCGCTCATGCCGAGACCTCCAGTACCGAGGTTGCCTCGCCCGAGGCCTCGCGCAGATAGCGCAGTGCCATGGCGCGGGCGGCCTCGCGCCGGTAGGCGGCGGAGGCGCGCATGTCGCTGAGCGGTGCGAAATCCGCATCAAGCGCGGGCAGGGCGGCTAGGATCGTCTCTTCGGTGAAGGGCTGGCCGAGCAGAGCGGCCTCAAAGCCCGCTGCCCGTTTCGGGATGCCCGCCATGCCGCCAAAGGCCACACGGGCACTTTCAATTTTCGAACTATTTATGGTGACATTGAAGCAGCCACAGACCGCAGAAATATCCTGATCGAACCTTTTTGAGAGTTTGTAGCAGGCCAGATCCGGGGCGCTCTTGGGCACCGTGACGGCCTCGACAAACTCACCCGGCTGGCGATCTTGTTTGCGGTAGTCGAGGAAGAATTCCTCCAGCGCGATCTCGCGCCGTGTATCCCCGCGCCGCAGGGTCAGTGTCGCGCCCATGGCGATCAGCGCGGGCGGGGCATCGCCGATGGGCGAGCCATTGGCGATATTGCCGCCAATGGTGGCGGCTTGGCGCACCTGCTCGGAGGCGAAGCGGCGCAACAGGGCGGCCAGCGCGGGGTGCGGCCCCTCAGCCCAGGTCCGCAGGGCGGCGATGCTTGCGCCTGCGCCGATGCGATAGCCCGCCTCGGTCTCGGTGATCTCTTGCAGATCGGTGCAATGGCCGAGGAAGGCGACCTTGGGCAGGCTGCGCAATTGCTTGGTTACCCAGAGCCCGACATCGGTCGCCCCGGCGATCAGCGTGCCATCGGGATTGGCGAGATACCAGGCGGCAAGGTCATCGGCGCTTTGCGGCAGGACGGCGCCGGGTAAATCGGCGGCGGGCGGCACGTCGTGCATCCAGTCGGGCACGGGGGCGTTCTGCGCGGCAACAGCGGCGCGAATGATCGGCGCATAGCCCGTGCAGCGGCACAGGTTGCCCGCCAATATATCGTCATGGTCGGTGCGCCCGTTGCAATGCGCCGCCGCCAGCGAGGCCACGATGCCCGGCGTGCAGAACCCGCATTGCGAGCCGTGATGCTCGATCATCGCGCTTTGCACCGGGTGCAGCGCACCTTCGGGCGAGGCGATGCCCTCGATCGTGCGCAGCGCCTTGCCGGCCAGTTGCGGCATCATCATCAGGCAGGCATTGAGCGCGCGCGCACCGCCCGCGTCGGTGACGATCACGGTGCAGGCGCCGCAGTCGCCCTCGTTGCAGCCCTCCTTGGTGCCGGTCAGGCCTTGCGCCCGCAGCCAGTCCAGAACGCTCTGCGTCGGGTCCGTGATCCGCGCGGTCCGGGTTTCTCCGTTCAGAAGAAACGAGATATCCATGCGTTTATCCGCCGCGTTACCAGATTGCGCGTTCCCCCGCTCGATGCGGCGTAGAGCGGGGCATTGATCAGCAAAACCCAAGGTTGGCGTTGTGGCAAGTGTTTTGGCGCAACCCGCTGCGCGCATTTTGATCCGATGATCAAGTAATGGGCAGTGGCCGGGGCGCATTGGGCTGGCGTGACCACCTTTTGCCGCGCTATGAGTTTGGCATGTCCGCACCTCGATTCATCCACCTGCGCGTTCACACCGAGTATTCGCTGCTTGAGGGGGCCGTACCCGTCAAGAAGCTGATCAAGATGTGCGATGCGGCCAAGATGCCAGCGGTCGCCGTCACCGACTCGAATGCGATGTTCGCGGCGCTTGAGTTTTCGGTGCTGGCGCAGGGGGCGGGGTTGCAGCCGATCGTGGGCTGCCAGGTCTCGATCGCATATGACCCCGCGCAGCCCGGCGAAAAGCCGCGGATGCCCGCGCCGCTTGTGCTGCTGGCGCAGTCCGAGGCGGGTTATGAGAACCTGATGAAGCTCAGCTCCTGCCTTTACGTGGATAAGGGCGGGCAGTTGCCGCAGGTCGCGCTCGATGAACTGGCCGCGCATTCCGAGGGGCTGATTTGCCTGACCGGCGGGGCCGAGGGGCCGGTGGGCAAGCTCATTCAGGCCGGGCAAGCGGGCAAGGCGCGTCTGCTGATGGAGCGTCTGGCCGCGACCTTCCCCAACCGTCTTTACGTCGAATTGCAGCGCCATCCCGGCGAGGGCGGCCGCCTGACCGAGGGCGAGCGCGCGACCGAGCGCCCCTTTGTCGAGATGGCCTATGACCTCGGCCTGCCGCTGGTTGCCACCAACGATGTCTATTTCCCCAGGGCCGAGATGTTCGAGGCGCATGATGCCCTGATCTGCATCGCCGAGGGCGCCTATGTCGATCAGATCGAGCCACGCCGCCGCCTGACCCCGCAGCACTATTTCAAATCCGAAGCCGAGATGTGCGCGCTTTTCGCGGACCTGCCCGAGGCGCTTGAAAACACGGTCGAGATCGCCCGCCGCTGCGCCTTTGCCGCTTACAAGCGCAAGCCGATCCTGCCGCGTTTCGCCGATGACGAGGTCGAGGAACTGCGCCGCCAGGCCTGGGACGGGCTCCGCGCGCGCCTTGAGGTGATCCCCCATGCCGTCTCGGTCGCGGAATACGAGGCGCGGCTGGAGTTCGAATTGGGCATCATCGAGGGGATGGGTTTCCCCGGCTACTTCCTGATCGTTGCCGACTTTATCAAATGGGCCAAGGATCACGACATCCCGGTCGGACCGGGGCGGGGCTCGGGCGCGGGTTCGCTGGTGGCCTATGCGCTGACCATCACCGACCTTGACCCGCTGCGCTATTCGCTTCTGTTCGAACGCTTCCTGAACCCCGAGCGTGTCTCGATGCCGGACTTCGACATCGACTTCTGCATGGATCGCCGCGAAGAGGTGATCCGCTACGTGCAGGACCGGTATGGCCGCGACAAGGTGGGGCAGATCATCACCTTCGGCGCGCTTCTGTCCAAGGCGGCGGTGCGCGACGTGGGGCGCGTGTTGCAGATGTCCTACGGGCAGGTGGACAAGCTCTCGAAGATGATCCCGGTCGAGGGGGTCAAGCCCGTCAGCATCGAGAAGGCGCTGGCCGACGAGCCGCGCCTGCGCGAGGCCGCGCGCAACGAAGAGGTGGTCAAGCGCCTTCTGGATTACGCGCAGCAGGTCGAGGGGCTGTTGCGTAACGCCTCGACCCACGCGGCGGGCGTGGTGATCGGGGACAGGCCGCTCGATGCGCTGGTGCCGCTCTACCAGGACCCGCGCTCGGACATGCCCGCGACCCAGTTCAACATGAAATGGGTCGAGCAGGCGGGTTTGGTGAAGTTCGACTTCCTCGGCCTCAAGACGCTGACGGTGATCCAGTCGGCGATGAACCTGATCTTCAAATCGGGCCGCCCGCTGCATGTCGATCCGGCGGGCAACCGGCTTTACGAGCCCGCCGAGGGCGCCGCGAACCTGATCAACGCCATTCCGCTTGATGACGAAAAGACCTACCGGCTTTACGCCGATGCGCGCACGGTCGCGGTGTTCCAGGTGGAATCCGAGGGCATGAAATCGGCCCTGCGCCAGATGAAGCCCACCTGTATCGAAGATATCGTCGCGCTTGTGGCGCTCTATCGTCCCGGCCCGATGGAGAACATCCCAACCTATTGTGAGGTCAAGCACGGGCTGAAGCCGCTGACCTCACTCCACCCCACGATCGACCCGATCCTGGCCGAGACGCAGGGCATCATCGTTTATCAGGAACAGGTGATGCAGATCGCGCAGGTCATGGCGGGCTATACGCTTGGCGGCGCCGACCTGCTGCGCCGTGCGATGGGTAAGAAGATCGCCGAAGAGATGGCGAAAGAGCGCCCCAAGTTCGTCGAGGGCGCCAAGAAGACCCACAATGTCGATGAGAAGAAGGCCGGCGAGGTCTTCGACCTGCTCGAGAAATTCGCCAACTACGGCTTCAACAAGTCGCACGCGGCGGCCTATGCGGTGGTGTCCTATTACACCGCCTGGCTGAAGGCGAACCACCCCGTCGAGTTCATGGGCGGGGTGATGAACTGCGATATTCACCTGACCGACAAGCTTGCGATATACGCGCAGGAGGTGAAGAAGGAACTTGCCGCCGAGATCGTGCCGCCCTGCGTGAACCGCTCGCTTGCGACTTTCGATGTGGTGGATCAAAAGCTGGTCTATGCGCTCGGCGCACTCAAGAACGTCGGCGTCGAGGCGATGCAGCTGATCGTCGAGGCACGGGGTGAGCGCCCCTTCCGAGAGCTGAGCGATTTTGCCCGTCGCGTGGATATGAAGCGAGTGGGCAAGCGCCCCTTGGAGATGCTGGCGCGGGCCGGGGCGTTCGATCAGCTCGATCCGAACCGCAAGCGGGTGTTCAGCAGTCTCGACAGCCTCGTGCAATGGTCGGCGGCAGTGGCCGAGGCCAAGGGCTCGGCGCAGGTGTCGCTGTTTGGTGAGGCCGGGGACGATCTGCCGCCGCCGCGTCTGGCCGATACCGACGACTGGCTGCCGGGCGAGCGTCTGGCCGAAGAGCATAAGGCCATCGGCTTCTACCTCTCGGGCCATCCGCTTGAGGATTACATGCCCGCGCTCAAGCGCAAGAAGATCATGACGCTGGAAGAGGTGCAGGCCAAGGCGGTGAACGGGCCGTTCTTTGCCAAGATCGCGGGCGAGGTCGCTTCGGTCCGCGAGAAGAAATCGGCCAAGGGGAACCGTTTCGCCTTTGTCGCGCTGTCAGATGTGTCGGGGCCCTACGAGGCCACGTTCTTCTCTGACGCGCTGGAGGCCGCGCGTGGAGTGCTTGAGCCCGGTCGGTTGGTCGTGCTGAGCGTCAAGGTTGAGGTTGAGGGCGAAAGCGTGCGGATGCTGGCGCAGACCGCGACCGCCGTTGATACCGTGACGGCGGATGCGGGCGGCGCGGGGCTGATGATCCATCTCGACACGGCCGAGGCGGTGGCCTCGATTGCATCGCTGCTTGAGCGGGTCGAGGCCGAGGGCAAGGTGCGCGGGCGCGGTCCGATCAGCTTCACCGTCTTCGACCCCGAGCGCGGCTGCCGCTACATGCTGAGCGCCGGGCGCGATTTCCCGGTCAATCCGCAGGTGAAGGGCGCGATCCGCGCGCTGCGGGGCGTTGCGATGGTCGAAGAGGTGTAAGGGGCTCTGCCCCGCCGAGGCCTTGCCTCGGCCCCCCGGGATATTTTTTCCACATTGAAGGGTCAGCGGGCGAGTTTGCCCGCCAGAAGCCGCGCGACCGCCACGGCAAGCAGGATGCGCGCGGCGTGGTGGGCGGTGACATAGACGATGCTCATTTGCAGTGAGAGCGCGATCAGCGACATCTCGGTCAGTCCGCCGGGGGCGAAGGCCAGGAAGACCGCGGCCGGGGGTTCGCCGACGAAGCCCGCGAGGCTGAAGGCGCAGATGATTGCGAGCGTGATCGACAGCGCCGTCGATAGCCCCGCAAGCCGGATCGCAAGCCAGAAGCGGCCGAGCGGCATGCCCGCGAAGCGCACCCCGAGCGAGGTGCCGATCACGAGTTGCGTGGCATTCACCAGCCAGTTCGGCGGGCTGCCCTGTGCCAGTCCCGTCAGATGCACGATGGCCGAGACGAGGATCGGGCCGGTGACCATCCCGCCGGGCAGTTTGAGGCGCCAGCCAAGCAGCCCGCCCACGACCCCTGCGCCGATTAGCCAGGGCAGGTCGGCCAGCATCATGGCGGTGCGGGTCAGGGTGGCGCCGCCCGCCGAGCCGACCGCATGGCCGGTCATTACCGTGAAGAAGATCGGCACGCAGACGATGGTTACGATCAGCCGCAGGAATTGCAGCATCGTCAGCATGGCAGTATCGCCGCCCATTTCCTCGCCCATCTGCACCGCTTCGATCAGCCCGCCCGGTGCTGTGCCAAAGAACGCCGTGACGGGGTCGATCTGGCCCGTCGCGCGCACGGCGCGGAAACTGATGATATGCGCCACGGGAATGAAGACCGCGATGGCGAGGAGCGAGGGCCACCAGCCGCGCGTTTCGTCCAGAATCGCCGGGGTGAAGGTGCCGCCGATGGCGACGCCGATGATCGGGATGAAGATCATCCGCAGCATCATCGGGAACTGCACCGGATGCCCGAGCGGCTTCCAGCGCCCGAGCGCCGCGGCCGCCACCGCCAGGAGCGGGCCAAGCAGCATCGGCAGCGGCAAGTGGATCGCCTGGCCGATCAGCCCGCCCGCCAGCCCGAGGGCCAGCGTCAACCCGAGTGTGGGCAGGTGGATCTGTTCAGAGATGAAGCGCATGTCCGCCGGGCGTCCTGTTCGCGCCAAGACTTACAGCACCGGCACGAAAGGACAAGCTCGCTTACCAATGCGGCGGTTTCTGGTCGGCCAGCGGGATCTGCCCGCCCGAGGCATATTCGCGCTCGGCTTCGCGCTCCATCAAGAGGCCGACCTTGCGGCTCAGCCGCTCGATCTCGATCGTCTGGCGGGCGACGATGTCCGAGAGTTCCTCGACCGTGCGCGCCAGATGCGCGAGTTCTTCCTCCGCGCGGTCCATCCTGTCCTGCATCGCCCTGTTCCCCCTGCCATCCTTGGCTTGCCGCGCCGCGGCCCTTCCGCTACACCCTCGCGCGAGATGCAACAAGGTGCAAGCCGGAGTGGACCCATGGCCAAGGACAAAGCCCCCCGCCGTCCCCGCGCTGAAACCCCCAAGGGTTTCCGCGACTATTTCGGGGCGGAGGTGACCGAGCGGGCAGAGATGCTCGCCACGATTGCCGAGGTCTACCGGGCCCATGGGTTCGATCCGCTTGAGACGAGCGCGGTCGAGACGGTCGAGGCGCTTGGCAAATTCCTGCCCGACGTCGATCGCCCGAACGAGGGCGTCTTTGCCTGGCAGGACGAGGGCGGCGACTGGCTGGCGCTGCGCTATGACATGACGGCGCCGCTGGCTCGCGTGGCCGCGCAGTTCCGCAACGATCTGCCCGCGCCTTATCGGCGCTATACGATGGGGCCGGTGTGGCGCAACGAAAAGCCCGGTCCGGGGCGTTTTCGCCAGTTCTACCAATGCGATGCCGATACGGTGGGCGCGCCCTCGGTCGCGGCGGATGCGGAGATCTGCGGGATGCTTGCCGATGCGCTGGAGGCCGTGGGCATTCCGCGCGGCGATTACATCGTGCGCGTCAACAACCGCAAGGTTCTGAACGGCGTGATGGAGGTTGCGGGCGTTCTGGACCCGACCGACCCCGAGAAATTCGCCCATGAGCGCGGCATCGTGCTGCGCGCCATCGACAAGTTCGACAAGTTCGGCGAGGCGGGCGTGCGCCTGCTGATGGGCAAGGGCCGGATGGACGAGTCGGGCGACTTCACCAAGGGCGCGGGCCTGTCGGACGAACAGGCCGATGTCGTCATGGGCTTCATGGAGGCCAAGCGCGACACCGGAGCCGAGACCGTCGCGCGTCTGCGCGAGCTGGTCGCGGGATCGGCACTTGGCGCCGAGGGCGTCGATGAATTGGAACTGATCGCCTCGCTTCTCGACAGCCAGGGCTATGGCCCCGACCGCATCGTGATCGACCCTTCGGTCGTGCGGGGTCTGGGCTACTACACCGGCCCGGTGTTCGAGGCCGAGCTGACCTTTGAAATCCTCGACGAGAAGGGCCGCAAGCGGCAGTTCGGCTCGGTCGCGGGCGGCGGGCGCTATGACGATCTGGTCAAGCGCTTCACCGGGCAGGCGGTGCCGGCGACGGGCGTCTCGATCGGTGTTGACCGGCTTCTTTCGGCGCTGCGGGCCAAGGGCCGCATCGGGGGCGTCGCCAAGGGGCCGGTCGTCGTGACGGTGATGGACCGCGACCGGATGGGTGATTACCTTGGTATGGCCTCCGAGTTGCGCCGTGCGGGTGTCCGTGCCGAGGTCTACCTCGGCAACCCCAAGAACTTCGGCAACCAGCTCAAATACGCCGACAAGCGCGAAAGCCCGGTGGCCATCATTCAGGGCACTGACGAGGCCGCGCGCGGCGTCGTGCAGATCAAGGATCTGGTGCTTGGGGCCAAGATCGCGGCCTCGGCCAGCCTTGAAGAGTGGAAAGAACAGCCCGCGCAGGTCGAGGTGACCCGTGCCGATATGGTCTCCACCGTCAAGAAGATGTTGGGGGCGTAATGGCCAGCAAAGCCGCAGCCCGCGCCACCGGCGAGCGCTACCTGGCCGCTTTCCGCGCGGCGGGTGCCGTCGAGATTGCGCCCGACCTCCTGCAACCGGCCGAGGCGCTTCTGGACCTGTATGGCGAGGATATTCGCGCCCGCGCCTATGTCACCGCCGACCCGCTGCGTGGCGAGATCATGCTGCGCCCGGACTTTACCGTCCCGGTCGTGCAGGAGCACATGGCCAACGGTGCCGAGCCCGCGCGCTATTGCTATCTGGGCGAGGTCTTCCGCAAGCAGGATCACCGCGGCGCCTCCCGCGTTTCGGAATATAATCAGGTCGGCTACGAGGTCTTTGATCGCGCCGATCCCGAGGCCGCCGATGCCGAGGTCTTCGCCCTGATCGCGGGCGCTTTGGCGCCGCTGGCGCTGAACGCGACCATTGGCGACATCGGTATCCTCAGCGCGGCGGTTGAAGGGCTCGACACGATCCCCGAGCGCAAGGCGGCGCTGGCGCGGCACATCTGGCGCCCGCAGCGCTTTCACAAGCTGATGGCGCGCTATGCGGGCCTCGTGCCCGCGCCCGAGACCCGCGCAGCGGTTCTGGCCGGTGGCCGCTCTGACGCGCCCTGGATCGGAATGCGCGCGCCTGCCGAGATGGAAGAGCGCATCGCGCGGCTGACCCGCGACGCCGAGGCCGCGCCGATTGCCACGGCGGATGTGGCGCGGCTCGATGCGCTCTTTGCCCTGCGCTGCCCGGCTATCGAGGCGCCCGCGCGGCTTCGTGCGCTGGACCTGCCCGCCATCGAGGCGGCGACCGAGCGGCTCGAACGTCGCCTGTCGGCGCTCGACAAGCGTGGGGTGGATCTGTCTGCGCTGACCTTCGACGCGAGCCACGGTCGCACCACGATGGAATATTACGACGGCTTCGTCTTCACGCTGTCGGCCGCCGATCCCGCGCTGCCCCCCGTGGCCTCGGGCGGGCGCTATGATGCGCTGACCCGTGTCTTGGGGCAGGGGCGCGAGATCCCCGCCGTGGGCGGCGTGATCCGCCCCGGACTGGTCGCCGATCTGGAGGGGCTGGCATGACGATCAAGCTGGGCGTGCCCTCCAAGGGCCGGTTGATGGAAAAGACCTTCGAGTGGTTTGCCGAACGTGGCATCACCCTGCGCCGCACCGGGTCCGAGCGCGAATATGCCGGTGCCGTGGACGGCGCCGAGGGGGTGGAACTCGTGCTGCTGTCGGCGGGAGAGATCCCGCGCGAGCTGGCTGCCGGGCGCATCCATATGGGCGTCACCGGGTCCGACCTTGTGCGCGACAAGCTGGCCGACTGGGAAACCCAGGTGGCCGAGCTTGCGCCGATGGGCTTTGGCCATGCCGATCTGATCATTGCCGTGCCGACCTGCTGGGCGGATGTCGACACGCTGGAGGATCTGGACGCCGCGGCGCATGCTTACCGCGCCGCGCATGGATTCCGCCTGCGCATCGCCACCAAATACCACCGCCTTGTGCGCGAGTTCCTGACCCGCGAGGGCGTGGCCGACTATCAGCTGGTCGATAGTCAGGGCGCGACCGAGGGGACGGTGAAGAACCTCACCGCCGAGGCGATCGCCGATATTACCTCGTCGGGCGAGACGCTGCGCGCCAACCACCTCAAGATCCTCTCGGACGGGCTGATCCACCAGAGCCAGGCGACACTGTTCGCCGCGCGGGCTGCCGACTGGCAGGGGCAAGAGGCGGCGCTGACCGCGCTTGCCGCGCAGCTTGGCGTTGCGCCGCCACGGCTCTGATCCCGCCATCTTCGAGTGCGAGACCATCTCGGCCCCGGACGCTTGGCGCCGCGCGTCAGGCCCATCGTGATAGTGTCGGCACCCCCTAGGTCGCGCAAATGCGCGAGAAGATGGCCGATTTCGCGATTCGTATCGTTGCCCTTGTGGCGACCGAAGGCATCGCCCGATTACCAAGGGTTTCTGCGTGGTGTCGCGTCTTGATACTCTGCACGAAATAGTCAACCCGGTCCCCTCGCGCGTCGCGACTGCTTGCACCAACCCGCAGATTTGGCTGGAGAACCGCGCGCTTTACGGCGATCTTGCGGACGAGACGTGCTTTGCGGAGGCCTTTGGCAAGTGGCCGCGCTGAGCGCCTGTCTGAAAGGGTAAGTCGATGATCCTGTGCTGTGGTGAGGCCCTGATTGACATGATCCCGGCTCGCACCGCCGAGCGCGGCGGCGCCTTTGCGCCCCATTCGGGCGGCGCGGTGTTCAATACCGCCATCGCGCTTGGCCGCCTTGGCGCCGACGTCGGCATGCTGACGGGCCTCTCGACCGATCTTTTCGGCGCGCAACTGGCCTCCGCGCTGGCGGCAAGCGGGGTGGATGCCTCGCAGGTGATCTACTCGGACCGGCTGACGACGCTGGCCTTCGTGCAACTGCGCGAGGGCCATGCAAGCTACACCTTCTACGACGAGAACTCGGCCGGGCGGATGATCGCGCCCGAGGACCTGCCAAGCCTGCCGGACAGGGTGGACGCGCTTTTCTTCGGTGGTATCAGCCTAGCCTGCGAGCCGGGGGCCGAGGCCTATGCGGCCTTGCTCGAACGCGAGGGCGCAACCCGCGCGGTGATGATCGACCCCAACATCCGCCCCGGTTTCATTCGCGATGAGGGGGCGTTCCGTGCGCGGCTCGACCGGATGTTTGCAAGGGCTGACATCGTGAAGGTCTCGGACGAGGATCTGCACTGGCTGATCCCCGGCCCCGCAGGGCTGGCCGAGAAGGCCGTGTTGTTGCAGGCGCGTGGGCCCGCGCTGGTAATCGTGACGCGCGGGGGCGAAGGGGCTACGGCCTGGACGGCGGACGGGACCGAGGTCAGCATCGCGGCGAACAAGGTCGCCGTCGTCGATACGGTCGGCGCGGGCGATACGTTCAACGCCGGTGTGCTCGACCGGTTGGCCAGTTTCGGCCTGCTGAGCAAGGCGAGCGTGCGCGGCATCGGCCCCGAGGCCCTGCGCGCCGCGCTGGCCTTTGGTGCGCGCGTGGCGGGGATCACCGTCAGCCGCGCGGGCGCGAACCCGCCCTGGCGCGAGGAACTTTAGTAACCCCGGTCGCGATCGACGCGGTTGAGGAAGGGCTCGCCTGCCTCGCCGCGCCGGATATTCTCGACAATGACCCGCGCGGCCGAAGAGGGCCGCGTTTCAGCGGCGATGTGGGGGGTGACGGTGACGTGCGGATGCGCCCAATAGGGGTGCTCGGGCGGCAGGGGCTCAATGCGGAACACGTCCAGCGTCGCTTGCCCGATCTGCCCGGAGTCGAGCGCCGCCAAAAGCGCGTCATCGTCGATCACGTTACCACGGCCCGGGTTCAGGATCACCGCGCCGCGCGGCATTTGCGCCAGCGTCTCGGTGTTCAGAAGGTTTGTCGTCTCGGGCGTGTTGGGCAGGATCGTGACAAGGATTTCGGCGCGGGCAAGCGCCGTGCGCAGGCCGCCCGTGCCTGACAGGCAGTCGACGCCAGTGATCTCTTTCGGTGTCCGGCTCCAGCCGCTGACCCGAAAGCCAAGGCTTGCCAGCGTGCGCGCGCAGGCCGCGCCAAGCGCCCCAAGCCCCAGGATCACGACGGAACGTTCGGGCGCGAGCGGCGGGGCGATCTGCTCCCACTTTCCGCTTTGGTCGAGGATGTGCTTGTCCATCCCGAGATGGGCGCGCAGCACATGGCCAGTGACCCATTCGATCATGCCGCGCTCCAGCCCCTCATCGACCATGCGGCAAAGCGGTTGGGTCAGGGTGGCGTTGCCGACAACGCGCTCGACCCCGGCCCAGAGGCTCAGGACCGCCTTGGCGCGGATGAAGGGCGTGAAATCCTGCACCGGGCCGGTCGGCGCATAGACGATGTAATCCACGGCCTCGGGCGCGACCTCGCCGGGTAGCGCAAGGCGCGCGGCAATGCCCGCCTCGGCCAGCGCGGTGCTGAGGGCGGGTTGATAGACGGGCCACATCTTGGCCGCGCCATCGTAAAGGATCGTCAGCATCTTACCTCGGGCGATGGATATGCGCGCTCTGCACCAGCCCGAAGGCGGCCAGAAGGATCATCATCGCCGTCCCGCCGTAGGACACAAGGGGTAATGGTACGCCCACCACCGGCAAGAGCCCCATCACCATGCCCATGTTGATCGCGAAGAAGAAAAAGAACGTCCCCGCGATGCCCAATGTCAGCAGGCTTGAGAATCGATCCTTGTTGATCAGCGCGGCATAGATACAAAAAGCGATGATCCCGGCGTAGAGCATCAGGAGCGAGAAGGCTCCGGCAAAGCCGAACTCCTCCGCGAGTGTGGTAAAGATGAAATCGGTGTGCTTCTCGGGCAGGAAGTTGAGCCGCGACTGGGTGCCCTGCATGAAGCCGCGCCCCGACCAGCCGCCCGAGCCAAGCGCGATCTGCGCCTGCGTGATGTTGTAGCCGGCGCCAAGCGGGTCGGCCGAGGGGTCGAGGAAGGTGTCGATCCGCTTGAACTGGTAGTCGTGCAGCAACTGCCAATCGGTCCCGCGGCTTTCCAGAACGCCGAAAACCAGCGCCACGACCAGCGCGATGACGGTGCCGAAATACCAGAGGCTGACCCCGGCGGCGAACATGACAAAACCGCCGCCCAGAACCAGCATCACCGCCGTGCCGAGGTCGGGTTGGGTCAGCACAAGAAATGTCGGCACGAGGATGATCGCCACCGGGATCAGCACCCAAAGCGGGCGCGAGACCTTCTTGACGCCGAGCCAGTCGTAATAGGCCGCCAGGAACATCACGAGGGCGATCTTCATCAACTCGGAAGGTTGCAGGCGGATCGGGCCAAGCACGAGCCAGCGCTGCGCCCCCATGCCGATGTCGCCGAAGAACTCGACCGCCACCAGCAAAAGCAGCGCGAACAGATAGGCCAGCGCCGAGATGTTGCGCCAGAACCAGATCGGGGTGAAGCCCACGATCAGCATCGCGATCATGCCGACGGCAAAGCGTTTCATCTGCGGCTCGGCCCAGGTCGCGGCATCTCCGCCCGCGACCGAGTAGAGCATCAGGAACCCGAAGCTCGCCACCGCTGACAGCAGGATGATGAGCGGCCAGTTCAGGTAAAGCACCTTGCGCAGGCCGGTCGGTACCGTCTTGAGATTGCTTTCGAGATAGCTCATCCCATTCCCCCTCAGGCCCGGCTCTTGCCGCTCGTGGTGACCGTCTCGGGGTCGATAAGCTGCATTTCGTCCAGCCGGGTCTTGATCGTGCCGCGCTGCTCGGTCGGGTAGGCAGCCAGCGGGGGCAGCCCGTTGTTCAGGGCAAACAGCATGATGTCGCGCGCGATCGGCGCGGCCGCAGCCGAGCCGCCGCCGCCATGTTCAACGATCAGCGCGACCGCGTACTTTGGGTTGTCCGCCGGCGCATAGCAGACAAACAGCGCGTGGTCGCGCTGCTCCCACGGGACTTCCTTGTTATCGACCACGGCAGAGCGCACCTGGCTGGTGCCGGTCTTGCCGGCCATTCTCCACTCGGCCGCGACGATGCGCGATCCGCGCGCCGTGCCGCGCGAGCCGTTGATCACCGCGTCCATCCCGCGCCGCACCTGCTCGAGCCAGCCCGGTTGCAGATCCAGCGGCGGAGCCTCGGCCAGCGGCTCCTCAACTCCGTCGCGCGACAGGATCAGGCGCGGCTTGATCGCGCGCCCGGTCGCGATGCGCGAGGTCATCACCGCCAGTTGTAGCGGCGAGGCCAGCACATAGCCCTGCCCGATGGATGAGTTGATCGTGTCGCCGATCCGCCATTCCTTGCCGTAGCGCTCCTGCTTCCAGGCCTTGGTGGGGGCGATCCCTTCGGCCACCGCCGACATCGGCAGATCGTGGCGTGTGCCAAGGCCGAGTTTGCGCGCCATCTCGGCGATCTTGTCGATGCCGATCTTCTGCGCGACCTCGTAGTAGAAGACGTCGCAGGATTGCTCGAGGCTTTGCACCACATTCACGCGGCCATGGCCCACGCGCTTCCAGCAGTGAAAGCGCCGCCCGCCCATCTCGATATGGCCGGGGCAATAGACGGTCTCCTCGGGGCCGATGACGCCGCCTTCAAGTGCCGCGAGCACGGTCACCATCTTGAAGGTTGAGCCGGGCGGGTAGAGGCCCTGCACCGTCTTGTCCGCAAGCGGTCGGTGATCGTCGCTGGTCAGCGTGCGGTAATCCGCAGACGAGATCCCGCGCACGAAGAGATTGGGGTCGAAGGACGGCGCCGAGGTGATCGCCAGGATATCGCCATTGGTCACATCCATCACCACGGCGGCAGCGGACTCCTCGCCAAGCCGCTGGTGTGCGAAGTTTTGCAGCCGGTAATCGAGCGTCAGTTGCAGGTTCACGCCGGGGTCGCCCTCGCGGCGGTCCAGCTCGCGCATCTCGCGGCCAGCGCTGTTCACCTCAACCCGGCGCTGGCCCGCATGGCCGCGCAGATCGTCCTCAAGCTTGGCCTCGACGCCCAGCTTGCCAAGCTGGAACTTGGGGATACGCAAGAGCGGGTCCGGATCGGCGATCTGGCTGAGATCGTAATCCGAGACCGGGCCGACATAGCCGATGACATGGGCAAAATCGCCCCGCTGCGGATAAAGCCGCGACAGGCCCACATCCGGCGTCACGCCGGGCAGGGCAGGGGCATTGACTGCCACGCGCGAGAACTCCTCCCAGCTCAGCCGGTCGGCGACGGTGACGGGCGCGTGCGGCGGGCGGCGCTTGATCTCGGCCAGAACCTCGGCAGCCTCTTCGTCGGTGATCGCGATCAGGCGGCGCAGATCGGCCAGAAGCTGCTCGACATCGCCCGCATCCTCGCGGGTGATCGTCACGCGGTAGTTCTGCTCGTTCCCCGCGATGATCGTGCCGTTGCGGTCATGGATCAGGCCGCGGGCGGGCGGGATCAGGCGGATCTTGACCGAGTTGCCCTCGGCCAGCAGGCGGTATTCGTCGGCCTGCTCGAGCTGCATCTTGCGCATCCTGAGCCCGAGCGTGGCGACGATCGCCGCCTGCGCCGCGCCCAGCATCAACCCGCGACGCGTGATCGTCGAGCGGCTTTCCTGCGTCTGTTTTTCCGAGCGTCTCATGCCTGCGCCCTCACAGCCGATGCCCGAGCGGGTCGATCTCGCCCGGTGCGGCGCGTCGCAACCCGAAGGCAAGCCGCGACAGGGCGACGACGAAAGGATAGGCGATCAGGGTCATCACCAGCCGCAGCAGTTCAAGGCCAAGGGCAGGCTGATCGACCATGGCAAGGCCCAGGATCATGCGGTTCAAAAGCAGCATTGCCACCATCACGCCCGCCACCAGCGCCATTTCCAGCAGGAAGGGCAGGTCGCGGGTGGCGCCTTCGCGGGCGCGCAGGAATTCGGTCCCGACAAGGACGATCAGCGCCCAGAGGCCCACGGGGCGCCAGAACATCAGGTCTTCGAGCAGGAAGGCCCCGGCGATCAGCAGTGCGGGCACGTAATCGGGACGGCGCAGCACCCAGGCCAGCGTCAGCGCGAGCGTCAGGTCGGGGCCGGGGATGCCAGTGGCCATCGGGTTGACCGGCAGCAGACGCAGGAACAGGATCGCCGCCACCAGCCCGACATAGAGCGCGCGATGCAAGATCCGGCGTCTGGTCAGCGGATCAACCATTGCCGCCCTCCGACATCTCGATCGTCGCAGGCGGTGGCGGGATCAGGGGGCCCGCGTCCTGCAACTGCTCGGCCGGGTGCGAGCGCAGCACGCGCAGGAAATCGAGCCGCTCGTAATCGGCCGAAAGGCGCACGCGCAGGCGCCGGTCCTGGCCCTGCATCACCTGGCCGACCAGAAGGCCCGCCGGAAAAACGCCGCCATCGCCTGACGAGATCACCCGGTCGCCGGGACGGATCTGGTCAGGGTTTTCAAGGAAATCGAGGGGCGGGAAGGGCGAGTTGTCACCCGTCAGGATCGAACGCTGCCCCGAGGGCTGGATCGTGACCGGGATGCGCGATGAGGAATCGGTCAGCAGCACCACGCGGCTTGTCGTGCGCCCGACGCCCGAGATGCGGCCGACCAGCCCCAACCCGTCCATCGTCGCCCAGCCATCCACGATCCCGTCGCGCGAGCCCACATTGAGCAGGACCGACTGCCGGAACGGGCTGCCCGAATCCGCAAGCACCACACCCGAAACCGAGGTCAGCTTGGGATCAAGCCGCACCTGGTTCTGCGCCAAGAGCTTTGCGTTTTGTTGCTCCAGCTGAACGGCGGCCTCTTTCCAGGATTTCATCTGCTGCAACTCGCGGCGCAGCTCCTGGTTCTGCTCGTAGATGCGCGCGTAGGAGCGGAAGCCTTCGACCATGCCGAGCACATTCGTCACCGGCACCATGGCCCAGTCGAAGGTCGGAACGAAACGGTCAATGAAACTGGCGCGGAAGCGTTCAACCCGCGGGCTGTCGATGCGCCAGACAAGGAAGGTTGCGGCCAGCACGAGGATCAGCGCCGCAATGCCGATGCGGCGCAGGGGGCCTGCGTAATCCTGATCGTCCCGATTGCGTGCCAATCGCGCCTCCGCCTAGGGGGGCGTGCCCCCCGTCCGCTGACGGTGTCAGCTGTCGTAGTCGATCACATGCCGAAGTTGCTTTTCGTATTCCAGTGCCTTCCCGGTGCCGAGCGCAACACAATTCAGCGATTGGTCGGCGATCGAGATCGACAGGCCGGTCTGCTCGCGCAGGCTCAGGTCCAACTCGCCCAGAAGCGCGCCGCCACCGGTCAGCATCACGCCGCGATCCACGATGTCGGCCGCCAGATCCGGCGGGGTGGTCTCAAGCGCCTGCATCACCGCGTCGCAGATCTGCTGAACCGGCTCCGAGAGGGCCTCGGCGACCTGCGCCTGGGTGATTTCGACTTCCTTCGGCACACCGTTGAGAAGATCGCGCCCGCGCACCATCAGGCTGGCGCCGCGGCCGTCATCGGGCATCCGCGCGGTGCCGATGGTGGTCCTGATCCGCTCGGCGGTGGATTCGCCAACCAGAAGGTTCTGGTTGCGGCGCAGGTAGGAAATGATCGCCTCGTCCATGCGGTCGCCGCCAACGCGGACCGAGCGCGCGTAGACGATGTCACCCAGCGAAAGCACCGCAACTTCGGTGGTGCCACCGCCGATATCGACAACCATCGAACCGGTGGGATCGGTGATCGGCATGCCCGCGCCGATAGCCGCAGCGATCGGTTCCGCGATCAGACCGGCGCGGCGGGCGCCTGCCGAGAGGACCGACTGACGGATCGCGCGCTTTTCAACCGGGGTCGCGCCATGCGGCACGCAGACAATGACCTTGGGTTTCGAGAGGGTCGAGCGCTTGTGGACCTTGCGGATGAAGTGCTTGATCATCTCTTCGGCGCTGTCGAAGTCGGCGATGACCCCGTCGCGCATCGGGCGGATCGCCTCGATCGAGCCGGGGGTGCGCCCGAGCATCAGCTTGGCGTCCTCGCCCACGGCCAGAACCTGCTTCTTGCCGTCCTTGACGTGGTAGGCCACCACCGAGGGCTCGTTGAGGATGATCCCCTTGCCCTTCACGTAGACCAGCGTGTTCGCCGTCCCGAGGTCGATTGCCATGTCAGAGGAGAAGATCCCGCCCAGACCCATCATTTTACCCATCCCAATAGAATCATGCCCCGACTCGTGTCCGAGCGGGTTTCAGTCCGTATAGGCAAAGCGCCGCAAATGCGGAAGCCGAATCCCTGTCGCACCGGGGCAGGCACGCGGCATTCCGCGTATCGATTGAGCAAGGTTTTCGGTTTTGCAACTTTTTGGGGGCTTTGGGTGCCTTCATGGTCTCAAGAGTTGATAATTTCCAACATCTCACGAAACCGTGCGCCAGATGGCCGATTTCAGGGTGGCGCTACGGAAGTTTTCATTTTCGAACCAACGCGCGCGCAGGAAAAAGGCGCCGCGCAGGGATCTGCACGGCGCCCGAGGGTCGAAAATTCGCTCAGAGTTTGTAGCTGATCGATTTCACGTCGGCATCCGGCGCGGTCTTCTGGCTGCGCACGCGCAGGCGGTTCAGCGCGCCGACATAGGCCTTGACCGAGGCCAGGATCGTGTCGGTATCTGCGGCCGAGCCGGTCACGATGCGACCGTCCTCTTCCATGCGAACCGAGACGGTGGCCTGCGCGTCGGTGCCCTCGGTCACGGCATGGACCTGATAGAGCTTGAGCCGTGCGGTCGTCGGATAGATCGCCTTGACGCAGTTGAACACCGCATCGACGGGGCCGTCGCCTTCGCACTTGGCCGATTTCTCGACGTTGTCGACCAGCATCTTCAACTCGGCTTCCTGCCCGTCCGAACCGCAGACCACACGCAGCCACTTGACCTGCAGATAGTCGGTGTCGGTATTGGCCGCCGAGTCCGACATCAGCGCAATCAGGTCATCGTCGTAGATTTCCTTCTTGCGGTCGGCCAGAGCCTTGAAGCGCACGAACACATCGTTGAGCTGGTTATCGGCCAGCTCGAAGCCCAGGTCCTGCAGCTTGGAGCGCAGCGCCGCGCGGCCCGAGTGCTTGCCCATGGCGATGTTCGTCTCGGTGATGCCGATGTCGGCGGGCTTCATGATCTCGAAGGTCTCGACGTTCTTCAGCACGCCGTCCTGGTGAATGCCCGATTCATGCAAGAAGGCGTTCTTGCCGACGATGGCCTTGTTGAACTGCACCGGGAAGCCCGAGACCTGGCTGACGCGGCGCGAGATGCCCATGATCTTGGTGGTGTCGATCCGGGTGGTGAAGGGCATCAGATCCTTGCGCACCTTGATCGCCATCACGACCTCTTCGAGGGCCGTGTTGCCTGCGCGCTCGCCCAGGCCGTTGATCGTGCATTCGATCTGGCGTGCCCCGGCCGAAACCGCCGCCAGTGCGTTCGCCGTCGCCATGCCAAGGTCGTTGTGACAGTGGGTGGCGAAGATCACCTGATCGGCGCCCGGCACCTTTTCCAGCAGCATCGCGATGATGTCGGCCGATTCCTGCGGCAGGGTGTAGCCCACAGTGTCGGGGATGTTGATCGTGGTCGCACCGGCCTTGATCGCGGTTTCCACCACGCGGCAGAGGTAGTCACGCTCGGTCCGGATGGCGTCCATCGCCGACCACTGCACATCCTCGCACAGGTTGCGGGCATGGGTGACGGTTTCGTGGATGCGGGCGATCATCTCGTCTTGATCGAGGTTGGTGATGCCCCGGTGCAGCGGCGAGGTGCCGATGAAGGTATGGATGCGCGGCCGCTTGGCGTGGCGCACGGCCTCCCAGCAACGGTCGATATCCTTGTAGTTCGCGCGGCTCAGGCCGCAGATCACCGAGTTCCTGGCGTTCTTCGCGATGTCCGAGACCGCTTCGAAGTCACCCTCGGAGGCGATCGGGAAGCCCGCTTCGATGACATCGACGCCCATGTCGTCGAGCAGCTGCGCAATTTCCAGCTTCTCGTCATGGGTCATGGTCGCGCCGGGCGATTGTTCGCCGTCGCGCAGGGTGGTGTCGAAAATCAGAACTCGGGAATTATCAGTCATATTCTGGGCCATGGGATTGTCTCTTCGTCATTTTCCTTAGCGTCATGGGATCCCGAAGGCCAGCACTCGCTTGGGCTTCGGGAACTTCGGGCGCTGGATACCCCTGAGCGGTCGCGCCCGAGGGCACGCTCAGAGGCTGCTAAGAAGAAGGAGACCACGGACGGACAGGCCGGGGGCGAAGGCCCCGGTACGGTCGGTCGAAATGTTCATCATCCGTGTCATGGGGTGGGACTATAGGGCGTCGAGCGCGATTGAAAAGCGAAAAATGCGGCCCGCTCGGCGCCGGCGGTCTGTCGCGGCATGATCCGCGACAGAGGCAATGCGTGAGGCTCAGTTCCCGGCGGGGGCGGGGGCTGCTTCGACCGGGGCCTGCTCGGCTTCGGTCGGGGCGGGGGCTTCCTCGGTCAGCACGTTCTCGTTCCAGGTGCCCGAGGCAACCTCGCCCGAGGCATAGCGCATCACGCCCTTGCCCTGTCGCTTGCCCATGACGAAGGTGCCCTCGTAGACGTCGCCATTGGCGTAGGTGGCCACGCCCTCGCCGTCGATCTCGCCGTTGCGCCAGCCGCCCTCATAGGTGAAGCCGCCGGGCATGGTGATCTTGCCCTGGCCCGAGCGTTGGCCCGCGTCGAAATTGCCCTCGTAGACCGTGCCGTCCGAATAGGTCGCGCGGCCCTGCCCATGGCGCTGGCCGTCGGCCCACTGGCCCTCATAGATGTAGCCGTCGGGGTAGGTCATCTTGCCCATGCCGTGGTTGCGCGCGGCGAGGAACTGGCCCTCGTAGACCAGCCCGTTGGCATAGCGCGCAACGCCGGTGCCTTCGATCACGCCCGCCTGCCAGTCGCCCTCATAGGTCGAGCCGTCGGGGTAGGTGATCAGCCCCTTGCCCTGCGGCAGGTCGTTGAGGAACTGCCCGGCATAGACCGAGCCATCGGGGTAGGTCACGGTGCCGGAGCCCTCGATCCGACCCTCAAACCAGTCGCCATCGTAGATATAGCCGTCGGTGCCGCGGAACACGCCCTTGCCCTGGCGGCGGTCGGCGACAAATCCGCCCTCGTAGACATCGCCATTCGCATAGGTGACCTTGCCCGGTCCCTCGCGCTTGCCCGCGGCCATGGCGCCTTCGAAGACATCGCCATTGCTCTGCACAAGGCGGCCAGCGCCGTCCATTTGGCCCTCTTTCCAGCCGCCCTCGTAGGTCAGCCCGTCGGCCATGGTCAGCTTGCCTTGCCCGGCGCGCAGCCCGGCCAGCATGGCGCCCTCGTAAACCGCGCCATCGGGGTAGCTGATCTTGCCCGTGCCTTGCTTGACGCCCGCGACCCAGTCGCCCTCGTAGCGGTAGCCATCGGGGCCGGTAAGCACGCCCTTGCCGTCATGCAACGCGTTCTTGAAGCTGCCGGTGTAGGTGGTGCCGTTCGAATAGGTCGCAACACCCTCTCCGGTGATCTGGCCCGCGACCCAGTCGCCTTCATAGGTGCCGCCATCAGCGAAGGTGATCTTGCCCTTGCCGTTCGGCTCGCCCTTGGTGAACTGACCCTCGTAGACCGAGCCGTTGGGGAATTTCGCGCGGCCCTGGCCCAGGATCTCACCCATGACCCAGTCGCCTTCGTATTCATAGCCCGAGGGCAGGCGGTAGCTGCCGGTGCCGTGCTGCTTGCCGTCCTTGAAGGTGCCCTCATAGACGCCGCCGTCGTCATATTGCTTGGTGATGACGTCCTGCGCCGCCACGCTCAGCGGTAGCGATGCCGCAAGGCCCGAGAGTGCCAGTGCCAGACCATATGCCCGGAAGTGACCGACTCTGCTGCCGTTGCCTGCCATGCGTGCCCCCTATCAATCTTGGCCCCTGGCCTGCTCTGCCCGGGCGTGCACAGCCTAAAGGCAGCTTCGGGCCGAGACAAGCGCTCCGCAGGGCCTCGCGGGTGCCAAGCCTTGCCGAACGGGGCAAAATTGACGCAGCCTGCCTTTCAACCGCTCGGCCTTGGCGCTAAACCAAGCCAGACGTGTAAGAGGAGCCGCCGATGGCCGAGACATTTCGCCTGACCCTTGCCCAGTTGAACGCCACCGTGGGCGCGTTTGGGGCCAATGCCGACAAGGCGCTGGCCGCCTGGCAAGAGGGCAAGCGCGCCGGGGCGCAGATGGTGGCCCTGCCCGAGATGTTCCTGACCGGCTACCAGACGCAGGATCTGGTGCTCAAACCCGCCTTCGTGCGCGACGCGATGGCGGCGATGGAGGCTCTGGCAGCGAAGATCACCGATGGTCCCGCGCTTGGGATCGGCGGGCCGTACTGGGACGAGAGCGGGCAATACAACGCTTACTGGATTTTGCAGGAGGGCAAGGTGGTGGCCCGGCTGCTCAAGCATCACCTGCCATATGAGGACGTCTTCGACGAGATGCGCCTGTTCGATTCGGGGCCGATCTCGGGGCCTTACCGGATCGGGCCGCTGCGCGTCGGCACGCCGGTGTGCGAGGATGCCTGGCATCCCGATGTGGCCGAGACGCTGGCCGAGACCGGAGCCGAGATCCTGTTGGTGCCGAACGGCTCACCCTACCGCCGCCGCAAGCTTGATCTGCGGATGAATGTCACCGTGGCGCGGGTGGTCGAGACGGGGCTGCCGCTGGTTTACCTCAACATGGTCGGCGGGCAGGATGACCAGCTTTTCGACGGCTCCAGCTTCGTTCTGAACCCGCATGGCGAGATGGCGGTGCATTTTGCTCCCTTCGACGAGGTCATCGACCATGTCGATTTTGAGCGCGGCCCCGAGGGCTGGCGCGCGCTGCCCGGCCGCAAGGACGCGCAACCCGACGATTGGGAGCAGGACTACCGCGCCATGGTCATGGGGCTGCATGACTACCTGGCAAAGTCGGGCTTCAAGAAGGTCGTACTGGGCCTGTCGGGCGGGATCGACTCGGCGCTGGTGGCGACGATCGCGGCCGATGCGATGGGGCCTGAGAATGTGCATTGCGTCATGCTGCCCTCGCGCTTTACCTCGCGGGGTTCGCTCGATGATGCGGCGGATGCTGCGCGGCGGTTGGGCTGTCGGCTCGATACCGTGTCGATCGAGGAAAGCCGCCACGCGGTGGAGGGGGCGCTTGCGCATCTGATGGAGGGCACCAAGCCTGACGTCACCGAGGAAAACATCCAGTCGCGTCTGCGCGGCGTGATGCTGATGGCGATCTCGAACAAGTTCGGTGCGATGCTGCTGACCACGGGCAACAAATCCGAGGTCGCGGTGGGTTACTGCACCATCTATGGCGACATGGCGGGCGGCTATAACCCGCTGAAAGACCTTTATAAAACCCGCGTGTTTGAGACCTGCCGCTGGCGCAACGCCAATCACCGCCCCTGGATGAAGGGCCCGGAGGGCGAGGTCGTGCCGCTGCAGATCATCACCAAGCCGCCCTCGGCCGAGCTGCGCGAGAACCAGAAGGACCAGGACAGCCTGCCGCCCTACGAGGTGCTCGACGCGATCCTTGAGCGGCTGGTGGAAGAGGATCAGTCGGTCGAGGAGATCGTTGCCGCGGGCTTCGACCGCGCCACGGTCAAGCGCATCGAGCATCTGCTCTATATCTCGGAATGGAAGCGCTTCCAGTCGGCGCCGGGGCCGCGCCTGACGACGCGGGCCTTCTGGCTGGATCGCCGCTACCCGATGGTCAACCGCTGGCGCGACCCGAGCTGACTGCTCAGAGCGCCGAGACGGGGCTGGCGGGCAGCAGGCGCCGGACCTCACGCATTTCGCACAGGTCGGTGGCGGGGGTCATCACCGCCGCCGAGGCCGCCGCCGCGCCCCAACGCAGCGCCTCGGGCAGGGTCAGACCGCGCGCCATCGCAAGGGTGAAGGCGCCAACGAAACTGTCGCCTGCGCCGACCTTGGAGACGACCGGCACGGGCGCGGCCTCGGCCACCCACCGCTCGGTTGCGGTGGCCAGCACGTTGCCATCACCGCCACGCGCCACGATCACCGCCTTGGCGATTCCGCGCAGCACGAGGCTTTGCGCGAAATCGGCGCTGTCGGTGCGGTTGGGCAGCGGGCGGCGGGCCAGTTCCTCGGCCTCGATATCGTCCATCCGAAGCACGTCGGCGGGCTTGGCCCCCGCATAGAGCAGATTGTGCAGCGCGCGCCCCGAGGTATCGAGGAAGAAGCGCGCCTTGGTCCGGGCGATCCGCGACGAGAGCCGCGCGGGGAAGTCGTCGGGCACGCCCGGCGGCTGGCTACCCGAAAGCACGACGATCCCGTTTTCCGGCGCCGCCCGTGCGATCCGGTCAAGCGCCTTCTTCACATCGCCCGAACCCCAGGTCGGACCCGGCATGACAAAGCGATATTGCTCGCCCGTCGAGGCGTCGGTGACGGTCAGGCTTTGGCGCGTCTCGGCCGGGGCGCGAAAGGGATAGAGGCCGATCCCTTGCTCGGCCAGCAGGTGCATGACCTTGTCGCCGGTGGGGCCGCCAAGCGCCACGAAGGCGGTGGAGTGGCCGCCCAGAACGGTGATCGCGCGGCTGACGTTGATGCCGCCGCCGCCCGGGTCTTCGTCGGGTCGCGAACAGCGCAGCTTGCGGTCTGGCTCGACATGCTCGGCGGTGATCGACAGATCAACCGTGGGATTGAGGGTGATGGTCAGGATCGAGGTCATGGGCGCCCCTGCACGGGTAGGTTTAGCGCAATCATGACAGGTTGGGCGCGGCGATCCAAGGGGATCGCCGCAGCGCAGAAGGTTTAAAGATCGAGCTGGTAGCTGGCGGGCACGAAGCGGAAACCGTCGTCCTTGGTCTCAAGGTACCCCACGCCCGGGAAGGGCATGTGGTAGCCCACGAAGGGCACCTTGTCGCCCGCGATGCGCCCCAGAAGGCTGCGCCGGGTCGCGGCGGCGGCGGCCTTGTCGGCGTCATAGCGCACTTCCCAGTCGGGCTTTTGCAGCGACCAGACGTGATGGTTGGCGGTGTCGGCGGTCAGCACAAGTTCGCGCCCCTCGCTTTGCAGCCAATAGGCCATGTGGCCGGGCGTATGCCCTGCGGCAAGAACCGAGGTGACGCCGGTCGCGACATCCTCTCCATCGCCGAGGAAGCGCATCTTTTCAGCCAGCGGGCGCACCTTGGCCTCGAAGCCCTCGTTCCCGGTGGCGGCCCAGTGGTCGAACTCGGCCTGGCCGGTGACATAGGTGGCATTGGCGAAGGTCGCGCCAGCATCGTCCGACAGGCCGCCGATATGGTCGGGGTGCATATGGGTCAACACGACCGTGGTGATCGAGCCCGCGTCATGCCCGGCCGCGCCAAGCGCCGCACGGATGCCATCGGCCGAAAGCCCGGTGTCGAAAAGGATCTTCTCGCCGCCGGTTTCAACCAGCGTCGGCGTGAAGAAACTGAACGATCTGTCGGCAGGGATGAAGGCCGCCTCCGAGAGCGCCGCGAACTCCTCGGGGCTGGCATTCATCCCGAAAACGCTTTGGGGTTCCTCCATCTTGCCGGTGGCCGCCAGAAGCGTAGTCACGGTGAAATTGCCAAGCATCATCCGCCGGTAAGGCGGGATGGCGGCGGGTGGGGCGGTCGTGCCCTGAGCCACTGCTGCGCGCCCGAGCAGGAGCGCAGGGGTTGCGAAAGCCAGACCGGCGGTGGCAAGGGCAGTGCGTCTGTTCAGTCGGATCGTCATGAAAAGGCCTCCCTGTTTGATGGGCAAAAGGGTAGCACCGCGCCCGCACGGGGCAAGGATTTCCTATTCCCACCAGCGGTCGATCGTGGCGATGTCATCGTCGGACCAGCCGAAATGATGCGCGAGTTCGTGGATGAAGACATGGGCGATCAACTCGTCGAGGGGCACGTCGCCGCGCGCGGCCCATTCATCGAGGATCGGGCGGCGGAACAGCCAGATCACATCCGGTCCGCCGGGGTCCACCACCGATTTCTCGGTCATCGGGATGCCCTCGTAAAGGCCGGTCAACTCGAACGCATCTTCGATTTCCATCTCGTCGAGCAGATCCTCGGGGGCGAAATCCTCGACGCGCAGCACCACCGTCGCAGCGGGGGTGCGGAACGCCTCGGGCAGGCTTGCGCGCGCCGCCTCGGCCAGCGCCTCGAATTCCGCAAGCGTGGGCGCAAGCCGCCCGTTCCAACCGTCCATATCCAACGCCCTCCAAAGCTGCCGGCCCCTGCTTGATATGGACAAAAGAGGCCCTTTGTGAAAGAGCAGGCGGAACAGGAGACCCTTCATGACCACCGTTACCCGCTTCGCCCCTTCGCCCACGGGCTATATCCACGTCGGCAACCTGCGCACCGCGCTGATGAACTACCTCATCGCCCGCAAGACCGGCGGCACCTTCATCCTGCGTATCGACGATACCGACCAGGAACGCTCGAAGCAGGAATATGTGGACGCGCTGAAGGCCGACCTCGAATGGCTTGGCATCCAGTGGGATCGCGAAGAGCGCCAGTCGCTGCGCCTTGACCGCTATGAGGCGGCGGCCGAAAGCCTGCGCCGGATGGGCAAACTGTACGAATGTTTCGAAAGCCCGACCGAGCTGGACCTCAAGCGCAAGAAGCTGCTGAACATGCATAAGCCGCCGGTCTATGACCGCGCTGCCCTTGCCCTGACCGAGGACCAGAAGGACCGCTACCGCGACGAGGGCCGCGAGGGCTACTGGCGCTTCATGCTCGACCAGGTGCGGACCGAATGGGAAGACGGCATCCTTGGGCCGATCTCGATCGACGCGGGCTCGGTGTCGGACCCGGTGCTGATCAAGGCGGGCGGGCAGGTGCTTTATACCTTCGCCTCGTCGGTCGATGACATCCAGATGGGCGTCACCCATATCGTGCGCGGCGCCGACCACGTCACCAATACCGCGACCCAGATCCAGATCATCGAGGCGCTTGGCGGCAAGGCACCGGCCTTCGCGCACCATTCGCTGCTGACCGGCGCGCAGGGCGAGGAGCTGTCGAAGCGCCTCGGCGCGCTGTCGATCCGCGATCTGCGGGCTTCGGGCATCGCCCCCGAGGCGCTTCTGAGCATGATGGCGCGTCTGGGGTCGAGCCAGCCGATTGAGCTGAAGATGAGCATCGACGAGATCGCCGATGGGTTCGATCTGAGCCAGTTCGGCGCAGCGCCGACCAAGTTCGACGCCAATGACCTGATCCCGCTGACCCGCGCGCGCAACCAGCAACTGCCCTATGACGCGGTCAAGGACGACATCGCGCGCCTCGGCATTCCGGCTGCGCAAGGCGAGGCCTTCTGGGCCGTGGCCTCGAAAAACATCGACAAGCTGTCGGATCTGGAGCACTGGGCCGATCTGTGCCTGAACGGCGCCGAGCCCGTGATCGAGCCCGAGGATGCCGAGTTCATCGCCGCGGCGCTCGCGCTGCTGCCCGCGCCGCCCTATAGTGCCGAAACTTGGGGCGAGTGGACCGCCGCCGTCAAGGAAGCGACGGGCCGCAAGGGCAAGGGGCTGTTCATGCCGCTGCGCAAGGCCCTGACCGGTCAGGCGCATGGGCCGGAGATGGCCGACCTGATGCCGCTGCTGCACAAGGTGCGCGCGAAAGGCTAAGGCCCGGAGAGTGATGTGATCGCAGGTCACGATGAAACGCCTTGGCCGATCTTTGTGATCTCGCTCGCGGCGGCGCAGGAGCGTCGCCGCGCGATCTCGGCGCAACTGCAAGCCCTTGGCCTTCCGTTCATCCTGTTCGATGCAATCGACGCGCGGCAGGGGGTTCCGCCGGAGTATGAGGCGCTGATCGACCGCGAAGGCACGCAGCGCAACCTCGGACGCCCCATGAGCCCGGGCGAGTATGGCTGTGCACTGTCGCATCTGCTGGTCTACCGTCGGATCTGCAACGAAGGCCTCCCCGGTGCGATCGTGCTGGAAGATGATGCGATCGTGGGACCTACGTTCAAGTCGTTCGTCGATCAGCAGGCCTACCGAAGCGCGCCATTCATCCAGTTGGATCATTTGCACGCGCGCGTTTGGGCGCATCGCCCGCCGGTCCATCGTTGCGACAGTTTCGTGATTCGTCAGCAGGTCGCGCCGAGTTGGCTGACTACGGGCTATTCGTTGCGGTGCGACGTGGCTCACCGGATTGCAGAAGACGGGTTGCCGGTGCGCAGAGTTGCCGACTGGCCCGAAGTCGTTCGGCAGATGATGGCCTGCTGCACCGTACCCCGTGTCGTTGATCATCCTCCGCTCCATCAAGACAGCTCGTTTCTCGAGGCGGAGCGCGCGCGCTTGCAGGCTGCTCGCGCGCAGGAACGCGCTGCGAACCCCGCAGCACCTCGCTGGCAGCGCTTTGGTCGACGGGACTATTGGCGGCGCAAACTGATCAAGATTACGTCTCGCCGGGTCTCCTGACGCATTTGCGACGGGCGTGTGTCGCATTCTTCCGAAAAGTGTCGATTCTGGATTTTGTGCTTGTCAGGCGCGCGGGCGCTCGGCTATCCGAGAAGGGTCAGGATCGGGAGAATCTGGTTCCGGACCAGTGCCGAAGGAGCAACCGCCCCGGTAAACTCTCAGGCAAAAGGACCGTTCTGACACAGGACTCTGGAGAGAGGCGCGCATGCGCCCGCCGAAGGGATAACGATCTCAGGCGCCCCGTTCGGGGTAGGGACAGAGGGGGCATCGAGCGGGCCGAAAGGTCATGGGATTCGGTGCCGGGCATCCGGCTGACAAGGGGGCGAGATGGCCGATGATGCGGTCCTCAAGCGGACGGGGCTATACGATCTGCATATTGAACTGGGCGCCAAGATGGTGCCTTTCGCGGGCTGGGAGATGCCCGTGCAATACCCGATGGGTGTGCTGAAGGAGCATCTGCACTGCCGCGCGCAGGCGGGGCTGTTTGACGTCAGCCACATGGGTCAGGTGATCCTGCCAGCCAGCGCGGCGAAGGCGCTTGAGGAACTGGTTCCGGTGGATGTGACCGGTCTGGGCGAGGGGCGTCAGCGCTATGCGATGTTCACCAATGCCGAGGGCGGTATCCTTGATGACCTGATGGTGGCCAACCGCGGCGATCATCTGTTCCTTGTCGTCAATGCCGCTTGCGCCGAGGCCGATATTCGCCACCTTGAAGATTACCTCGAAGGGGTCTGCGTGATCCGCAACCGCGCGCTTCTGGCCTTGCAGGGGCCTGCGGCGGAAACGGCGCTGGCGCGTCTGGTTCCGGCCGTTGCCGGGATGCGCTTCATGGATGTGCAGACCCATGGCTGGAACGGGGCCGAGCTGTGGATCTCGCGCTCGGGCTATACCGGTGAGGACGGCTATGAAATCTCGCTGCCCTCCGACCGGGCCGAGGAATTCGCCCGCGAATTGCTGGAGATGGACGAGGTTGCGGCCATCGGTCTTGGTGCGCGCGACAGCCTGCGGCTGGAGGCGGGGCTGTGCCTTTACGGCCATGACATCGACACTTCGACCACCCCGATCGAGGCGGGCCTGAACTGGGCCATCCAGAAGCGTCGGCGGGCCGAGGGCGGTTTCCACGGAGCCGAGCGCATCCTGCGCGAGCTGGCCGAAGGGCCTGCCCGCCTGCGCATGGGCCTGCGCCCCGAGGGCCGCGCGCCGATGCGCGAAGGCGTCGAGATCTATGCCGAGGCCGAGGGCGGCGCGCCCATCGGCCAGGTCACCTCGGGCGGCTTTGGCCCCTCGATCGAGGCACCGATGGCCATGGCCTACCTGCCTGCCGACCTTTCCGAGGGCACCACGGTTTACGGCGAGGTGCGCGGCAAGCGTCTGCCCGCGCGCATCGTGCCCATGCCCTTCCATCCCCATTCCTACAAACGCTGAGGAGCTTCCCCATGAAATTCACCGAAGAACACGAATGGCTGCGCGTCGAGGGCGATCTGGTGCTCGTGGGCATCACCGACCATGCCTCGGAACAGCTGGGCGACGTGGTGTTCGTGGAGCTGCCCGAACTTGAAACCCAGGTCGCCAAGGGCGACGAGATCTGCGTGATCGAGTCGGTCAAGGCCGCCTCGGACATCCTCGCCCCGGTCGATGGCGAGATCGTTGAGGTCAACGAGGCGCTGGCCGATAACCCGGGCCTCGTGAACGAAGACCCGCTTGGCGCCGCCTGGTTCTTCAAGATGAAGGTCGCGGATATGAGCCAGCTCGACGGCTTCATGTCGGAAGACGAATACAAGGATTTCATCGGGTAATATCATGTTCACCCCCACGACATACAACACCTACGATTTCGCGAACCGCCGCCACATCGGGCCGAGCCCGGCGGAAATGTCCGAGATGCTGAAAGCCGTGGGGGTGCCGAACCTCGACGCCCTGATCGACGAAACGGTGCCGAAAAGCATCCGTCAGTCCGAACCCCTTGGCTGGGCGCCGCTGACCGAGCACGCGCTGCTGGCCCGCCTGCGCAAGGTGGCCGGAAAGAACAAGGTGATGACCTCGCTGATCGGGCAGGGCTATTACGGCACCGTCACCCCGCCCGCGATCCAGCGCAACATTCTGGAAAACCCGGCCTGGTACACCGCCTACACCCCCTACCAGCCCGAGATTGCGCAGGGCCGGCTTGAGGCGCTTTTGAACTACCAGACCATGGTGGCCGATCTGACCGGCCTGCCGGTCGCAAATGCCTCGCTGCTTGATGAGGCCACCGCCGCCGCCGAGGCCATGGCCATGGCCGAGCGCAGCGCGAAATCGAAGGCGCGCGCCTTCTTTGTCGATCTCAACCTGCATCCGCAGACCATCGCCGTGATCGAGACCCGCGCCCTTCCGCTCGGGATCGAGATCGTCAAGGGCCTGCCCGACGATCTGGTGCCCGAGGCGGTCTTTGGCGCGATCTTCCAATATCCCGGCACCTACGGCCATGTGCGCGACTTCACCGACCTGATCGAGAAGCTGCACGCCGCCAAGGCGCTCGCCGTGGTGGCGACCGACCTTCTGGCGCTGTGCCTGCTGAAAGAGCCGGGTGCGATGGGCGCCGATATTGCTGTGGGCTCGGCGCAGCGCTTTGGCGTGCCGATGGGCTATGGCGGCCCGCACGCGGCCTTCATGTCCTGCCGGGACGAGTTCAAGCGCTCCATGCCGGGACGCATCGTCGGCGTGTCGATCGACAGCCATGGCGACAAGGCCTATCGCCTCAGCCTGCAAACGCGCGAGCAGCACATCCGCCGCGAGAAGGCCACCTCGAACGTCTGCACGGCGCAGGCGCTGCTCGCGGTGATGGCGTCGTTCTACGCGGTGTTCCACGGGCCGATGGGTCTGCGCGGCATCGCCGAGATGGTGCATTCCAACGCCGTTCGTCTGCGCGATGCGCTGGTCGCCGCGGGGGCAGAGGTTGCGCCGGGCGCCTTCTTCGACACGATCACCGTGAAGGTCGGCGTGGGGCAGATGGGCATCATGGCCGCCGCGCGCCATCGCGGGATCAACCTGCGCAAGGTCGGGCGCGATCGCGTCGGCATCTCGGTCGATGAGCTGACCGATACCGATGTGCTGGTGCGCGTCCTCGACGCCTTCGGCATCACCGACCCGGTGCCCGAGACGGTCGGCCTTGGCTTCCCCGAGGAACTGCTGCGCCAAAGCGCCTACCTGACCCATCCGGTCTTCCACATGAACCGCGCCGAGTCCGAGATGATGCGCTACATGCGCCGCCTGTCGGACCGCGACCTCGCGCTGGATCGTGCGATGATCCCGCTTGGCTCCTGCACCATGAAGCTGAACGCGGCGGCCGAGATGATGCCGATCACCTGGCCCGAGTTCGGCGCGCTGCATCCCTTCGCGCCCGCCGATCAGGCGCAGGGTTATCACGAGGCCATCGACGATCTGACCGCGAAGCTGTGCGAGATCACCGGCTACGATGCCTTCTCGATGCAACCCAACTCGGGCGCGCAGGGGGAATATGCGGGGCTTCTGACCATCGCCGCCTATCACCGCGCGCGCGGCGAGGGGCACCGGAACATCTGCCTTATCCCGGTTTCGGCGCATGGCACGAACCCGGCCTCGGCGCAGATGGCGGGGATGAAGGTGGTGGTCGTGAAATCTGCCCCGAATGGCGACGTGGACCTAGAGGATTTCGAGGCCAAGGCGGCGGAGGCAGGCGGTAATCTTGCGGCCTGCATGATCACCTACCCCTCGACCCACGGCGTGTTCGAGGAAACCGTGCGCCGGATCTGCGAGATCACGCATGAGCATGGCGGGCAGGTCTATCTGGACGGCGCCAACATGAACGCGCTGGTGGGTCTGGTGAAGCCGGGTGAGATAGGCTCGGATGTGAGCCACCTGAACCTGCACAAGACCTTTGCCATCCCGCATGGCGGTGGCGGCCCCGGCATGGGGCCGATCGGGGTCAAGGCACATCTGGCGCCCTATCTGCCGGGTCACCCCGAGGTGGGCGGCGAAGAGGGGCCGGTTTCGGCGGCGCCATACGGCTCGGCCTCGATCCTGCTGATCTCCTGGGCCTATTGCCTGATGATGGGCGGGGCCGGGCTGACGCAGGCGACCCGCGTGGCGATCCTCAACGCCAACTATATCGCGGCGCGGCTCAAGGCGGCCTATCCGATCCTGTTCATGGGCAACCGGGGCCGTGTGGCGCATGAGTGCATCCTCGATACCCGCGAGTTCGCCGAGGTGGGTGTGACCGTCGACGACATTGCCAAGCGACTGATCGACAACGGGTTCCATGCGCCCACGATGAGCTGGCCGGTGGCGGGTACGCTGATGGTGGAGCCTACCGAGAGCGAGACCAAGGCCGAGATCGACCGTTTTATCACCGCCATGCTCGCCATCCGCGAGGAGGTGCGCGATGTGGCCGATGGCAAGATCGGCGCCGAGGAAAGCCCGCTGCGCCGCGCGCCCCACACCGTGGAGGATCTGGTGGCCGAATGGGATCGTCCCTACTCGCGCGAGCAGGGCTGTTTCCCTCCCGGATCGTTCCGCGTGGACAAGTACTGGCCGCCTGTTGGGCGGGTCGACAACGTCTTCGGTGACAGGAACCTGATCTGCACTTGCCCGCCGCTTGAGGCCTACGCGGCAGAATGAGCATGAGGCCGGGGGGCGCTGCCCCCCGGACCCCCCGGGATATTTGGACAAAGCCGAAAGAGCTGCCCTTGCAAGCAGGCGAGTGCGCTCCAATATATTCTCGAAATGGAATTCGAATGGAGGCTGTCATGGCCGAAGCGATGCGTGTGACCTGTCTTGAGTGCGGGCAGCCGAACCGGGTGCCTGCCGAGAAGCTGGAGGCGGGGCCGAAATGCGGGGTTTGCGGGGGTGCGCTGAACTCGGGCAAGGTCACGGAGGTGGATTTCGAGATCCTCGCGAAGGCCGAAAAGGACGACTTGCCGCTGCTGGTGGATTTCTGGGCGCCGTGGTGCGGGCCTTGCCGTCAGATGGCGCCTCAGTTCCAGGCGGCTGCCGGGATGCTGGCGCCCAAGGTACGGCTTGCCAAGATCAATACCGAGGTCAATCCGGTCGCGACGCAACGCTATCGGATCCAGGGGATTCCGTCCTTCATCCTGTTCCGGAAGGGGCGAGAAGTGGCCCGCGCTGCGGGTGCCAGACCGGCGACGGACCTTGCAGCTTTCGTGCGTTCGAAGCTGGGCGTGGCGGCCTGACGCAGGCGGGATTATTTTTCGCGCAGCGCGGGTTGGGGCGCTTGACAACGCCCCGTGCCTGCGCGAAAAGCCCGCCCACGGTGAGGGGCAGTAGCTCAGTTGGGAGAGCGCGTCGTTCGCAATGACGAGGTCAGGGGTTCGATCCCCCTCTGCTCCACCATTCTCCACAGCCACCGGACCATGTGAATGGAAATTGGTCGTCGATAGTTTTTTGGCGGACCAAGGGCGACATTATTTCGAGGCCTGTGCATTGATGCGACGGCGGACTGTACGCGCTGTAAAGGCGCGCAATGCAAAATAGTTCTTTCTGAATCTGCGGGTTGGCGGCCATGCGGCACGCTCCCGGCGCTCACCACGAAGAGGACAGAGCGCAGGGGCGGTTCCCGGGCGCGAGATTGGGCTCTGAGCGGCTAGTAGAGAGCAGCGTTGGAGCTCTTCGAGGAGGATCGAAGCCTCAGTGAGATCCGATTGCGATCGGTTGGCCGGTTCAGAGCGGGGGGAGGCTGCGTGCCGCTTTCTGCATCTTCGAATAACGCGACGATTTGTTGATGTGGAAAGTGCGCAGGGCGTTTGCGCAATACAGCCAATACCATCGCCTGTTTGCGCGCGGCCTCAACGTATCGCAGCTTTGCTTCGTCCGGGTCCTTCGTTCTTAGCGACCAAATGACCTCTTTGCGGCCAAATGCCTCCACCAAATCGGCGGTTTTTTTGGGGCGGAATTAGTAGACGCCAGACTTTGGATTCTTGTGCGGACGAGCCATCTGCAAGACCATGGTGTAGAACCTCGGTGTAGAGCCGAAGTCAATCTAAGCCCTTGATGGGGGCCATCTTTTTGATTTTCAAAGTGAAAAGATGGTGCTGTGAGAGAGGATTGAACTCTCGACCTCTCCCTTACCAAGGGAGTGCTCTACCACTGAGCTACCACAGCGCCGAACCGGTGTGTTTCGACCGTGGGCGGGGATTTAGACGTATTCGCCGAACAGCGCAAGCGCAAAGTCGCACCCTCTCTCGACACATTTTTCAGGGCAGGCTACAGAGGGGCCATGAATGACAAAACCTCCGGATCGAAAAGCCAGCAGGGTAAGGACAAACCCTCTGCCGAGCTGAGCCGCGACGAGCGGCTGGCGGCGGCGTTGCGTGCGAATCTGCAACGCCGCAAGGCGCAGTCGCGCGCGCGGGCGGCCGAGACCGGGGATGAGGCGGAAGGGAACGAGTAGATGGATTCGATCATCGTGCGCGGCAACGGGCCGCTCAAGGGCCAGATCCCGATTGCCGGGGCCAAGAACGCATGTCTTGCGCTGATGCCGGCAACGCTTCTGAGCGAGGAGCCGCTGACGCTGACCAATGCGCCGCGCCTGTCGGATATCCGCACCATGACGGAGCTTCTCGCCTCGCTCGGGGCTGAGGTGACGGCGTTGCAGGATGGCAAGGTTCTGGCGGCCTCGTGCCATGGTGAGATCAACCCGGTCGCGGATTATGACATCGTGCGCAAGATGCGCGCGTCGAACCTGGTGCTGGGGCCTTTGCTGGCGCGTCTGGGCCATGCGGTCGTGTCGCTGCCGGGCGGTTGCGCGATTGGCGCGCGCCCGATGGATATTCACATCGACGCGCTGGCCGCCCTGGGCGCCGAGATCGAGCTGAAGGAAGGCTATCTGCACGCCAATGCGCGCGGCGGCCTCAAGGGCGCGGTGCATGAGATGCGCTTTGCCTCGGTCGGTGCGACCGAGAACTTCCTGATGGCGGCGGTGCTGGCCAAGGGAACTTCGGTTCTCAAGAACGCCGCGCGCGAGCCCGAGATCGTCGATCTGGCGAAATGCCTGCGCGCCATGGGGGCGCAGATCGAGGGCGAGGGCACTTCGGACATCACCATCGAGGGCGTGGACCGGCTGCATGGCGCGACTCACCCGGTGGTCACTGACCGGATCGAGTTGGGCACCTATATGCTGGCCCCGGCTATCTGCGGCGGCGAGGTCGAGTGCCTGGGCGGCCGCATCGACCTGATCGAGAGCTTCTGCGAAAAGCTCGACGGGGCGGGTATCTCGGTCGAGCAGACCCATACCGGCATCAAGGTCAGCCGCAAGAACGGCCGCGTGCGTGCCGTCGATGTGGTGACCGAGCCCTTCCCGGGCTTCCCCACCGACCTTCAGGCGCAGATGATGGCGCTGTTGTGCACGGCCGAGGGAACCTCGGTGCTGGAAGAGAAGATCTTCGAGAACCGCTTCATGCACGCGCCCGAACTGGTGCGCATGGGCGCCAAGATCGAGGTGCATGGCGGCCACGCGACGGTGCATGGCGTCGAGAAGCTGAAGGGCGCGCGCGTCATGGCGACCGACCTGCGGGCCTCGGTGTCGCTGATTCTGGCGGCACTTGCGGCCGAGGGTGAGACCATGGTCAGCCGCGTCTATCACCTTGATCGCGGCTATGAGCGGGTCGAGGAAAAGCTCAGCGCCGTTGGCGCCAAGATCGAGCGGGTGAAGGGGGACTGATGGCGGACGCACGATTCGAGGATGCGGCGGAAGGGGCGCTGAGCCTGCGGGCAGAGTCGCCCGAGGATCTGGGCGTGATCGCCACGCTCGTGCAGGATGCCGTTTTGCCGATCACCGAGATCGTGTGGGAGGCCAAGGCCCGCCGTTTGGCGCTGCTGGTCAATCGCTTTCGCTGGGAAGACAAGGCGCGCGCCGAGGCAGAGGGGCGGCCCTTTGAACGGGTTCAGTCGCTGCTGGTAATATCGGATGTAACCCGCGTGGCCTCAAGCGGTATCGACCGGGCGGACCGTGATCTGGTTCTGTCGATTCTCGACATTGCCTGGGAGGCGGGCGAAGACGGGGCCGGGCAACTCGTGCTGACGCTGGCGGGCGACGGCGCCATCGCAGCCACGGCCGAGTGCCTCTCGGTCGATCTGCGCGACGTGACGCGACCTTACCGCGCGGTGTCGGGCGCGGCGCCGGTGCATCCGGAATGATCCGCGCGGCGCGCCCCGAGGATGCCGCGCGCATCTCGGAAGTGCTCTGCGCGTCGATCCGGGATCTGTGCGGCGCCGATCATCAAGATGATCCGGCGAAGATTTCCAACTGGCTGGCCAACAAGACGCCCGAAAGCGTGGCGGCGATGATCGCAGCACCCGGCGGGCGGTTTTATGTGGCCGGGCAGGAGCGGATCGAGGCGGTCGGCGCCATCGAATGGGCCGGACTGCCTGAGGATACGGGCAAGATCACGCTTCTATACGTTCACCCCGAGGCGCGGCGTCAGGGCTACTCCTCGGCGCTGCTCGCGGCGATGGAGGCCGAGCTGGTCGGGATGGGCCGCAGCCGGGGCCTATTGACCTCGACCGCCACGGCTTTTGCCTTCTACCGTCATCACGGCTGGCACGTCGATGGCCCGCCGCGCGAGGGGCGCTGGATTTTGGGCCGCCCGATGCGCAAGGATCTGTCCTGAGGCCTTATTTTTTGAATGCGCGCGCTTGCCGAGGGGCGTGCAACTCTCTATCCCGTTGAACGGATAAGGAGACCGTGATGCCGCATTTCCTCAGCACAAGCGATGCCGATTTCGAGGCCCGTTTTACCGCACTGCTTGGCATGAAGCGCGAGGACAGCCCCGATGTCGATGCGGCGGTGGCGGGGATCATCGCGGATGTACGTGCGCGCGGCGACGCGGCGGTGATCGAGCTGACCTCGAAATTCGACCGGCTCGACCTGACGCCCGAGACGCTCGCCTTTTCCGAGGCCGAGATCGAGGCCGAGATCGCCAAGGTCAGCCCCGCAGAGCGCGCGGCGCTGGAACTCGCGGCCGAACGCATCCGTGCCTACCACCTGCGCCAGATGCCGCATGATGCGATGTGGCGCGATATGTCGGGCGCGATGCTGGGCTGGCGCTTCACGCCGGTTTCGGCGGCGGGGCTTTACGTGCCGGGCGGGCTGGCGAGCTATCCGTCCTCGGTGCTGATGAATGCGATCCCGGCCAAGGTTGCCGGGGTGCAGCGCCTTGTGGTTGCCTGCCCGACGCCGGGCGGTGTGGTCAACCCGCTGGTGCTGCTGGCAGCAAAGCTGGCCGGTGTCGATACGGTCTATCGCATCGGCGGCGCGCAGGCGATCGCGGCTCTGGCCTATGGCACCGAGACCGTCGTGCCCGTGGACAAGATCACCGGCCCCGGTAATGCCTTCGTGGCGGCGGCCAAGCGGCGGGTCTTTGGCAAGGTCGGTATCGACATGATCGCCGGTCCGTCCGAGATTCTGGTGATCGCGGATGGCGACAACAACCCAAACTGGATCGCGCTCGACCTGCTCAGCCAGGCCGAACATGACGAATCCGCCCAGTCGATCCTGATCACCACCGATCAAGGCTTTGCCGATGCGGTTACCCGCGCGGTCGAGAAGCGGCTTGAGACGCTTGAGCGCCGCGCCATCGCCGGTGCCAGCTGGCGCGATTTCGGCGCGGTGATTGTGGCGAAGGATCTTTCCGAGGCCGCGGCGCTGTCGAACCGCGTCGCGCCCGAACATCTGGAATTGTGCGTGGCCGATCCCGACGGGCTGGCCGAGGAGATCACCCATGCGGGTGCGATCTTCCTGGGGGCCTATACTCCCGAGGCCATCGGCGACTATGTCGGCGGCCCCAACCATGTGTTGCCCACCGCACGCTCGGCGCGTTTTTCGTCGGGGCTTTCGGTCCTCGACTTTGTCAAACGCACGACTTTGGCCAAGATGACGCCCGAATCGCTCAAGGCAATCGGCCCTTCGGCTGAAACCCTGGCGAAATCGGAAAGCCTTGAGGCGCATGGCCTGTCGGTGCGTGCGCGCCTTGCGGCACTGAATGAAGGAGACGAGTGATGGCACGAATCGCCAAGTTGGAAATTGACGACTCGGGCCTGTCCGCGCCGACCCCGGAGATCGAGCAGGAGCGCCGTGTGGCCGTCTTCGATCTGCTCGAAGACAATTCCTTCGCCATTCCCGGCCGCGAGGGCGAAGCCGCGCCCGAAGGCCCCTTTGCCCTGATGCTTGCCGTGCGCGACGGGCGCCTGGTGTTCGACACCTCCACCGAGGGCGGCGACAAGGTGGCCGAGTTTCACCTGTCCTTTGGTCCCTTCCGGCAGGCGGTCAAGGACTATGCCCAGATCTGCGAGAGCTATTTCGAAGCGGTCAAGAGATTGCCCCCCAGCCAGATCGAGGCGATCGACATGGCGCGGCGCGGCATCCACAACGAAGGCGCGCGCATCTTGCAAGAACGCCTCGAAGGTAAGGCCGAGATCGACATTGACACGGCGCGTCGCTTGTTCACCCTCGTCTGTGCTCTTGCTCCGGTGAAATGATGCCCAGTCTTCCCCATTCGGTCCTTTTCTGCTGCGACCACAACGCCACGCGCTCGCCGATGGCCGAGGGGGTGATGAAGAAGCTCTATGGTCGGGAAGTCTATGTTCAGTCTGCGGGCGTGAAGTCGGATCTGGAGATCGACGGTTTCACCATCGCGGTGTGCCATGAGATCGGTGTCGATCTGACCCGCCACCGCTCGCGCGATTTCAACGAATTGTCGGATTTCGGGGATAGTCTTGAGTCATTCGATCTGGTGATTGCGCTGACGCCCGCTTCGCGCGCGATGGTCGAAGAGATGTCCCGGCTGCACCATGTGCCGGTCGAATTCTGGCCGATCACGGATCCAACGGGCGCGGGAGAGAACCGCGAGGCTCGTTTGGCGGCCTACCGCGCCACCCGCGAGCAGATCAGACGCCATATGATTGAGCGTTTCGGCCCGCCCAAAGAATAACCCCACGGAGACTGCAATGCCCCGCGCGACCGCCCTTGCCACGATCTCGGCCTATTACGACGCGTTCAACGCGGGGGATACGGCGGGGATGGAAGCCCTGCTGACCGAAGATTTCGAGCATCACGTCAATGAGGGCCAGATCCGCCACGGCATCGAGGCCTTCCGCGCCTTCAACGCCCATATGACGCGCTGCTACCGCGAGCATCTGAGCGACGTCGTGGTCATGGCCAATGACGCGGGTACTCGCGCCGCGGCGGAATTCGTCGTGAACGGGGTCTATCTGCAAAGCGACGATGGTCTGCCCGAGGCCAAGGGCCAGAAATATATCCTGCCCGCGGGTGCCTTCTTCACGCTGCGCGACGGGCGTATCCAACGTGTGACGACCTTTTACAACCTCGCTGACTGGATCCGGCAGGTCAGCTGATGGAGGTCCGCGTCCTGACCGGCGCGGCGCTGGACGCCGCGCTTGACGATGTGGCGCGGCTGCGGATCGCGGTCTTTCGGGACTGGCCCTACCTTTATGACGGATCGCTCGACTATGAGCGCGGCTATCTGGAAAGCTACCGCGCCTCGGCGGCGGCGGTGGTTGTCGGCGCTTTTGACGGTGCCCGGCTGGTCGGCGCTGCGACCGGAACGCCGCTGGAAGACCACGCCGAAGGTTTTGCCGCCCCCTTCGCGCAGACCGGTCTGGCGCTGAATCAGGTCTTTTACTGCGCCGAGTCGGTCCTGCTGCCGGACTATCGCGGGCAGGGGCTGGGCCACGCGTTTTTCGATGCGCGCGAGGCCCATGCCCGCGGCCTCGGGCGCAGCCATTCGGTGTTCTGCTCGGTGATCCGGTCGCCCGACCACCCGTTGCGGCCCGCCGATTACCGCCCGCTCGATTCCTTCTGGCGCAAGCGCGGCTATGCGCCCCTGCCGGGCGTCGTTGCGCGCTTCAAATGGCGGGATTTGGGCGAGGCTGAAAGCACCGAAAAACCGCTGCAATTCTGGGGGCGAGAGCTATGAGGCAAGTAACCATCGCGGCGGCGGGCTACCCGCTTGACTGGCTCGAGGATTGGTCGGCCTATGAGGCCAAGGCGCGCGCTTGGGTCGAACATGCGGTCGGGCAGGGCGCGGTCATCCTGGTGTTCCCCGAATATGCGGCGATGGAACTGGCCTCGCTTGGCGGGCCAGAGGTGGCAGGCAATATCGAGACCGCGTTGCACGAGGTCGCGCGTCACCGCCCGGCCATGGAGCAGATGTTCGCGGGCTTCGCGCAGCAATACGAGGTCTATATCCTGGCACCCTCCGGCCCCGTGATCGAGGGTGACAAGCGCCTCAACCGCGCGGCCTTCTTCGGCCCCGCGGGCCGGATCGGGCATCAGGACAAGGTGATGATGACGCGCTTCGAGCGCGAGATCTGGGATGTCTCGGCCGGGCAGGGGCTGCAACTGTTCGACACCGCGCTTGGCAAGATCGGCATCGTGATCTGTTATGACAGCGAGTTCCCGCTGCTTGCGCGCGCGCTGTGCGAGGCCGGGGCCGAGATCCTTCTGGTGCCGTCCTGCACCGACGCGATCGCCGGCTGGTCGCGGGTGCGCGTGGGGGCGATGGCGCGGGCGCTGGAAAACCAGTGCGTTGCCGTTCAGGCGCCGACGGTCGGGGATGCTCATTGGTGCCCTGCCGTCGATGAAAACCGGGGCGCCGCCGCGATCTTCGGCCCGCCCGACACCGGCTGGCCCGAAACCGGCGTGATTGCCGAAGGTGCGCTGGATACGCCCGGTTGGGTTATCGGTCGCGTCGATCTTGATCTGGTCGCGCAAAGCCGTGCCGATGGCCGGGTTTTGCCTTTCGCGCATTGGCCCGAGCAGCTTTCGCAGATCAAAGACGTCACGATTACGCGCGAAACCCCGGTCGAAACTTGACATTGGCCTTGAATTTTGCCGCATCCGGGCGCATGTATCGCGCGCCTGCGGCATAGCGCGGGTAATCTTATCAGGAGTGACCATGGCCAAGGAAGAAATGCTCGAATTCCCCGGCGTCGTGAAGGAACTCCTGCCGAATGCGACGTTCAGGGTCGAGCTGGAAAACGGCCATGAGATCATCGCGCATATGGCAGGAAAGATGCGTAAGAACCGCATCCGCGTTCTGGCCGGCGACAAGGTTCAGGTGGAAATGAACACCTACGACCTCTCGAAGGGTCGTATCAACTACCGCTTCAAGTGAAGCTAATTCTCGGATCGGCGAGCCCGCGCAGGCTCGAGCTTCTGGGGCAGCTTGGGCTGTCCCCCGATGCGGTGCGCCCCGCCGATATCGACGAAACCCCGCTGAAGGCCGAGCGCGCGCGCGATTACGTGGCGCGCATGGCGCGGGAAAAGGCCGCTGCGATCGATTGCGGCGCCGAAGAGGTCGTGCTGTGCGCCGATACGACGGTGACCTGCGGGCGGCGTATCCTCGGGAAACCTGAAGATGAGAAAGAGGCGGCCGAGTTCCTGTGGCTTCTGTCCGGGCGGCGCCATCACGTGCTGACCGCCGTTGCGGTGCGCACGGCAGCCGGCCAGCACGAACGTCTCGTCGATACCATCGTGCGCTTTCGCCCGCTGTCGAATGAGGATGTGAACGGCTATCTCGCCTCGGGCGAGTGGCGCGGCAAGGCGGGCGGCTACGCCATCCAGGGCCTTGCCGGGGCGTTCATTCCCTGGATTCAGGGCTCGTTCACCGGCGTGGTCGGATTGCCGTTGGCCGAAACCGCGGTTCTGTTGCGGGCAGCCGGAATCGCTGCCAAGGGGGCATGATGAAGGGACGCGTGGTCGTTCTGGGCCAGTTGCGCGGGCTTGAGGCCGCAGCGCTTATGGTTGACGGACAGCTTGAAGATCTGCTGGTCGATAGCTCGGACGCCGTGGCGCTTGTGCCGGGCGCGATCTGTCGCGGTCTGATCGAACGCCAGATGAAAGGTCAGGGCGGCGTTTTCGTGCGCCTCCCCGGCGGTGAGAAGGGCTTTCTGCGCGATGCCAAGGGATTGGCGCCCGGCCAGACGGTGATCTGCCAGGTGACCGGCGGGACCGAGGCGGGCAAGGCCCTGCCGGTGTCGCTTCGTCTGTTATTCAAGTCACGCTACGCCATCGTCACGCCGGGCGCGCCGGGGCTGAACATCTCGCGCCGCATCCGCGACGAAGACCTGCGCGAGGATCTGGGCGCGCTGGCCAAGGTTGTCATGGAGGGCTCCGAGATGGGGCTGATCCTGCGCTCGGCCTGTGAGGGCGCCGAGGATGGCGAGATCGTCGAGGATATCGCCGCGATGCGCGATCTGGCGGAGGCGGTGACCACCGATACCGAGGGCGAGCCCGAACTGCTGGTCGATGCGCCCGCCCCGCATGAAGAGGCCTGGCGCGAATGGGCTGAGCCCGCGCCCGACGAGATCGTTGAGGGCTTCGAGGAACATGGCGTTCTGGAGGCCATCGACACCGTGCTAAGCCCCCGCGTGGCGTTGACCGGCGGCGGCCATATGATGATTGAGCCAACCCGCGCGCTGATCGCGGTCGATGTGAACACGGGCGCGGATACCTCGCCCGCCGCCAGCCTCAAGGCCAATATCGCCGCCGCGCGCGACCTGCCGCGCCAGTTGCGCTTGCGGGGTCTGGGCGGGCAGGTGACGGTCGATTTCGCGCCGATGCCCAAGAAAGATCGCGCCACGCTGGAGCAGCAGTTGCGCGTGGCCTTCAAGGGCGAGGCCGCCGAAACCAGCCTTGCCGGATGGACGCCGTTGGGGAATTACGAGCTGCAGCGCAAGCGCGACCGTGTGGCCCTGACGCAGCTTCTGGAAGCCGCGAAATGAGCTGCCCGATCTGCGGCAAACCGGCGGAAGACAAATATCGCCCCTTCTGTTCGAAGCGCTGCGCCGATGTCGATCTGGCGCGCTGGCTGAAGGGTTCCTACGTGATTCCCGGCGATTTGACCGAGGAAGAGGAGCGCCCGCAAGACGGCGCTCCGGGTGGCCCGGAAGGCGCGCTGCACTGATCGAATTCCTGCGTATTGTCTTGATTGCACAGTGATTTTTCAGGGCGTGTCGAGGTTCTTAAGCTGGCGCTGCAAGTATCCGCAAAAAAAAAAGAAAAACCCTCTGGACAGCCCCCGCGCCAGCGTCTAGTAACCCTCCACCAACGCCGGATCGGCCTAGCCGATGGCCCGGTGCCCGGATAGCTCAGTTGGTAGAGCAGCGGATTGAAAATCCGCGTGTCGGTGGTTCGAATCCGCCTCCGGGCACCATAGCATCCGCTAAGCAACTGTTTTGCCTCAGCTTTATCGCAAGATGGAGCTACTGTAGAACATGGCGGAGAACAAACCTGCACCGCACTCATTTGTGAAAGATGGCGTCTACTACTTTGTGAGGCGCGTCCCCAAGGACCTGCTGCACCACTACACATCTTCGAAAATTTCGTTCTCACTGCGCACGAGGTCGGCATCCGTCGCTGCCTCTCGCGCAATGAGAGCAGCGCAACGGCTGGACGAGCACTGGTATTTCCTCAGGATCAACGACTGCGATCTACCGGGGAAGCACATGCTTCGCTTGGCGCAGAATACCAACGCTGTCCCCGCCGTGATGGCCATGACTGCCGCTGCAGCAGTAACCGTGACGCTCTCGGAAGCCGTGGGCATCTACCTGCGGCTCAAGGGACAAGGTCGCCCGGTCACCTTCCACCGCGCCGCTGAGCGGTCCTGCGGCTATGTCATTGACGTCTGCGGCAACAAAGACATCACTGCCTACACCAAAGCAGAGGCGAACGCCTTCCGCGACGACCTGATCAAGCGCGGACTGGCAGGCAGCAGCATGACGCGGGTCTTCGGAACGGTGCGCTCGGTCATCAACTTCGCTGCCGCCGAGATCGGCATCAACATCACCAACCCATTCGGCGGAGTTTACTACGACCGCAACGCAGGCGTCGAGGATCGGGAACCGCTGTCGCTCGATGCCATCCGCACCCTACAGAAGGAGTGCCGCAAGTTGGACGATGACTTGCGCTGGCTTGTCGCCCTGGTGTCCGACACCGGGATGCGCCTCGCTGAGGCCGCAGGCCTGTTGAGGGAGGACCTCAAGCTCAATGATCCGATCCCACATGTGGTCGTGCGAGAGCATCCATGGCGGCGGTTGAAGACGGCAGGCAGCAACCGGAAGGTCCCGCTGGTCGGTGCATCGCTCTGGGCCGCTAAGCGCCTCCAAGAGAACTTCAAGGACAGCGAGTTCGCCTTCCCGAGATACAACAAGGGCGATCATACCAACGCCAACTCGGCAAGTGCGGCACTGAACAAATGGTTGAAGACACACGTCAACGACAAAGGGACCATGCATAGCTTCCGGCACTCGATGCGTGACCGGCTGCGGGCGGTTGAGTGTCCTGCCGACATCGTGGACCAAATCGGAGGGTGGCAGACAGAGGGCGTCGGACACAGCTATGGCACAGGTTACCCGCTCGACGTGCTGGCCAAATGGATGCGAGCTGCAGCATAGCCGGATGGCCATGTTCTACAGTAGCTCCATCTTGCGATAAAGCTGAGGCAAAACAGTTGCTTAGCGGATGCTATGGTGCCCGGAGGCTCCCTCTGTATTGGGTTATGTTCCCGTTACAGGCATCGCATCAGCTCCAAGCCTCAGCAAACACAGGGATAATCGCAGAGTGGAGTTGGGGTCAACAGGTGTCGCGTG
>NZ_JAOALJ010000004.1:0-338539 GCF_025154035.1 Sedimentimonas flavescens | reverse complement strand
ACAGTGAAGCTGACAATCACATCATCGACCCGAAAGCCTAGTGACCCGATATGCTACGGTTAAACGTCGAAACCGACCAAACCGCCCGCATATCTCTTCAGATATCCATCAATGTCAAAGAGCGTCAGGCCAAAACGAACCATCGCATCCCATACTGGGCGCTGGATGGCCGCTCAACCTGAGTGTTGTTGCTTTCGGATCGTCGCGCTTGGCTCGGACCGTCCGGCGTCCCGCTGCGGCGTCTGCCGCGTCGGTGAAGGGCGTTTTACGGGTACTGACGGGGGACCGCAAGAGGAATTTTCGCAAAACCGTCATTTTTTTTCGATAGCCTGAAAATTGCTGTGAAAAGCCTGGGTGCAGCAGCATTCGCTCGGCCCGAGAAGAAATCCTGCCACGCAGCATGTCCCGCACCTGCATGCTGCGAAGCGACTCGGTCTGGTGCCCGGGAATCGCAAGGGCCGGATCGTCTCCGACCCGGCCCTTTCATCACTCAGCGCAGGATACGTCCGCGCATTCTCCATACCCCTGGTACAAGCATCGCCACGTAGATGAGATCCAGCAAGGCCATCAACAACCAGATGCGGGTAAACATCAGCCCCATGGCGATCGCTGTACCCATCAGCAGCACGCCGACACCCCAGCGGGGAACCCTCAGCGACTTTGGTGAGAAGGTGGGCACCCGCGAGATCATCAAGAAACCGACCAGCCCCAGCCAGAGCGCCGCAGCGAAGGGCGCCTCGCGCGTCTCAACCATTCCAGCCAGGCTCAGGAACACCGGCAGCAGCGCCAGCATCGCCCCGGCAGGAGCCGGTACGCCGGTGAAATGGCTCTTGCCCGCCCCGGCCTCGCCACGCGTCACGTTGAAGCGCGCCAAACGCAGGCACCCGGCCGCGGCGAAGATCAGCACGAAAACCCAGCCAAGCGCATTCGCCTCGCCGAGAGCGAAGCGATAGACCAGCAGGCCGGGCGCCACGCCAAAGCACAGGAAGTCGGACAGGCTGTCCAGCTCCGCGCCAAAATCCGAGGTGGCCCGCAGACGTCGCGCGATCAAGCCATCGAGCCCGTCGATGAGCGCCGCCAGAATCAGCAGTACGACCGCTGTCTCGAACTTGCCCACCATCGTGAAGCGGATCGAGGTCAGCCCGAGGCACATGCCCGCAATCGTCACCAGGTTTGGCAACAACAGCAGGAACGGCATCTGCTCGCGTTCGCGCGGCTCCATCACGACCTCCTCAGCGAATACCGCCGCTGCGCGCGGCCTCGCTCGATTGCAGATCGGCCAGAACGGTTTCGCCTGCGACCATGGTCTGACCGATGCAGACCTGGGGCTCGACCCCATCGGGTAGATAGATATCGAGGCGCGAGCCAAAGCGGATCAGGCCGAACCGCTCGCCGGTCAGCATCTCTTGACCCTCATTGACCTCGCACAGGATGCGCCGCGCCACGAGGCCCGCGATCTGCACCACGCCGTAGCTGCGCCCGTCCGCGATCTGCACCGCGAGGCCGTTGCGCTCATTGTCCGAGCTTGCCTTGTCGAGCGAGGCATTGAGGAACTTGCCGGGCCGGTAGGCGACCTTGGTGATCCGCCCCGCCATCGGCAGGCGGTTCACATGGCAGTTGAACACCGACATGAAGACCGAGATCCGCGTCATCGGCTGATCGCCCAGCCCCAGTTCCGCCGGCGGCACCGCCGGCTCCAGAAGCGAGACGACCCCGTCCGCCGGGGAGATCATCAACCCCTCGCGCGTGGGCGTCACCCGCACCGGATCGCGGAAGAAGTAATAGACCCAGACGGTCAGGCCGACACCGATCCAGCCGAGGAATTCGCAGATCAGAAACAGCACCAGCGTGATGCCGGCAGCAATCGCGACGAACTTGCGGCCCTCGCGGTGCATCGGCTTGACGAAGGTGGAAAGCATGGAGACGGACATGTTCGGTCCTTTATGTTGTTTTCCAGTCCTTAGCCTAACATGGCCCGGATGGAAACGGTTCGCTTCGCCTCGCGCCCCCAACGTCTCCAAAAGAAAAACGCGGCCCCGAAGGACCGCGTTCTCCAAAATCGTATTCGCGAAGATCAGCGCTTCGAGAACTGGAACGACCGGCGGGCCTTGGCCTTACCGTATTTCTTACGTTCCACAACGCGCGAGTCGCGGGTCAGGAAGCCAGCGGCCTTCAGCGGCGCACGCAGCGAGGGTTCGAACAGCTGGAGCGCTTTCGAGATGCCGTGCTTCACCGCACCGGCCTGGCCCGAGAGACCACCGCCAGCAACGGTCGCATAGACGTCGAATTCGCCTTCGACACCGGCAACCTGGAACGGCTGGTTCACGATCAGCTGGAGCACCGGACGGGCGAAGTAGACGTTCATCTCTTTGCCGTTCACGATGACCTTGCCCGAACCGGGCTTGACCCAAACGCGGGCGACAGCGTCTTTGCGCTTGCCGGTGGCGTAGGAACGGCCCAGCTCGTCACGGACGGGCTCACGCGGACCGGCTTCGGCAACAGCCGCGGTGGCGGTGCCCGAAACGGCCGACTTCAGATCGTCGAGGGATTTGATATCGGACATGATTAGCTCCGGGTGTTCTTCTTGTTCAGGACTTTGACGTCGAGAACTTCGGGCTGTTGGGCTTCATGCGGATGCTCGGTACCGGCATAGACGCGCAGGTTCGACATCTGCTGACGGCCAAGACGGTTGCGCGAGATCATGCGCTCGACGGCCTTGATCACGACGCGCTCCGGGTGGGCGCCTTCGAGAACCTGGCGCGCGGTGCGGTGCTTGATGCCGCCCGGGTGGCCGGTGTGCCAGTAGTAGCGCTTGTCTTCGCGCTTGTTGCCAGTCATCTGCACCTTGTCGGCGTTGATGATGATGACGTTGTCACCCATGTCCATGTGGGGGGTGAAGGTCGGCTTGTGCTTGCCACGCAGGCGCATGGCAACGATCGTGGCGAGGCGGCCCAGAACGACGCCCTCAGCGTCGATCAGGATCCACTTCTTTTCGATCTCCGCCGGTTTCGCGGTATAGGTTTTCATTTCAGATCGCCCTTGAACGGGTTGTGGAATTCGGATGTGGGCTTTTCGTGCATTCGCGCACGAAAAGCAAGCGCGTAAATGTCAAATTTAATACATCATTTCAAAGGCTTAAAAAATAGGTATCAAAATACCCCAATCATCTATCTCCGCCTGGTGGTCGATTCCGGCCCCTGCCCCGCCTGTGGAGGGATGGAATAGGTCATCGAGGCGCGCGCGACGGGCTCGGTCTGCCCATCCGAATAAATCAGCACATCCCCCACCGCCAGAACACGCCCCAGCTTGAGCAAGCGCACCTTCGCCACCAGATCCCGCCCCGCCTCGGGCTTGCGCATGAAGTCGACGCTCGCCCCCGTCGTCACCGCCAGCGCAACCGGGCCAAGGCGGCTGAGGATCGCAAGGTAAATCCCCACATCGGCCAGCGCGAACATGTTCGGCCCCGAAACAGTGCCACCCGGGCGCAGGTGACGCTCGTGCACATGCATGCGCACGACAAGCTCCTCCCCCACCTCATCGACCGAGAAATCCTGCGCGACCTGCGGAAACTCCCGCGCGATGAAGGCCTCAAGTGACGTAGCGTCCATTTTCAGTTGCATCTTCCCTCCCCGCACTCCCTGCCCCTAGACTTCCGCCCAACAGGGAGGTTTTCAATGACGGATCTTGTCGAACTCGAACGACGTGGCGTCATCGCGCATCTGACGATGAATGCTCCGGGCAGCCTGAACGCGCTGTCTGACGCGATGCTGGCCGCGCTGAAAGCGCGTTTCACCGAACTCGCGGCTGATCAGACGATTCGCGTGGTGGTGCTGAAAGGTGCCGGGAAGGCCTTCTGCGCCGGCCATGACCTCAAGGAGATGCAAGCCGGGCGGCAGGCGGAAGACAAAGGCCGCGCCTATTTCGCCGATCTCTTCGCGCGCTGCGCCGAAGTGATGCAGATGATCCCTGCCCTGCCCCAACCTGTGATCGCCGAGGTTCACGGTATCGCCACCGCAGCGGGCTGCCAACTTGTCGCTTCGTGCGACATGGCCGTTGCGGCCGAAGGCACGCGCTTTGGGGTGAACGGGGTGAATATCGGCCTCTTCTGCTCAACCCCGATGGTCGCGCTTTCGCGCAATGTGCCGCGCAAAGTGGCCTTCGAGATGCTGACCACCGGCGAGTTCATCGATGCCGCCCGAGCGCGCGAGGTTGGTCTGATCAACCGCATCGTCCCGCATGACGCGCTCGACGCGGAAACCTCGCGCCTTGCGGAAACTGTCGCGGGCAAGCTCTCGGCGGCCGTCAAGATCGGCAAACGGGCGTTCTACGATCAGATCACTCTCGAGCTCGCCGCCGCCTATGACCACGCAGCCGATGTGATGGTGGAAAACATGCTCTGGCGCGATACGGCCGAGGGGCTGCAGGCCTTCATCGAAAAGCGCAAACCGGATTGGGCGGAATAGGGGGCGCTGCCCCCTCGGCCTGCGGCCTCTCCCCCGAGGTATTTAGACAAGGAGAAAGCGCAGTCCCCTTCAATGTGGATGAAATATCCCGGGGGTGAGCGCAAAGCGCGAGGGGGCAGCGCCCCCTCTTGCCCGCTCAGCCCAGGCTTGCCAGCGCCGGGAAGGTCTCCAGCAGCCAGAAACTAATGGCAGAGAAGGCGTTGGTCAGAAGCAGAAGTCCCACGACGACCAGCAAGCCGCCCATCGTTTTTTCGATCAGCCCCATGTGGCGTTTGATGCGATTCATGACGCCCATGGCCCGCTGGATAAAGAGAGCAGCCAGCAAGAAGGGAATGCCAAGGCCGAGCGCATATACCGCAAGCAGCCCGGTTCCGCGCGCCAGGTCGCCGCTTGAGGCGGCGATTGACAGGATCGCACCTAGCTGCGGCCCGATACAAGGCGTCCAGCCGAAGGCGAAGGCAAGGCCCAGAACATAGGCGCCGAGACTAGACCCACCATGATCCCCGGCGTCGATGCGTGCCTCTCGGTCCAGCAGCGGAATGCGGTAGAGGCCCAGGAAGTGAAATCCGAGTGCAATGATCACGACGCCTGAAATACGGCCAAACAGTTCCTGATTCTGCAGAAAGAACCGTCCGAAGGCTGAGGCGGCGAATCCCATGAACAGGAACACTGTCGAAAGCCCCAGCACGAAGAAAAGCGCTGGCACCGCTGCTGAGCGCTTTCCCTCGCGCAGATCGCCCATGCTGACCCCACCCATATAGGCCAGATATGGCGGCACGATGGGCAGAACGCAGGGGCTGAGAAATGAAAGCAATCCCGCCACCAGCGCGACCAGCGCGGCGGGCAGAAAAGCAGCGTCGATGAGATCAATTCCGAACATGCCCCCCCATAGCACCGACGTCGCCACGCGTCACCTGCCCGCCGGTCACAAGCGCGTGGACAAATGATCGCGGGCAGGCTAGCGCGAAAGCATGGAGACCGAGACCCACATCGACGCCAAGGGCCTTCTGTGCCCGCTTCCGGTATTGCGCCTGCGCAAGGTGCTTGAAGCCCTGCCTGCGGGCGCCTGTGTCGTGCTCGAGGCGACCGATGGTGCGAGCTGGATCGATGTTCCGCATTTCTGCGCACAAGCGGGGCATACCCTGCTCGAGGCAGAGGATCTGGGACGCATCAAGCGCTATCGCATCCGCAAGTGACCCTCCAAGACGGAAGTCGCCGGGCGCTGAGGCCCGGCGATCCATTTCTTTCTTAGCTACCCGCTGACCACCAGCCACGGCGCTTGGGCTTGGGCGGACCGTCTTCGGCAACCGGCTCCGCCGAGGCGGCTTCAAGCTCAGCCATCGGGGCCTCCGGCAGTTCCACCGGCGCCTCGGCCGGGGCCTCCTGCGGCGCTTCGGGCAACTCGACAGGCGCCTCAACAGGAGCTTCGGCAGGCGGAGCGACCGGGGCCTCCGGCGGCTGCTCTACCGGTGCCTCTTGCGCCGCCGCGGGCTCCTCAGGCGTACCGGCCTCGACCGGGGCCACGGCTTTCTTGCGTGAGCGCGTAGGCTTCTTCGGAGCGGCCTCGCCATCTGGCGTGGTCGCCTTGCTGCGCGAGCGGCTGGTCTTGGCAGGCGCCTCGCCATCCTCGACCTTCTTACGCGAACGCGAAGCGCGCTTCTTGGGCTCAGCATCTGCGACGGTCGCGGTTTCTGCAACGGGGGCCTCGACCACCGGATCGACAGCCGGCGGCTTCACGTCCTCCAACTCCGCCGCAGCGGCGGCGCGCGCAACGTCCTCGGCATCGCTGTCGTCGTCCGATGCGTCGTCCTCGTCGCCTTCTTCACCGACGTCCGATTCCTCGCCTGCCTCCGCGCTTGCGCCGTTGCCGTTCCTCTTTTTGCGACGACGGCGGCGCTTTTTCTTCCGCGGCTGCTCTTCGGTGTTGGCTTCGGGCTGCTCCGATGCAACCTCGGCCTCTTCCTCTTCGACCTCCTCGACCAGATCTGCCTCGTCGATCTCGGCCATCAGTTCAGCCGAGGCCGAGACCACCGGGCTTTGCAGCTCGGGAACGATACGGGTCGCAGTCTTGAACTTCTCGATCGAGAAATCGGGGCTGACCAGCGACGGATCGGCCTCGATCCGCACGGCCATGCCGTAGCGCGCCTCGATCCCGGCGATATGCTCGCGCTTGGCGTTCATCAGGTAGTTGGCAACGGCCACGGGGCAGCGCACCAGGACTTCGCGCGAGCGCTTGCGGGTGCCTTCTTCCTCGATGGCGCGCAGAACCTGAAGCGCAAGGCTGTCATCCGAACGGATGAGGCCCGTGCCATGGCAATGCGGACAGGGCTGCGTGGTCGATTCCAGCATCCCCGGGCGCAGGCGCTGACGGCTCATCTCCAGCAGGCCAAAGCCCGAGATGCGGCCCACCTGAATGCGCGCGCGATCGGTCTTGAGGCGCTCTTTCAGGCGCTTCTCGACGGCCGCGTTATTCTTGCGCTCTTCCATGTCGATGAAGTCGATGACGATCAGACCGGCAAGGTCGCGCAGACGCAGCTGGCGCGCTACCTCGTCGGCGGCCTCCAGGTTGGTCTTGAGCGCGGTCTCCTCGATCGAGCCCTCTTTCGTGGCGCGGCCCGAGTTGACGTCAATCGCCACCAGCGCCTCGGTCACGCCGATCACGATATAGCCGCCCGACTTGAGCTGCACGACCGGGTTGAACATCGAGCTGAGGTAGCTTTCGACTTGGTAGCGCGCGAACAGGGTCAGCTGTTCGTTGTAATGCTTCACGTTCTTGGCGTGGGACGGCATGATCATCTTCATGAAGTCCTTGGCCACGCGATAGCCGCGCTCGCCCTCGACCAGCACCTCATCGATCTCTTTCGAGTAGAGATCGCGGATCGAGCGCTTGATCAGGTCGCCTTCCTCATAGATCGGCGCGGGCGCGACCGACTTCATGGTCAGATCCCGGATCTGCTCCCACAGACGCATAAGGTATTCATAGTCGCGGCGGATCTCGGTCTTGGTGCGCTGCGCGCCCGCGGTGCGGATGATCAGCCCGGCACCCTGCGGCACCTCCATCTCGCCCGCGATTTCCTTGAGCTTCTTGCGGTCAGCGGCATTGGTGATCTTGCGCGAGATGCCACCACCGCGCGCGGTGTTGGGCATCAGCACGCAGTAGCGGCCGGCAAGGCTGAGGTAGGTGGTCAGGGCCGCGCCCTTGTTGCCACGCTCTTCCTTGACCACCTGCACCAGCATGATCTGGCGCACCTTGATAACTTCCTGGATCTTGTAGCGGCGCGCACGCGGCTTGCGCGGGGCGCGGATCTCTTCCTGCACATCCTCTTCGGCGACGGATTCGATCTCATCGTCGGTCGGATGGACGTGATGGTCGTGATCGTGCACCTCCTCGTCAGAGGCGTCGTCCGCCTCGTCGGCGGCTTCCTGCGGCTCGACGGCCTCAGGCTCGGTAACAGGCTCCACTGCGTCATCTGCCACGATCGGCTCTTGCGCCTCGGCGACATCGGCCTCGACCGCTTCGATCACCGGTTCCTCGACAGCGCCTTCGGGGGCTGCATCGCCCTCCAGATCGACCACGGCCATGCCCGGAATATCTTCCGAGCGCACGACCGCATCGGTTTCAGCTGCCTTCTCGGCTTTCGCCGCACCGCTGCGCGGACGGCGCGAACGGCGCGGACTGCGGCTACGCTCCTCGGCCTCTTCGGCCTCCGCGGCAAGCCGCTCTTCCTCAAGCAATGCCTGACGGTCGGCCACCGGGATCTGGTAGTAATCGGGGTGAATTTCCGCGAAGGCGAGGAAGCCGTGGCGGTTCCCGCCATAATCGACAAAAGCGGCCTGGAGCGAAGGCTCCACCCGCGTTACTTTTGCCAGATAAATGTTCCCGGCCAGCTGCCGTTTGTTGATGGTTTCAAAGTCGAACTCCTCGACCTTGTTGCCGTCCACCACCACCACGCGGGTTTCTTCCGCATGTGTGGCATCGATAAGCATCTTCTTTGCCATTAATCCTGTTTCCGCACGCTGATCGGCGCCTTGTCCTTGCGGGCAAGACGCGTTCAACGTGGTTTTTGTTTGAGGCGAGTGCGTCCGAGACCATGCAGGGGCGGGCGCCCAAGGGGCTGCCCGTCCTCACCTGCTCTGTGCCTGCACGCGTCATCGCGGTTCTTCCCAAGCGCGGACCTCAGGCCCGTCACCCAACTGAAACCCCAGGCTTTTCAAGGCCTTTGGGCATGACTACGACCTTGCGGCCAATCGGTTGACCCGGAAACAGGCTCGGCTGTGCGATACCTTCGAAACCGGAGATCAGCGAATTCCGTGGGCGAGAACGTCGCAAAACGTGCGTCTCACCGACATATTTCGGACAATAGCCTCGGCGCGCGACCAAAGACAATCGCTTTTTCGTCAGACCTGCATGCCCATTCCCGCCCGGTGAAGGGGGCTCCGCCCCCGCGCTCGCGCGCTCCCCCGGGATATTTTCACCACATTGAAGGTGATCGAGCCCCCTCAACGCGGCGGAAATATCCCGGGGGTGAGGCCCGCAGGGCCGGGGGGGGCAGCGCCCCCTCCTGCGTCAGATGTAATCCTGGCGCTGCAGGCCGTATTTCGCCATCTTCTCGTTCAGGGTCCGGCGCGGCAGGCACAGTTCCTCCATCACCGCAGAAATCGAACCCTTGTGGCGCCGCATCGTATTGTCGATCAGCATTTTCTCGAAGCTCTCGACATATTCCTTCAGCGGCTTGCCCTCGGTCGTCATGGCGGGACCTGCGTCTTCGTTCTCGGCCATCAAGAGCGAGGCGATCGAGCCCGTTCCCCGGCGCGATTGCAGCACGGCGCGCTCGGCCACGTTGATCAACTGCCGCACGTTCCCCGGCCAAGGCGCTTGCAAGAGCTGCGCGGCCTCCTGCGCCGTGACTTCGGGCGCATCGCAGCCGTATTCCTCGGCGAATTGTTCCGAGAGCCGGTTGAACAGGGTCAGGATATCCTCGCCGCGCGCGCGCAGCGGCGGCAGAGTGATCTTGAGTGCGGCAAGGCGGAAGAACAGGTCGGGCCGCAGCGCATCCTCAAGCGTGCGCCCTTCGCCATGCGCATTGCAAATAGCGATGATACGGGTTTCCGCAGGCGTCCCCTGATCGCTGATGAATTGCAGCAGACGCGCCTGAAGGGCCGAGGACAGCGCCTCGACATCCTCTAGCACCAGGGTGCCGCCGCGCGCTTCTTCGACCAGCGGAAGGCCATCTTCGACCGGGCCGAAGAGGCGTGCGGCCAGAACGTCCTCGGTATAGGCCGCGCAGCTCACGACCACGAATTTCTTGCCCGCGCGCGGCCCGGTGGCATGGAGCGCATGGGCGACCAGCGTCTTGCCCGTTCCCGTCTCGCCGTCGATCAGAACGTGCCCGTCCGCCTGGCTCAGGTCGAGGATATCCTCGCGCAGCCGCTCCATCGGAGCCGAGGTGCCGATCAGCTTGCCCATCACCTGGCTGCCCTCGGCCAGATCGCGCCGCAACGCGCGGCTGTCGAGCGTCATGCGCCGCATCTGCGTGGCGCGCTTGGCCAGTTCCGTCATCCGGTCCGGGTTGAACGGCTTTTCCATAAAGTCCATCGCGCCCAGACGCATCGCCTCGACCGCCATGGGCACATCGCCATGCCCGGTGATCATGATCACCGGCAGGCCTGAATCGATGCCCATGAGGCGCTTGAGAAACGCCATCCCATCCATCCCCGGCATACGGATATCCGAGATCACGACGCCCGGCCAATCCGCACCGATCACCTTCAGCGCATCTTCCGCACAGGCGTAGGTTTCGGTATCGAACCCCGACAACGCAAGCCACTGGCTGACCGACTGGCGCATGTCCTCTTCGTCATCGACGATCGCCACTTTCATCATCCGTGCCATGCTTTACTCCGCAGCCTCCGCGCCATCCGGCGCAGTCTTCAGTTTCGCTTCCGACAGGAGCGGCAGCTGCATCTCGAATACAGCTCCGCCGCCCTCGGCATTATGAGCGGTCAGACGACCGCCAAAATCGCTTACGATCGAGGAAGAGATCGCAAGGCCAAGGCCCGTCCCCTCCCCCGGTTTCTTGGTGGTCCAGAACGGCTCGAACAACTTTTCCAGATCGCTCAGCCCAGGACCATTGTCACGCACGCTCAACACGGCGGTCTCACCCGCAGCCAGGATCAGCTCGATCTGCGGATCGGCGACGGTTTTCGTTGCATCGAGCGCATTGCGCAGCAGGTTGATGATAACCTGCTCCAGCCGAATACGGTCTGCCAGCACCATCACCGGCTCGCGCGTCATGGTGCGAGTGATGCGCACCGTACGCGCCTTCAACTGCGGCTCCATCATCGCCAGCGCCGAGCTGATCGCCGCGCGCAGATCGACCGGTTCGAAGGCCTCGCCGCCCTTGCGCGCGTAGGACTTGAGCTGCCGTGTAATCGCACCCATCCGATCGATCAGATCGTCGATGCGCTGGAACGAGCTTAGCGCCTCTTCGCTGCGATTGCGCTGCAGCAGCAGGCGCGCGCCTGCAAGATAGGTCTTCATCGCCGCCAACGGCTGGTTCAATTCGTGGCTGACCGCCGCCGACATCTCGCCCAAGGCCGCCAGCTTCGAGGATTGCGCCAGCGTCTGCTCGGCCACCGCCAGATCCTTCTGCACCCGCTCGCGTTCTGCAATCTCGCGCGAGAGCCGCGCGTTCAGCGCGCGCAACTCGGCCGACTCGCGCCGGTAGCGCGCAGATTGAACGCGCGCGCGCCGCGATAGCCAGTAGAAAGCGAGCGCCAGAAAGATCGCAAAGCCCATGATCTCCAGCGCCAGCACCGCATTCACGCGCTCGCGCACCGACTCGTAGCTGGTGAAGGCAGTCATGCGCCAGCCGCGGAACGGAATGCGCGTCTCGGTGCGCATCACCGCCTGACCGCGCAGATAGGCATCGGGGGCTTCGTTCGCCCAGTCCGCCGTCGCCTGCAGCGCGCGCTGGATCGCGGTCGGCGCGTCGCGGCGCGCCAGCGCCTCGCTCATGGTCAGCCCGCGCCACTTCGGCTCGGTCGTCAGGATGATGCGCCCCTCGCTGTCGGTCACTGCAACCGCGTCCGAGATTCCGGCCCAGGCACGCTCGAACTTGGACAGCTCCGCCTCGACGACGATCACCCCCACCACGCGCCCGTCGGCCACCAGCGCGCGGGAATAGTTGAACTCGGTCCCCCCGGTTTCGCGGGCGGTCGCGGTAAAGATCGTCTCGCGCGAGCGCAACCCCTCAACGAAGAACGGCGCGGTGGAATAACTCGTTCCGATCAGATGCCGGTTGGTCGAGGCAACGGTGCGTCCGCTCGCATCCAGCAACCGGATCGAGGCCGCCGCAACATCCTGCTTGGCGGAAATCAGCGTCGCCGATGTCTTCGAGTAATCCAGGGACTCAAGCGCATTCGTCAGCCCCGGATCGCGCGCCAAAAGCAGCGGCACGACCGAGGTGCGCTGCAACTCCGAGATGATATTACCCGTGTACAGCGCCAGACGCAGCTCCGTGCGCACCCGCGTTGTCTCAGAGAAACGATCGGTCAGCCACAGATTGGTCGCCCACATCGCGCCCACACAGAGCGCGACAATCAGCACCCCGACGATACGGGTCACCACACGCCCGCCGCGCTGTGCGGCGGGGTCGGTCGATTGATTTTGATCTGGAACGCGCGGGGTTACGGCCATGCCGCGAATTTAGGTTAGCCCCGCCCCCCCGGCAAGGCTAAGACCTCAAGCCTGCGCCAGCATCCCGCTCAACGCGCGGAAAAGCGCCGCCCCGTCGGTGCCACCCTGCGTCGGGTCCACCGCGCGCTCGGGATGCGGCATCATGCCCAGCACCCGGCGGTTCGCGCTCAGCACACCCGCGATATCATCGACCGAGCCATTGGGGTTCTGCGCATAGCGGAAGGCCACGCGGTCCTCGCCCTGCAGCGCCTTCAGCCCCTCGGCGTCGATCGTGTAATTGCCGTCATGATGCGCAACCGGGAAAACCACCTCGGCACCCCTCGCATAGGGCGCGGTAAAGGCACTGTCCGTTGTCGCAACTTTCAGCGTCACCGGCTTGCACACGAACTTGAGCGAGGCATTGCGCATCAGCGCACCCGGCAGCAACCCCATCTCGGTCAGCACCTGGAAGCCGTTGCAGATCCCGATGACGTAACCGCCCCGGGCCGCGAAATCCACGACCGCCTGCCCGATGGGCGAGCGCGAGGCAATCGCGCCGCAGCGCAGGTAGTCGCCATAGGAAAACCCGCCCGGCACCCCGATCACATCGACGCCCGAGGGCAACACGGTGTCCTTATGCCAGACCCGTACGACCTCCGCGCCGGCCTTGGCAAAGGCATCGGCCAGATCGCGGTCGCAGTTCGACCCGGGGAAGGTGATGATGGCGGCTTTCATCGCAAGGGCTCCTGCATTCAACGTGGTCGAAATATCCCGGGGGTCCGGGGGCAGCGCCCCCGGCCTTATCCTCAGGCGATCTCGATCGTGTATTTCTCGATCACGGTATTGGCGAGCAGCTTCTCGCACATCGCCTTGACCTCGACCTCGGCGGCGGCCTTGTCGGTCGCGGCCAGGTCCAGTTCGATCACCTTGCCCTGACGGACGGCCTCAACCCCCGAGAACCCGAGGTGCCCGAGCGCGTGGCGCACGGCCTCGCCTTGCGGGTCCAGAACCCCATCCTTCAGCATCACATGAACGCGGGCTTTCATCGCGGGCGGCTCCTCAGTTGATCAGGGTCGGCTTGATATTGGTGGCGTTGGTCGGCAGAACGCCCAGACGGCGCGCGACCTCGGAATAGGCATCCGTCAGCGAACCCAGATCCCGGCGGAACACGTCCTTGTCGAGCTTCTGGTTCGTCTTGATGTCCCACAGGCGGCAGCTGTCGGGGCTGATTTCGTCGGCGACGATCAGGCGCATGAAATCACCATCCCACACCCGGCCGATTTCGATCTTGAAGTCGATCAGCTTGATGCCGACACCATAGAACACGCCCGACAGGAAGTCGTTCACGCGCAGCGCAAGGCTGACGATATCATCGAGATCCTGCTGGTTGGCCCAACCGAAGGCGATGATGTATTCCTCGGGCACGAGCGGATCGCCAAGCGCATCGTTCTTGTAGCTGTATTCCACGATCGGACGCGGCAGCGGCGTGCCCTCTTCCAGACCCAGACGCTTCGAGATCGACCCGGCCGCGAAGTTGCGCACGATCACCTCGAGCGGCACGATCTCGACCTGGCGGATCAGCTGCTCGCGCATGTTCAGACGGCGGATGAAATGGTTCGGCACGCCGATATTGGTCAGCCCGGTCATGAAGTATTCGGACAGGCGGTTGTTCAGCACGCCCTTGCCTTCGATGGTGGCCTTCTTTTGCGCATTGAAAGCGGTCGCATCGTCCTTGAAGTACTGAACCAGGGTTCCCGGCTCCGGGCCTTCATAGAGAACCTTCGCTTTGCCTTCGTAAATCTTCTTGCGCCGGGGTGCCATGTGCTCTCCGTTTCGGATCGGGCCCCAATCGGCGGCAGCCGGTGGATCGGGGCAAGGGGCGGGCGCTTGGGCCCTTTCGGCCCCTATAGGACAAGGCGATGCGCCCCGCAAGACAAAGGGGCGTGCGCAAAGCGGTTAAACTTCTGCGAATGACCCTTGCAGTGGCCCCGTCTGGCGGGCATATGAAAGATAAGAGGAGCCTTGTAAAAAGGGGGAGGAAGACCGATGACGACTTTCGACGATCGCGAACACGCCTTTGAAAGCAAATTCGCCTATGACGCGGAGAAGCAGTTCAAAGCCGAGGCCCGCTGCACCAAACTGCTTGCGAACTGGGCCGCAGCCCTTCTTGGCAAGGACGTTGAGGCCTATACCAGCGAGCTGATCGCAGCCGATTTCGAAGAAGCCGGTCAGGACGATGTCTTCCGCAAGCTCGTCGCCGATCTGGCCGGACAGGCCGACGAGGCGACCATCCGCGCCAAGATGGCGGAGTGCATGGCCGAGGCCAAGGCGCAGATCGACGCTGGCTGATTGCCTTCAGATCAGGATTTCCAGAACCCCCGCTGCGCGCAGCGGGGGTTTTTCTTTGCCCTTCCCGAAAGAGTTGCGCGCGCCTCATCATCTTCTTGAAGAGAACGAATTTGCCAAAAGCGGCCAAAGATGGCAGGAGGGGCGCCAACCGCCGCCCCCCGCGGCGCAGATGGATTCCGAAAGGCCACCCGATGACCAACGCCCTGAGCCGCCTTCTTGAGACCCGCGACTGGCTTCTGGCCGATGGCGCGACCGGCACCAACCTGTTCAACATGGGCCTCAGCTCGGGCGAGCCGCCGGAACTGTGGAACGCTGATCACCCCGACCGGATCGCCAAGCTTTATTCGGGCGCGGTCGAGGCGGGTTCGGACCTGTTCCTGACCAACACCTTTGGCGGCAACGCCTCGCGCCTCAAGCTGCATAACGCCCAAAGCCGCGTGCGCGAGCTCAACCGCCTTGCGGCGGAAATCGGCCGCGAAGTGGCCGACAAGGCGGGTCGCCCCGTTATTGTCGCGGGCTCGGTCGGGCCGACGGGCGACATCTTCGCTCCGATGGGCACGCTGACCCATGAACTCGCCGTCGAGATGTTCCACGAGCAGGCCGAAGGCTTGAAGGAAGGCGGCGCCGACGTTCTCTGGGTCGAGACGATCTCGGCCCCCGAGGAATTCAAGGCCGCCGCCGAGGCCGCGCGCCTCGCTGGCATGGATTGGTGCGGCACCATGAGCTTCGACACCGCAGGCCGCACCATGATGGGCGTGACCTCGGCCGATCTCGCGGCGCTGGTCGAAAAGCTGCCCAACCCGCCGCTCGCCTTCGGCGCCAACTGCGGCGTGGGCGCGGCAGACCTGATGCGCACGATCCTCGGCTTCGTCGCCGCCGGGACCGAACGTCCGGTCATCGCCAAGGGCAACGCGGGCATCCCGAAGTATCACGACGGCCACATCCACTATGACGGAACGCCCGAGCTGATGGGCGATTACGCCTGCCTCGCGCGCGACGCGGGCGCCACCATCATCGGCGGCTGCTGCGGCACCATGCCCGAGCACCTCAGGGCGATGCGCGCCGCGCTGGAAACCCGCCCGCGCGGGCCGCGCCCCACGCTCGAGGAAATCTCGGCCAAGCTCGGCGCCTTCTCCTCGGCCTCGGACGGCACCGGTGACGATCCCGGTGCAGGCCGCGAACGCCGCTCGCGTCGCCGCGGATAATCGCACTGACATCAAATGCTTGACCCAGACGGGGCCTCGGCCTCTTCTGGGAACGGCCCCGCTTTGCCCAAGGACGACCGATGCAGACCGCCTCAGAACAGCGACAGCTGATCCCCGGCCATGGGTGGCGGGGCAAAGCGCGTGCAATCGAGGGCACCCAGATCCCGCACGAAACCAAGCCGTCGGCACGAGACGGCAAAGCGTTGCGCCAGCAGATCGGCTTCGACCCCCTCGCCCGTCATCCGGCTGGTGAAGCGCGGATCGTTCAACTGCCCGCCGCGCATGTCGGCGATCGCGCCCAGCACCCGCTCGGCGCGCAGCGGCACATGGCGTTCGAGCCAGTCGGCGAACAGCGGCGCAACCTCATGCGGCAGGCGGATCAAAAGCATCCCGGCAGCCCGGGCACCCGCGCGGCGCGCCTCGGTCAGGATCGCCTCCAACTCGTGATCGGTCAGACCGGGGATCATCGGTGCCGCCATGACGCGCACCGGAATACCCGCGCGGCTGAGTTCACGGATCATGCGGATGCGGGTCGCGGGCGCAGGCGCGCGCGGCTCCATCTTGCGGGCCAGATCGGCGTCAAGCGTGGTGACGCTGACACCCACATGCACGAGCCTGCGGGCCGCCATGTCGGACAGTATGTCGAGATCGCGCAACACGCCTGCCCCACGCGTCACAATCGTGACCGGGTGGTTATGGGCGCTCAGCACCTCAAGCAGTCCGCGCATGACGCCCAGCTTGGCCTCAAGCGGCTGATAGGGGTCGGTGCTGGTGCCAATGGCGATCGGCGCTACCTGATAGCCGGGCTTGCGCAACTCGCGCGCCAGCACCTCGGGCGCCTCGGGGCGGGCGACCAGCTTGGTCTCGAAATCGAGCCCCGCCGACAGGCCCAGATAGCCATGCGAGGGCCGTGCGAAGCAGTAGATGCAGCCATGCTCGCAGCCCCGATAGGGGTTGATCGAGCGGTCGAAGGGCACGTCGGGGCTGGTGTTGCGGGTGATCACGCTGCGCGGTCGCTCGATGCTGACCTCGGTGCGCACCAGCCGCTCTTCCTCGATGATCTCCCAGCCGTCATGCACCCATTCGCGCAGGTAGGGCTCGAACCGCCCCACGGGAGCACTGGCGGCGCCGCGCGCCTTCAGGCGCTGGCGTGGGTCGGTAGGCGGCAGATCGAAGGGCAGCAGACTCATGCGCCCAAATTAGAACACAACGAGAACATTCACCAGAGGATTCGCGGCAACAAGAACCCATCTGCGCCCCCATCTGTCGGAGCCGATGCCGAGCATGTCGCAATTCGCAAAGTATTCCGGGCCCTTTGCCCACATCACAAGAACAAGACAGCGATCAGGAGACCGCGCTATGGCCGATGAAGACGATATCATCCTCTCGGAACTGGATGACGAGGAGCTGGTGCTCCAGATGATGGACGACCTCTACGATGGCCTCAAAGAGGAAATCGAAGAGGCGGTCGAGATCCTGCTCGAGCGCGGCTGGACGCCCTATGACATCCTGACCAAGGCGCTTGTTGCCGGCATGACCATCGTCGGCGCCGATTTCCGCGACGGGATCCTTTTCGTGCCTGAAGTGCTGCTGGCCGCCAACGCGATGAAGGGCGGCATGGCCATCCTCAAGCCGCTCTTGGTCGAGACCGGTGCGCCGCGCATGGGCAAGATGGTGATCGGCACCGTGAAGGGCGACATCCACGACATCGGCAAGAACCTCGTGTCGATGATGATGGAGGGCGCGGGCTTCGAAGTGGTCGATCTGGGCATCAACAACCCGGTCGAGAACTACATCGACACCGCCGAGAAAGAGGGTGCCGACATCATCGGCATGTCCGCCCTGCTGACCACGACCATGCCCTACATGAAGGTCGTGATCGACGCTCTGAAGGAAAAGGGCCTGCGCGACAAGTATCTGGTCCTGGTTGGCGGCGCGCCGCTGAACGAGGAATTCGGCAAGGCCATCGGTGCCGACGCCTATTGCCGCGATGCTGCCGTGGCCGTGGAAACCGCCAAGCACATGATCGCGCGCCGTCATAACCAGATGGGCTAAGCCCGCGATAGTGATCGAAATTGGCCCCGGAATTCACTTCCGGGGACTTTTTTTTGGCGCGTACAAAGCCCATAATTAAGGAGATGGAGGATGAAGATGTCCCTGCCCCATTTTCTGGCGCTGATTCTTGTTGCGATCCTTGCGGCCGGCCTGACGGTCTGGCTTGCGCATTCGGTCGGGCTGTCGCTGGCCATCGTGGGTAGCGCGGCGCTGATCGGCGCGGCGATCGCGCGGCTGATGGCCCGCGTGGAATGATTTCCGATGAAACGCTGAGCGCCGAGGGGATGCGCCCCTCGGGTCGTGGCCGGGTGCTGCTGATTGCCTGCGGAGCGCTGGCGCGCGAGATATTGGCGCTGAAAGCGGCCAATGGCTGGGATCACCTCGACCTGACCTGCCTGCCCGCCAACCTGCACCTCTGGCCCGAGAAGATCACTGCCGCAGTCGAGGACGCCGTGCGCAAGCACCGCGATCGCTACGACGATGTCTTCGTCGTCTATGCCGATTGCGGCACCGGCGGGCAATTGTTCGAAAAGTGCAAGGAGTTGGGCATCGAGATGGTCGAAGGCCCGCATTGCTATTCGTTTTTTGAAGGCAATGAGGCCTTCGCCGCCAAGGCCGAGGATGAGTTCACCGCCTTCTACCTGACCGATTTCCTGGTGCGCCAGTTCGATGCCTTCGTGTGGAAGCCGATGGGCCTCGACCGCTACCCCGAACTGCGCAACAGCTATTTCGCGCATTACGACCGGCTGATCTATCAGGCGCAGACCGACGATCCGGCACTGGATGAAAAGGCGCGCGAGGCGGCTGAACGGCTTGGCCTGCGCTACGAGCGGCGCTTTACCGGCTATGGTGATCTGGAAACGACCCTCGCCCGTATCTGACTGCGCTAGGTCTCAGGCTTCCAGTTCGGCGTCCCAGTAAAGGAAATCCATCCAGCTTTCGTGCAGATGCCCCGGCGGGAAGCGGCGGCCGACCGCGTGCATTTCCTCGGCGGTCGGCTGGCGCGCGGGCTTGCGCAGGTGCAGCCCCGAGTCCTTCAAGGGTTTGTTTGCCTTGCGCAGATTGCACGGCGCGCAGGCTGCCACGACGTTTTCCCAGCTGGTGATTCCCCCGCGCGAGCGCGGCACCACGTGGTCGAAAGTCAGATCCCCTTTTGATCCGCAATACTGGCAGCAGAATTCATCCCTCAGAAAAAGATTGAAGCGCGTGAATGCCACGCGCTTCTGAGGACGAACGAATTCCTTGAGTACGACGACCGAGGGGATGCGTATCGCCTCTCTCTGCGATCGGACCACCTCGTCATATTCCGCGAGGATGATCACCCTGTCGAGGCAGACCGCCTTGATCGCCTCCTGCCAGGGCCAAAGCGATAGCGGGTAATACGAAAGTGGCCTGAAATCCGCGTTCAGCACCAGCGCCGGATAGTGCCGGAGCGCGGATGGCTCTCGCACGAATTGCGTTCGAAACTCGGTCCTGTCGCCGTGGTCCAGCATGCGTGACTCCGTCCTCGCCCTGTCGCCCGTCGGGTAGCTGGGGGCGGAGATCGCCCCTGCCTATAAAATAACTATATATGGCGTTTCGCATCTGGCAAGCCTCGCCATATGCGATCTTTCTGCCGTGCAGCATGGCTAGCACGTGGATATGACGCGGGGGTGACACCACGCGACGCGGATGATCTGGGCGGTCTCAGTCTTGGCGCAGGAAGTGGCCCTCAGCCCGGCAGTTTCTGCTTGAGGAACGAAAGCGCCACCGAAAGCCCGTCCGGCGCGATGCCGTGGCCGGTGCCCTCCATCACATGCGCATAGGTTTCGAAACCCGCCGAGACCAGCGCATCGCCCGCCAGCCCCATGTCCGCGAAGGGGACGACCGGATCGGCATCGCCATGGATCAACAGCACCGGCGGCTTCGAGATCGCCTCTTGTGCCAATGCATCCGGACGCAGCAGCCGGCCCGAAAAGGCCACCACCGCCGCGACCGGCGCGGGCCTGCGCGGGGTGACGTCAAGCGCCATCATCGTGCCTTGCGAAAAGCCGATAATCGCCAATTCTGAAGGCGTTAGGCCTTCATCTTCAAGCAGCCCGTCAAGAAAGGCATTCAGGTCGCGCGCTGCCGCCTGCATACCCTGCGCCGCGGCCTCCTCGCTCGATCCGTCAAGCCACGGGATCGGGAACCACTGCCGCCCGAACGGATTGCCCGAGCACGGCTCGGGCGCGTCGGGGGCCAGAAACAGCGTGTCGGACAGATGCGGCGCCAGCGGATCGGCCAGCCCAAGAAGGTCGGCCCCATCGGCCCCGTAGCCATGCAAGAAGACCACAGCCGACTTCACCCGCCCCGATTTCGGCGCCTTGCGCCCGACCTTGAGTTCCCGCGTCATGGCGCCACCCCTTCCCTCTGTTTCGCCCAAGCGTAATAGGCCCAAAGCCCACGCGCCGCAACGGCCCTCCAGGGCGCCCATGTCGCAGACAGCGCATTGAATTCCTTGCGCTTCGGGCGCTCTGGCAGATCAAAGAGCATCCGCGCCCCCTCGGCCAGCGCCAGATCGTCCACCGCGAACACATCCGCCCGCCCGAGCGCAAAGATCAGATACATCTCGACCGTCCAGCGCCCGATCCCCGGCAGCGGCAAGAGCGTCGCCACCACCTCCTCATCCGGCAGAAGGCGCAGCGCGTCAAAATCAATCCCAGCCGAGGCAAGCGCCTGAACATAGCGCACTTTCTGGCGCGACAATCCGCATCCGCGCAGATCATCCTCACTCGCGCAAGCAATCGCGTCGGGCGCACCCAGACCCGCTGTCAGCAGCTTGTTGCGGATCGAGTTTGCCGCCGCGACTGAAACCTGCTGCCCCAAAATCGCGTCGCGCAAGGCCTCGAACCCGTCCTCGCGACGCCGTAGCGGCCACGGGCCCGTCAGATCAAGCGCATGGGCGAATCGCGGCTCGGCGCGCGCCAGCCAGGCCGCGCCCTCCGCAATATCCGCGTCGCATGTGATGATACGTCCCACCATGGCGCGAGCCTGCCCCATCGCGGGCACTCTTGCCAGCCCCTTCGCGCCCCGTTAGGGCTTTGTCCATGAATGCTTCGACCGACCTCATCGACGCACCCGCTCCGGGTAAATGGCGCAACGTGATCGTGCTTGTGCTCGCACAGGCATTGCTTGGCGCGCAGATGTCGATGATCTTCACCGTGGGCGGGCTTGCGGGCCAGTCGCTGGCGCCCAACCCCTGCTGGTCCACCCTGCCGCTGTCGCTGATCGTGCTTGGCTCGGTGCTGTCGGCGCAGCCGATGTCCGAGTTCATGTCGGCCTACGGACGCCGGTCCGGCTTCATTCTGTCCACCGTCGCCGGGGGCATTGGCGCTGCCATCGCCGCGTACGCGCTCTATATCGGGTCGTTTTCGCTCTTCATGGCGGGGTCTTTCCTGACGGGCATCTACATGTCTGCACAGGGGTTCTATCGCTTCGCCGCAACCGACGGCGCAAGCCCCGAGTTCCAGCCCAAGGCCATTTCCTATGTCATGGCGGGCGGGCTTGCGGCAGCGATCATCGGCCCGCAGATGGTCAAGGCGACCGCGCAAGCGATGGCCGTGCCCTTCATGGCGACCTATATCGCCATCGTCGGCATCAACCTGCTCGGGCCATTGCTGTTTGCCTTCCTGCGCATCCCGGCACCGGGCCGCCGGGCCAAGGGCGCCGCTCACCCCGGCCGCACCCGGCGCGAGTTGCTGCGCGACCCGGTCATCGCCGTCGCGATGATCTGCGGGATGGTGTCCTACGCACTGATGAACCTTGTGATGACCTCGACGCCGCTTGCAGTCGTCGGCTGCGGGTTCGACGCCGGGGATGCCGCCGATATCGTCTCGGCGCATGTGCTGGCGATGTATGTGCCCTCGTTTTTCACCGGCGCACTCATTGCCCGCTTCGGGCGCGAGGTGATCGTCGGCGTCGGCCTGCTGATCCTCGCGGCTTCGGGTGCGGTGGCGATGACAGGCGTCGAGCTTGATAACTTCTTCATCGCCCTCGTCTTGTTGGGCGTGGGTTGGAACTTTGGCTTCATCGGCTCCACCGCGATGCTGGCCAGCGCGCATTCGCCCGAAGAGCGCGGCCATATCCAGGGCATCAACGATTTCGTGGTTTTCGGCGGTGTGTTCGTGGCCTCGCTCAGCTCGGGCAGCCTGATGAACTGCGCCGAGGCGGGCGATCCGCAGGCAGGCTGGCAAGCGGTGAACCTTGCCATGCTGCCCTTCCTGACCCTCGCGGGCGGCGCCCTGATCTGGCTGATGATGCGCCCAAAGGAAACGCGCTGAGATCAGCCCCGCAGTGCGCGCACCCGTGCGGCCAGCGCGCGCGTCGAGCCATCCTTGCCCGCGCCATCCGAGGTGCCCTCAAGCACCGGGGCAAGCGCAAGCGCCAGTTCCTTGCCGAGTTCCACGCCCCATTGGTCAAAGCTGTTGATTCCGAGGATCACACCCTCAACGAACACGCGGTGCTCGTAGAGTGCGACAATCCCGCCGAAGACCTCGGGCGTCAGTTTGGGATAGAGAAGCGTGGTCGAGGGGCGCGAGCCGGGGAAGACCCGGTGGCGCGCCTGACGCTCCAACTCGGCGCCGGTTAGCCCCTTCTTGCGCATGATCTCGGTGGCCTCGGCCAGGCTGCGGCCGCGCATCAGTGCCTCGGATTGGGCAAGGCAGTTGGCGGCAAGCAGCAGGTGCTGATGCGCCAGATCAGGCTCATGCCCCTCGGCCGCCAGCATGAATTCGCAGGGAATGACGCGCGTGCCCTGGTGGATGAGCTGATAGAAAGCGTGTTGCCCGTTGGTGCCGGGTTCGCCCCAAACCACCGGCCCCGAGTGATAGGGCAAGTCCGCACCATCCATGCTGACGCGCTTGCCATTCGATTCCATCTCAAGCTGTTGCAGATAGGCAGGCAGGCGCGAGAGCCGCTGGTCGTAGGGAAGCACCGCGCGGGTCGCATAGCCGCAGAACTGGTTGTGCCAGATCCCGACCAGCGCGAGCAGAACCGGCAGGTTCTGCGCAAGCGACGCCGCGTGGAAATGCGCATCCATCGCCGCCGCGCCACGCAGCATCGCGTCGAACTGCTCGGGGCCGATGGCCAGCACCAGCGAAAGCCCAATCGGCCCCCACATTGAGTAGCGCCCGCCGACCCAGTCCTCGAACCCGAAGACTCGCGCGGGGTGGATGCCGAAGGCGGCGGTCTTGTCGCTGGCGGTGCTGAGCGCCGCGAATTGCGCCGCCGGGTCTTTGACGGTCTGCGCCATCCAGCGCCGAGCGGTCTCGGCATTGGTCATCGTTTCGATCGTCGTGAAGGTCTTCGAGGCCACGATGACCAGCGTCGTTTCCGGGTTCAGCCCCTTGAGCGTGTCGTGGATATGCGCGCCATCGACGTTCGAGACAAAGTGGCAGCGCGGCCCATTGTGATAGGGCGCCAGCGCCAGCACCGCCATCGCGGGCCCCAGGTCCGAGCCGCCAATCCCGATATTCACCACATCGGTGATCGCGCCGCCCTGCCCGGCAAAGCGCCCTTCGCGCACGTCGCGGGCAAAGCCAACCATGCGCGCATGGGTCTTGCGCACCTTGGGCATGACGTCCTCGCCATCGACGCAGACCGGGTGGCTGAGATTGCGCAGCGCGGTATGCAGCACCGCGCGCCCCTCGGTTTCATTGATCTTGGCACCGGTGAACATCGCCTCGCGTCTCGCAGCCAGATCGGCGTCTTCAGCCAGGCGGACCAGCAGATCCAGCGCCGCCGCGTCGATATTCGTCTTGGAGTAATCGAACAGGAACGGGCCGGATTCACAGGTAAACTCGGCCGCGCGATTTCCATTTTCGAACAATTCCGCGATACGGCGCGTTTTCACGGCCTCGGCATGGGTCAGCAGCTCGGTCCAGATTGTCATGTTACTCAGCCCAGTGAACGGTAGCGTTTTTGAGGACACAGCGCACGGGGGCCTCTTCCTCGGGAAGGGTGGCCGCGCGCTCGATTGCGGCGCGCTTCTCGGCGCCTGTGATCAGAATGTGGATATGCATCGCGTCGCGCAGGACCGAAGCGGTCAGGGTAATGCGCGGCTCGCCCGCAGCTTCGGCGCGCAGCGCCATGACCGCAGGGGCGGTATCGGAAAGCGCCTCGACCAGTCGGTCGGCGCCGGGGAAGAGACTCGCGGTATGCATATCCGCCCCCATCCCCAGAAGCAAAACCGTGATCGGCAGCGCCGGGGCGATCCCCTCGGCGAGTTCCGCAAGCTTGTCTTCGGGCTGCGGAGCGGGCGCATAAAGCGGCACCAGCTGCGCGGCAGCCGCCCGCCCGGTCAGCAGGCGCTCGCGCAGCAGCCGGGTGTTCGAGCGCGGGCTGCTTTCATCGACCCACCGCTCGTCATTGAGCAGCACCGAGACACGCCCCCAATCCAGATCCAGCCCCGAGAGGATGTCGAAGACCGGCCCCGGCGTCGTCCCACCCGGAACCGACAGGGTGGCACGGCCGTGCACCTCCAGCGCGCGCCGCAACTCAGCCGCGATCTGGTCGGCCAGATCGAGCATGAGCAGGTCGCGGTCGGGGTAGGCCTTGAAGTTCATTCGCGGATCTCCCGCCAGCGGCGCCCGTCGCGGTGCATCAGCATCAGCGCATCCTCGGGCCCCGACGAACCCGCATCGTAACCCTGCGGACGGTCGCCGCGCGCCGTCCAACCCTCGATGATCGGATCGGTCCAGGCCCAGGCGGCCTCGACCTCGTCGCCGCGCATGAACAGCGTCTGGTTGCCGCGGATCACATCCATGATCAGCCGCTCATAGGCGTCGGGGATATCCGCCCCGTCCTCGCCCAACGCCTCGGCGAAGGACATATCGAGCGGCACCTGAACCAGACGCATCCCGCCCGGCCCCGGCTCCTTGATCATCATCTTGAGGTTCATGCCCTCGTTCGGCTGAAGGCGGATCACCAGGACATTCTCGCGCCAGGTTTCGTCCGCCTCGTCGAAGATCGAATGCGGCGGCTCCTTGAAGGTGATCGCGATCTCCGAGGTGCGCGCCCGCAGACGCTTGCCGGTGCGCAGGTAGAAAGGCGTGCCCTTCCAGCGCCAGTTCGCCACATGCACCCGCAGCGCGATGTAGCTTTCGGTCCGGCTGTCGGGGTTCTCGGCATCCTCCAGATACCCCGGCTGATGCCCCTTTCCATCGTCGGAACGATGCGCAAGGTATTGCCCGCGCACGATATCCGCAGCAGAGACCGGCTGCAGCGCGCGGATGACCTTGAGCTTTTCATCCCGCACCGCGTCCGGGTCGAAATGATAGGGCGGCTCCATCGCGATCAGGCACAGAAGCTGCATGAGGTGGTTTTGCACCATGTCCCGCATCGCGCCGGACTTGTCGTAATACGAGCCCCGCCCGCCAACGCCGACCGTCTCGGCAACGGTGATCTGGACGTGATCGACGAATTGCGCGTTCCAGAGCGGCTCGAACAGGATATTGGCAAAGCGCACCGCCATCAGGTTCTGCACCGTCTCTTTGCCCAGATAGTGGTCGATGCGGTAAATCTGCGTTTCGTCGAAATGCTCGGCCAGCGTGGTGTTGAGCACCTTTGCCGAGGCCAGATCACGACCGAAGGGCTTTTCGACGACGATACGCGCTTGGGAGGTGGCGATGCCGAAGGCGTGCAACCGCTCGGCCAGCGGCCCAAACAGTGCCGGCGCGACCGAGAAGTAGAAGGCATTGATCAGATGGGGACGGACGAGCGCCTTGAGCTCATTCCAGCCGCCCTCTCCCATCGCGTCGATCGGGACATATTCAAGGATACTCAGAAATGCCTCGATCTGGGCCGCGTCGCGCTTGCCCGCGCCCACATGCTCATCGATCGCCGCGCGCGCATGGGCGCGAAACGCGGCTGTGTCCATCTCGGTGCGCGCCGCGCCGATGATGCGTGCACCCTCGGGGATCTGACCGGAAAAGAACCGCCGATAGAGGCCGGGCAGGATCTTGCGGTTGGCCAGATCGCCGGTGGCGCCGAAGACCACCAGATCGAAAGGGTCCACCGGAATGACACGCGAAACCATTGGGCTCTCCATTGCAGGAACTGTTAGCGCTAACGCGCGCCTTCTAGCCGCTTAAGATCCAGAAGTCTAGTCCGCGATCCGCCTTGGGCCAAGTTCTTGCCCGGTGCGATCAAGAGGATACTTTGACGAAATCTGCAAGCTGCTGAATTTCTGGCCGAAGTTCTTCCGCCAACCCGTCGGAAAACGCCTCGAACTCGGCGCGGGTTTCGGGCGGCACGGAAATCAGTACGCGCATGCCGCGGGCCAAACCAAGGCCGATCAGGTCACGGCAGCCGCGCCCGGCGGCCTCTTGCTTGCCGAATTTGTTCAGGATCAGCGCGGCACTCGCCGGGGCCGCCTCGATCGCGCGGGCCGTCGCGGCCACAGCCTCTTCCAACGCGCCTGCATCAAGCGTGCAAGCATCCGCACCCGACCCGAGCTCTTGCGAGATGGCCCGAACCTCCTCGGCCGGCAGCAGGCGCAGGTGCATCTCGCAGGGGCGGGCGGCAGGCGTCTCTGCGCGCACCATGGCCACCAGCGGCGCCCCCTCGGCGCGAAGCCGTTCGGCCAGTTCGGCCAGCAACCGATCCGCCCCGCCCTTCTCCGTAACCGAGATGAAGCCCAGCATGTTCAACCCAATGCCTTCCCCAGACGCGGCAGCTTCGCGCGTTTGAGCAGCGGCCGCAACGGCTGCGGCACGCCCGAAAGACGCTCGGCCTCGGCGCGCACGGCCTCGACCACGGTTTCGATCCCCTCGGGGCGCTCGGACCACAGTTCCCACAGGAGGCCGTCGGGGTCTCGGCGCGTCAGGCCCTCGGCGGCCAGCACATTGCGCGGGAAATCCACCGCGTTGAAGGTGCAGATCGCATCGGCGTGGCCCGAGATCGCCGCCGCGAGCACATGGATGTCATTCTCATCGGGTAGATGCAGGCGCGCCTCAACGCCGGGGCGCGGTGCCACGCCGGCCTTGGGAAACTCGACGCGCAGCAGTGCGATCTGCCCGCGCGCGATGGCCTCATCGGCAGGGCCAAAGCGCGCCGCGGCGCGGGCCCATTCCTCTAGGATGCGATCCGACCAGAGCGGCGTGTAATACCCCGCCCGAGCCACGCCGATCAGGATCTCGCGCAGGACGGTCGGGAACAGCACACAGGCGTCGAGCAGCACCTTCATCAATCGAGCCGGAAGAACAGCGACTTGAGATAACCCGATTCGGCCAATTGCGGCAGCATCGGGTGATCGGGGCCCGCGTAACCCGTGTGGATCAGCTGCGAGCGCCGCCCGGCCTTGCCGATCCCGCGTGCCGAGGCTGCGCGGAACTGCACCAGATCGGCAGCATGTGAGCAGGAGCACAGCACCAGATAGCCCCCCGGCGCGACCAGCTGCGCGGCAAGCCGCGCGACACGCTCATAGGCGCGCAACCCGGCCTGTAGCGCCGGTTTCGCGGGTGCGAAGGCGGGCGGATCGCAGATCACCACGTCGAAGCTCTCGCCCTCGGCCGCAAGGGCTTCAAGCGCGGCGAAGGCATCGCCCTGACGGGTCGAAAAACGAGCACCGCCGCCCATGGCCTCGGCCCCCTGACGCGCCAGATCCAGCGCCGCCGCCGAGGCATCGACGGACAGCGCCGATTGCGCCCCACCGGCAAGGCAGGCCAGCGCGAAACCGCCGACATGGCTGAACACATCAAGCACCCGCGCGCCCTTTGCCAGCTGCGCCGCGAAAGCGTGGTTCGGGCGCTGGTCGAAGAACAGCCCCGTCTTCTGCCCGCCGATCACATCGGCCATGTAGATCGCGCCATTCATCGGAACCGGGATCGGGCCGGACACCTCGCCGCTCAGCACAAGCGTTTCCTCGGGCAAGCCTTCGAGGCCCCGTGCGCGGCCCGAGCCGTTCTTGATGATCGTTGTCACGCCCGCCACCTCGGTCAGCGCCGATGCAAGCTCGTCGATCATGGCCTCGGCCCAGGCGGCATTGGGCTGAACCACCGCGACATCGCCGAAGCGGTCGATGATGACGCCGGGCAGACCGTCTGCCTCGGCGTGGATCAGCCGGTAGAAGGGCGCGTCGAACAGCCGCTCGCGCATCGCCTGCGCATGGGTCAGACGGGCAATCAGCCAGTCGCGATCAATCTCTGCCTCGGGGTTGCGGTCAAGAACCCGCGCGATGATCTTCGAGTTCGGATTGACCGTCACCGTCGCCAGCGGGCGCCGCTCGGCATCTTCCAGCGTCGCAATGGTGCCGGGCGCCATGGACTGCGTGCGCCGGTCGGTCACCAGCTCATCGCCATAAACCCAAGGGAAGCCGTGACGGATCGCGCGCGCCTCGGCCTTGGGGCGCAGACGGACAACGGGGCGCGGGCGGGCGGTGGTTTCGGTCATCGGTTGGCTCCGGCTAGAGGGGCGTTCCCGCCTCCTCTACCCGGTTCGCGGCCCCGCGAAAAGCCCGAGCCCTAGGCGCCGGGTCGCAGCGGGCGACTCAGATGGCGCTTGATCGCTTGCACGATCAGTCGGGTGACCATGACCTTCTGGGTCAGGCCGCGGGCCTCATTGTCGGCGGCCTGCTGACCCCAGGCCGCAGGTTCAACGATATTGACGCGCTCCACCGGGCGCACCTCGGCGCCGCTGGCCGCGTCGCGCAGAGCGATGTCGAACGAGATGCTGTAATTGCCGCCATAGCCGTAGCGGGCCTTCTCAGTCAGTGCATGGAAGCCGCGCACCTCGATTTCCATGACAACCGGTGCGCCCGCCGTCGTCCGGGCGGAAAGCTCGGTGGCTGCTTCCTGAAAGATCGCGGCGACCTGGTCGTAGCGATCCCCCGGCGGATCGCCACGCCAGACGATATCGGCCCAGGGGTAGATCTGGTTTTCTTCGGACACGGACAGCGCGCGCGGCACGCTCACCTCTGCGCCGCGGATGTCGTAGGCAGGCTGCGTTTCCGCGCCCTTGTCGACGCGGATCTGGTTCTCGGCTGCCGGCAGATGCACAAAACCAAAGGGGGCGTCCGAACATGCGGATATCAGCACAAGCATGGCGCTGAATGCTAAACTCTTGATACCTTTCATCGAACAGTCCCTTTGAATTTCGGCGTTCTGTTAACATTCCCTTGCGCAGCTGGCCAAAAAGAATATTCAAATTCGTGCAATTTGCCGCAGCGGTGACGCATACGGCACGCTCTTGCCGCCGGTTATCGGGTTTGAGAGTTGCATTGTTAGCGCTAACTGTGTAGAGAGCCGACAAAACGCGCCGAGACCGGCGACCAGCAAGGACTCATCTACAGCCATGACCAAGCGCCCCGCACCGCTCAATGATACCCTCGCCCGTGTGACCGATCGCATTCGGGAGCGTTCGGCGGGGCAGCGCGGCGACTACCTTGCGCGCATCCGCGAGGCTGCAAGCGCGGGTCCCGTGCGGGCACATCTGAGTTGCGGCAACCAGGCTCACGCCTATGCGGCGATGGAGCGCGACAAGCCCGCGCTCGCCGAGGGGCGCGCGGCCAATATCGGGATCGTGACGGCTTACAATGACATGCTCTCGGCGCATCAGCCCTATGAAAGCTACCCGCGCCTGATCAAGGACAGCCTGCGCAAGCTTGGCGTGACCGCGCAGGTCGCGGGCGGCGTTCCGGCCATGTGCGACGGCGTCACGCAGGGCCAGCCGGGGATGGAGCTGAGCCTCTTCTCGCGCGATGTGATCGCGCTGGCAGCGGGGATCTCGCTGAGCCACAACACCTTCGACGCGGCCCTCTATCTGGGTGTGTGCGACAAAATCGTGCCGGGGCTGATCATGGCTGCTGCCACGTTCGGGCACATCCCTGCGATCTTCGTGCCCGCCGGGCCGATGACCTCGGGCCTGCCGAATGACGAAAAGGCCAAGGTGCGTCAGCAATTCGCCACCGGCGAGGTCGGGCGCGACAAGCTGATGGAGGCCGAGATGGCCTCTTATCACGGGCCGGGCACCTGCACCTTTTACGGCACGGCGAACACGAACCAGATGCTGATGGAATTCATGGGCCTGCACCTGCCCGGCGCAAGCTTCGTGAACCCCAACACGCCGCTGCGCGAAGCGCTGACGGTTCAGGCCGCTCGCCGCGCTGCCGAAATCACCGCGCTTGGCAATGACTACCGTCCCGCAGGCGAGATCCTTGATGAGCGCGCCTTCGTGAACGGCCTTGTCGGGCTGATGGCGACGGGTGGATCGACCAATCTCGTACTGCACCTGCCCGCCATGGCGCGCGCCGCCGGGATCGTGCTGGATCTTGCCGATTTCGACGACATCTCGGCCGTGGTGCCGCTGATGGCCAAGGTCTATCCGAACGGTCTGGCCGATGTGAACCACTTCCACGCGGCAGGCGGGCTGCAATTCCTGATCCGCGAGCTGCTTGGCGCGGGCCTGCTGCATGGCGATGCCAAGACCGTCGCGGGCGACGGGCTTGAGGCCTATACCCGAGAGCCCAAGCTGATAGATGGCAAGCTCGACTGGGCCGAGGGCCCGAGCGAGACGCTTAACGACAAAATCCTGCGCCCCGCAGCCACCCCGTTCCAGCCTCAGGGCGGCCTGCGCCAGCTTTCGGGCAACCTCGGGCGTGGGGTCATCAAGATCTCGGCCGTGGCCCCCGAACACCACCTGATCGAAGCCCCGGTTCGCATCTTCCACGACCAGGATGACGTTCGCGCCGCCTTCAAGCGCGACGAATTCACCTCGGATACCGTCGTCGTCGTGCGCTTCCAGGGCCCGCAGGCGAACGGCATGCCCGAGTTGCACTCCCTCACCCCGACGCTGTCGGTCTTGCAGGCGCGCGGGCTCAAGGTTGCGCTGGTGACCGACGGGCGCATGTCGGGTGCCTCTGGCAAGGTCCCGGCCGCCATTCACGTCAGCCCCGAGGCGGCCTGCGGCGGCCCGCTGGCCAAGCTGCGCGACGGTGATATCGTGCGCCTCGACGCGGAAAATGGCGTGTTGACCTGCCTTGCCGCCGATTTCGACAGCCGCACCCCGGTTGCCGCCGATCTGTCGCATAATGCCCATGGCATTGGGCGCGAACTCTTTGCCGCCTTCCGTCGCAACGTCGGCCCCGCCACCGATGGCGCGGCCGTAATCGTCTGATCTCAAACCTCCGAGAGGGACACCATGACCCCCGCCGAACAATCCGCCGCCGCCCGTAAGATCTGCGCCCTCGCCCCGATCGTTCCGGTGATCGTCGTCAAGGAGTTGGGGCACGCCGCCCCCCTCGCCCGCGCGCTGGTTGCAGGCGGCCTGCCCGCGCTTGAGGTGACGCTGCGCACGCCCTGCGCGCTCGATGCGATCCGCGCCATGTCCGAGGTCGAAGGCGGCGTGGTTGGCGCGGGAACCCTGATCACCCCGGCCGACGTCAAAGCCGCCAAGGCCGCAGGCGCGAAATTCGGCGTCTCACCCGGCGCGACCGAGCGCCTCGTGAAAGCCTGCGAGGATGAGGGCCTGCCGCTGTTGCCTGGCGCCATCACCGCCTCCGAAGTGATGCGCGCGATGGAGTGGGGCTTTGACATGCTCAAGTTCTTCCCCGCCGCCACCTCGGGCGGCGCGCCCGCGATCAAGGCACTTGGCGGGCCGCTGCCGCAGGTCAGCTTCTGCCCGACGGGCGGCATCAGCCTGCAAAACGCCAATGATTACCTGAGCCTGCCGAACGTGCTTTGCGCGGGCGGGTCGTGGGTTGCGCCAAACGACAAGGTCGAAAGCGGCGATTGGGCCGGGATCGAGGTGCTTGCCCGCGAAGCCGCCGCCCTGCCGCGCTAGGCGCCAAAGCGCGCGGCACGCCCGCCGCGCCGCCCCGCGCCACCCGGCGGGCGCGTCAGCCCCTCGGTCAGAACCTTGCTCATGGGGTGTTCGGCATCGGCGCCATAGGCCGCCAGAACCGTCCGCATGGCGTCGAACGGTTCCAGCCCCGGCGCAAGGCTCAGCGCCCAATCCATGAAGATCGAACGGCATTCGGACAGGGTGATCCCCTCGATCCGGTAGCTTTCACGGATCAGCCCTTTCGGGTCCGCAAGGTTCAAATCCATGACTTTCCTCGCCATTCTCTCACCCTAGCGCCGCCTCGACGATGACAGCTACCTCTGAGGTGGTGCGTTCGAGCCGTTCGGCAAGGGCCTCAAGACTATCGACGCCGACCTCGCGCAGCAGGAACGACTGCCCGCCCTCGCCGATGGCCTCCATGTCGAGCGGCTTGTCGGTGAGCAACCGCCCCCCCGCCTGAAGCCGCCACAGGAAGCGATAGGCCGAGGCCAGACGCTCGCCCTCCTCCTTACTGCACAGACCAAGACGCGGGCCGATGCGCAACTGCGGCTCGACCCGGCGCGCGGGTTCGCCGCCGCGCAAGGCAAAGCTTTGCGCCAGCAGTTCGATGTCCTGTAACCGGCCCGGACCGATCTTGGCCTCCCAGGCGCCATCGGGGGCCTTGGCGGCAAAGATACGCCCGCGCATCTCGGCCAGGTCGGGCATCACCTTTGGATCACCGCCCTTCGCGCCAAGAACGGCCACGCGCACCGCCTCGACATCAGCCGCAAGCCCCGGATCGCCCGCTACCGGGCGCGCTCGGGTCAGCGCCAGATGCTCCCAAGTCCAGGCCTCATCCATCTGATACGACCGGAAGCTTTCGATCGAGGTTGCGACCGGTCCCTGCCGACCCGAAGGGCGCAGACGCATATCCACCTCGTAAAGCCGCCCCTCGGGCATCTGCGCGGTCAGCGCGGTGATCAGCGCCTGCGTCAGGCGCGCGTAATAGGGGCGCGTCGCCAGGGGCTTGCGCCCTTCCGACATCTCGACCCCCTCGGGGTCGTAGATCACGATCAGATCGAGATCCGAGGAAGCGTTCAGCCGCTCGGCCCCAAGCGACCCCATCCCCAGAACCACGGCTCCGCGTCCGGGCGGTGGGCCATGCTTGGCTGCGAACTCGGCCAGAACCTCGGGCCAGAGCGCGGCCACGGCGGCACCGGCTATATCGGCATACTGCCTGGCCGCCTCGGCCGCATCGACCAGACCGCGCAGGTGATGAACACCGACGCGGAACTTGAACTCCTTGGCCCAACGCCGTGCGGTATCCAGTTTTTTCTCATAGTCCTGCGCCGCAGAAAGGGCCTCGCGCAGATCTTGTAGCACCCCGTCGGGGCCGGGCCATGGTTCGAAGAACGAGCCCCCCAACACCGCGTCCAGCACGCCCGCGTTGCGCGACAGATGGGCGGCAAGCGCCGGGGCCGTGGTGCAGATATCGACAATCAGTTCGATCAGTTGCGGGTTGGCGTCGAACAGCGAGAACAGCTGAACACCCGCCGGCAAGCCCCGCAGGAAGCCGTCGAACTGACGCAGCGCCTCGTCGGAGTTCGCGGCGCGCTGAAGGCGGCGCAGCAGTTCCGGTTCGACTCGACGGAAGATCCCCCGCGCGCGCTCTGAGCGCAGGCAGGCATACCCGCGCCAGCCCTCGACGATCGCGGCGGCAGCGGGCGACAACTCGGGCCGCGTGGCGGTCTCGCCGGGGGCGAAGAAGGCACCCGTCAGCTCCTCGACGCGCTGCAAGCGGTCAATGAGCCGCGTCGACCATTTAGCGGCATCGCCCTCGCCCATCATCGCGGCGATCCGCGCCAGCCCTTCGGGGTTGTTGGGCAGAAGCTGGGTTTGTGCATCGTTGACCATCTGGATGCGGTGCTCGATGTCGCGATGCTCGCGGTAATGCGCGATCAGTTCCTCGGCGACGGCCGAGGGCACCCAATCCTTCGCGGCCAAGCGGCGCAACCCGCCCACGGTGGTGCGGTCGCGCAGTTCCGGGTCTCGCCCGCCCGCGATCAACTGCCGGGTCTGGGTGAAGAACTCGATCTCTCGGATCCCCCCCTGACCCAACTTCATATTGTGGCCGGGCAAGGTGATCGGCCCGTGCAGGCCCTTATGCTCGCGGATGCGCAGGCGCATGTCATGCGCATCTTGGATGGCCGCGAAATCGAGATGCTTGCGCCAGACGAAGGGGGTGAGCGACTGCAAGAACCGCTCTCCCGCGCCGATATCGCCCGCGCAGGCGCGCGCCTTGATATAGGCTGCGCGCTCCCATGTCCGACCCTCGGCTTCGTAATACAGCTCGGCCGAAGCCATCGAGATGCAGACGGGCGTCACGCTTGCGTCAGGGCGCAGACGCAGATCGGTGCGGAAGACATAGCCCTCGCCGGTGATATCCGAGAGCATCGCCGCCATCTTGCGGGTAACGCGGATGAAAGCCGCGCGGGCTTCCATCACATCCGACGGGTCATAGCGGGTCTGATCGAAGAGGCAGATCAGGTCGATATCCGAGGAGTAATTCAGCTCCCCCGCGCCCATCTTGCCCATGGCAAGCGCCACCATCCCCGCCCCGGTCTCGGCATCCTGCGGCTCGGCGCCGGGGATCTTGTTGCGGCGAATCTCATCGGCGACCAGCCGTGTGATCGCCAGGTTCACCGCATGATCGGCCAGATCGGTCAGCGCGCCGGTCACCAGCTCAAGCGTCCAGACCCCACCCAGATCGGCAAGGCCGGTCAAAAGGGCTATGCGCCGCTTGGCCCGGCGCAACTCATCCGCCAGGGCATCCAGCGGCACCTCGCCGATTCGGGCCAGCTCGGCCGCCAGTGCGGCCTCGGGTGTCTCGGCCAGCGCAGCGCGCAGCCAGGTCGCCTCACGCGTCAGAAGTCCCGCAAGGAAGGGCGAGCAGCCCGCGGTTCCAGCGACCAGAGCACGCATTTCGGGAGGAAGGTCGGTGAATTGCCCCGCCACATCGGCGCCACGCTCGGGCTCGAAGGGGACGGGACAGCGGGTCAGACGCGATACGAAATTCATGCCCGCCAGACTACTGCGCGGCTCAGGTTGGTCAATGGGCTTCCCTCAGCCCTGCGCGCACCCTAAAGCTTGAGCGCGAGGGGGGGGCAAAGCTATGAGCAAATCGTTGAAACGGGTTCAGAGCGCCCTGCTGGAAACGGGCGTAACCTTCGAGATTCTCGAGGTGGGACAGGCGCGCACCGCACAGGAGGCCGCCGACGCGGCAGGCTGCGCGGTAGATCAGATCGTCAAGTCGATCATCTTCCGCGGCGAGGCAAGCGGCCATGTCGCGCTGTTCCTCACGGCAGGCGGCAACCGGGTCTGCGCTGACAAGGCCAGTTCGGTGGCGCACCAGCCCCTTGGCAAGGCCGATGCCGCGCTCATCCGCGCCGAGACCGGTTTTGCCATCGGGGGCGTCGCCCCTGTGGGGCATCTGAGCCCGGTGGCCAGCTATTACGACACGCGCCTGCTGGAGTTCGAGCGGGTCTGGGCCGCCGCGGGCACACCCCGGCATATCTTCGCGGTCGACCCGCGCGAACTGCTGCGCATTACCGGCGCCAAGCTTGCCGATTTCGTCGATAGCCCGCCGCGCGATGAAATGTAAAAAAGGTTTACATGACCTCTTGAACGGGGGGCGGGGCTGCCCATTTCATGTAATGTGAAAGCAATTCACATGCCAACCCGGAGGTTCTCATGTCCGCCTACGCCTATTCCCCCGCTCCCGCCCGACCCGGCTGGTTTGCACGTGCGCTGAACTGGCTCGACGAACGTGGCCCGATTTCCTGGATCGCGGTCATGGTCGGCTCGTTCATCTTCGCTGGCCCGCTCGGCCTTGTTGTGCTCGGGTTCATCCTGATCACCGGCCGCTTCGGCAAGGGCTGCCGCCGCACCCACGCCCGCCGCGCCTGCGGCTTCGACATCCACGCCAGCCGTGTGACCGGCAACAGCGCCTTCGACGCCTACAAGGCGGAAACGCTGGCCCGGCTTGAGCGCGAGCAGGATGAATTCGAGGCCTTCCTTGGCCGCCTGCGCGAGGCCCGCGACAAGGCAGAGTTCGACCAGTACATGGACGAGCGCGCCCATGCCGCTGCCGAGCAGCCCGAAACCGAGCCCACGGAGCAGCCCAAGGCGCCCGGCGCCTACTAAGCCCTGAACGGCGGCATTTTGCCGCCGCACCTCCCCCCTCCCCCGACCCGGCTTGAAAAAGCCGGGTTTCGGCACAGTTCGGCCCAGAGGAAATGCTTGGCGCACAACGCCGAACTTGCTAGCCTTCCCTCGTATTAACGCCGAACGCCAACACATGCGCCATTCACTTCCGCTTGCACCGCAGTTCTACGTAACGGCGCCGCAACCGTGCCCCTATCTCGACGGGCGCTCGGAACGGAAGCTGTTTACCGCGCTGCAAGGCGAAGGCGCAGAGAAGCTGAACAATGCGCTGTCGCGCCAGGGCTTCCGGCGCTCGCAGAACGTGCTGTATCGACCGTCCTGCTCGGATTGCATGGCGTGCCTGTCGGCGCGCATCCGCGTGGCGGATTTCTCGCCCAGCCGGACCCAGCGCCGGGTGCTCAAGCGCAACTCTGATCTCAAGCGCACAGCGACCAGCCCCTGGGCCACCGAAGAACAGTTCGCGCTGTTCCGCCGCTACCTTGATGATCGCCACGCCGATGGCGGCATGGCCGACATGGATATTTTCGAGTTTGCCGCGATGATCGAGGAAACGCCGATCAAGTCGCGCGTCATCGAGTATCGCGAAACCGCGGCCACGCCCGATACCGCTCATTCGCTGGTCGCCGTCTGCCTGACCGACGTGCTCGATGACGGGCTGAGCATGGTCTACAGCTTCTATGATCCCGATCGGATCGACGACAGCCTGGGCACCTACCTGATCCTCGACCATGTCGAGATCGCACGGCGTGCGGGCCTGCCCTATGTCTACCTGGGCTACTGGGTGCCGGGGTCGCGCAAGATGGGCTACAAGGCGAATTTCAGCGGGCTGGAGATCTTCAAGAACGGAGCCTGGCAGGATCTGGGCGACCCCGAGGACCACACGGGTGAGACCCATCCGCTTTCGGTCGACCCCATCGCCGAGCAGGTGGCGCGCATCGCGCTACCCGACACGCGCAGCTGATGCTTAGCTAATGCGCAACCGCCGCCAGATGCGGCAGTTGAACGCAGAGTGGCGCGAATTGGCGAGAAACAGCCGAAATCGGATCACTTTTCTTACCAAAATTGCACATTTCGGCCAGCCCCGCTCTGGACACGCCGGGCTTCGCCTGCCACTTTCCACGCGACCGCCGCGGGCTCCCGGGGTGTGTCTTTATCCGATCATTATACGGGAGGACCCCATGGATCGTCGTTCATTCCTGACCAAAGCCGCTGTTGGCGGCGCTGCTGCCAGCCTCGCCGCGCCCGCCATCGCGCAATCGGCGCCGAAAGTGACCTGGCGCCTGACCTCGTCCTTCCCGAAGTCGCTCGACACCATCTACGGCGCGGCCGACGTGCTGGCCAAGCGCATCAGCGAGGCGACCGACGGCAACTTCCAGATCCAGGTCTTCGCGGGCGGCGAGATCGTTCCCGGCCTGCAGGCGGCTGACGCTGCCGCCGCCGGCACGGTCGAGGCCTGCCACACCGTCGGCTACTACTACTGGGGCAAGGACCCGGCCTGGGCCGTTGCGGCCGCCGTGCCGTTCTCGCTCTCGGCGCGCGGGATCAACGCCTGGCACTACCATGGCGGCGGTATCGACCTCTACAACGAGTTCCTCGCCAAGCAGGGCCTCGTCGCCTTCCCGGGCGGCAACACCGGCGTGCAGATGGGCGGCTGGTTCCGCAAGGAGATCAACACCGTCGAAGACCTCAAGGGCCTCAAGATGCGTGTCGGCGGCTTCGCGGGCAAGGTGATGGAGAAACTCGGCCTGGTGCCGCAGCAGATCGCCGGCGGCGACATCTACCCGGCGCTGGAAAAAGGCACCATCGACGCGACCGAGTGGGTCGGCCCCTACGATGACGAGAAGCTCGGCTTCTACAAGGTCGCACCCTACTACTACTACCCCGGCTGGTGGGAAGGTGGCCCGACGGTCCACTTCATGTTCAACAAGGCCGCCTACGAGGCGCTGCCGGCGGGCTACCAGTCGCTGCTGCGCACCGCCTGCCAGTCGGTCGATGCGAACATGCTGCAGATGTATGACTACCTGAACCCGAAGGCGCTCAAGTCGCTCGTGGCCAATGGCGCGCAGCTGCGTCCGTTCTCGCCCGAGATCCTTCAGGCCTGCTTCACCGCCGCCAACGAGGTCTATGCCGAGTTGGAAGCCTCGAACGCAGACTTCGCCAAGCTGTGGCAGTCGATCAAGACCTTCCGCGCCGAAAACTACCTCTGGACCCAGGTTGCCGAGTACAACTACGACACCTTCATGATGATCCAGCAGCGCAACGGCGCGCTCTGATCGCCGCCAATTCGGGCAACTGCCGCAACTTACGGCAAGATCCCGCTCAAACCGGCCAGCCCCGGCGCATTTCACCGCGCCGGGGCTTTTTCATGCGCGATTTGACGCAGGATTTCGTAGCGTGAGGGCTAGACAGGTCTTTTCGGTAAAGTAAAGTGACCACCGGAGCCGGCTACGGGGAGGAACCGCACAAAGCGGGCCGATAGTCGGACATACAACACGGGAGGAATTTATATGGATCGTCGTTCTTTCATCCGCAAAGGTGCGCTTGGCGGCGCGGCCGCAGCGGCCGCCTCGGTTGCCAGCCCGGCACTGGCCGAGGACCTGCCCGAGATCACCTGGCGGTTGACCTCGTCGTTCCCGAAATCGCTGGATACGATTTACGGTGCGGCCGAAACCATGGCGAGCTACGTCAGCGCCATGACCGGCGGCAAGTTCAAGATTCAGGTCTTCGCCGCGGGCGAGATCGTCCCCGGCCTGCAGGCGGCTGACGCCGTGGCCAACGGCACGGTCGAGGCCTGCCACACCGCCTCGTATTACTACTGGGGCAAGGATGCGACCTACGCGCTCGGCACCGCGGTGCCCTTCGGCCTCAACGCGCGCCAGCAGAACGGCTGGTATTACTACGGCGGCGGCAACGACCTGCTGAACGAGTTCTACAACACCCAGGGCCTGCACGGTCTTCCCTGCGGCAACACCGGTGCCCAGATGGGCGGTTGGTTCCGCAAGGAGATCAACACCGTCGAGGACCTCAAGGGCGTGAAAATGCGCATCGGCGGCTTCGGCGGCAAGGTCATGGAGAAGCTCGGCGTCGTGCCGCAGCAGATCGCCGGCGGCGACATCTATCCGTCGCTGGAGAAAGGCACCATCGACGCGACCGAATGGGTCGGCCCCTATGACGATGAGAAGCTCGGCTTCTACAAGGTTGCACCCTACTACTACTACCCCGGCTGGTGGGAAGGTGGCGCGACGCTGCATGCATTCTTCAACAAGGACAAGTTCGCCGCCCTGCCCGAGGCCTACCAGGTCGCGCTGGCGGCCGCCTGCCAGGCCGCCAACTCGGACATGCTCGCAGCCTACGACTACAAGAACCCCGGTGCGCTCAAGACGCTGATGGCCAACGGCGCACAGCTGCGTCCCTTCAGCCCCGAAGTTCTGCAGGCCTGCTACAACGCGTCCCAGGAAGTCTATGCCGAGATCACGGCATCGAACGCGGCCTTCAAGAAGATCTACGAAAGCCAGCTGGCCTATAAGCGCGATGCCTATGTCTGGGCGCAGCTGTCCGAATACAACTTCGACACCTTCATGATGATCCAGCAGCGCAGCGGCACGCTCTGAGCCCTACCTGCTCGACACGAAGAAAGCCCCGGGAACCCCGGGGCTTTTTTCTTGGCGTCACATCTTCTGACTACCCTTCGGCGCATCAACATGATCATATGCACAAGTATGAATTTATTTGCGCGAGGGATTGCGATGTGGACTTGGCAGATGGTGGCGCGGCGTGGGCTCGCTGTGGCGGCTCCGACGGCGCTCGGGGTGCTCAGCATCATGTGGTCCGGCAGCCTCGCGCAGCAGCCCGCGGCGAAAGACACCCTGCGCACACCGCCGCAGGTCCGCGTCATCACGATGGCGCCGATGGATATTATCCCCCGCGTCTCGGGCTATGGCACGGTCGAGCCGGCACGTGAATGGCGCGCGGTGGCCCGGATCGAGGGCGAGATCGACTGGACCATCGACGGCCTCGCCCCCGGCCTGATCGTCGGTGCGGGCACCTCGCTTGCGCGGATCGACGACAGCGGCCTGCGCCTCTCGCTGGCGCAAACCGATGCGCAACTGGCCGCGCTTGAGGTCAAGGACCAGACGATCGCCGCCTCGATGGCGCTGGTGCAATCCGATCTTGAACTGGCCCAGGCGGATCTGACGCGGCAGGAAAAGCTTGCGCAGCAAGGGGTTGTGACCGCAGCAAGCCTTGAATCGGTGCGCAGGCAGGAACTGGCCGCGCGCTCGAAACTGGTCGAGACCCAAAACCAGATCGCCCTGAACGCCGCCGAGCGCGACGTGCTGCGCGCCCAACGCGCGACGCTTGAGCGCGACCTCACCTTTGCCGATATCCGAACCCCCTACGATCTGCGTCTGACCGATGTAAGCGCAGAGATCGGCCAGTATGTCGCGCGCGGGCAGACGCTTCTGGCCGCCGAGGGCACCGAGGCCGTTGAGATCGCCGCGCAGTTCCCCATCGGGCGCATCGGTCCGCTGATGCGGGCGATGGCCGAGGGAAGCTCTGTCACCGATCTGACGGCACGTATCCGCCTGCCCGCCGCCGATCACAGCGTCACATGGAAGGCGCAGGTCGTGCGCATGGGCGAATCCATTGACCCGCGCACCCAATCGAGCGCCATCGTCGTGCGCGCGGAAGACCCGCTGTCGCAGGCTGAGGCAGGCGCCCGTCCGCCCCTGCGCCGCAACATGCTGGTGGAAGTAGTGCTGAGCGCGCCGAAAACCTCGGCGCTGGTCGCCCCGCTCGACGCGGTCGTTGGCGGCTCGGCGCTGGTGGTGTCCGAAGAGGGCAAACTGGAAAAGCGCCCGGTCACGCTTGGCTTCACACTCGATGAGATCGCCGTGGTGACCGAAGGGCTGGCCGAGGGCGACAAGCTCGTGGTGGCCGACCCCAGCATCGCCGTGCCCGGAATGGCGGTGAAACCGCTTGAGGACAAGGCCACGCTTGCCGCCTTGGCCGCCGCCGCAACAGGCGGCACCGCTGGCAAGGGCAAGGGAGCCTCGCAATGATCCGCCTCTTTGCCGGTCACCCGACCGCTGCGAACATCCTGATGATCGCGCTGATGGTGCTGGGGCTCGTGGCCCTGCCGCAGTTGCAACGCGACACCTTCCCCGAAACGCCGCCCTCCGAGGTCCAGATCCGCATCGCCTACCCCGGCGCCTCCCCCGCCGAGGTCGAGCGCGGGATCTGCGTCGTTGCCGAAGACCCGCTGCGTTCGGTGACCAACCTGGCCGAGCTGAGCTGCCTTGCGCGCGACAATACCGCCATCATCACCGCCGAGATCATCGAAGGCGCCGACATGACGCGCTTTCACAACGACCTGAAGGCGGCGGTGGACGCGATCACCAGCTTCCCCGACAAGGCCGAAGCCCCCGTGACCCAGATCATCGAGCGCATCGCCTCGGTCGCCTCGGTCGCGGTCACCGGCCCCGAGGACCGCATGGTCCTGCTCAGCTACGCTGACGCGCTGGCCGAACGTCTGCGCACCGATCCTGCGATCACCCAGGTTAGCGTCTCGGGCTTTTCCGAACGCGAGATCAGCGTCGAGCTGGATCCCTCGGCGGTCGAGCGTTTCGGGCTTTCGGCCTCTGATATCGTCACGCTGATCGGACGCGACAGCCTCGACATGCCGGCGGGCACGGTTGAGGGTTCGAACGGCGATGCCAGCCTGCGCTTTCTGGGCGAGAAACGCACGGTGCTGGAACTGGCGCGCATCCCGGTCGCGGGAACCGCAAGCGGCGCGCAGCTGTTGCTGGGCGATATCGCCACGATCAGCGAGGGCTTCGCCGACCCGGCGCAGGCCGCGCTTTACAACAACCGCCCCGCCGCCATCGTCAGCGTCAGCAAGACCGATGCGCAGGACGCGCTGCGCGTGAAGGCGGCGCTTGACCGGCAGGTGGCTGCGGCACAGGCCGAAGCGCCGGGCAATATCACGCTTGCGATCTCGCAGGACTCGACGTCGAACATCACCGACCGTCTGCGCATCATCGCCGTCAACGGGGTGCAGGGCCTGCTTCTCGTGCTGGCCTCGATGTGGCTGTTCTTCGGCTTCCGGATGTCGTTCTGGGTGGCGATGGGCCTGCCGGTGTCGTTCCTGGGCACGATCTTCGCGATGCAGTATCTGGGCTATTCGATCAACATGATGACCATGGTGGCGCTTTTGGTCGCCATCGGCCTGCTGATGGATGACAGCATCGTCATCTCGGAGAACATCGTGCGGCGCAGGCAGAGCGGCGAGGCCGGGCTGACCGCTGCAGTGAACGGCGCGCTTCAGGTTGCGCCGGGGGTTGCGGCCTCGTTCCTGACCACGGCAATGATCGTGGGGCCACTTGGCTTCCTGCAGGGCTCCATCGGGGGCGTCTTGAAATACATCCCGATCGTTCTCTTGCTGACCCTGATCGTCAGTCTGGTCGAGGCTTTCCTTGTCCTGCCGCATCACATGCACCACGCGCTGCGCCACGATCTTAAGGCCGGGCGCGTCAGCACCGCTGTGAACAACGCCTTTGCAAGGTTGCGCGATGGGGTCGTGGTGCCGCTTGCCGCGCTCAGCCTGCGCAATCGCTACCTGACGCTTGGGCTTGCGATCTTTCTGGTGCTGTTCTCGATCGCGCCATTAGCGGGCGGGTTGATCAAGTTCCAAAGTTTCCCGTCGCTGGAAAGCGACACGGTCGAGGCGCGGCTGCTGCTGGCGCAGGGCTCTCCCTTCGAGCGGACCGAGGCGCGCGTGGCCAAGGTTGTCGCGGGGCTCGAGGAGCTCAACGCCGAACTCTCCCCCGAACAGCCCGAGGGTCAGGCGCTGGTGCAAAGCTTCACCGTCACCTACAGCGCCAACGCCGACACCCCCGAGACCGGGCCGCATATGGCGATCGTCAGCGCGCGGCTACTGCCTGCGGGTGTTCGGGTGACCGAGGTGGGCGCGATCCTTGACCAGTGGAAAAAGGCCACCGGCCCGCTGCCAGACATGGCAGCACTCCGCTTTACCGATAAGGAACGCGGCGCGGGCGGCAAGCCCATCGACATCCGTCTGCAGGGCGAAGACCTCGATGCCCTCGCCGCCACGGCCAAGGAGATGCGCCAGTTTTTCCGCGGTTTTGAAGGTGTGCGCGATGTGACCTTCGATCTGCAACCGGGCAAGCGCGAGTTCATCGTCACCCCCCGCCCGGCCGCTGCCAGTGCGCTTGGCGTTTCGGCACAATCGATCGCGAGCGAGCTGCGCGCGGCGTTTCGCGGCGACACGGCCTTTGAGTTTCAGGACCGGCTTGGCGGGCTCGAAGTCGTCGTGCGCCTGAATGAAGAGGCGCGCCGTAGCCTGGCCGATATCCTCGATCTGCGGGTGCGTGCGTCGGACGGCACGGCCGTGCCGCTTTCGGCGGTGGCGGATGTACGCATGGATCGCGGCTATGCCTCGATCAACCGGGTCGACGGCCAGCGGTCGGTCGCCGTGCAGGGCTCAATCAACACCGCCGTCGCCAATTCTCGCGAGCTGATCAGCGCGCTCAAGTCCGACTACCTGCCGACGCTGGCCGAAAAGCGCCCCGATGTCCACGTCAGCTTTCTGGGCGAGGCCGAGGATGCCGCGACGACCGGCTCGTCGCTCGGGCGCAATCTCGGGATCGGCGTGATCGGGGTCTTCCTGATCCTCGCTTTCCAGTTCCGCAGCTTCTTGCAACCCGTCGTGGTGCTCGCGGCCATTCCGTTGTCGGTGATCGGCGTCATGTGGGGCCATCTCCTGCTTGGCCTGCCGCTTTCGCTGCCCAGCCTTGTGGGCATGGCGACGCTGGCCGGGGTCGTGGTGAACAACTCGATCCTGCTGATCGCCTTCATCAAGGAGCGTCTGGCCAAGGGCGACACGCTGGAGGACAGCGCCGTCAGCGCGGTGCGCGACCGTTTCCGGGCGATCTTCCTGACCTCGCTGACCACGGTGGTCGGCCTTGGTCCGCTGCTCTTTGAAACGAGCACGCAGGCGCAACTGTTGCGTCCGATCGTGGCCAGCCTCGCCTTCGGTCTGACATCGGCGACGCTGCTCGCGCTGCTGGTCACCCCGGCGATGGTAGCAATCCTGCATGACATGGGCCTGTTCAGACACGAACCCGAGGAAGACCCCGTGCTGCAACAGGCCTGAGCGAAAGCCCGCCCCTCACCCTCTCGTTAGTTGACCGGGGCGGGTCTTCGGGTATGAAGCCCGCAAAGTGAGGTGTTTCGATGCAGAGCTATGAATACAAGGTCGTCCCGGCTCCGATCCGCGGCGAAAAAGAGCGTGGCGTGAAAACCGGCATCGATCGCTTTGCCCATACGCTGACGCATATGATGAACGATCTCGCACGCGAGGGATGGGAATACTGGCGCGCCGAGACCCTGCCCGCCGAAGAACGCAGCGGGCTGACCTCGAAGCACACGGTGTTTCACAACCTTCTGGTGTTTCGTCGCCCCTTCGCGGCGGGGGCCCGCCCCGAGCCGCTCAAGCTGACCAACGAGACCGCGCAGACGCCTTTCAAGAAGATGCTCTCGGCGCTGTCGCCCGAGGGGCGCGCGCCCCGCGTCGGTCCGGCCGAAGACGAGGCCTAAGCCTCGAATTCGATCGCCAGGGCGTGAATACGCCCGATCAGTTCAGCGCCAAGCGCGTCATGCACCGCGCGATGGCGCGCCACGCGCGACAGACCTTCCAGCGCCGAGGCCCGCAGACGGATGCGGAAATGGCTTTCGCCCCGCCGCGCGTCCTCGGAATGATCGGCATGCAGCGCGCTTTCATCGATCACTTCCAGCCGTTCGGGCGTCAGAACAGCCAATCGCGCGCGGATCTCGTCCGCAACCAGAGTTTTTCCGCCAGCCATCTTCCGGCCCCCTTTCTTCTTGCGCCAATTGCTCTATCCTGCGTGGCCCGAGTCGTTCAGGGCGTCAAGTGGCGCACCGACCCAACCAAGACTGATTCACAAGAGGCCCGCATGAGCAAGAGCGACCCCTTCGGCTTCAACATTTCGGCGGCTGCGGACAAGAAACGCCGCACGAAGGGCAAGCGTGGCATGTCCGGCGCCTTCGAGACCTCGACGCGGGTCTGCGACAAGGAGGGCTGCACCGAGGCCGGCCAGTATCGCGCCCCCAAGAGCCCGAAGGTGCTCGATGACTACTTCTGGTTCTGCAAGGATCACGTGCGCGAGTACAACCTGAACTGGAACTACTTCCAGGGACAGTCGGAAGAGGAGTTTCAGGCTTTCCTCGACAACGCGACCGTGTGGGAGCGCCCGACCAAGCCCTTCAATCGCGCCAATGACGAAAAGCTCGGCTGGTCGCGCCACGGGATTGCCGACCCGCACGAGCTTCTGGGCGCCAATGCGACGCAGAACCCCGGCCGCACCCTTAGCCGCAAGCTGCCCCCGACCGAGCGCCGCGCGCTCGATATTCTCGAGGCCAAGGACAGCATGACCAAGGCCGACATTCGCAAGAGCTACAAGGCGCTGATCAAGGTTCTGCACCCCGACATGAACGGCGGCGACCGCTCGCATGAAGAGATGCTGCAAGAGGTGGTCTGGGCTTGGGATCAGATCAAGGACTCGCGCAACTTCAAGTGACGCGCTTGGGTGTTGAGCGGGGCGTCAGTGCCCCGCCTTGCCCTTTCCGCTGAACGACATGATCACCGGGTCGATGACCTTGGCGACCAGCGGGATCAGAAGCAGCCCGAACGCCAGCCCGAAGATACCGTCAAGGAACGCCGTGGTTGCCCAGCCCATGAAGCCCGACAGGCTTTGCGGCAACGCATGGGCCACGACCTCGGCCTGGTGGTGAATCCAGTCGTAGGGCGCGTGCCAGAGCGTCTCGGCCAGACCATGCAGCACGATCGAGCCGCCAACCCAGATCATCGCCGCCGTGCCGACGACCATCAGCGCCTTCATGAACAGCGGCATGAACGAGACGATCCCGCGCCCGAGCGCCCGCGTAACCGACAGCCGCCCCACCCGCGCCAGCCACAGGCCGACGTCGTCCGCCTTCACGATCAGCGCGACACCGCCGTAGACCACAACCGTGATGCCGATGCCGACAAGCGCAAGCGCCATGGCCTCCATCCACACCGGCTGTTCGGGCGGCAGGGCGGCCAGCGCGATCGTCATGATCTCGGCCGAGAGGATGAAGTCGGTCTTGACCGCGCCCGCGATCTTCTCGGCCTCAAGATGCTGCGGATCGCCGCCGCCCTCGACATGGCCATCGGCATAGGGATCGTGCGGGAAAAACAGGTGCCAGACCTTCTCCGCGCCCTCAAAGCACAGATAGGCCCCGCCAAGCATCAGAAGCGGCGTGATCAGCCAGGGCGCGAAGGCCGACAACAGCAGCGCCGCAGGCAGCAGGATCAGCAGCTTGTTGCGGATCGAGCCAAGCGCAATCTTGCCCACGATCGGCAATTCGCGCGCGGGAGCAAAGCCGTGGACATATTTCGGCGTGACGGCGGCGTCGTCGATCACCGCGCCCGCAGCCTTGGCACCCGCCTTGGCCGCCTGCCCCGCCACGTCATCGACCGAGGCCGCCGCTATCTTGGCGATCCCCGCCACGTCGTCGAGTAGCGCGAGAAGTCCGCTCATATTCCTGCCCCTTGTTGTTGGCGCGGATCCTAGCCAGTAGCCTTGAGAGACGCAACGCGCCCCAACGCGCCGTGCCCATTCCCTTCCGCACCAAATCGTGATCGCCCACCGCGTTGTCAACCTCGGCTGTTTTGACGCGGCGACTATGGTGTTGACCCTGCGTCACCAAGAAAGAGGAACGTCAGGGAGATTTCAATATGAGCACCTTCAAGATACTGGCAGGTGCCGCGGTTTTGAGCGCACTGGCAGCGGCAGGAGCATCGGCGCAGGATTTTTCTGGTTCGTATGCGGGGATGGGGCTGACCTATTCCGACGGCAAGACCGACGCACACTTCGGCATCGCACCGACTTACGAGTGGGGCGATGACAGCCACGACCTTGACGGAATGGGGATCGCGGGCCTCGTCGGCTATAACTGGCAAAACGGAAGCACCGTCTACGGCGTCGAGGGCGGGCTGGGCTATGCCAATGCCGAAGGCGACGACGGGTTCTACAGCGGCTACAAGAACGGAACCAAGATCGGCACCACCGCCTACCTCTCGGGGCGCGTCGGCGTGGTCTCCGGAATGGGCCTGTTCTATGGCTCGCTCGGGGTGTCGGCAGCACGCACTGAACTGACCGAAGTTCAAGTGCCCGACGGACCCGTGACCGATCGCAACAAGGTCACCCATACCGGTCCGCGGCTCGCGATCGGCGTGGATTATTCGATCGGTGCAGGCATGCTGCGCGCCGAAGTGGCGCATGTCAGCTACAACGAAAAGAACACCAGCTACGAAGGCTACGACATCCAGTCTAAGCCCAAGCTGACCACTTTGACGGTCGGCTATCTGATGAAGTTCTGACCCCACGCCTCGGGACACACGAGGGCGGCCCGGCGGGCCGCCCTTGATCACTTTTCCCTTGTTCCCGACACAATCCGCCCCCTTGCGCGCCCCTGTCCGATGGTCCACAAATCCAGTCGACCGCAGAAAGGACGCTCCACATGCTCGACCAGAACGCCAAACCCACCGAAGACATCGACGTTCGCGAGGTTTTCGGCATCGACAGCGACATGAAGGTGCGTGGATTCGCCGAGCGGACCGCCCGCGTGCCGGACCTCGACCCGACCTACAAGTTCGATCCCGACACCACGATGGCGATCCTCGCGGGCTTTGCCTACAACCGTCGCGTCATGATCCAGGGCTATCACGGCACCGGCAAATCGACCCATATCGAGCAGGTCGCTTCCCGCCTCAACTGGCCCTGCGTGCGCGTCAACCTCGACAGCCACGTCAGCCGGATCGACCTGATCGGCAAGGATGCGATCAAACTGGTGGATGGCAAGCAGGTCACCGTGTTCCACGAAGGCATCCTGCCCTGGGCGCTACGCAACCCGACCGCCATCGTCTTCGACGAATATGACGCAGGCCGCGCCGACGTGATGTTCGTGATCCAGCGCGTGCTGGAGGCCGACGGCAAGCTGACGCTGCTCGACCAGAACGAGGTCATCACGCCGAACCCCTATTTCCGCCTCTTTGCCACCGCCAACACGGTCGGCCTTGGCGACACCACGGGCCTTTACCACGGCACCCAGCAGATCAACCAGGGCCAGATGGACCGCTGGTCGCTGGTCGCGACGCTGAACTACCTCAGCCATGACGCCGAGGCCGCGATCGTTCTGTCGAAATGCCCGCATTACAACACCGAGAAGGGCCGCAAGCAGATCAACCAGATGGTGCATGTGGCCGACCTGACGCGCACGGCCTTCATGAACGGCGATCTTTCCACCGTCATGTCGCCCCGCACGGTGATCGCCTGGGCGCAAAACGCCGAGATCTTCCGCAACGTGGGCTACGCCTTCCGCCTGACCTTCCTCAACAAGTGCGACGAGTTGGAGCGCGCCACCGTGGCCGAGTTCTATCAGCGCCTGTTCGACGAGGAACTGCCGGAAAGCGCCGCGAACCTGACCGCCCGCTAAGCGCCCGATGATCGCGTGCCGAAAGCCGCTCGGCACGCAGTCAGCTTCGATCTCAGCTCATGCCACGGCGTAAAGGATAAAGCGGCATTTCGGGGCGGGGGTAGTTTCGCCCCACCGCCCCGATCGCCTACCCTCGCTTCGCCCAGCCGTCTTGCCCCTTTCCCGCCGCCGGCAAACTTCGCATAAAGAGACATGAGCAAACCCATCGACAACCCCGCCGATCCGTTCAAGAAGGCGCTCGCCGAGGCGACCAAGACGCTCGCCGACGCACCCGACCTGACGGTCACCTATACCGTGGATCCCTCCGGCGTGGCGGGGGACACGATGCGTCTGCCGCAGGTCAGCCGCCGCATGACCCGCGACGAGATCCTGCTGGCGCGCGGAACGGGGGATGCGCTCGCACTGCGCAAACGCCATCACGATGCGGGCGTCGGTGCGCGCTACCAGCCCTCGGGCGAAATGGCCCGCGCGCTCTACGAGGCGATGGAGGGCGCGCGCTGCGAGGCGCTTGGCGCACGCGAGATGCCCGGCACGCTCTCGAATATCGACGCCAAGATCGCCTGGGAGGCCGAGCGCAAGGGCTATGCTCAGATCCGCAGCCAGTCCGATGCACCGCTCGCCGTCGCGGCAGGCTATTTCGTGCGCGAGTTGGCGACGGGCCGCAAGCTGCCACCGGGCGCGGCGAATGTGCTTGATCTGTGGCGCCCGTTCATCGAGCAATCGGCGGGCGACGATCTTGAGGCGGTGAACCATGTTCTGTCCGATCAGGCGGCCTTCGCGCGTATGGCGCGCAAGGTGATTGCCGATCTGGGCTTTGCCGATCAGCTTGGCGACGACCCCGACGAGGAGATGGACGACGAGTCGGAGTCCGAAGAGGCCGAGAACGATCCCGATTCCGGCGATCAGGAAAGCCGCGATCAGGACGAGAGCGACGACAGCGAAGCCTCGCCCGAGCGTAGCCAGGAAGAACAGCAAGACCAGTCGCAGACCTCGGTCAGCATGGACGACACGGCCGATCAGGAGATGGGCGAAGAGGTGGACATGCCGCAGGCGGATGCCCCGCCCGAGCCGCCCTCGCCCCCGCCCGCCTCGCTGGCCGATCCGAACTACAAGGTCTTCTCCCCCGAATTCGACGAGGAAATCCGCGCCGAGGATCTGGCCGAGCCGGTCGAACTGGAGCGCCTGCGCGCCTATCTTGACCAGCAGCTTGAGCCGCTGAAGGGCGCCGTTTCGCGTCTGGCCAACAAGCTTCAGCGTCGCCTTCAGGCGCAGCAGAACCGCAGCTGGGAATTCGACCGCGAAGAGGGAATGCTGGACGCCGGGCGGCTGGCCCGCGTGGTGGCCAACCCGACGACACCGCTTTCGTTCAAGATCGAGAAGGACACCGAGTTCCGCGACACGGTTGTGACGCTGTTGCTTGATAACTCGGGCTCGATGCGGGGCCGACCGATCTCCATCGCCGCGATCTGCGCGGATGTTCTGGCGCGCACGCTCGAACGCTGCTCGGTCAAGGTCGAGATCCTGGGCTTCACCACCCGCGCCTGGAAAGGCGGCCAATCGCGCGAGAAATGGCTGGCCGAAGGGCGCCCGCAGCAACCCGGACGCCTGAACGACCTGCGCCACATTATCTACAAGGGCGCCGACGCACCGTGGCGGCGGGTGCGCTCGAACCTGGGCCTGATGATGAAAGAGGGCCTGCTGAAGGAAAACATCGACGGCGAGGCACTGGAATGGGCGCACAAGCGGATGCTGGCCCGCCCCGAGGCGCGCAAGATCCTCATGGTGATCTCGGACGGCGCGCCGGTGGACGACTCGACCCTATCGGTCAACCCGGCGATCTACCTTGAGAAGCACCTGCGTGACGTGATCGCCATGGTCGAAAAGCGCCGCGCAGTCGAACTGATCGCCATCGGCATCGGCCATGACGTGACGCGCTACTACCAGCGCGCTGTCACAATTACCGATGTCGAGCAACTGGCAGGCGCCATGACCGAGCAGCTTGCAAGCCTCTTCGACAGCGACCCGCGGGCGCGGGCGCGCGTTCTGGGCATGCGGAAGGCCATGTGATGTTTCAGGATTTCACCTCGAAATCCGCCCCCGAGAACGGCCCGCCCCGACTGGCTGCCTTGCGCGTCCAGATGCAGCGCGCGGGGCTGGATGGCTTTTTCGTGCCGCGCGCCGATGCCCATCAGGGCGAGTATGTTGCCGAGCGTGATGCGCGCCTGGCCTGGCTGACGGGCTTTACCGGCTCGGCGGGCTTTTGCATCGCCCTGAATGACCGCGCCGGCGTGTTTGTCGATGGCCGCTACCGCGTTCAGGTGCGCGCCGAGGTGGATCTGTCCGCCTTTACACCCGTGAACTGGCCCGAGACCAAACCCGGCCCCTGGCTGCGCGAGGCCCTGCCGCAGGGCGGGCGCGTGGGCTTCGACCCCTGGCTGCACACCCGGCGTGAGATTGCCGAGGTTGAGAAGGCCTTAGAGGGTTCCGGCATCGAGCTGACGGACTGCGAGAACCTGATCGACGCGATCTGGGCGGACCGGCCCGCGCCGCCCTCGGCCCCGGCGCGCATCCATCCGATGTCCCTAGCGGGCGAAGACAGTGCCGCCAAGCGCGCGCGCATCGCGCGTGGGCTGCGCCAACGCGGTGTCGCGGCGGCCGTGCTGACGTTGCCGGATTCGATCTGCTGGCTTCTCAACATTCGCGGTGCGGATCTTCCGCGCAATCCGTTGGTGCAGTGCTTTGCCGTCCTGCACGACAATGCCCACCTGACGCTGTTCGCCGACCTCGCCAAATTCTCGCCCGAGCTGCGCGCCCATCTGGGCGCCGAGGTAACCCTGCGCCCGGTCGAGGCCTTTGCTCCCGGCCTGCGCAGCCTGATCGGCCCGGTGCAGGTCGATCCCGCCTCGGCCCCTGTCCAGATCGGGCGCGAGTTGGAGGCAGCCGGGCATCAGATCGTCTGGGCCGAAGACCCCTGCCTGCTGCCCAAGGCCTACAAGAACCCCGCCGAGATCGCCGGGATGGAGGCAGCCCATCACCGCGATGCCTGCGCCATGGTCGAGTTCCTGTGCTGGCTTGACGAAACCGCGCCGCAGGGCGGGTTGACCGAGATTGACGTCGTCACCGCCCTTGAGGGCTTCCGGCGCGCCACGAACCAGCTGATCGACATCAGCTTTGACACGATCTGCGGCGCGGGTCCGAATGGCGTGATCAACCATTACCGCGTGACCGAGGCGACCAACCGCCCGGTGATACCGGGTGAAATTCTGCTGGTCGATTCGGGTGGACAATATGCCGACGGCACCACCGATATCACCCGAACCGTCGCTGTCGGCCCCGTGCCCGAGGATGCCCGCGCGCCCTTCACCCGCGTATTGCAAGGGATGATCGCGATTTCCCGCGCGCGCTGGCCCAAGGGGCTGGCGGGGCGCGACCTCGATCCCCTCGCGCGCGCCCCTTTGTGGATGGCTGGGCAGGATTACGACCATGGCACCGGCCATGGCGTCGGTGCGGCGCTTTGTGTGCATGAAGGCCCGGCGCGGATCTCGCGCATCTCCGATGTGCCGCTGGCCCCCGGCATGATCCTGTCGAACGAACCGGGCTACTACCGCGAGGGCGCCTTCGGCATCCGCATCGAGAACCTCGTGCTGGTCGAGGATGCCCCCGCCCTGCCCGGCGGCGACGCGCGCGCCATGCTGGCCATGCGCACCCTGACTTGGGTGCCGATTGACCGGCGGCTGATTGACCTTGGCCTGCTCAGCGGCGCCGAGCGCGACTGGCTCGACGCCTATCATGCCGAGGTCTGGCGCCGTGTCGGCCCGCATGTGTCAGAGGCGGCGCGCGATTGGCTCCGGGCCGCCTGCGCGCCGCTCTAGTTACTGGGCCAAAACCGCCTTGGCGGCGCGGGCGATCACGATCTCCTCATTCGTCGGGATGACCATGACCCGCACCTTGCCGGTCGAGATCGTGCGCGCATGGGCGGCGTTGGCCTCGGGGTCGATCTCGATCCCCAGCCACTCCATCCCCGCGCAGACCCGCGCACGGGTCGCCGACGAATTCTCGCCGATCCCGCCGCAGAAGACGACCCCATCAAGCCCACCAAGCGCTGCGGCCATCGCGCCAAGCTCGCGCTTGATGCGGAAGCAGAAATAATCGATCGCCTCCTTCGCATGCGGGTCGTCCGAACCCTCAAGCGTGCGCATGTCATTCGACACACCCGACATGCCCAGAAGGCCGGACTGCTTGTACAGCAGATCCGAGATTTCCTGCGCGCCCATGCCCTTTTGGTCCATCAGGTAGAGCACCACGCCGGGGTCCAACTCGCCCGAGCGGGTGCCCATCGGCAGACCGTCGAGCGCCGAGAAGCCAAGCGTTGAGGCCACCGACCTGCCATCCATCAGCGCGCACATCGACGCACCCGAGCCGAGATGCGCGACGACCACCCGACCTGCGTGCAACTCGGGCTCGGTGCGCGCAAGCTCGCCATGGATGTAGTCGTAGCTAAGCCCATGGAAGCCGTAGCGGCGCACGCCTTCCTCGTAATAAGCGCGCGGCAGGGCGTAGGTATCGGCTACAAACGGGTGCCCACGATGGAAAGCAGTGTCGTAGCACACGATCTGCGGCGTGCCGGGGAAGGCCTCAATCGCAGCGCGCACGCCCGCAAGGTTGTGCGGCTGGTGCAGCGGCGCGAAAGGCGCAAGGCGCGCAAGGTCTTGCATAAGCGCCTCGGTCACCAGCTCCGGCGCGGCGTGCTCGATCCCGCCATGCACGATGCGGTGGCCCACGGCGATCACCTCAAGGCCCGGAAAATCCGCCTCGAACACCTCAAGCGCGGTTTTCAGCGCCTGCGCATTGGTAGCGAAATCGTTCGGCGCATGTTCGGGCACCGGAAGCGCTCGGCCCTCGGCATCGGCGATCTTCATAGCCGCCTCGCGCCGCCCGATCCGGTCTACATGACCTATAGCAAGGGTCTGCAAATCCTCGGTGAACAGCCCCAGCTTGAGCGAAGAACTGCCCGAGTTCAGCGTCAGGATCGCGCGGCTCATCGCATCGTGCCCTTCAGGTAGTGGTAGTTGATCGCCGCGACCGCGGCCGAGGCCAGACGCGCCATCGAGCTATCAGAACGCGAGTTCAGGATCACCGGAACCTTGGCGCCCAAAACCAGACCAGCACCTTCGGCATGGCTGATATAGGCCAGTTGCTTGGCCAGCATGTTGCCCGCGTCGATGCCCGGAACCACCAGCACCTCGGCATGGCCGGGCACCTCGCCGCGCAGCCCCTTGGTGCGCGCGGCGCCGATATCCACGGCGTTGTCCATCGCTAGCGGCCCATCGACGATGCCACCCTTGATCTGCCCGCGCTCAGCCATCTTCGACAGCAGCGCCGCGTCGATGGACGAGGGGATCGCGGGGTTCACCGTCTCGACCGCGCTCAGAACACCGACCTTCGGCACTTCGATCCCGATCGAAATGGCGAGGTCGATCGCGTTTTGCACGATGTCCACCTTGGTCGCCAGATCAGGCGCGATGTTGATCGCGGCATCGGTCACCAGCAGCGGATGCGGCACACCGGGCACGTCCATCACGAAGATATGGGTGAAGCGCCGCCCGATCCGCAACCCCCTCACCTTGTCAAGCATCGGCTTGAGCAGATCGTCGGTATGAAGATGCCCCTTCATGATCGCCTCGGCCCGGCCCTCATTGACCAGATCGACGGCCATGCGCGCCGCTTCGCGATGCGTCAGCGCGGGCAGGATCTGATAGGCATCAAGCGACTTGCCCACCTCTTTCGCAGCCTTTGCGATCTTGTCGGGGTCGCCGATCAGAAGCGGCGTGATGATCGCATGTTCGGCCGCGATCAGCGCACCTTCCAGCGCGTGGTCGGCCTCGGGGCAGACAACGGCGGTTTGCAGCGCGGGCAGCGCCTCGGCCTTCTCCAGAAGAGCCTCGAAATGGCGGTGGCGCTGCACGATCAGCCCGGGCACGTCCAGCTCTTCATAGCGTACCCGCCGCGCGGGGGCTTGCACGCAGGCCTCGCCATCGACGATCAGCGCATCGTCGCCAACGCGGCGCGCCTCAGTGGCCAGCGTCACACAGCCATCGGCGGACTTGCTGACAACGGTAACGCGCGCCACCAGTTCCTCGCCCGCATGTGCGCGCGCGTGGAAGGTCAGGTTTTGCGAGCGGTACAGCGTGCCGGGCCCCGGCAGCAGGTTTCCCAGGACGCTGGTAATCAGCGAGGCGACGAAAATCCCCGGCGCCACGGCTTCTTTCACCCCGTCACCATCGCCATCCTGCGCGGCAAGGTGAACCGGGTTATGATTCCCCGATGCGGCGGCGAAGACGTAGAAGTCATCGGCCGTAAGAAGGCGGCGCAATTCTGCGCTCATGCCCGGTTCCAGCTCATCCCACATCCGGCTTTCGAAGATCATTCCATTCTCCATGCGTTCCTTCCGGCTCGGGGTTTTCTAGCCCCGCTCCGTGAAACTTAAATAAACGACCGAGTTCAATTCCACATTGATCATGGACAAGTTTTCTGCGTCGGCGAAATTTTTCCGCATCGCGGCATAGAAGATCGTGCCCCCTTCCCCCCGGAGGTGCAACTGCCTAAGAGTCGGGCAACACAGGAGAAGCCGATGCCGCTCGAAGCCGCGATTGCCGAAATCGAAACCCTGCTCGGAACCCGTCTCAGCCGCACCCAGGCCGAGCGCGATCTGCACAGCCGGTCCGAGACCTACTTCGGCCCGACGCTGCCCGATGCCGTGGCCTGGCCGGAAACCACCGAGGAAATCAGCGCCATCGTCAGCATCTGCGCGACATTCGGCGTGCCGATCGTGGCCTGGGGTGCGGGCACCTCGCTTGAGGGGCACGCGCTGACCACCCATGGCGGGATCTGCCTCAACATGAGCCGGATGAACCGGGTGCTTGAGGTCAGCCCCGAGGACATGCTCGCGGTCGTGCAGCCGGGCCTGACCCGCGAAGAGTTGAACACCGAGCTGCGCGCGACGGGCCTGTTCTTCTCGGTCGACCCGGGGGCGAATGCCTCGCTTGGCGGCATGGCGGGAACGCGAGCCTCTGGCACAACGACAGTGCGCTATGGCTCGATGCGCGACAATGTCGCGGCGCTTGAGGTCGTGCTGGCCGACGGGCGGATCATCCGCACCGGCTCGCGCGCGGCGAAATCGGCGGCGGGCTACGATCTGACCGCGCTGATGCTAGGGTCGGAAGGTACGCTTGGCATCATCACCGAACTGACCCTGCGCCTGCATGGCCAACCCGAGGCGATCTCCTCGGCGGTTTGCGCCTTCGACACGCTTGAGACCGCAGTGGAAACCGTGCAGATGACGATCCAGATGGGTATTCCGATGGCCCGGATCGAGTTCGTGGACGAGGAAATCGCCCGCGTCTTCAACAAGATGAACGGCACCGCGATGCCCGAAAAGCCGCATCTGCTGATCGAGTTCCACGGCTCGCACGATGGCGTGGCCGAAGACAGCAAGCGCTTCGGCGAGGTTGTGGCCGAAATGGGCGGCGCAGATTTCCAATGGGCGACCTCGACCGAGGATCGCAACCGCCTGTGGAAGATGCGCCACGGCGCCTATACCGCCTGCCTCGCCTCGCGCCCCGGCTGCATGGGGTTGGTGACCGACGTCTGCGTGCCGATCTCGCGCCTGGCCGAAGCTGTGGCGGCCGCGCGCGCCGATATCGAGGCCGAGAGCCTGATCGGCCCGATCCTCGGTCATGTCGGTGACGGCAATTTCCATGCAATCTTGCTGCTCGACCGTGAGAACGCGGACGAGCTGGCCCGCGCCAAGCGCGTCGCGCAGAAGCTTGCCGAGCGCTCGCTGGCCATGGGTGGCACGATCACCGGCGAACATGGCGTAGGCCTTGGCAAGCGCGGCCTGATGACCGCCGAACATGGCGAGGGCTGGCAGGTGATGGGCGCCATCAAGGCCGCGCTCGATCCGCTGAACATTCTCAATCCGGGCAAGGTCGTGCCCGATCTGCCGCTGCCGGAGAGCGCGAAATGAGCCTAGCCACCCCCGCCGATCTTCCGCGCTTTTTCGCCGCCGCATGGGGCGCGCGTGACGCCCGCGCCATTGCCGCGCTGTTTTCCGAGGATGCCGATTTTCTCAGCCTGACGGGCGGAACCGCCGAGGGCCGCCGCCAGATCGCCGAACTTTTGGCCAGCGAACTTGCCGGGGCCTTTTCGCGCGCGCGCCTTGTCACCGGCAAGACCAAGATGCGCACCATTGGCTCGGAGGCGGTCGTGCTGATTCAGCGCTTCGTTCTGACCGGGATCGTGCACGAGGACGGATCGGACGCGGGCCGGATCGGCGCGATCCTCTGCGCAACACTGGGTATCGGATCCGAGGGCTGGCAGGTCGTCGCCGCCCAGTTCGTACCCGAGGGCTGATCAGCCCGCCAGCAGGGCCTCGGCTGCGGCGCGGGCGGCGTCGGTCACTTCGGCGCCCGCGATCATACGCGCGATCTCGTCGCGGCGCTGATCGGCCGCCAGCGCCACCACTTCCGAAGTGGTCATGCCATCCGAGACCGATTTCTGCACCCGGAAATGGTGATTGCCCCGGGCCGCGACCTGCGGCGAGTGGGTCACGACCAGCACCTGCGCGGTTTCCGACAGCCGTGCAAGACGCCGCCCGACGGCATCGGCGGTCGCCCCGCCCACGCCCCGGTCGATCTCATCGAAGATCAGCGTCACCGCATCGGCGCCCCGCGCCAGCACGACCTTGAGCGCCAGCAGGAAGCGCGACAACTCGCCGCCCGAGGCGATCTTGTTCAGCGGCCCGGCGGGCGCGCCGGGGTTGGTCGCGACGGTAAAGGCCACCGTATCGCTGCCCTCGGGGCCCGCCTCGCCCGGTGTGATCTGGGTTTCGAACACGGCGCGTTCGAGCTTGAGCGGCGCAAGCTCCGCCGCCATCGCGGCGTCGAGACGCCCGGCCGAAGCCTGACGCGCCTCGGACAGCCGCGCGGCAGCCTGCGCATAGGCTTTCTCGGCTGCGGCCATATCGGCCTCAAGCCGCGCGATATCGCCCTCGCCTGCATCCAACGCGGCAAGGCGGGCGCGCAATTCCTCGGCGAAACCGCCCAGATCGTCGGGCAGCACACCATGCTTGCGCGCCAATGCCCGGATCGCGAACAGGCGCTCCTCGCAGGCTTCCAGTGCGCGCGGGTCAAAGGATAGCGCATCCAGCGCAGTCTCGACGCCCTGTGCGGCCTCTCCCAATTCGATCAGGGCCCGATCAAGCGCGCCGAGCGGCGCATCGAGCCGCCCCTCTGCCCGGTCCGCCGCGCCCTGCAACCAGCGATCGGCATCGCGCATCGCGCCCTCGGCCCCCTCGGGGCCAAGCGCCTGCAAGGCCCGCGCCACATCCTGACGGATCTTTTCGGCTCCCTGCATCAGGCGGCGTTGCGCATCCAGTGCGGCCTCTTCGCCCGGTTGCGGATCAAGCGTGTCCAACTCACTCACGGCATGGCGCAGGAACTCTTCTTCACCCTTGATCGCGGCCAAGACTGCCTGCGCAGCGGCCAGCTTGCGTGCAGTGGCCCCGCGTGCCGCCCATGCAGCCCGCACGGCGGCCAGAAGTTCATCGTGGCCTGCGAACGCATCCAGCAGTGCCCGGTGACCGCGCGCATTCAAAAGCCCGCCATCATCCTGCTGACCATGCAACTCGACCAAGGTCGCCGAGACCGCCCGCAAGACCTCGCCCGAGGCACGCCGGTCATTGATCCAGGCGGTCTTGCGCCCGTCGGCGGCATTGACGCGCCGCAAGATCAACTCGTCGCCCGCAGGGATCCCGGCCTCTTGCAGAACCTGCCGCGCGGGATGCGCCTGCGGCAGGTCGAACACCGCCGTCACCTCGCCCTGTTCGGCGCCCTTGCGCACCAGCTCGGCCCGCCCGCGCCATCCCAGAACGAATCCAAGAGCATCGAGCAGGATCGACTTGCCCGCCCCGGTTTCACCCGTGAGCACATTGAGGCCGGAGCGGAAGTCCAGCTCAAGCCGCTCGATGATGAGCATGTCCCGAATGTCGAGCGTGCGCAGCATAGCAACCCCTCAGGCCACCAGCGGCGTCAGAGCCATTCGCCCTTGATCACCTGCCGATAGATCGACGCCAACCAGCTGTCGCCCTTGGCCTTGGGCGAAAGCCCACGGTTCTGAAGCAGCACATAGGCATCGCCGTAGAACGGCGACGACTGGAAGTTGTGCCCAAGGATCGCCGCCGCCGTCTGCGCCTCGTCCGTCAGACCAAGCCCGAGATAGGCTTCGGTCAGACGCATCAGCGCCTCGGGCGTGTGAGTCGTGGTCTGGAATTCCTCGACCACCACGCGGAAGCGGTTGATCGCGGCGGTGTAGTGCCGCTGCTTGAGGTAATAGCGCCCGATCTCCATCTCTTTCGCGGCGAGATGGTCGAAGGCGAGGTCGAACTTGAGCATGGCCGAGCGCGCATAGTCGCTCTCGGGGTATTGCTCGATCACGTCGCGCAACGCTTGCAGCGCCTGGAAGGTCAGGCCCTGATCGCGGCCAACCTCGTCAATCTGGTCGTAATAGGACAGTGCCAGCAGGTATTTCGCATACGCCGCGTCTTCGTCGCCCGGATAGGTGTCAATGAACCGCTGCGCGGAACCGCGCGCAGCTTCGTAATCCTTGGCGCGGTGCTGGGTATAGGCTTCCATGATCAGCGCGCGCTTGGCCCATTCGGAATAGGGGTAAAGCCGCTCGACCTCGGAGAAGTAGTACAGCGGCAGATCGGGCCGACGCGGATTGCCCACTTCCAGCTCATACTCGCCGCGCTTGTAGATTTCCTCGGCCGTGAAGCTCTCGAGCGGAGGCTTGCCGCCATCGCCCGAACAGGCTGCGAGAGCCATCACCAGCATTAGACTTCCGACCCGAAGTGCCGCAGTTCCGCCGCGCGTCATGCCCTGCCCTATCCGTTTCGCCCGAAGCCGTCCCGCCCGGTGCATCGTCCGATCCGCCCCCTCAGAGAGGCGACTGCTTCGCCCGTCCTAGCACAGAAAAATTCCGGGCGCAAAACGCCTTTCGCACCCTTGGGCGAACTGCGGCGATCCGTTTCAGCAGGCAGCAAGCGCCGGGCGGCACACGCCAGCGCCGGGCAGACCATAGGCTTGCTGCTGGCTGCAATCTTCCCAGCACCACGCCTGCGGATCGGCGAAAAGCGCACGCAGCAGGCGGTTGGTCATCGCATGACCCGCGCGCACGCCGGTGTAGCGGCCCAGAATCGGTGCCCCCGCCAGCGACAGATCGCCGAGCGCATCGAGCATCTTGTGGCGCACGGCCTCATCCGAGTGGCGCAGACCGCCGGGGCTGAGCACCTTGTCGCCATCGACGACGACGGCGTTCTCATAAGTGCCGCCCAGGGCCAGCCCGTTGGCGCGCATGTAATCCACATCCGCCTGACGGCAGAAGGTGCGGCTGTCCATCAGTTCGCGCACGAAGGCGCCATTGGCCATGTTCAGGCGCTTGGCCTGCTTGCCAATCGCGGCATCGGCGAAGTCGATGGCGAAGTCGATCTCCAGTGCTGAGGCGGGCTCCAGCCGCGCGACGGCCTCGCCCTCGCGCACTTCGACCGGCTTCAGCACGCGGATCGCGCGCAGATTGCCGCCAAGATTGCGCAGGCCGACCTTACGGATCGCCTCGACGAAGGGGGCAGAGGAGCCATCAAGAATCGGAACCTCGGGGCCGTCGATCTCGATCAGAGCGTTATGCACACCGACGCCGGTCAGCGCGGCCATGACGTGCTCGATCGTCGAGATCGAAACACCATCGTCATTCTCGATCAGGGTGCAAAGCTTGGAGGGCGTCACGCGATCCCAGAGCGCCGCAACGCGCGGGTCGGCATCGGCAATATCGGTGCGGCGGAAGACAATCCCGTGCCCGGCGGGCGCAGGCCGCAGGACCATCCGCACGGGGGCACCGGAGTGCAGGCCCACGCCGTCGAAGGTCACCGAGGAACCGAGTGTCGTCTGCACGATCTTGCCCTTTCGTTACACGTTGTTCCCGGGACGGAATGCATTTGTTTCCGCCAGACCCGGGTCCGCAGCATCAGTTAAGAAACCCTGACGCGCATCACAACTCACTCTTTGCAACAAACTGAAACAAATGAATGCAGCTGCGGCAAAACCCCGCCGAATGCGGCGTAAGTTAATGAATTCACAATGAAAAAGGCCGGGTCTCCCCGGCCTTCTCAGGAAAGTTTGTGAAGCGATTAATTCGCCTGACGACGCAGGAAGGCCGGAATCTCGATCCGATCCTGCTCACCGTCGCCCTCATCCTCATAGGCGGCCTGCTGCGGCTGCACCGCTTGACGCTGCGGCATTTCCTGCCCCGGCTGCGCGGCATGGCCGGTCATGCGGTTGATCAGCGAGTTGATGCCGAAGCGCGGCTTCTCGGCCTGGGGCTGGGGCTGCGGCGCTGCCGGACGGCTGGCCGACATCGACGGGCGCTGCGCGGCTTGCTGCTGAGGCACCTTGCTCACGGCAGCCTGGAGGCGCGCCATCGCTTCGGGCGAGGGCGTTCCGGGCGCGCGCGGACGGGGCGCCACGAACGCAGCCGCATCTTCCTCGACATGCAGATCGCGCGGCGCGGCCGGGCGCGGCTGATAGGCCGGGGGCGGCAGATGGTCGGCGGCTTCCGGCTGCTGCGGCGCGGGGGCCGCGTCGAACAGGTTGCGCTCGACCGGCTGCGGCGACGGAGCAACGGGTTGGCTGGCGGCAACGGGCTGCGGAGCGGGCTGCGGCGCCGGAGCGGCGGCAACCGGAGCAACCTCGGGTTCGGCGGGCTTCAGCGGCTCGGCCAGCGAACGGCGCGGCACCGGAATTTCGATCGTCGCAGGCGCGGCGTCGATACCCGTCGCCACGACCGAAACGCGCATCGCGCCTTCCATCTCGGGGTCCAGCGTCGAGCCGACGATGATGTTGGCCTCCGGGTCCACCTCTTCGCGGATCCGGTTCGCAGCCTCGTCCAGTTCGAACAGGGTCAGGTCGTAGCCGCCGGTGATGTTGATCAGCACACCCTTGGCGCCCTTGAGCGAGATCTCGTCGAGCAGCGGGTTGGCGATTGCCTTCTCGGCGGCCTGCACGGCGCGGTCGTCGCCTGCGGCTTCGCCGGTGCCCATCATGGCCTTGCCCATCTCGTCCATCACCGCGCGCACGTCAGCGAAGTCGAGGTTGATCAGGCCCGGACGGACCATCAGGTCGGTCACGCCCTTGACGCCTTGGTAGAGAACGTCGTCGGCCATGGCGAAGGCCTCGGTGAAGGTCGTGCGCTCATTCGCCAAACGGAACAGGTTCTGGTTCGGGATGATGATCAGCGTATCGACGACCTTTTGCAGCGCCTCGATACCGGCCTCAGCCTGACGCATCCGCTTGGTGCCTTCGAACTGGAAGGGCTTGGTCACGACGCCGACGGTCAGCACGCCCAGCTCACGCGCAGCCTGCGCAATGATCGGGGCAGCCCCGGTGCCGGTGCCGCCGCCCATGCCAGCGGTGATGAAGCACATATGCGCGCCGGCCAGATGATCGACGATCTGCTCGATGGATTCCTCGGCGGCGGCCGCGCCGACGCTCGGGCGCGCACCGGCTCCCAGACCCTCGGTAACCTTCACGCCCATCTGGACGCGGGCCGAGGAACGCGACTGCTGCAGTGCCTGCGCATCGGTATTGGCCACGACGAACTCGACCCCTTCGAGGGCCTTTTCGATCATGTTGTTGACTGCGTTGCCCCCGGCGCCGCCGACGCCGAAAACGGTGATCCGCGGCTTCAGCTCTTCGTGATCCGCCATCATCAAATTCAAGGTCATGGGATTTCCGCCTGTTTTTATGTGATGAGCCGCGCCGCCGCGGCCAATTGCCCCCAAAATTAGACCGATTTTAGCTTCGAATCCGGGGAACGTCACTTAAAAAACACGCTCTCCCCACAAAATATGGAGAGCACCTTGCCGCTTTCAGCGGTATTTCGCGCATGCGTCAGAATCTGGTGGAAGCGAATCGGACAGACCCCTGCCCTAGCTCTCACCAGTTCTCGCGGAACCAACGGAATGCCCGGCGCAGCGAGCGAGCGCCAAGCCTCTCGGCGGGGGTTTCGAAATCCCACCATTCGTCCTGCGGATGGGCCGCAAACAACGCCAGCCCGACTACCGAGGAAAAGCTCGACCCCGTCGCCGCCTGCGGCAGACCCTGCACACGCAGCGGTCGCCCGAGGCGCACGTTATGGCCAAGGATCCGCGCCGCCAGCCCGTCAAGACCCGGGATCTGGCTTGCGCCGCCCGTCAGCACGATCTGCTGCGAGGGCAGATGGTCAAAGCCCGCCGCATCCAGCAGGGCGCGCACGTCTTCTAGGATCTCCTCGACCCGCGGGCGCATGATCCCGATCAGCTCGGCGCGGCTGACCTGGCGGCGATCCTTCTCCCAATCGCCCGAGCTGCCCGACAGCTCGATCATCTCGCGGTCATCCATGCCGGTCGCGACAACGCCGCCGTGGAAGGTCTTGATCCGCTCGGCCACGGCCATCGGAACTTGCAGCCCTGCCGCGATGTCGCGCGTCACGTGATCGCCGCCAAGGCGCACGGCATCGGCAAAGATCATGTGCTTTTTCATGAAGATCGACACGCCGGTCGCTCCGCCGCCCATGTCGATACAGGCCGAGCCCAGTTCCAGCTCATCCTCGACCAGCGAGGACAGCCCCGACACATAGGCCGAGCTTGCCACCCCGGCGAGTTCCAGATCGCAGCGGCGGATGCAGTAGATCAGGTTCTGAATGACCGATTCATCGACCGTCAGCAGATGCATGTCCACCGCCAGGCGCTGCCCGACATGGCCGCGCGGATCGCCCAGGCCCGAGCGATGATCCAGCGCGAAGTTCACCGGATGGGCGTGCAGCACTTCGCGCCCCTGCCCGATCGGCGGCAAATCGCAGGACGCCAGCACGCGCGCCACATCCTGCTCATCCACCTGACCGCCCAGAACCTCGACATCGCCCGCCAGCCCGTAAGAGCGCGGCTCCGCACCGGCAAAGCAGGCAATGACGTGATCGACCCGCGTATTGGCCATCTTTTGCGCGGCCTGAACCGCGGTGCGGATCGCCCGCTCGGTCTCGGCCATGGCGTCGATTTCGCCAAAGCGCACCCCGCGAGAGCGGGTCGTGGCCGCACCGATCACCCGGAACCCGGACTGACCGGCAAGCGAGCCGATCCCCTCGGCGTCGCGCAGCGTATCCGCCCCGTCGAAGCGCAACACGAGGCACGCGATCTTCGACGTCCCAATATCCAAAAGCGCCACAACGCCGCGCTGCATCGCAGCCTTGCGCATGTTCCGCATCGCACGTTGGGACTGGTAAAGATCGGTCATGGCGTTGCCTTCACTTGGATCGTCTGCCCGGCCAGCGTCTTGAACGTGTCCATCGCGCTTGCGCTCAGGCGCAGGGTCGGGCGTTCGCGGTTGCGCAGGTCGAGCTGGGAGAAATCGCGGGCCAGCAGATCCTCGGCGGCGTCGAGCGCGAGCAGGCGCTCGACCGCGCGGGCGGGTTCTGTCTCGGGCAGAAGGATGCGCTGATCATGGTCAAGCACCAGATCCCAACGGCGCTCGCCCATCCGCACAAGGCCGCGGGTGCGCGGCAGGATCGGCTGCGCGGCCTCAAGGATCTCAAGCGCCTCGGGCACGGCGGCATCGGCACCCAGCCCCGCGACCAAGGGCAGGTCAGAGCGCGCGGCGCGGTCCAGAAGGGTCGCAACGCGGTGGCCGGTCTCGTCAAGCATCTCGATGCCGGTGACGGTGCGCCACAGGATCGCGGGTTCACGCTCGGTCACGCGCACCGCAAGCAACCCGCCGGAGCGCACGACGATCGACACGTCGCGCACCGCATCAAGCTTGGCGATCGTATCGCGGTAATTATCCAGATCGATTGCGAAGGACGAGGCGGGAAGCGGCACGGGCAGCATCGCGCGGATCGCGGTGTCGACCTCGGGCGATGCGCCCTCGATCTTCATCAGCGAGACCATGAATTCCGGGCGGTTCTGCACCGCCGTCTTGATGTCCTGATAATCCTGCATCAGATCGGCGCGTCGGCCCTCATCGCCAAGCCAGATGCCAAGCCCGAGCGTCACCGCGAAGACCGGCACGCCGACCCGGGTGAACGCACGCACCAAGGGGGTCAGCCACAGACGCTCCAGCCGATAGGCCAGACGCGAGGGCGCGGGATCGCGGCGCATGGCGCGCGGGGCCGCCGCGCGCGGCTGATCGCGGTGCAGATAGCGGGGTTCGGCGCTCAGCGGTCGCATGAGGCATCCTCCACCAGCCAGGCGCAGAGATCGGCGAAAGACAGCCCTTCAGCGGCCGCCTGTTCGGGCGAAAGCGAGGTCGGCGTCATGCCGGGCTGGGTGTTGGTTTCCAGCAGAACCAGCCCCGCAAGGCCGCGCGTGTCGTCCCAACGGAAATCAGTGCGGCTAAGGCCCCGGCAGCCAAGCGCCTTGTGTGCGCGTAGCGCATAGTCGCGGCAGGCCTCGGTGATTTCGGCGGGGATGTTTGCGGGGCAGACGTGGCGCGATCCGCCGACATTGTATTTGGCGGCGTAGTCATACCAGCCCGTTGTGATGATCTCGGTCACACAAAGCGCGCGGTCGCCCAAGACCGAACAGGTCATCTCGCGCCCCGGCGCATAGGTTTCGACCATCACAACATCTGGCATGGTGTCGGCCAACTGCGGCGGGCTGTTTGCGCCATCGGTGACCAGATAGACGCCGACCGACGAGCCTTCGTTGTTCGGCTTGACCACATAAGGCACCGGCAGAACGTGACGCGCCATCACCTCGGATTTGGTCGCCAGAACGCTTTCGACGACCGGCAGGCCTGCAGCGCGGTAAACGTCTTTCGAGCGGCTCTTGTCCATCGCGATGGCCGAGGCCATGACGCCAGAATGAGTATAGGGGATCCGCAGCCATTCAAGCAGGCCCTGAACGCAGCCATCCTCGCCCCAACGGCCATGCAACGCATTGAAAACACAATCGGGTTTCGCATCACTCAGGCGCGCGGGCAGATCCGCCCCCGCGTCGATCTCGATCACATCGAAACCCGCCACCCGCAGCGCCTCGGCACATTCACGCCCCGAGGAGAGCGACACTTCCCGCTCTGCGGAAAGACCACCCTTCAAAACCGCTACACGGTGGGTTGCCCTGCTCGACACACCCGCCAATTTCGCCTCTCCCGGGGTTGTCCCCGTGGAATGTTGTTCGTTGTCAGTCGCGCGCCGGGCTGATCAATATTCGCCCACGCGCATGATTTCCCACTCTAGCGAAATTCCCTGGGTCTGCAAAACCTTTTTGCGGACCTCTTCGCCAAGGGACTCAAGATCTTGTGCCGTGGCGCCGCCTGCGTTGATCATGAAATTCGAGTGCATCTCGCTCATCTGCGCACCGCCGATCCGGGCGCCACGCATGCCAGCGATGTCGATCACCTTCCAGGCCTTGAGATCATGCACATCGTCCGCCCGCCCGGTCGAGGACGCGCCCGAGGGATTGCGGAAGGTCGAACCGGCCGAACGTTCCTTGGTCGGCTGGCTGGCGTCGCGCTTGGCAAGCTGATCCTTCATCCGCGCGGCAAGCGCATCGGGGGCACCTTGCGCGGCCCGGAAGGTCGCCGAGACCAGAACAGCCCCCTCGGGCAGAACGCTTGAGCGATAGGCAAAGCGCAGATCCGTGGCCGTCAGCGTGAGGCGCTGGCCGGTGCGCAGAACAACCTCTGCGCTGACCAGACAATCGGCGACATAGGAGCCATAGCAGCCTGCATTCATCCGTACCGCACCGCCGATCGAGCCGGGAATGGTGCGCAGGAAGGTCAGATCAAGCCCCGCCTCGGCGGCTTTGCGCGCGACATGGGCATCCAGCGCGGCGGCCCCGGCGGTGACGGTATCGCCCGAGATCTCAATCGCATTGAAGCCGCGCCCAAGCCGGATAACGACCGCCCGAATACCCCCGTCGCGCACGATCAGGTTGGAACCAACCCCCATCGGAAACACCGGAACCTCTGCCGGAAGGGCCGCCAGAAAGGCCGCCAGATCCTCGGCATCCGCAGGCTGGAAGAACCAGTCCGCCGGGCCACCGACCCGAAGCCAGGTCAGATCGGCAAGCGAGCGGTTCGGCGTCAGGGTGCCGCGCGGGGTATAGGCCATGTTTTCCATGGCCACGCTCTACCCCGCGACGGGGGCGCTCGACAAGAGGCGCGGCGCTATTCCGAATGCGCCCCGCGATCCGAGCGTAGCGAGCGCAGCAGGTATTTCACCGGCCAGCGCAGGACCGACAGGCCGCCTGCCAGCACAAGGATGCCCCAGACCGGCCCATTCTCATAGGTCACCCAGCCCAGCAACGGCACCCCAGTGGCGATCAGCACCCAGGCCGCCGGCCAGTGCCAGCGGTTCGGGCCGACCGCGATCAGGGTAGCAATCAGCGCCCAGACACAGGCGGCAGTCAGCGAATGGGTCATGCGACACCCCCAAGTGCGGCGAACAACGCGGCCGCCGAGGCCGCCGCGCCGAACAGCGGCACGATCATCGGAACGCGGAACGACGCCTCGGCGCTGCGGCGTTTGAGGAAGACAAGCGACAGGTTCACAAGGATGAAGACCCCCAGCAGCACCATCGAGGTTGCCTGCGCCAGCGCCGATACCGGCAGCATCAGCGCGGCGGTCAGCATCAGCGCGCCCGCAAGCACCGTCCCCAGAACCGGCGTGCCAAAGCGCGGATGCGCCTTGTTGAAGATGGCAAGCCCCGGCTCGCGCCGCCCCAGCCCGAAGAGAACTCGCGCCGCCATGACGATCTGCGCCAGCACGCCGTTCAGCGCCGCCGCTACCGCGATCGCCGCAAGCAGCTGCGCCGAATTGCCCGCGCTTTCCCAGACCAGCGCCAGCGGACGCTCGGACCCCGCAAGGGTTTCAACCGGCACGGCGCGCACGGCGGCATAACTGACCAGCAGATAAAGCGCCGTCGTGATCGCCAGCGCGGCAAGGATCGAGCGCGGCAGGGTGCGGTTCGGGTCGCGCACTTCCTCAGCCATGTTGACCATGTCCTCAAAGCCGATGAAGGCGAAGAAGGCCAGTGCAGCGGCCCCCGCCACACCCGACCAGTTCACCGGCGGCAGCGCGGCCATCTCGGGGACGGCGGGCGCAGAAAACCCCGCCCAGATCACCAGCGCAAGGCCCACGACCTCGATCAGCGTCAGGATGGCGGCAAAGGCAATGGACTCAAGCACCCCGACAACCGCCAGCGCAGTCAGCGCAATGCCAAGCCCGAGGATGATCGGCGCGGGCTCCAACGGCACAAGCAGCGCCAGATAGCCCGCCCCGCCCCGCAGGACGGCAGCCGCGGAAATGACACCTGCGAGCACGATGGCCAGTCCCACCAGAACGGCCAGCGCATGGCTGCTCAGGCCTTCTGCCACATAGGCGACCTCACCGGCAGCTTCGGGCAGACGCACCGAGAGCTCGGCATAGGACAGCGCCGAGGGTGCGGCCACTACGCCCGCGATCAGGAAGGCCAGCGGCGCCCAGATCCCGGCCTGCGCCGCGACGGCGCCGACCAGAACGTAGACGCCCGCTCCGACCATGACGCCCACCCCATAGGCGGTCATCAGGCCGGGGCCGAGACGCCGCTTGAGGGCAGGCGTGGCCATGTCAACTGGTTCCTAGCCGCGCGGGCAAACCATTCGCCCAGGTAGAAATGGTCCCTGCGCCAAGGCACACGACGATATCGCCCGGCCGGGCCTGTTCCTTCACCAGCCGCGACAGGTCTTCCTCGGACAGGATTGCGCGGGCATGGCGGTGGCCGTGGCGGATCAAGCCCGCCACCAGATCGTCGCGCGAGGCGCCCGGGATGGGTTCTTCGCCCGCGGCATAGACCTCGGCGATGGCGACGACGTCGGCCTCGTTAAAACAGGCGCAGAAGTCGTCAAAGAGGTTGTGCAGACGCGAGTAGCGATGCGGCTGGTGCACGGCGATCACGCGCGCATCGGGCGTGCCCGACACGGCCTGACGCGCGGCACGCAACACGGCCGCGATCTCGACCGGGTGATGGCCGTAATCGTCGATGATGCTCACGCCGCCCAGAACCTCACCCACCTTGGTGAAGCGCCGATTGACGCCACCAAAGTTGGCCAGCGCCTCGCGGACCTCTTCCTTCTTCATGCCGAGGTGACGCGCCACGGCCACGGCGGCCAGCGCGTTCGAGACGTTGTGGTCCCCCGGCATGGGCAGGGTGCAGCCCTCGATTTTCGAGCCTTCGCCCTCGCCCTGAAGCAGGATGTCGAAATGCGCGATGCCCTTCTGGAAGGTCAGGTTCACCGCACGGACATCCGCCTGCGCGTTGAAGCCGAAGGTCACCACGCGGCGGTCATTGACCTTGCCGACCAGCGCCTGCACCTCGGGGTGGTCAGTGCAACACACGGCCAGACCGTAGAACGGGATGTTCGAGACGAAATCGTAGAACCCCTTGCGCAGGTTCTCGATCGTGCCCCAGTGCTCCATGTGCTCGGGGTCGATATTGGTCACGATAGCGACGGTCGCGGGCAGACGATTGAACGAGCCGTCGCTTTCATCGGCCTCAACCACCATCCATTCGCCCGCACCGGCGCGCGCGTTCGAGCCATAGGCATGGATGATGCCGCCATTGATCACAGTCGGGTCAAAGCCGCCCTTGTCGAGCAACGTCGCCACCATCGTCGTGGTGGTCGTCTTGCCATGCGTGCCAGCCACCGCGATGTTCGAGCGCAGGCGCATCAGTTCGGCCAGCATCTCGGCGCGGCGCACCACCGGCAGCCCACGGCGGCGGGCCTCTTCCAGCTCGGGGTTGCCCGGCTTGATCGCCGAGGAGATCACGACAACAGCCGCCTCACCAATATTCTCGGCGCGCTGACCCTCAAAGAATGTCGCGCCAAGCTCGACCAGCCGATCGGTGATCTTCGAGGCCTTGGCGTCCGAGCCCTGAACCCGAAAGCCCTGCGTCATCAGCACCTCAGCGATGCCAGACATACCGATGCCGCCGATGCCGACGAAGTGGATCGGCCCAATGTCTCCGGGAAGCTTGGTGGCGGCAGCGCTCATGACGGATTTCCTGCAAGATGTTCGACAATTTCAACCAGCCGCCCGGTGGCATCGGGAATACCGTAGCGCAAGGCAGCGTGGGCCATTTGCACCGCCCCCCCGGGATTGTCCAGAACAAGGGCGACCTGTTCGGCCAGCGCGGCGGCTTCCAGCTTGCTCTCGGGGATCATGATCGCGGCACCCGCCTCGACCAGCCCGCGGGCATTGGCGGTCTGGTGATCGCCGGTTGCAGCAGCGAATGGGATCAGGATCGAGGGCCGCCCGATGACCGAGATATCGGCGACCGACGAGGCCCCCGAGCGCGAGATCACCAGCTGACATTCCGACAGGCGACGCGGCACGTCGTTGAAGAAGGGCTGCACCTCGGCGTCGATACCGGCCTCGGCATAGGCGGCGATGACGCGCTCCATATCCTCTTCGCGGGCCTGGTGGGCGATCCGCAACCGGGTGCGTAGCGCCTCGGGCAGGTTTGCCAGCGCGACGGGAACCACATCCGACAGGATGCGCGCGCCCTGAGAGCCACCGATCACCAGCACCGACATCGGATAATCGCCCGGCGGAATATAGGGCGCGCCTGCGCGCTCCAGCACCGAAGCGCGCACCGGGTTGCCGGTGTGAATGCCCTCGACCCCGGCGGGCAGATCGGTGGGCCAGGTGCCGCAGGCAAAGGCACGCACCTTCTTGGCAAAGACCTTGTTCACGCGCCCCATGACGCCGTTTTGTTCATGAATGGCCGAGGGGATGCGCAGCAATTGCGCCGACGACAGCGCCGGGATCGTCGGGTATCCACCGAAACCGATCACAACGCTCGGCCGGTCGCGCAGCCCCGCCTTCACGGCAGCGGCAACCCCGCCCGCGATGCGAAACGGCACGCCGAGTTTGGCCAGCGCCCCGCCACGCGCGAAGGTCGCCGAGGCGACCTGCTCGATCTGCACCACATGCGGGAAGCCCCCGGCATAGCGCGCGCCCCGCGCATCGGTGGACAGCTTGACCCGCCAGCCCTTGCGCACCATCGCCTCGGCCAAGGCCTGCGCGGGGAACATATGCCCCCCCGTGCCGCCGGCGGCGATCAGAAGAAGCTTGGAGTTGCGGCTGGTCATGACGACCTCTCAGTGTTTGCGGCGGGCCAGGATGTCGGAAATCTCGCCCTGCGGCCGGGTCCGGGTCAGCGCGAGCAGCATCCCCACCGCGATCCCCGAGGCGATCACGGACGAGCCGCCGTAGCTGACGAAGGGCAGCGTCATGCCTTTTGCGGGCAGCAGGCGCACCGCGACACCCATGTTGATCAGCGCCTGCACACCGAAGGCGCAGGCCAGCCCGGCCCCGGCGAGCCGGGTAAAGGGGTCGCGCTCTTTCATCAGGCGCATGAGCGAGCGCGCCACCACCGTTGCGTAAAGCGCGATGATGCACAGCACCAGAACAAGGCCGTATTCCTCGGCGGCGACCGCGATGATGAAATCCGTATGCGCATCTGGCAGCGACCATTTCACCGTGCCCTCGCCCACGCCCACGCCGAAAAAGCCTCCCTCCTGGATCGCGTTGGTCGCGTAGCCGATCTGGGTGCGCGGGTCGATCTCGGTCGAGAGGAAGCCGTTGATCCGGCGGGCGAAATGCTCGGAGGTGTTATAGGCCAGAACGCCACCCGCTGCCGTCAGCCCGCCGATGGCGGTCAGCAACGTGATCGGCGCGCCGCCCACGAAATACATCACCATCCAGGAAAACAGGATCAGCGAGGCCTGTCCGAAGTCGGGTTGCAGCGCCAGCGCGACAACGATAATCGCAGTCAGGATGAACGAATAGAACCGCCCCGGGGGGCCGCCCACCTCATGCGCCGCCGCCATGAACCAGGCGGCGATGATGACAAAGGCGGGCTTGAGGAACTCGGACGGCTGCACCGAGGCGAATCCGAACGAGAACCAGCGCACGGCACCCTTGCCGAAATCCGTCCCGAAAACCGGCAGCAGCAAGATCGCCACGAAGGCGCCGGCGAAGCCCAGAACACCCAACCGGCGCACCTGTGTCGGGCTCATCATCGAGATCAGGCCCGCGACACCAAGCGCGACGATGCCGAAGAAGGCCTGTCGCTTGACGTAGTAGAAGGGCTCCAGCCCGTTCTTGTCCGCCAGCGGCACAGAGGCCGCCAACCCCAAGAGCATTCCGATGCCGAAAAGCACCAGAATGGCCGAGAGCGACCACTTGTCGATCGTCCGCCACCATCGGGGGAGAACAGGCTCACCTGCCCTTACGGGCACGGTGCCAAACACCATCTCTGTCATGGCTAAACCGCCGTCGCTGCCTCTGAACTGCCCGTTTTCCGGGTCTGCCTGAAAGCTTAGCCCAAAGTGCTAGCGCTGCATAGGGGAACATGGGCCGAACGGCAGGGTTTCGCCCGCCTCCACGCGGCACTCGCGCAAAGGTGAAGTGACTGGCCTGACTACATGAATTGAGGGTTTTCGGCCCGGTAGGCGCATGGCATGGTGGCGCAAACCGGAGGGGTGCGATGAAGGTCGGGATCGTCGGAGCGGGCATGGTCGGATCGGCCGCGGGCTATGCGCTGGCGCTGCGCGGCGGCGCGAGCGAGATCGTGCTGATCGATCACAACGAGAAGCTGGCCATCGCGCAGGCCGAGGATATTGCCCATGCGGTGCCCTTTGCCCATGCCTGTGTCGTGCGCGCAGGCGGCTACGAGGAGCTTGAGGGCGCGGGCGTGGTGATCCTCGCCGCAGGTGTCGCACAAAAACCCGGGGAAAGCCGCCTCAGCCTGTTGTCACGCAATGCAGAGGTGTTCTCCGAAGTCATCGCGCAGGTCCGTCGCAATGCCCCCGACGCGATCCTGCTGATCGCCTCGAACCCGGTCGATATCATGACCGAGGTCGCCCTGCGCGCCTCGGGCCTGCCGCGCGAGCGAGTCATAGGCTCGGGCACCATCCTCGACACGGCGCGCTTTCGCAGCCTTCTGGGCACTCATCTGGGCATCGCGCCGCAATCCGTCCACGCCTATGTACTTGGTGAACATGGCGATTCCGAGGTTCTGGCCTGGTCCGCCGCCCGTGCGGGCTCGGAGCCCATCGCGCGCTTCGCGGTGCAGGTCGGCGCGCCGATCACCGGCGAGATCCGCGAGCGCATCGACGCGGGCGTGCGCCGCGCGGCCTATCGCATCATCAAGGGCAAGGGCGCGACCTGGTATGGTATCGGCGCCGGCCTTGCGCGCATCGTGCAGGCGATCCGCGATGATCAGCGCACCGTCCTGTCGGTCTCAATCGTCACGCCAGAGGTTGAAGGCGTGCAGGACGTCGCCCTCAGCCTGCCGCGCATCGTGGGGCGCGCGGGTATTCTGACCACCTTGATGCCGGAACTGGCCGAGGGTGAGGCGGCAGCACTGCGTGCCTCGGCCGAATTGCTCAAGGAAACGGGCGCAGGTTTGCGGTGATCGAGGTTTTCTGGGCCTTCCTGAAGCTTGGCCTGAGCAGCTTCGGCGGCCCTACCGCCCATATCGGCTATTTCCGCACCGAGTTCGTAACGCGCCGCCGCTGGCTTGACGATGCAGCCTTTGCCGAGCGGCTGGCGCTGGCCCAATTCCTGCCCGGCCCCGCATCCTCGCAGCTAGGTTTCGCGATCGGCTGGCATCGCGCCGGGCCGGGCGGGGCGCTGGCTGCCTTTCTGGGCTTTACCCTGCCCTCGGCAATGCTGATGGCGGCAGCCGGGCTTTGGGCGGTACAACTGGCGCCCGAAGGTGCTATGGCCGGGGCGCTTGCGGGCCTCAAGCTGGTCGCTCTGGCAGTGGTGGCACAGGCCATCTGGGCGATGTCCCGCGCGCTTTGCCCGGATCTCCCGAGGCGAGCTCTGGCCGGGTTGGCCTGCGTGGCGCTGCTGATCTGGCCCGTTGCAGCGCTCCAGATCGGGGTCATCGCGCTTGCGTCCCTGTTCGGCGCCCTGTCGCCCTGGTTCGCACGACCTATCGCCTCCCCCGTGCCGCCGATGTATGAGACACAGGCCCGCCCGCTTGCCATGATCTTGCTGGTGATGTGTGCCTGCCTCGCCCTCGCGCCGCTAGCCCATGCCTATCTGAGTTCAGGCGCGCTGGTCTTCGGAGGCGGCCATGTGGTCTTGCCACTCTTGCGTGAGGCGCTAGGCGCCCGGATCGACGCAGAGAGCTTCCTTGCCGGATACGGCCTTGCCCAGGCGATGCCCGGACCGCTCTTTACCTTCGCAAGCTATCTTGGCGCGCTCGAGAAGGGTGCGCTTGGCGCCCTGATAGCAACGGCGGCCATTTTCGCCCCGGGCTTTGCCCTTTACGCTCTGGCGCTGCCCCTGTGGTCACGCATCTGCGCGCGCAGTGCCGCGCGCGGCGCCGTCAGCGCCGCCAACGCCGCCGTCGTGGGCATCCTGGCCGCGACCTGGTTTGCGCAATTGCTGCCCGCCGGGCTGGTCAGCGGCAGACATATCGCCATTTCCGCAGGCCTTCTGGCGCTGGCCTTCGCGCCGCGCGTGCCGCCAGTGGGGCTGGTCATCCTGGGCACGGGATTGGGCGCGGCGCTGCTGTAGCCTTAGCCCGGCAGCGCCTGCACAAGCTGGGTGAAATGCTCGCCGCGTTTCTCGAAATTCGGATACTGGTCAAAACTGGCCGCAGCGGGTGCCAGAAGCACGGTATCGCCACCCTCGGCCTCTTCGGCGGCGCGGGCAATGGCGCGCTCCATCGTCTCGCAGATCTCATGCGGGATCTCGCCCAGTTCCAGCGCGAAATCGCGGCCGGAATGGCCGATGAAATAGGCTTTCTTCACGGCGCCGAGATATGGGCGCAGGCTGGCCACCCCGCCCTCTTTCCCAAGCCCGCCCGCAATCCAGCGGATGTTCCGGAAGGCCTGCAACGCCTTGGCGGCGCTATCGACATTGGTGGCCTTGGAGTCGTTCACAAAACGCACACCGGCCTTCTCGGCGATGGTCTGCGAGCGGTGCGGCAGACCGCCGAAGCTGTGGAATGCCTCCTCGATCTGGCGCGGCGCAAGGCCGAGCGCGCGGCAAGCGGCATAGGCCGCACAGGCGTTCTGGTGATTATGCGCGCCAGGCAGGCCGCGCACCTCGCGCAGGTCGATCGAGGCCACCTGCCGCCCCTTGCGCCATTCGCTGAGGAACCCCTTGCGGGCAAAGACCGACCAGCCGAGATCGCCCAGCTTGCGCGCGGCCGAAATGCGGATCACCCGGTCATCCTCACGCGCGACGGCGATCTGGTTGGCAAGATAGACGCCTTCGGGTTCATCCACGCCGATGATGGCGCGGTCCGGCCCGCCCTCGGCGAAGAGCCGCCGCTTGGCCGCGAAATAGCCCCCCATGCCGCCGTGGCGGTCGAGGTGATCGGGCGAGAGATTGGTGAAGACCGCAATGTCGGGCGTGAGCGCGCGGGCCAGATCGGTCTGGTAGCTGGAAAGCTCGAGCACCACGACCTCGCCATCCTCAGCCGGGTCGATGTCGAGCACGCCGCGCCCGATATTGCCCGCCATCTGCGTCGGGCGTCCGGCATGGTCGAGAATGTGATGGATCAGCGCCGTCGTCGTCGATTTCCCGTTCGAGCCGGTCACGCAGACCGTGCGCGGGGCAGTGTCGAAATTGTCCCAGTCGCGCGTGGACCAAGAGCGGAAGAAAAGGCCGATGTCGTTATCGACCGGGATGCCCTCGGCCATGGCGCGGGCGATCAGCTTGTTGGGCGCGGGGTAAAGATGCGGAATGCCGGGCGAGACGATCAGCGCAGAAACGCCTTCCCAGGCGTCGGCGCGATTCAGATCGTGGCAGGTCCAGCCAGCGGCCTCGGCGCGGGCGCGCGATTCCGGGCTGTCATCCCACAGAAGCGGGGTTGCCCCACCGGCTTGCAGCGCAGCAGCCGTGGCAAGACCGGATCGACCCAGCCCCAAAACGGCGACCTTGTGACCCTCGTAGCCCTGAACCGGTATCATGATGCCCCCTGAACTGCGCGCGGGGGCGCTGCCCCCGCACCCCCGGGATATTTGAGCAAAGCCGAAAGGGGAAGGCCCCTCAGCGGATCTTGAGCGTCGCGAGGCCGATCAGCGCGAGGATGAGCGAGATGATCCAGAAGCGGATCACGATTTGCGGCTCGGCCCAGCCTTTCTTCTCAAAGTGGTGGTGGATCGGCGCCATCAGGAAGACGCGTTTACCTGTGCGTTTGAAATAGGCGACCTGAATGATGACGCTGAGCGCCTCGACCACGAAGAGGCCGCCGACGATGGCGAGGACAAGTTCGTGCTTGGTGCAGACGGCGATAGCGCCAAGCGCGCCGCCAAGCGCGAGTGAGCCCGTGTCGCCCATGAAGACCGCGGCCGGCGGGGCGTTATACCACAAAAAGCCCAAGCCCCCGCCGATGAGCGCGGCGGTGAAGACCAGAAGCTCACCCGTACCGGGGACGAAGTGAACGCCGAGGTAATTGGTGAAATCGACCCGGCCAACGACATAGGCGATGGCGCCAAGCGTGCCTGCCGCGATCATCGCGGGCATGATCGCGAGGCCGTCGAGCCCATCGGTCAGGTTGACCGCGTTGGCCGCGCCCACGATGACCAGCATGCCGAAGGGGATGAAGAAATAGCTTAGGTTGATCAGCACATCCTTGAAGATCGGCAGCGCGAGGCGGTTCGACAGATCCGCCGGATGCAGCCAGGCGGCCGCGACCGCCGCCACCGCCGCCAGCGCGAGGCCAAGCAGCATCCGGGTGCGCGAACTCACGCCCTTGACGTTTTGCTTGGTCACCTTGGCGTAATCGTCGGCAAAGCCGATCAGCGCATAGCCATAGGTCACCCCGAGCGTGATCCAGATGTAGCCATTGTCGAGCCGTGCCCAGAGGAGCGTCGAGAACAGCATCGCCGACAGGATCAGGAGCCCCCCCATGGTCGGCGTTCCGGCCTTGGCGAAATGGGTCTGCGGCCCGTCCGAGCGGATCGGCTGGCCCTTGCCCTGCTTGCGGCGCAGGATGTCGATCAGCGGCCTGCCAAAGAGAAAACCGAAAATCAGCGCGGTGAAAAACGCTGCCCCCGCGCGGAAGGTAATGTAGCGGAACAGGTTGAACACATCGCCCCCGTCCGACAGGTTGGCCAACCAATACAGCATTACTCTTTCCCTTTATGTGCTTCGGCGGCGCCGGGTTGACCCAGTTTCCTGAGCGCGTCAACCACCAGACTGACCTTCGAGCCCTTGGAGCCCTTCACAAGTATGACGTCGCCCGCATCGACCAGATGCGCGGCCCGCGCGGCCAGGTCTTTGGCGCTCTCGTGCCATTCGCCACGCTTGGCGCGGGGCAGCGCCTCGTAGAGTGCGCGCATACGCGGACCGGCCAGATGCACCATATCGACCGAGTTCATCGCAGCCAGAGCCGCAATCTCGGCATGCAGGGCGGCCTCGTCCGGACCAAGTTCGAGCATATCGCCCAGAACCGCCACACGGCGACCACGGGCGACGCGCCCCACCCCATCGCGCGGCTGCGCACCGGCGAGCACCTCAAGCCCCGCCGCCATCGAGGCGGGGTTCGCGTTGAACGCGTCATCGAAGAGATCGAAGCTCTGCGTCTCGTCCACGATATCCATATAAACGCGCTCGCGTGCGCCGCGCCCGGCGGGAGGCTCCCACAGGCCGATATCGCAGGTCAGGACGGCCTGATCGGCGCCGACCGCCTCGGCCAGCGCGATTACACCCAAGGCATTCGCCGCGAAATGCTTGCCCGGCGTCATCACCTTGAACAGCATCTGCTGACCCGCCGCCTCGGCGCGCACGATCGTCGCGTCACCGGCGATCTGCGCGGAGATCAGGCGGTAGTCCGAGCCTTCCTCGGGGCCGAAGGTGATGGTGCGCGCGGCACGCGTCTCGGCGGCGACGCGCAGGATCGGTGTCACGCCAAGGCCGGTCGGGATGACCGCCACTCCGTCCGGCTCCAACCCTTCAAAGATCGCGGCCTTTTCGCGCGCAATGCCCTCGACGCTGTCGAAGGCCTCGAGATGCGCGGGGGCGACTGTCGTGATCAGGGCCGCGTGGGGTCGGGCCAGACGCGCCAGCGGCGCGATCTCGCCCGGATGGTTCATACCGATCTCGATCACCGCGAAATCGGCATCCTGCGGCATGCGCGCGAGCGTGATCGGAACACCCCAGTGGTTGTTGAAACTGGCCTCGGCCGCATGGACCTTGCCCTGCGAGGTCAGAACCGCGCGCAGCATCTCTTTGGTCGAGGTCTTGCCGACCGAGCCGGTCACCGCCAGCACGCGCGCGCGGGTTCTGGCGCGCGCTGCGCGGCCCAGATCTTCCAGCGCGCCCAGAACATCGGGAACGATCAGCAGCGGATCGGCCTCTGAGCAGCCCTCGGGGATGCGCGAAACCAGCGCGGCGGCCGCGCCTTTCGCAAGCGCATCGGCAACGAAATCATGCCCGTCGCGCACATCCTTGAGCGCCACGAACAGATCGCCCGGGCGGATCGAGCGCGTGTCGATTGAGATACCCGTGGCGGCAAAGGCCCGCGTGGCGCGCCCTCCGGTGGCAAGCGCGGCGTCGGCAGAGGTCCACAATACAGCCATCTCAGATCTTTCCATCCAACGCGGCCACGGCCACGCTTGCCTGCTCGGCATCGTCAAAGGGGTAGATATCGGTGCCGATGATCTGCCCGGTTTCATGGCCCTTGCCGCAAATCAGCAGCGCATCGCCCGGCCCGAGCATATCCACCCCACGCAGGATCGCCTCGGCGCGGTCGCCGACCTCAACCGCCTCGGCACCTGCGCCCTCCATCACTGCAGCGCGGATCAGGGCTGGGTCTTCGGTGCGCGGATTGTCGTCTGTCACCAGAACCTTATCGGCGTTCAGCGCGGCGGCGCGCCCCATCAGCGGGCGCTTGGTGCGATCCCGGTCGCCCCCCGCACCGACGATGGCCACCAGATTACCCATCACATGCGGGCGAAGCGCCTTGATCGCGGTCTCGACGGCATCCGGCGTGTGGGCGTAGTCGACAAAGACTGCAGCGCCATTGTCGCGCGTCGCGGCAAGCTGCATCCGCCCGCGCACGGTCTGCAACCTGGGCAGGGTGCCGAAGACCGCGCTGGCCTCGGCCCCGCAGCCGATGGCGAGCGCCGCGGCGGTCAGGACGTTCATCGCCTGGAAACCGCCGATCAGCGGCAGACGCGCCAGATGCACCGTCCCCTCCCACGAAAAACGCAAATCCTGCCCGGTCGCGTCGTAGCGCTGGCCGAGCAGGCGCATCTCGCAGCGTTCATCATGACCAATGCGGATCACGCGCTGGCCGCGTACGCGCGCATACTTCACCAATTCCTCGCCCTTGGGATCGTCGGTGTTGATCACCGCGACGCCATCCTCGGGCAGCACGCGGGTGAACAGCCCCGCCTTGGCGGCGAAATACTCGTCAAACGTGGCGTGGTAATCGAGGTGGTCCTGCGTGAAATTCGTGAACGCCGCCGCCGAGAGCCGCACCCCGTCCAGCCGCTTTTGCGCCAACCCGTGCGAGCTGGCCTCCATCGCGGCATGGGTCACACCGGCGGCCTCCATCTGCGAAAGCAGCCGGTGCAGGGTGATCGGCTCGGGCGTGGTATGGGCGCTTGGCGCGGTGAAGGCGCCCTCGACGCCGGTCGTGCCGATATTGGCGGCCTCGAAATCCAGAAGCGCCCAGATCTGGCGCGTGAAGGTCGCGACGCTGGTCTTGCCATTGGTGCCGGTCACCCCAACGACCGTCGCGGGTTGCGCCCCAAAGAAGAGCGCCGAGGCGAAGGCCAGCGCCTGACGCGGATCCTCGACGACCACCAGCGCGACATCGCGGCCGCTGACAGCCTCGCGCGCGATCTCGGCGCCTTCGCGGTCGGACAGAATGGCAATAGCGCCCCGCTCAAGCGCGACTGGCACGAAGCTTGCGCCGTGGACTTTGGTGCCAGGCAGCGCGGCGAACAGATGGCCTTCCCTGGTCAGGCGGCTATCGACCGACAGCCCCGTCACGGCGACATCCGCGCCATGCAGCACGGTCAGCCCCAGTTCGCTAAGCGGCTTTGCCCCGTTACCCATATCTTGTGCCCCCGTTATCGCTCCCGCCATTTATCGTGGCGCGGCCTCGCACGTCAACGCAACCCGACCGCAGCAGCGGGAAACGGCCGCCGGCTGCGCGCTCAGTCCTTTTTCACAAGCTGGATGCCGGCAAGCTCGGTCGGGCCTTCCTGCGGGCGCAGTCCCAGCAGGGGCGCCACGCGCCGGATGACCTCGGCGGCGACCGGAACGGCGGTCCAACCCGCGGTGCGGCGCGGCTCGGAGCCTGCGTTTTCCGAAGGCTCATCAAGCGTCAGCACCAGCACATATTTCGGATCGGTAACGGGGAAGACTGAGGCGAAAGTGGCAATCACCTTATCCTTGTAATAGCCGCCAGTGGGTTTGGCCTTGTCCGCGGTGCCGGTCTTGCCCGCGACCTGATAACCCTTCACATCGCCGAACGAGGCCGTCCCGCGCGTCACCACCGCCCGCATCATCGCCAGCGATTTCTGCGCGACATCGGCGCTCATCACCCGCTCGCCCGGCGTGCGTGCCGCGCCGCGGATCAGCGTCGGCCTCACCCGCAGGCCGCCATTCGCAATCGTGGCATAGGCTGCGGCCAGATGCAGCGGAGAAGCCGAGAGCCCGTGCCCATAGCCGATGGTCATCGCCGTGATCTCGGGCCATTTCTGCGGCACGATGGGGCGGCCCGTCGGCGCCTCGATCAACTCGACCGAGGTCGGTTCGAGGAAGCCCAAACGCTCAAGGAATTCGCGCTGACGCTCGCCGCCGATCATCTGCACGATCCGCGCCGTGCCGACGTTCGAGGATTTCACGATCACGTCGGTCACCGAGTTCTCGGCCCCGTAGTTGTGGAAGTCGCGAATGCGGTGGCGACCATAGACCAGCGGGGTCTTGGTCGGAACCTTGGTTTCCGGGCTCACAAGGCCCAGTTCCATCGCCTGCGCGACAGCAAAGATCTTGAAGGTCGAGCCAAGCTCATAGACGCCCTGAACCGCGCGGTTGAACAGCGGACTGTCCGAGGCATCGCCCTTGGCCAACGGTGCGGGACGGTCGTTGGGGTCGAAGTCGGGCAGGCTGGCCATCGCCAGAATCTCGCCGGTCTTGACCTCCATCAAAATCGCGGTCGCGCCCTTGGCATTCATCAGCTTCATACCGCCATCGAGGATTTCCTCAACCGCGGACTGGAGCGTAAGATCGATGGTCAACTGAAGCGGCGCGCCGTTGTTCTCCGGGTTGCGCAGCCAGAGATCGAATGCCTTCTCGACCCCCGCGACACCGACGATCTCGGCGGAGTTCACGCCCTCCGCGCCGAAGCGTGCGCCGCCCAGAATATGCGAGGCTACCGCACCGTTGGGGAAAAGGCGCATCTCGCGCGGGCCGAACAGCAACCCCGGGTCGCCGATATCATGTACCGCCTGCATCTGCTCGGGCGAGATTTTCTTTTTGATCCAGACGAACTTGCGCGCGCCGGTAAAGTCGCGCACCAGTCGCTCGCGGTCGAGATCGGGGAAAATCTCTACCAGCTTCTCGGCCGAACGCTCCGGATCGACCAGCAGCGGCGGCTGCGCGTAAAGCGCGTGGGTGACGAGGTTGGTGGCCAACAGGCGCCCGGCCCGGTCGGTAATATCCGCGCGCTGCGCCAGAATCGGCGCGCCGCTGTCCGACAGTTGCGGTTCCTGCGGCTTGGTGTTGGCCAGCACGCCCATGCGCACGCCAACCGTCAGGAAGGCGCACAGGAACATCACGCCCATCATCAGCAGGCGGCCCTCGGCGCGCAGCCGCGCCTTGTCGCGCGTGGCCTCACCGCGCAGGCGGATATTCTCACGCTCGATCGCGTCGGGGTTCTCGCCCTTCGCGCGGGCGTCGAGGATACGGGCCAGGGGACGCAGGGGCGTGCGGATCATTCGGCAGCCTCCAGCGCCTGGGTGCTTGCGATGACGTCAATCGGCTCGGAGACCGGCTCTTCGGGCGGCAGCGGATAGGCGACCTGCGCGACGGACCCGAATTGCTCGGGCGAGAGCGGCAGCAGTTGCAGACGCTCGAAGTTCAGATCGACCAGCTCACGCAGCCGATCGGGGCGGTTCAGATAGGCCCATTCGGCGCGCAGAACGCTCAGCCCCTCGTGCAGCGAGGCAATCTCGCGGTTCAGGGCGCGCAACTCGCCTTGCAGATCCTGAGTTTCGTAATTCACCCGGTAGGCCCAGAAGGCCAGGCCCATGACGCTCAGCGCGGTGGCAAGGTAAATAAAGTTCCTCATCTGGATCTTCCTTTGGAACCTTGGGGGCGAAGGACGGGAGCGGGCAGCCCGAGCGAGGCACGATCAGCCTGCCCTGCCGGAGCATCGGTGCGCCGCCCAACCCGCAGCTTGGCCGAGCGGGCGCGCGGGTTGTCGGCCAGTTCCTCATCATCGGGGCCGACGGATTTGCGGGTGACCAGTTCGAAGGCGGGGCTCTCGGCGGCCTGGATCGGCGCATAGCGCGACCCCTGCGCCGCGCGGCCCGAGCGCGCGAGGAAGAAGCGCTTCACCACCCGGTCTTCGAGCGAATGGAAGGTTACCACCGCGAGCATCCCGCCGGGCTTGAGCGCGCGTTCGGCGGCCTCCAGCCCCTCAATCAGCTGGCCGAATTCATCGTTCACCGCGATGCGGATCGCCTGGAACGAGCGCGTCGCGGGATGGCTCTGGCCGGGCTTGGGACGCGGCAGGCACCGCTCAATCACCGCGACCAGTTCACGCGTGGTTTCGAACGGCTTGACCTTGCGCGCCTCGCCAATCGCCCGCGCGATCCGCCGCGAGGCCCGTTCTTCGCCGTAGTGATAGAGAATATCGGCCAGTTCCTCTTCCGAGGCGGTGTTCACCAGATCCGCGGCCGTGGTACCTTCGGCCGACATGCGCATGTCGAGGGGGCCGTCCTGCATGAAGGAAAAGCCGCGCTCGGCCTGATCAAGCTGCATCGAGGACACGCCCAGATCGAGCACAACGCCATCAAGCCCCTGCCCTTCCGAGATATCCTCGGCATATTCGTCAAGCTCCGAGAACGTTCCCTCCACAAGGATCAGCCGCTCGCCATATGGCGCGCGCCAGCTTTCCACCATGTCGAAGACCGAAGGATCGCGGTCCACGCCGATGACGCGCTCCGCCCCGGCCTCCAGCAGGCCGCGCGTATAGCCGCCCGCGCCGAAGGTGCCGTCAAGCCATAGCCCAGAGACAGGCGCGACCGCTTTGAGGAGCGGCCGCAGAAGAACTGGAATATGGGGTCGGTCGGCGTCGGACATCAGGCGCCCCCGATCTTTGGCAGGTTGACCAGCGGGTCATATCTTTCGGGCCGCTCCGTTGCGCGCTCGGAGGCCAATGCGTTCTGCTCTGCCTCATAGGCCTCGGGATCCCAGATCTTGAACGAGGTACCCGCCGAGGCAAAGAACGCCTCTGCCTTCAGGCCGATCTTCTCGCGCAGCTTCTGCGGCAGCACGAGGCGACCATCGCCGTCGATATCGGTCTGGTGGGACTGGGCGTACATCAACTCTTCGATCTCGGCGCGCGCGACCGAGCCGCGCTGCATCGCGTCGATCTGCTCGTCGATCTCATAGATCGCTTCCATGGTGAAGACTTCGAGGAACTTGCGCTCGGCCCCGCCGTAAACAATGACGATCTGGGGGCGTGCGCCGGGCTGCCAGTCGGGGTCGCCCGCCTCGATCACGCGACGGAATGAGGCCGGGATGGAAACGCGACCCTTCGCGTCCACCTTGAAAGTTTCCGAACCTCTGAACCGCCGTGCCAAAGCTGGCGCTCTCCTGTCCCGTTCCCCCTTGGTGCCGAATAAGAAAACGGCGGATCGGGCTGCTGCCACTGCCCGATCCGCCGCCCTCGTCCCATCTCTGGGTATGTCCGACTGCGCGCGCCACCTGGGGGGATGTCTGCTCGCTCGCGCGCCGGATCCTTGGTTCGTGAAGCGGGTGCCTGTATGAAACCCGGTCTTTTCGCCGTGAGGTCTTGTTGCCTCTTAACCTCGCCTCCGATGAATAAGGGATGCCATGGGAAATCATGGGAAGCAACAGGAATTTTCGCCACCGGACAGAATATCTGCCATTACAGATAACAGAAGATCAACAGCTTGTAGCCCACAGCCAGCAAGGTTTTCCTTCATATAGGAGAAGATCAACACCGCCTCCGCTACATCTAGACAAGGGGTCGAAAGGCACTTTGTCGCCCACGAAATCCCAGAAATATCTCTGCAACGCCACTCCGCTCAGCAAAATAAGGCCCGAAGCGGGCCTTCAACCACGATCACGGGGGAGTGATTCGGCGTGATCGCGCGCCCTTGGCGCCCAGATTCCATGAATTCCCATGCCATAGGGCGACCAGAATGAAAAAGGGCGCCGGAAAGGCGCCCCTCGTCATTACTAGCGCGAGCGGCTCAGACCGCGCCGGCCTCGATCAGCTTGCGCGCGATCCCGGCATAGGCATCAGATGCCGCACCCTCGCCCGTCGCAACCGGCTGCCCGGCATCCCCCGCGAGGCGCACATCGAGGTCAAGCGGCAACTCGCCCAGGTAGGGCAGGCCAAGACGCTCGGCTTCGGCGCCAACGCCGCCATGGCCGAACAGATGCGCCTCGTGGCCGCAATTGGGGCAGACATAGGTCGACATGTTCTCGATCAGCCCAATGACCGGCGTGCCGAGGCGGCGGAACATGTCGAGCGCCTTCTTGGCATCCAGCAGCGCCACGTCCTGCGGGGTAGAAACGACAAGAGCCCCGTCAAGCCGCGTCTTCTGGCACAGCGTCAGCTGGATGTCGCCCGTCCCCGGCGGCAGGTCGATGATCAGCACGTCGAGCGGGCCGTAGTGATCCCAGGCCACCTGCCCCAGCATCTGCTGCAACGCGCCCATCAGCATCGGGCCGCGCCAGATCACCGCCTCATCCTCTTTCAGCATCAGGCCAATCGACATCACCACAACGCCGTGCGCCAAAAGCGGCAGGATCGTCTTGCCATCGGGCGAGGCCGGGCGCTTGTTCACCCCCATCATCCGCGGCTGGCTTGGCCCATAGATGTCCGCATCCAGAAGCCCCACGCGCTTGCCCGCGCGCGCAAGCGCCACCGCGAGGTTCGACGAGACAGTCGATTTGCCGACGCCGCCCTTGCCGGACCCGACGGCGATGATATGGCGCACCCCCTCAACCGCCTGAGGACCGGCCTGCGGCGTCGGGTGCTGGCCAATCTTGGGGCCTGCCCCCATCCCCTTCGCGGGGCCAGAGGGAACCACGACTGTCAGGCTCTCGACCCCGTCGAGCGCGCGTACGGCGGCCTCGATCGCGGGCTTCGCCGCCGACAACTCGGCCTCCGAGGCACCCTCAAGGACGAAGCGGACGATTCCCCCCTGCACCGCAAGCGCGCGCACAAGATCACGCGACACCGGATCGCTACCAGAGGGCATTTCCACGCCTCGAAGCGCTTTGAGGACCGATTCCTTGCTCAGGGACATAGTTTTCTCCTGTCGATTTCGCGGCGACTGTGGCGCTTTTGCCGCGCGCCGCAAGAGGGGACGGCAATTAATGCAAACAAAATGCGCAATATGACGCAGGGTGAAGTGAAGATCGGCCGGAAAATTGAGCAATAAAGGTCATGCATTTTCTGCATGGCAGAAATGCTCTCGCCAACCATTGTGCAGGTGCAGCATTAGCGCCATCTTCATCCCAACAGCGGCACTGGACCGCGACACGACATCAAGAAGGTTAGCAGAAAATGGCACTGGCACAGGACATTCGGATCATGGAAACGGGCGTGGCACGCCTGTTCTCTGGGTTCTCGGAGGCTCTGGCCCGCCGCAAGGTCTATCGTCAGACCCTGCGTGAGTTGAAAGGGCTTTCGAGCCGCGAACTCGACGATCTGGGCATTCATCGCTCGATGATCACCCGCATCGCCATGGAAGCGGCCTACGGCAAGTAACACGTTTCCAGAGGCCCCTCCTCCTCCCTGGGCCTCGGAACTTGGCGGCACCCACCTCCTCCCTCGGGTGTCGCCTGAAATACCGGCCTCAGACCAGATGGTCATGCCGGACGCCGATGCGAAGGCCCCTCCTCCTCCCTGGGCCTTTGTAGAGAAGGCGGCGGCCCCCTCCTCCTCCCTGGGGCCGCCGCACTTACTCAGCGGCAAGAAACACGCCCTTCGGGGCAGAGACGCGAAAGGCCCTTCCTCCTCCCTGGGCCGATCGCTTGGGCGGCGCCCCTCCTCCTCCCTGGGGCGCTGCCACAAGAATACCGGGTCCTTCCTCCTCCCTGGATCCGGCTGCGGCGCCGCCCTCTTCCTCCTCCCTGAGGGATGCGCCAGGATACCGACGGCCCCTCCTCCTCCCTGGGCCGATCGGAAGGTAGACGGCGGGCCCCTCCTCCTCCCTGGGCCCGCCGTTTTCTTTTGCGGCTTGCCTGTCGGGGGCGCGCGGGGCATCAGGGGGGCAAAGGGGGTGCCATGCTTTCCTACCAACACAGCTACCACGCCGGAAATCTGGCCGACGTCCACAAGCACGCGCTGATGGCGGCGATACTTGATTACATGACGCGCAAGGACAAACCGCTGAGCTACCTCGAGACCCATTCGGGCCGCGGGCTCTACGCGCTGGACGCGGCCGAGGCCGTCAAGACCGGCGAAGCCGCGCAGGGCATCGAGCGGATCGCGCGTCTGAGCTGGTTTGCCCCCGATCATCCCTATGCCCGCGCCCTCGCGGCGGTACGCGCCGCGCATGGTGCGCGCTCCTATCCGGGCTCGCCCCTGCTTGCGGCAACCCTGCTGCGCCCGATCGATTCGATCCAGCTATGCGAGCTACACCCGCAGGAATTCGCGGCCCTGCGCGCGGCGATGGAGCCCCATGGCGGCGTCTTTCATCAGAAGGACGGGCTGCAAATGGCACTGGCGCTGGCCCCGCCTACCCCGCGCCGCGGCGTCATGCTGATCGACCCCTCGTGGGAGGTGAAATCCGACTACGAGGCGATCCCCAAGCTGATCGGCCAGGTCGCGCGCAAATGGAACGTCGGCGTCATCGCGCTCTGGTATCCGATCCTCGCCCCAACCGTTACCGCCAGTGACGCGCAGCGCGCCATGGTGCGCGGCCTGCGCGCCAGCCACCCCGAGGCGCTCATCTCCGAGGTCCGCTTTCCGCCCGCGCGTGAAGGCCATGGCATGATCGGTTCGGGCATGTTCGTGCTGAACCCGCCCTGGGGGCTGGAGGACGAAGCGCAAAGGCTCGGCCGCCTCTTCGTGAAGCTCTGAGCGCGCTCCGGCAAGCTCAGAACGGCACGTCGTCGGCCTCGTCGGCGGGCACGACAAAGGAGGCCAGCAGCTTCTTGGTGTCGGCCTTGTCGAAGGCCACGGCGATCTTGTCGCCCTCGGAGCCGAGAACCTCGCCATAGCCGAACTTCTTGTGGAACACGCGCTCGCCGATTTCAAAGGCGACCGTCTCGGCGTCGATGATCATCGCGCCGCGCCGCTGCGGCTGTGAACTGACCCCACGCGACTGCATCCGCTGCCAACCCGGCGAGGCATAGACATCGGCGCGGCTCGCCCGCTCCTCGATCCCGCCGCGACCATAGGCGCTGGCCGCGCCGAAGCCGCCCCCTACCATGCCCGAGGGAAGCACCTCGACATGCGCGGCTGGCAATTCATCGATGAAGCGCGACGGCAACTGGCTTTGCCACTGGCCATAGACACGGCGGTTTCCGGCGAAGGAAATCGTGCACAACTCCTCGGCGCGGGTGATGCCGACATAGGCCAGTCGGCGCTCCTCCTCGAGCCCCTTCTGCGGCGCTTCATCCATCGAGCGCTGACTGGGAAACAACCCGTCCTCCCACCCCGGCAGGAAGACGATCGGAAACTCCAGCCCCTTCGCCGCGTGCAGCGTCATGATGGTGACCTTCTGGTCCCCCTCGTCGCGGTCATTGTCCATGATCAGCGCGACATGCTCCAGGAACCCTTGGAGATTTTCGAACTGCTCCAAGGCCTTGACGAGTTCCTTGAGGTTCTCAAGCCGCCCCGGCGCCTCGGGTGTCTTGTCGTTCACCCACATCTCGACATAGCCGCTGTCTTCGAGGATCTGCTCGACCAGCCGGATATGCGAGTGATCGTTGGCGGGCGGCACCGCGTCTGCCTCCAGCTCGATCAGCGCATCGTCGTCCTCTGCGGGGCTCGTGGCCGTAGCGGGGGAAGCCCCGCGCACCGCCTCATGCCAGCGCGCGATATTCTCGACAAACAGCCGCAACTGCCCGGCGGCCTTGCCGCTCAGACCGCCAGATTGCAGCACCAGCCGCGCCCCGTCGAACAGGCTTAGCCCGTTTTCGCGTGCGGCCCGCTGGATCGTGTTCTGCGCCTTGTCGCCAAGTCCGCGCTTAGGCGTGTTCACGACGCGCTCAAACGCCAGATCGTCATCGGGGCTGACCGCCAGCCGGAAATAGGCCATCGCATCGCGAATCTCGAGCCGCTCGTAAAAGCGCGGCCCGCCGATGACCCGATACGGCAGACCGATCGTTAGAAAGCGATCCTCGAAAGCCCGCATCTGATGCGAGGCACGCACAAGGATGGCCTGCTTGTCATAGGAAACCGGCCCCATTGCGCGTGTGCCGCGCCGCAACGCCTCAATCTCCTCGCCGATCCAGCGCGCCTCTTCCTCGCCGTCCCAAAGACCGATCAGGCGCACCTTCTCGCCGCCCTTCGCCTCGGTCCAAAGCTCCTTGCCAAGCCGCCCCTCATTGGTCGCGATCAGCCGCGAGGCCGCCGCCAGGATATGCTCGGTCGAGCGATAATTCTGCTCAAGCCGGATCACCGCCGCGCCAGGAAAGTCCTTTTCGAACCGCAGGATGTTGCCCACCTCGGCGCCACGCCAGCCATAGATCGACTGGTCGTCATCGCCCACGCAGCAGATGTTGCGATGCCCCTGCGCCAAGAGCCGCAACCACAGATACTGCGCGACGTTCGTGTCCTGATACTCGTCCACCAGGATATATCTGAACCAGCGCTGATACTGTTTGAGCACATCGTCATGCGTCTGGAAGATCGAGACCATGTGCAGCAGCAGATCGCCGAAATCGACGGCGTTGAGCGTGCGTAACCGCTCCTGATAGGCCGCGTAAAGCTCGGACCCGCGATTGTTGAACGCCGCCGTCTCGGCACCCTTCACCCGGTCAGGCGTCAGCGCGCGGTTCTTCCAACCGTCGATGATCCCGGCCAATTGCCGCGCCGGCCAGCGCTTCTCATCCATATTCGCGGCGACGATCAACTGCTTGAGCAGCCGGATCTGATCGTCCGTATCGAGAATGGTAAAGTTCGGCTTCAGCCCCACCAACTCGGCATGGCGCCGCAAGAGCTTGACGCAAACCGAGTGGAAGGTGCCAAGCCACGGCACGCCATCGATTCCGCCCCCCAACAGACGGCTCACACGCTCCTTCATCTCGCGCGCAGCCTTGTTGGTGAAGGTCACGGCCAAGATCTCGTTCGGCCTCGCTCGCCCCGTATCGATCAGATGCGCGATCCGCGCGGTCAGTGCCTTGGTCTTGCCCGTGCCCGCCCCCGCGAGCATCAGAACAGGCCCATCCAGCGTCTCGACCGCCGCGCGTTGTGCGGGGTTCAACTCGTAAATATAGCCCGCAGCCCCCCGCATCGCGCCCATGGCACGTTGCGACAGGCTCAACGCCCCCTCGAATGCATCATCTTCGTCAAATCCGCTCATGGCGCCAATCTAGCCGCCTCTGCGCCGAAGGCCAAGAGAAGTTCATGCAATGTTCGCATCTTCTTCTTGGCAAAAATACCTCGGGGGTGAGGGCCGCAGGCCCGAGGGGGCAGCGCCCCCTCCCTCAGCCGCCATGCACAAGCGAGGCAAACAACCGCGGATCGAGGCTTTCTGCCGCGAAGGTCTCGCCTTCGGTCAGTAGCGCCACGGCGTCATGGCTATGCAGGCTTTCCTGATGGCTGGCGACCACGCGGAAATCGCCCACGCGCGGATCGGCCAGAAGACCGGCCGCAAAGGCGCGCACCGCATCCTCGACAAAGATCGGGTTGGCGGCGTTCAGCTCGGCAAAGGCCTGTTCATCCTCGCGCTTAACCATGACCTGGGTCTCGGTCGGCACTGCGACACGGGCGATATCGATCAGATCCTCGAACCACAGCCGCTGCCCGGGCTCTGCCACCACTGAGATCCGCGCGACCGATCGCTGCGAATGCGGTGTCGCCAGCTGAGCGCGCACCCGCCGGGCGTGCTCGGCCAGTTCCAGCGAACAGGGGCAGGTCGAGGAATAGACGTAGTCGAGATGGATGATCCGCTTGCGCGTTCCCGCGCGGTCGATCTGCTCCAGCGCAAAGTCGTAATACTGCCAGCCCGAGAGGCCCGAGCGCAGGCTTTCCACCCGCGTCGGGTAGGAAAAGCGCATCTGCAGCCGCGCGTCGAAGCTCTCCAGGTGATCTTTGTAGTCATCGACCGCCTGCGACATCACCCCGCTCGAAAACGCGGTTTCCGAATGGGCATAGAATGAGCGCATAATGCGGCTCATATTGATGCCCTTCTTCTCGGCCTCAAGACTCACCGTGCCGGTGACCGAGGTCTCCAGCGTGATCTCGCCGCCCTCGCGCAGCCGGTAGCGGATCGGCAGGCGGAAGTTCGAAATGCCGACATGCTCGATCCGCGTCTTGGCGCCGACGATCAGCGAGGCCGGGCCGTTTTGCAGATCGGGCAGGCCCGCCTTGTAGGCGGCATCGACCTTGAAATCAGGATCGTATGTCCGGCTCAGATCCGGGTAATTGCCCACGGCACGTTCGGGCAGCAGCCGGGCAATGGCCGGGTCGAGCTGTGCGATCTCGGTCTCGCTCGCCTGCCCTGCCCAAGCGCGCAGAACCTCCAGAGCGGCCTTGGCCTCTTCCGTATCCGGCATCGCGATGCGGTCCTGAATGTTCATTGGGTCACCTTGCGGACTTGTCCCGGACGACCCCCGGGCACTTTTGCATATGGGGGTGATACGAAAAAAGTCCAAAACAAGTTGCGCCCGGGCGACACAAAAAGATCAGGCTGCGTCCAATGCCTGCAATACATCGGCCACCAGGTCCGACCCATCCTCGATTCCCATCGAGATCCGAACCATTCCCGGCGTGATGTTGATCAGCGCGCGCTCTTCCTCGGACAGGTTTTTGTGCGTCGTCGTGGCCGGATGGGTCGCGATCGACTTGGCATCGCCGAGGTTGTTCGAGATCGAAATGACCTTCAGCGCATTGAGGAAGCGGAACGCCGCCGCCTTGCCGCCCTTGAGATCGACGCAGACCATCGTCCCGCCCGAACCCATCTGCTCCATCGCAAGCGTATGCTGCGGGTGGTCGACCAGCCCCGGATAGATCGCGCGGGCAAGCTTTTCATGCCCCGCCGCTGCCGAGGCCACCATCGCCGCATTCGTCGCCTGCGCGCGCACGCGCAAATCGAGCGTCTGCATCCCCGAGAGCATGATCCAGGCGTGGAACGGGCTCATCGCGCCGCCGGTGTGCTTGACATAGGTCTCCAGCGGGCCGCGGATATACTCCTTCGTGCCGCAGACAACGCCGCCAAGCGCGCGCCCGCCGCCGTCGATATGCTTGGTCGTCGAATAGGCGATGATATCGGCGCCGAGTTCGACCGCATTCGAGAAGATCGGCGAGGAAAAGACGTTATCCACCACCACGACCGCGCCATTGGCATGGGCAATCTCGGACACGCCCTTGATGTCGATGACCTCAAGTCCGGGGTTCGAGACGCTCTCGAAGAAGCAGACCTTGGTCGCCGGGGTCATCGCAGCGCGCCACTCGTCCAGCTTGGTGCCGTCAACCAGCGTCACGCCCACACCAAAGCCTTGCAGCACCTTGAGCACATGCAGGCACGAGCCGAACATCTGCCGCGCGGCCACGATGTGATCGCCCGCCTTGACCAGACAGGTCAGCGCGCCGTTGATCGCGGCCATGCCGCTGGCGCAGGCGAAGGCGTCCTCGGTGCCCTCGATCGCGGCGATGCGGTCTTCGAACATGCGGGTGGTCGGGTTGCCGTAGCGGGCGTAGATGAATTCGTCATCGCCCGAGGACAGGAAGCGCGCCTCGGCGGCCTCGGCCGACGGATAGACGAACCCCTGCGTCAGAAACAGCGCCTCGGCCATCTCGCCATACTGGCTGCGGCGGATGCCTTCATGGACGAGTTTCGTGCGGGTTTTCCAATCCTTCGACATGGAACGGGCCTTTCGTTGCAAGGTTCCCTGCCCTAACGCCGCGCCGCGCCTGCGTCAACCTGCCACGCCATGCCTCACACGGGTTTCGGCCTTGTATTCAAGGGGCTGAATGCAGGGGCGCGTCTCAGGCGTCGCCGCCATCCTCGCCCGGCTTTTCATAGCCGTAGCGCGCGAACAGGCGGCTTTGGCCCATGAAGAAGGCGAACATGATGATCGTCAGGCCGAAGGTCTTGAAATTGACCCAGGTCTGGTCCGACATCGTGCGCCAGATCGCCTCATTGGCCACAGCAAGGCCAAAGAACAGCGCGATCAGGCGCTTGGTCAGGATGATCCAGCCTTCGTGCTGCATGGGTAGTGCGTCATCCATCACCAGTTGCAGCCAGGGCTTGCCGCGCATCAGCCCCACACTCAGCAGCACCGCGAACAACAGATAGATCAGCGTGGGCTTCATCTTGAAGAACTTGGGGTCATTGAGCCAGACCGACAGCCCGCCGAAGACCACGACCAGCACCAGCGTCGCGATCTGCATCGGCGCCAGCCGCCCCGTAAGCCGCCACAGCGCGAGCGTGGTCGCCACCAGCAGCGGAACGAACAGCGCCGTGGCCACCACAAAGCCCGAATAGGCCGTGCCCCCGATGGTGACATCGGTATCCTTGAGGCGCGAGAAGGCCACGAAGAACACGACCAGCGGCCCGAACTCGAGCCCGGCCTTCACCCAGGGATTGATCTTGCGTCCGGCCATTCTTACCCCGCCACTTCAACGATTACGGCGCCCACCGCGATCAGCGCCATCAGCGCAGTGCGGCGCGGCCCCACCTTTTCCCCCAACACCAGCCAGCCGATCAGCGCGGCGAACACGGTCGAGGTCTCGCGCAGCACGGCGGCCTGCCCGACATTGTCGAGCCGCGTGGCCATCATGATCGCGCCAAAGGAGAAATAGGCCACGAAGGCCCCGATGACACCCCTTTTCAGAAGCGGCACGAATTCCGAAGAGGGCACGTTGCGCCAGCGCCGCAGCGTCAGGAGCGGCATGAACCAGCCGTCGATGAAGAAAAACCACGCAAGGAAGGTGAACGGATCGGCCGTCGCGCGGATGCCGTACGCGTCGTATGTGGTATAAAGCGCCACGAACCCGCCGGTCAGCACCGCAAAGCCAAGCGCGGGGATCATCGTCTCGCGGTTCAGGGTGATGGTGCGCAGGTTGTAGAGCGCAAGGCCGTAGATGCCGGCGACCAGCACGCCGACGCCGACCCACTGGCCTGCGTTGAAATGCTCATCGAACAGGAACCCGGCCCCGATGACGGCGAAGAGCGGGCCGGTGCCGCGCACGACCGGATAGACGACCGTATAGGCGCCGCGGCTATAGGTCATCGCCTGCGCCAGCTTGTAGCCCGCATGGATCACGAAGACGCCCGCGAAGATCGGCCACATATGCGGCTCGGGCCAGGGCACAACGAATAACGCGAAGGGTGCGGCGATCAGACCATAGCAGGCGTCGATCACCGCGCGGCTGAGCCATGGGTCATGCCGACCCTTTTGCAGCGCGCCGAACAGCGCATGTAGCAGCGCGGCCATAAGCGCCAGCACCAGCGCGGCCTGATGCCCGGCTGGTGTGCCTTCAAGTGAAGTAAGCCATTCACTCATCGCCAAGCGGCCCCTTTCGGCACCCGCTCTTTATTCATTCGCACCAACAAGCGCGCGGGCGAAGTCTTCGGGGTCGAACGGAGCCAGATCGTCGATCTGCTCGCCCACCCCGATGGCATGGATCGGTAGCCCGAACTTGTCGGCCAGCGCAACCAGCACGCCGCCCTTCGCGGTGCCGTCGAGCTTGGTCATCACCAGCCCCGAGACATCGGCAATCTTCGAGAAGATCTCGACTTGGCTCAGGGCGTTCTGACCAGTCGTCGCATCCAGCACCAGAAGCGTGTTATGCGGCGCGGTCTCATCTATCTTGCGGATAACACGGATGATCTTGGCCAACTCTTCCATCAGATCGGCGCGGTTTTGCAGCCGCCCGGCGGTGTCGATCATCAGCAGATCGGCGCCGTCTTCCTGCGCCTTGGTCAGCGCATCGAAGGCCAGCGATGCCGGGTCCGAGCCCTCGGGAGCGGTCAGCACCGGCACCCCCGCGCGATCGCCCCAGACCTTGAGCTGCTCGACCGCTGCGGCGCGGAAGGTGTCGCCCGCAGCGATCACCACCTGCTTGCCCGCCGCGCGAAACTGCGAGGCGAGCTTGCCGATCGTCGTGGTCTTGCCCGAGCCGTTCACGCCCACCACCAGCACAACCTGCGGGCGCTTGGGGTAGATCGGCAGCGGGCGGGCCACCGGCTCCATGATCCGGGCGATTTCGTCGGCCAGAAGGGCCTTGATTTCGGGAACCGACAGTTTCTTGCCCATGCGCCCTTCGGCGATATTCGCGCTGACCCGCAGCGCCGTCTCGACCCCCATGTCCGAGGCGATCAGCAGCTCTTCAAGGCTTTCGAGCATCTCGTCGTCCAGCACCCGACGCGGGGCGGCGGCATCCTCGCCCTTGCCAAGAAGCCGCCCGAAGAAGCCGGGTTTGCGCGTCTCGGCAGGCACCGGCGCGGGCTGCGGCGCCGCAGGAGCAGGAGCCGCGGGCGCTGGCGCCTCGGGGGCTGCGGGCTCGGGCGCCTCGGCGACGATGGCCTCAAGCCCCTCTTCGAGCTTCGAGGAGGAGCGCGTCAGGCGCGACTTCAGTTTTTGGAAAAACGACATCAGGCAGCCCTTCGGGTGGTTTCTTCTCACCTAATCAATCCGGGCGCCCGATGGAAGGGCGAAGCTCAGACAGCGCCCCACAGGATCAGGGCCTGCCCGCACCAGTAAAGCACCCAAAGCAGCCGCTGGCAGGCGCGGCGCAGCGGCCCATCCGCCAGCACGAAGATCTGAACGGCCAGCACGAGGTCCGAGGCGACAAAGAGCACCGCACCCGCGCGCAGCATCCCGCGCCCCTCCATCCCGAGGGCCGCAAGGCTCATCGCCAGGATGACCAGGACATAGCCCCGCACGGGCCAGCGCAGCGCGCCGGTGCGGGGCGCAAGCCAAAGCTCGGTCGATGCGCCAAGCAGAACCAGCGCCACGATCACAGGCCAGCCGGGCACCCCCGCGCCCATCGCGATGAAGGCCGCGACATAGCTGGCGTGTCCCGCCGCGAAAGCCGCCATGCCCAGCAAGAACGCCCGCTCACCGTCGCGCGAAAGGAACCAGTCGCCGACCGCACCAAGTGCCAGCCCAAGCGCGACGGTCCATGGCGCGCCCAGCAACGGCGCGGCCAAAGCCAGCGCCGCGACCGATCCGGTCTTGACCACACTCTTGCGCAGGGAGGATGGTGCCGTGGCAAATGCCAAGAACTGCCAAACCGCCAGAAGCGCCGCAAAACTGACAAGAAGCTGCTCCATCATGGCGCCACAGCGCCAGAAAATCGCCGCGCGATCAAGGCTGACCCATCGGCAGTCCAGACAACCGGCAAGGCTCCGACGCAAGCGAGTATGAGTAATGACGACCCAAACCGACCCGACCCGATCCCCCGGCCCGCTGTCCTCCCTTGCCCGTCTGGGGCGCGCGACGCCGGGCGTGGACCTGTTCGCACTGGTTACCCTCGCACCAATCCCCCTGCTTCTTCTGGGCGCGTTTCTGGGCGGCGCCTTCGTTTGGGCCGCGCTGATCTACATGACCGTGCTGATCTTCGCGCTCGACGAGATCATCGTCCGCGCCTCCCCTGATGCGCCGGAAGGGACCGAGTTCCCCGCCGCAGACAAGCTTTCGATCGCGCTTGGCTGCGCGCATTTCGTGCTGCTTGGGGTCGCGGTGGCGGCAGTGTCGGGAGCAACCGGCCTTGGCTGGGGGGCGCGTGCGGGCCTCTTCTGGGCTTTCGGGCTCTTCTTCGGGCAGGTGTCGAACTCAAACGCGCATGAGCTGATCCACCGCGCCAACGCACGCCTGTTCCAACTGGGCAAATGGGTCTATATCTCGCTGCTCTTCGGGCATCACACCTCGGCGCATCGGCTGGTGCATCACCGCTTCGTCGCTACGCCCGACGACCCCAACACCGCTGCATTGGGCGAGGGGTTCTGGTCCTTCTTCACGCGCGCCTGGGGCGGCTCGTTCATCGCCGGGTATGAGATGGAGCGCACCCGCATCGCCTCTGCCACGCAACAGGACGGGGCACGGCGGATGATCAACCCCTACGTCGGCTACGTGCTTGGAGGGTTGTGGTTCGTGCTGATCGCGGGGCTGACCTTCGGGCTGGCCGGAGTGCTGGCCTATCTGGCGCTCTGCCTCTACGCGCAGCTTCAACTGCTGCTGTCGGACTATGTTCAGCACTATGGGCTGGAACGCGCCCGCATCGACGAGGTGCATTATGAGCCCGTCGACATCCGCCACAGCTGGGATGCCCGCCAGCCGGTCTCCGCGCTCTGGATGCTGAATGCGCCGCGCCACTCGGACCACCACGCCCACCCGGCGCGCGCCTATCCCGCGCTGCGCCTTGGCGATACCCGCGACAAGGCGCGCCCCATGCTGCCCTACTCGCTGCCGGTGATGGCGACTCTGGCGCTGATCCCGACGCTGTGGCGGCGCACGATGGATCGCAAGGTCCGCACCCTGCGCAAGCACCACGAGGCCGCTCGCACGCCGCTCACTTCATAGTGGCTTTCACTACTGGGCCGTTCGTGCCACTCTGCGGCCATTCTGACCGGAGTGTTTCATGGCCCTGCCCCACCTGATGACCGCCCTCGCGATTGCGCTTGCACCGGGATTGGCCTTCGCGGCAGACGGCAAACCGCTTGACGCGGCGGGGTTCGACGCGCGCACCGTGGGCAAGACGATCACCTATTTCTCGGGCGGCGAGCCCTATGGGGTCGAGCAATACCTGCCCGGCCAGCGCGTGATCTGGGCCTTCACCGAGAGCGAGTGCAAGGAAGGCCGCTGGTTTCAGGCGGGTGAGTTCATCTGCTTCGATTACCGCGACCGGAACGGCCTTCAGTGCTGGACGTTCTACGACCGCCCCGAGGGGCTGATGGCCCGTTTTCAGGGTAGCCCAGAAAGCGAGCCGCTGATTTCGCTGCAAGAAAGCGACAAACCCCTGTCCTGCCCCGGCCTGAACGTCGGGGTCTGATCAGAACAGACTGCCCTGCTTGGGCGGCTCGGGCTTTTTGGCGCGCGTGGGTTTGGGCGCGGGCTGCGGGGTCGGCGGCGCATCTGTTCCCGTGACAACCGGCAGACGGCCATCATGGAACTCGATCTCAAGCACCGCGTGCCCGGCTGCGGCAGCCTTGCTGGTCACCACATCCTCGCCCGCACGCACGACCGCATAGCCGCGCCGCAACGTTTCGCGGTAGCCAAGCGTCTGGCGCATCCGGTCAAGCCGTTCAAGCCGCTCGGCCAACGCCTCGAAGCGGACATGCGGCGCGCGCTGCAGGCGCTCACCCAAACTGTCGAGCTGCGCACGGCCCAGGCGGTTCTGGCGCTCGGCATCGGCGCGGGTGCGCGCCAGCGCCGGGGCAAGACGTCCGGCCAGACCGGCAAGCCGCCGCGCCTCCTCGGCCATGAAGCGGCGCAGCACATGCGGGGCGATGCGCGCCTCAAGCGGCGCGAAAAGCGCGCGCTTGCGCGTGGTGACCATGCGCAGCGCAGGGCTTAGGCGGTCGCTCATCAAATCGAACCGCTGCCGCGCCGGTTGCAGCAGCGTATCCGGGCGGCCAAGGGCGCGCGACAGATCGGACAGCCGCTGGCCGCGCTGATCAAGCCGCCCGCGCGTTGCCCGCGCCATACGAGCCTCGGCCTCGGCCAGACGCGCGGCGAGTTCGGAGCGCACCGGCACGGCCATCTCGGCCGCCGCCGTGGGCGTCGGCGCCCGGCGATCCGAGGCAAAGTCGATCAGCGTCGTGTCCGTCTCATGCCCGACGGCCGAGATCAGCGGAATGCGGCTTTCTGCGGCGGCGCGCACGACGGATTCTTCGTTGAACCCCCAGAGGTCCTCGATCGAGCCGCCGCCACGCGCGACAATGAGCAGATCGGGGCGCGGGATTGGCCCGCCCTCGGGCAGGGCGTTGAAGCCCCGGATCGCCGCCGTCACCTCGGGCGCGCAGGCCTGCCCCTGCACCGCCACCGGCCAGATCAGGACCCGCCGCGGGAAGCGGTCACGCAACCGGTGTAGAATATCGCGGATCACCGCGCCCGAGGGCGAGGTCACCACGCCGATTACCTCGGGCAGATAGGGCAGCGAGCGCTTGCGCGCTGCGTCAAACAGCCCCTCGGCCGCCAGCGCCTTGCGCCGCGCCTCTAGCATGGCCATCAGCGCGCCCGCCCCGGCGGGTTCGACATCATCGACGATCAACTGGTATTTCGACTGGCCCGGAAAGGTGGTCAGCTTGCCGGTGGCGATGACCTCCATCCCCTCTTCGGGGCGCACCTGCATCCGCGCGACCTGCCCCTTCCAGCTGACCGCCGCGATCACCGCGCGGTCGTCCTTGAGGTCGAAATAGAGATGCCCCGAGGACGGGCGCGAGACCCGCCCCACCTCGCCGCGCACGCGAACGCGGCCGAACTCGCCCTCAATCACGCGCTTCACCGCCCCCGAGATTTCCGAGACGGAATAGTCATGGGCGTTCGAGCCGGGGGTTTCGTCCAACAGATCCATTGCGCGCCTTGCCTGATTTGGGTCCAGACCTTAGAAGGCGCAGCAAGGATGGCCAAGGGGGTTGAGCGATGAATATTCTGTTGCTGGGTAGCGGTGGGCGTGAACATGCGCTGGCCTGGGCGATCAAGCAGAACCCGAAATGCGACCGGCTGATCGTGGCTCCGGGCAATGCCGGGATCGGCGCGATCGCCGAACTGGCCTCGATCGACCCCTGCGACAGCGCCTCCGTGCTGGCCTGCGTCGAGGAAAACGCCATCGACTTCGTCGTCGTCGGCCCCGAGGCCCCGCTGGCCGCCGGTGTGGCCGACGCGCTGCGTGGCGCGGGTATCCTGACCTTCGGCCCCTCGGCTGCGGCGGCGAAACTCGAGTCCTCTAAGGCCTTCACCAAAGAGATCTGCGACGCCTGCAAGGCACCGACCGCAGGCTACGCGCGCTTCGACGATCTCGAAGAAGCCAAGGCCTATGTTCTCGCGCAGGGCGCGCCGATCGTGGTCAAGGCCGATGGCCTCGCCGCCGGTAAGGGCGTCATCGTCGCGATGACCCTCGAAGAGGCGCTGACCGGTCTTGAGGAGATCTTCGGCGGTGCCTTCGGCGCGGCTGGCGCCGAGGTGGTGATCGAGGAATTCATGGAGGGCGAGGAAGCCTCGTTCTTCATCCTCTCGGATGGCGAGAACGTGCTGCCCGTCGGCACCGCGCAAGACCACAAGCGCGTGGGCGATGGCGACACCGGGCCGAACACGGGCGGGATGGGCGCCTACTCGCCCGCGCCGGTTCTGACCGACGCGATTCAGGCGCAGGTGCTGGATCAGATCGTCAAGCCTACGGTGGCGGAGATGGCCCGTCGCGGCACTCCGTTCCAGGGCGTGCTCTACGCGGGCCTGATGATCAAGAATGGCCACGCGCGCCTTGTCGAATACAACGTGCGCTTCGGCGACCCCGAGTGCCAGGTGCTGATGCTCCGCCTCGGCGCGCAGGCGCTCGACCTGCTTTTGGCCTGCGCCGAAGGGCGACTGCCGGACGTTCAGGCCCAATGGGCCGATGATCACGCGCTGACGGTAGTGATGGCCGCCAAGGGCTATCCCGGCGGTTACCAAAAAGGCACGCCGATCAACGGGCTTGATGCCCTGCCCGAAGACAGCTCCAACATGGTCTTCCACGCCGGCACCGCTCTACAAAACGGCCAACTGGTCGCCACGGGCGGGCGTGTGCTCAACGTCACCGCACGCGGTACAACCGTGCGCGAAGCCCAACAAAAGGCCTATGCGATGGTCGAGCAGATCGACTGGCCCGAAGGCTTCTGCCGCAAGGACATCGGCTGGCGCGCCCTCTGACGATCAAGAAAGTGGGGCTGTCTGCCCCCCTCTTTGCTTACAGCAAATTCACCCCCCCGAGGATATTGCAACCACATTGAAGCGCATGTGCGTTTCCCTTCAATGTGGCCCAAATATCCCGGGGTGAATGGCCGTAGGCCAGAGGGGCCGCGCCCCTGAGGCGCCTGACGAGCGGCGGGCTTTCCCGCCCGAGGAGGGCGCACTCTCCTCAGCAGTTCGGCACGTTGACCGCCAGTCCGCCAAGGCTCGTTTCCTTGTAATGCTCATGCATGTCGCGGCCGGTCTGGCGCATGGTCTCGATCGCCGCGTCAAGCGGTACAAAATGCGACCCATCCCCGCGCAACGCCAGGGATGCGGCCGAGATCGCCTTGATCGCGCCCAACCCGTTGCGCTCGATGCAGGGCACCTGCACAAGCCCCTTCACCGGATCGCAGGTCATCCCGAGATGGTGCTCCAGCGCGATCTCGGCAGCGTTCTCGATCTGCTCGGGCGTGCCCCCGAGCACCGCTGCGAGCCCCGCTGCCGCCATCGCCGCCGCCGAGCCGACCTCGGCCTGGCAGCCGCATTCCGCCCCCGAGATCGAGGCGTTCGTCTTGATGATCCCGCCGATCGCGGCGGCGGTCAGCAGGAACTCCCCCACCCGCGCACCGGATGCCCCCGGCACATGGTCAAGCCAATACCGGATTACGGCAGGAACCACACCGGCCGCGCCATTCGTCGGCGCGGTCACGACCTGCCCTCCGGCGGCGTTTTCCTCGTTCACCGCCATCGCATAGGTCGAGATCCAGTCGTTGATTGTGTGCGGCGGCGCGAGGTTCATGCCACGCTCGGCCTGAAGGCTCTCCAGAATCCCCTTGGCGCGGCGGCGCACGTGCAACCCTCCGGGCAAAACCCCCTCGCCCGCCAGCCCGCGCGAGATACAATCGTTCATCACCTGCCAGATCCGCGCCAGCCCTGCGTCGATCTCACCGTCCGAGCGATAGCGGCGCTCGTTTCGGCACTTCATCTGGGCGATGGTCAGACCCGAGGCATGGGCCATCTGTAGCATCTCAACGGCGGTGCGGAAGGGGAAGGGCACGGGGGACGGCTCGGACAGTGCCTTGTCGTCGACGGCCCCGTGCTCGGCCGCGGTCAGCACGAAGCCACCACCGATTGAGTAGTAGGTCTCTTGCATGAGCACGTCGCCCTGTGCGTCGAGCGCTTCGATGACCATGCCATTGGCATGTCCCGGCAGGGCCGGGCCGAAATCGAAGATCAGATCCCGCTCGGGGTTGAACGCCAGCACAGCTAGTCCCGGCGGATGGATCGTTCCCGTCGCACGGTTTGCCGCAAGCGCGGCCTCGGCGGCCGTGTGATCGTAGCTTTCGGGCAGAAAACCCGCCAGCCCCAGGATCGTGGCGCGATCCGTTGCATGCCCCTTGCCGGTAAACGCAAGTGAGCCGTAAAGCCGCGCGCGCAATCCATGCGCATGGAACGGCGAGGCGCGCAGGCGATCGAGAAACCGCCCGCCGGCCACCATTGGGCCCATGGTATGCGAGGAAGACGGGCCGACGCCCACCTTGAATATGTCGAAAACGCTCAGAAACATGTTGGCTCCCTGTCGCGCACAGCTTGGCATGAAACGGCGCGGGTGCGGGTGCAAAAACGACCTTCCGCACTGAAAACGCGCACAACCCTGCCCACCGCCTGTACACGAGATTCACCCTCGCACGCGCGGGCGCGATTGCCTATAAGCGAGACGGACCAATTGCAGGAGACGCCCATGCCCGCCGAACTCTCCCCCATCGACAAGGCGAAATTCGCCGCCGCCCGCCGTGCCGTCGACTTCGTCGAGGACGGGATGAAGGTGGGCCTTGGCACTGGCTCGACCGCTGCCTGGATGGTGCGCTGCTTGGGCGAGATGGTGCGCGAAGAGGGGCTGAGCATCGTGGGCGTGCCCACTTCGACCCGCACTGCCGAACTGGCCCGCCAGATGGGCATTAAGGTCGTCACCCTCGACGAGGCAAAGTGGCTCGACCTGACCATCGACGGCGCGGATGAGTTCGATCCGGAACTGAACCTGATCAAGGGCGGCGGCGGGGCGCTCTTGCAAGAAAAGATCGTCGCCACCGCCTCGGACCAGATGATCGTGATCACCGACGCCGCGAAGGAAGTGGCGCAGCTTGGCGCCTTCCCGCTGCCCGTCGAGGTCGTGCCCTTCGGCTGGCAGACCACCCGCGGGTTGGTCGAGGAAATGCTTTCGAGCATGGACGTCATGGGCCGCCAGACCGCGCTGCGCCTGAACGGCACCCAGCCCTTCCTGACCGATGAGGGCAATTACATCGTCGACTGCCACCTCAAGCGCATCGGCAACCCGCGCCAGCTTAGCCTTGTGCTGAACCAGATCCCCGGCGTGGTCGAGAATGGCCTGTTCATCGACATCTGCGACAAGGTCATCATCGGCGGCGCGGATGGCACGGTGGAGTTGCGCGACATCAATGATGGCAGCGTGTCGCATGACCGCATCGACTTCGCCGAAGAATCGAACATCTTCAGCGATCTGGACTGAGGCGCTGGTCGCGCGGCCGGCGCGACCTAGATCAGCCCCGAGCAAACCGGAACGGGAAGAGACATGACTTTCGACTACGACCTCTTCGTGATCGGCGGCGGTTCGGGGGGTGTGCGCGCCGCGCGCATCGCCGCAAACGAGCATGGCGCCAAGGTCGCGCTGGCCGAGGAATACCGCATGGGCGGCACCTGCGTGATCCGCGGCTGCGTGCCCAAAAAGCTGATGGTCTTCGCCTCGCAGGGACCTGCCATGATCAAGGAGGCACGCGCTTACGGCTGGGACTCGCAGATCGGCAGCTTCGACTGGACGGCGTTCCGAGGCAAGCTCGACGCGGAGCTTGACCGGTTGGAGCGGATCTACCGCGCAGGCCAGCAGGGTGCGGGCGTGACGGTCTATGACCAGCGCGCCACCGTCGCGGGGCCGCATGAGGTCCGCCTCGCGGATGGCAGCACCGTCACCACCAAGCATATCCTGGTGGCGACGGGCGGGCGCCCCTTCGTGCCCGAGTTCGAGGGTCGCGAGCATGTGATCACCTCGAATGAGATCTTCAAACTTGACGCGCTGCCCAAGCGCCTTCTGATCGTCGGCGGCGGCTATATCGCCTGCGAGTTCGCCTGCATCATGGCGGGGCTTGGCGTGCAGGTCACGCAGTTCAACCGCTCGCCGCTGCTGCGCGGCTTCGACACCGAATGCCGCGATCTGATCGTGGCGCAGATGCAGGCGCAGGGGATCGAGATTCACACCGGCATCGTCATCTCGAAGATCGAGAAAACCGATCAGGGTCTGCATATCCACGGCTCGGACCTGCGCGACGACACCTTTGACGCGGTGCTTTACGCCACGGGACGAGTGCCGAACACCGACGGGCTGGGCCTTGAGGAGGCAGGCGTGAAACTGGCCGAGAATGGCGCCGTAGCCGTTGACGCCTGGTCGCAGACGAATGTGCCCTCGATCTACGCCGTGGGCGATGTGACTGACCGCATCCAACTGACCCCGGTCGCGATCCGCGAGGGCCACGCCTTTGCCGATACCGTCTTTGGCGCCAATCCCCGCAAGGCCGACCATGAGCTGATCGCCTCGGCGGTCTTTACCCGGCCCGAATTCGGCACCTGTGGCCTGAGCGAAGAAGACGCCCGCAAGCAAGGCCCGGTTGAGGTCTATGTCTCGGCCTTCCGGCCGATGCGCTCGATGTTCGCCGGATCGGACGCGCGGGTGCTGATGAAGCTGGTGGTCTGCAAGCAATCGCAACGCGTTCTGGGGTGCCATATCGTCGCCCCCGAGGCGGGAGAGATGATCCAGATGGCGGGCATTGCCATGAAGATGGGGGCAACCAAGGCACAGTTCGATGCGACCTGTGCGGTGCACCCGACAATGGCCGAAGAACTGGTGACGATGCGAAAACCCGTGCGCACGGCTTGAACCCGCGCACGAACATGCCCAAGTGGCTTAGGAACTGACAAGAAGGTGAGGATGGCATGAGTAACGGAGGTCCCTGGGGAACAGGTGGCGGAGACGACGACGGTCGTGAAGACCAGCGCCCCGGTCAGCGCCGACCGAATGAGGGCAACCCGATCCCCGAGATCGAAGAGTTCATGAAGAAGGGCTCGGAGCAACTCAAGGTGCTCATGGGCGGTCGTGGTGGCTCGGGGGGCGGTCGTCCCACCGGAGGCGGCAGGTCTTCTGGTCCGGCCTTCACCGGCTCGACGCTCGGCATCGCGATCCTGGCCGCGGCGGGCGTATGGGCCTATGCCTCGTTCTATACCGTCAAGCCCGAAGAACGCTCGGTCGAGCTGATGTTCGGCCAGTACAAGTCCACCGGCAGCCCCGGCCTGAACTTTGCGCCCTGGCCGGTCGTGACGGCAGAGATCGTTCCCGTGACGCGCGAACAGACGGTCGATATCGGCACCGGGCGCGGCAGCGAACTGGACACAGGGCTGATGCTGACGGGCGATCAGAACATCGTGGATATCGAGTTCCAGGTGGTCTGGAACATCTCGGACCCGGCCAAGTATCTCTTCAACCTCGCCGATCCCGAAGACACGATCCGCGCGGTGTCTGAATCCGCGTTGCGCGACATCATCGCGCGCTCGGAACTGGCGCCGATCCTCAACCGCGATCGCGGTGCGATTGCGGCCGACCTGCGCCAGGCCGTGCAGGCGACGCTGGAAACCTACGACGCGGGCATCAACATCGTGCGTGTCAACTTCAACCGCGCCGACCCGCCGCGCGAGGTGATCGACAGCTTCCGCGAAGTGCAGGCCGCCCAGCAGGAGCGCGACCGTCTTGAGAAAGAGGCCGACGCCTACGCCAACAAGGTGACCGCGGGCGCCCGCGGTGCGGCCGCGCAGCTCAAGGAAGAGGCCGAGGCCTATCGCGCCAATGTGGTCAACACCGCCCAAGGTGAGGCCGCGCGCTTCATCTCGGTCTATAATGAATATGTGAAGGCCCCTGACGTGACTCAACGCCGGATGTTCATGGAAGCCATGGAAAAGCTGCTGGGATCGGTTGACAAGGTAGTCATCGACCAACCCGCCGGTGGGTCTGGTGTGGTGCCCTATCTGCCGCTCGACCAGCTGCGCAAACCTGCTACGGGAGGGACGAACTGATGGCTAAAGCTCCGCTGCTGATCCCCGCCGTGGCCGTTATCGCCGCAATCGCGCTTTCGTCGATGTTCGTCGTGGACGAACGCGAACGGGCGCTGGTGCTGCAATTCGGTCAGGTAAAGCAGATCAAGACCACTCCGGGTCTCGGCTTCAAGGTGCCGCTGATCCAGGAGGTCGTGACCTATGACGACCGCATCCTGAGCCTGCCGACCCGCCCGCTTGAGGTTACGCCGCTCGACGATCGCCGCCTGGTGGTCGATGCTTTCGCGCGCTGGCGTATCGTCGATCTGGTCAAGTTCCGCGAAGCCGTGGGCGTGGGTGGTCAGACCGTCGCGAAAAGCCGCCTCGACGGCATTCTGAACAACGCCATCCGCGAGGTTCTGGGTTCGGTGCCTTCGACTGCCGTTCTGTCGGATGACCGTACGCCGCTGATGAATCGGATCCGCGATCTGGCACGGCGCGAGGCGGCGGCGCTGGGCATCGACGTGATCGACGTGCGTCTGACCCGCACCGACCTGCCCGAGCAGAACCTCTCCGCGACCTATGACCGGATGCGCGCCGAGCGTGAACGCGAGGCCGCGGACGAGCGTGCCCGCGGCGGCGAAGCTGCGCAGCGTGTCCGCGCAACCGCCGACCGCACCGTGGTCGAAGTGACCTCGGAAGCCCGCAAGCAGGCCGAGATCATTCGCGGTGAAGCCGACGCCGAGGCGAACGGCATCTATGCTGACGCCTACAGCAAGGACCCGCATTTCTTCGCCTTCACCCGAGCGCTGCAGTTCTACACTGTCAGCATGAAGCCGGGTTCATCTTCGCTCGTGACGCAACCTGACAGCGTCTATTTCGACTATGACAGGTTCCTGCAGTCGATTGGCGAGGGCAAGGCCGCCACGCAATGATCGAAACGCTGATCATGGGCCTCGGCCTTGTTCTGGTGATCGAGGGGCTGGCGCTTGCGCTGGCCCCTTCGCGTATCGAGGAGGCGCTGGCCTTCCTCGCCGCCATCGGCCCCGAAAGGCGCCGCGCACTTGGCCTTGCCGCGCTGGCGGTGGGGGTGACCGTGCTATGGGGGGTGCGCGTCTTCGGGTGATGTGTTCAACTGCGCCTCACATTGAATTGAGGCTTTGCGACGGTGTTTCATTTGCGCCCTTCCGGGCTAAGGTATTTATCAATGGTATCGCTGGGTCCCCTCTGCCCGGCCAATAATTCAAGCGGGAGCCAAGCATGACGACACAAGCCCTTTCCCTGACCTTCCCCGTTCCGACGCGTGGCGGCCTTACCGGCGCCCTCGGCGCGGCGATGCTGGCCATTGCGCTGGCGCTCGCGCCGATCGCACCGGCCCATGCGCGCGCCGCACCCGAAAGCTTTGCGGATCTCGCGGAAAAGGTCAGCCCCTCGGTCGTCAACATCACCACCTCGACCGTGGTCTCCGCGCCTGTCGATGGCCCCCAGTTCCCCGAAGGCTCGCCCTTCGACGAGTTGTTTCGTGAGTTCGGCTTCCCGAACATGCCGCAGAACCGCCAGCAGGGCCCGCGGCGCTCGAACGCACTCGGCTCGGGCTTCGTGATTTCGGAAGACGGCTATATCGTCACCAACAACCACGTCATCGAAAACGCCGACGAGATCCAGGTCGAGTTCTTCTCGGGCGAGACGATGGATGCCAAGCTGATCGGCACCGATCCCAAGACCGACATCGCGCTGCTCAAGGTCGAGAGCGAAAAGCCGCTCCCCTTCGTCACCTTTGGCGACTCGGACCGGATGCGCGTGGGCGATTGGGTGATGGCCGTGGGCAACCCGCTCGGCCAAGGCTTCTCGGTGTCGGCAGGTATCGTCTCGGCGCGCAACCGCGAGTTGTCGGGCACCTACGACGACTACATCCAGACCGACGCGGCGATCAACCGCGGCAACTCGGGCGGTCCGCTGTTCAACATGGACGGTCAGGTGATCGGCGTGAACACCGCCATCCTGTCGCCCAACGGTGGCTCGATCGGGATCGGCTTCTCGATGGCGGCGAATGTGGTCAACAAGGTTGTCGGCCAGTTGCGGGAGTTCGGCGAGACCCGTCGCGGCTGGCTCGGCGTCAAGATCCAGGACGTGACCGCCGACATGGCCGAGGCGATGGGCCTTGCCAAGGCCGAAGGCGCGCTGGTCTCGGAAGTGCCCGAGGGCCCCGCGCAAGAGGCGGGCATTCTGGCGGGTGACATCATCACCTCCTTCGATGGCGGCGAGGTCAAGTCGACCCGCGATCTGGTGCGTCGCGTCGCCGATGCGCCGGTGGGTCAGGCCGTGCGCGTGACCGTCCTGCGCGGCGGCAAGAGCGAAACGCTGCTGGTCACGCTTGGCCGTCGTGAACTGGCCGAGGGCGAGGCCGTCCCGGCTGCCGTCACCAAGCCGCAAGAGGCCGAGAAAAGCCTGCTTGGCATGACGGTCACCCCCCTCACCGCCGAGTTGACCACCGAGATGGGCCTGCCCTCGGGCACCACCGGCCTTGTGATCAAGGAGATCGCCGAAGACAGCGCGGCCTTCGAGAAGGGCCTGCGCACGGGCGATCTGATCATCGAAGCAGGCCAGCAGCCGGTTACGGATATCGCCGAGTTGGAGGCCCGGATCGAAGAAGCGAAGGACGCCGGGCGCAAGTCCGTCCTGCTGTTGATCCGTCGCGCTGGCGAGCCGCGCTTCATGGCGCTGCCGATCGAGTGATCACGCAGAACACAGACATGAAAGGCGCCCCACCGGGCGCCTTTTCTTTTACCCGCAGGGAAATCCTTGCGACGGATTGCCCGTTTGGCCGCGTTACTCTGGTCATTGCGCGGTTGATGCCCTAAATCGGGGCCAACAGATCAGGGCGGCCCTTGGGCCAAGAGACGGAACGAGACATGGCGAAGATTATCTATCTTGAACACAACGGCACCCGCCACGAGGTCGAGGTCAAACCCGGCGCAACCGTCATGGAAGGCGCACGCGACAACGGCGTGCCCGGCATCGACGCCGATTGCGGCGGCGCCTGCGCCTGCTCGACCTGCCATGTCTATGTCGATGCGGCCTGGGCCGACCGCCTGCCCGCGAAGGACTCGATGGAAGAGGACATGCTCGACTTCGCTTGGAATCCCGATCCCGCGCGCTCACGCCTGACCTGCCAGATCAAGGTCACGCCTGAGCTTGACGGCCTGGTCGTCCATATCCCCGAAAAGCAGATCTGAGACTGCGCTCAGTCTTCAAGGGCCGGGATCATTCCCGGCCCTTATTGCTGCCTGCCCTCCACTATCGGAAACCGGAGACGCATTTGCGACGCGCCTCAGGTCGATTTTCGCGATTGCCGCGTCGCTTCCCGGCTGGCGTGCCGCGGCCTTCGGCCCGATTGTGCGCCTCACACCCCCGCCAATCCGGCGAGATGAAGGAAACGCAAATGAGCTCTTACGTTCTTACGGTGCAATGCCCCTCGACGCGCGGCATCGTCGCGGCAATCGCGAATTACCTCGCGGACAGCGGCTGCAACCTGACCGACTCGCACCAGTTTGACGACGCGCTGACGGGCCGGTTCTTCATGCGCGTGCACTTCGCCTCAGAGAAGGGTGCCGGGATCGATACCCTACGCGAGGGCTTTGCCGCCGTCGCCGACGCGTTCGCGATGGAATGGGCGATCCATGACGCCGGCACCAAGATGAAGGTGCTCTTGATGGTATCGAACTTCGGCCACTGCCTGAATGACCTGCTCTACCGCTGGCGCATCGGCGCGCTGCCGATCGACATCGTCGGCGTGATCTCGAACCACCTGACCTATCAGAAGGTGGTGGTGAACCATGACATCCCCTTCCACCACATCAAGGTGACCAAGGAAAACAAGCCGGTGGCCGAGGCGCAGCTGATGTCGGTGGTCGAGGACACCGGCGCCGAGCTGGTCGTGCTCGCGCGCTACATGCAGATCCTGTCGGACCAGCTGTGCGAGAAGATGTCGGGCCGGATCATCAACATCCACCATTCGTTCCTGCCGTCCTTCAAGGGCGCGAACCCCTACAAGCAGGCCTATGAGCGCGGCGTGAAGCTGATCGGCGCGACGGCCCATTACGTGACCGCCGACCTCGACGAAGGCCCGATCATCGAGCAGGACACGGTGCGTATCACCCATGCGCAATCGCCTGACGACTATGTCTCGCTTGGGCGCGATGTCGAGGCGCAGGTGCTCAGCCGCGCGATCCACGCCCATATCCATCACCGCTCGTTCATCAACGGCAACAAGACGGTGGTCTTCCCGGCCTCTCCGGGCTCCTACGCGTCGGAACGGATGGGCTAAGCCATCACAGGCCCGCGCCCGGCGCGGGCCTTTTCATTTTGCGCGGCTTTCTTCGGGCCTTGGCAAAACGACGCGCGAAGCCGTCGTTTTCAGGATGGACGGCATCACGGACGCAAGATAGCTCGGGCATATGAGCGAACATGACCGAATCTTTCCCGGCATCGCCCTGATGCTGGGTTTTTGCGTGATAGCGCCCCTGATCGACGTGGCCTCGAAACTGGCTGCGCAATCGGTCCCGGTGGGCACGGTCACGCTTGGGCGTTTCGTGGTGCAAGCCGCGCTGATGGCGCCCATCGTTCTGGCGATGGGGCTGCGCTGGCGCGTCACTGCCGCAGCAGCGCGGTTGCTGGTTGCGCGGGCGGCGGTTTCGATCCTCGCGACCTATTGCTTTGTTGCCGCGGTGCAGGTCATGCCGATCGCCGATGCGCTGGCCATCGCCTTTGTCGAGCCCTTCGTTATCCTGCTGATCGGGCGCTTCGTCATGGGCGAAGAGGTCGGACCGCGCCGACTGGGGGCCTCAGTCGTGGGCTTCATCGGCGCGCTCTTCGTCATCCAGCCCTCGTTCATCACCTTCGGCCCGGTGGCACTGTTCCCGCTTGGGACAGCGGTCAGCTTTGCGCTCTACATGCTTCTGACCCGCGCGCTGTCGCGGCACATGCACCCGGTGACCATGCAGTTGCACACCGCACTGGTTGCGGCCGTCCTGTGCCTGCCGCTGCTGGCGCTTGGCACCGCGGCGGACCTCAAAGAGGTCGCCTTCGCCCTGCCCCAGGGTATCTTCTGGCTTTGGGTTTTCTGCGTCGGCCTTGCCGCCACGATCAGCCACATGTCGATGACCTATGCGCTGAAACTGGCCCCCTCCTCGACGCTGGCCCCGCTGCATTACTTCGAGATGCTGACGGCCACGCTGTTCGGATATGTCTTCTTTGACGATTTCCCGAACCTGCTGACCTGGATCGGCGTCGCGATCATCACCGGCTCGGGCCTCTACATCATCCACCGCGAGCGCGTCACCGCAGCCCAAGCGCGGAAAGTGCGGCTGGCAAATGCGGCTTCGGCAGCAGGATCAGTGCCGGGCCCCTAAGCCACAGCCGCACCGCGCCTGCGACCTCATTCGAGGTGCCGACACGACCATCGGGGGTCAGTTCCAGCCCGTCAATCGGCCAGCGCAGCCCTTCCGAGCGTCCTTCGACCCGGCCAAAGGGAAAGATCGAGAATCGCGCGCCGATCGGCAGATCGATCGCCAGCGCCTCGGGCGCGCGAAAGATCACGTCTTCCTCGCCGATCAACAGAATGCGCTGACCCGCGCGCTGCGCGACCTCGTTCAGCGTGGCAAGGGTGTGGTCCAGCCGCAGCCCGGTAAAGCCAAGCGCCAGGTAGAACTCGGCGCGCACATGGGTCAGGCATTTGCCGAAATCGGTGCTGTCCTGCTCGGCGATCTCATGAATACGACCCGCGAGGCGCGCACGCGCCGCCGCGCTCAGGCTGTCCATATCGCCAATCACTGCCTCGGGCACCGTGCCCAGTTCCAGCGCGCGATCCCCGCCGCCGTCGGCCGCGATCAATCTGGGCGCAATTGTGAGCGCGGATTGCAGATCCTCGGCTGCGACGGCGCCTCCGCCGAGCAACGTAACTCCGCCAGAAATGTGGACAAATTTGACCGTCATGGCATGATTGATGCCGATTAAGGCACGGAATTACAATCGAGACCGGAAAAATTCCCCGAGTTTGCCTTTTTTCGTTCACGCTAAAGAACCAGTTCACCCTGATCGTGGCCGAACGTCGGTTTAGAAGAAAGCGAGAGTTCCATGGTTGGTGCGAGTAAGATCCTCACCGTGTCCTACGGGACCTTCTCCTGCACGCTGGAGGGCTTTGACGAGCCTTTCAGCACCATGAAGGCCATCGCCGAGTATTTCCGCGATCTGGCTGCGGATGACCGCTATTTTGGCGCGGAACCGCCACAGCCCGATGCCGAGATGCTTCACCGCATCGCCGAGCGCGAGATTCAGCGCCGCGTGGAAGCCAAGGTTCAGGCCAATGGCGTCGTGCTGCGCCCGCAAATCGAAGAGGCCGCGCCCGAGCCCGTGGCACAACCCGCGCCTGCCGCAGCAGCTCCGGCACCCCAGCCTGTCGCCCAGCCTACCCCGCCCCCGCAGCCCGCCGTGGCCGAGGATTCGGTGGCCGCGAAACTCCAGCGTATCCGCGCCGCCGTGGCGTCTGCGCGCACGGCAGCCGTTCAGCCGGACGCCTTCGCGGAAGAGGCCGATGTCGTGCCCGAACCCGCAGCGGAAACCAGCTTCGCGGAGAGCGAGGACTTCGGCTACCAGCTTGATATTTCAGGCCCGATCGAGGCCGAAGAGATCAATGCCGCGACGGAGGTTGAGGCCGAGGAAGAGCCTGCCCCGGCGCCCGTCTTCGCCGCAGACCCCGACGCCGCCGCCCGGCGTCGCGCCGCGCGCCGTGCCGCGCGTGCAGCGGTTCTGGCCCAAACGGCGGCTGAATTGACCGCGCCCGTCGCGCCCGAACCGACGGCCCAGATCGAGGAAGAACTTGAGGAGATCACGCCGGTCTCGGAACTCACCGCGATGCTGCAAGCCGAATCGGCTGTTGTAGAAGTCGAACCGACCCCGGTTGCACTGGATGTGGCGGAAGCGGAAGTTCCGCTCGTGCTGGAAGCACCGGTCGAGCCGATGCACAGCGTTCTGGCCGAAGAGGCACCGGCAGTTGAGGCTGACGCCGAGGATGAGCAGGATCTGCTGGCCGAGTTGCGCGCGCTGCGCAGCCAGAGCGAGGCGGTCGAGGCTGAGGCCGAGATGATCGAACCGCTTCCCGAACCGGAGATCGAGCCGGTGCCCTTCGAACTCATCGAGGATGAGGTTGCGGTTGATCACGTCGCCGAAGCGGTTGCCGAGATCGAACCCGGTGAAGACCTCGCCGCAGCAGAACCCGTCGAAGAAATCATCGAGGTCGCGCCCGCCGAAGAGATCGCCGAAGTCGAAGCACCGGCAGAGCAGGCCCATGAGCCCGAACTGCCCGTCGCCGAGGCGCCGCGCGGCCTCGACCATGCCGCGATCTCGGCCGAACATGATGCGGATGTCTCGCGCCTGATGGAGAAGGCCGACGAGCAACTGGCCGGCCGCGAGAATCGCCGCCGTTTCTCGGCGATCGCCCATCTCAAGGCCGCCGTCGCCGCGACCGTCGCCGACCGTCGTGCCAAAAGTGCACCGAAGGCCGACGACCAGACCGGCCCCTATCGCGCCGATCTGAGCGAAGCCGTGCGCCCGCGCCGCCCCTCGCAGGCGGAACCCTCGACGCCGCGCCCGGCAGTGAGCGAACCGCGCCCCGCGCCGCTGGTGCTCGTCTCGGCGCAGCGCATCGACCGCGACAGCGAGACCGTGCCGCCCACCGCCCCTGTGGTGCGCCCGCGCCGCATCCCCAGCCGCCTCGTCGCCACGATCTCGCCCGAGGATGAACTGGTCGAGTTCGCCGAGGCAGACCTGCCGCCGATGGCTCCGAGCGAAGCGGCGAGCTTTGCCGAATTCGCCGAGGCGCGCGGTGCCCAGGGGCTGACCGAACTGCTCGAAGCCGCCGCCGCCTATACCGCACAGGTCGAAGGCCGCCCGCATTTCTCGCCGCCGCAGGTGATGCGCAAGGTTGCCTCGGTCAGCGAAGGCGCGGAAACCTCGCGCGAGGAACGCCTGCGTGGCTTTGGCGCGCTGCTGCGTCAGGGTAAGATCGAGAAAGTCCGCCGCGGGCAATATGCCATCGCCAAGGCCTCGCGCTATTACGACGAGAGCAAGAGCGCCTGATCACCGGGTAACGAAATGAAAAGGAGGGGCAAGGGCCCCTCCTTTTACTTTTTGGCGTCGGGATCTTCGCGCCCTACCCCGGAGAAGACCGGTTTGAGCGGCAGCATCCACAAAAACCCCAGCCCGATATAAACGAGCAACTCGGCCCAGATCGGCAGGCGCCCGAACCTCTCGTTCAGCCAGCCCGTCAGCGTGACCGCCACCACGATATACAGCGGCAGCCCCACCACGAGGACCAGGATCGAGAGGCGCCGACGCGCCTTGTAGGACAGGGCCACCGGCTCAGTCCTCGAAGGGGTCGGTAACGAGGATCGTGTCGTCGCGCTCGGGGCTGGTCGAGAGCAGCGCAACAGGGCACTGGATCAGCTCTTCGATGCGGCGGACGTATTTCACCGCAGCGCCCGGCAGGTCGTTCCACGAGCGCGCACCCTCGGTCGACTGGCTCCAGCCCTCGACCTCTTCGTAGATCGGCTTGCAGCGCGCCTGCTGGTCCGAGGCGGTCGGCAGGTAGTCGAGAACCTCGCCATCCAGCTCGTAGCCGGTGCAGATCCTGATCGTCTCGAACCCGTCGAGCACGTCGAGCTTGGTCAGCGCGATGCCGTTTATCCCCGAGATGGCGCAGGTCTGCCGCACCAGCGCCGCGTCGAACCAGCCGCAGCGGCGCTTGCGCCCGGTGACGGTGCCGAATTCACGGCCACGGGTGCCAAGGCGCTCGCCGTTCTCGTCATGCAGTTCAGAGGGGAACGGGCCTTCGCCCACGCGAGTGGTATAGGCCTTCACGATGCCCAGAACGAAGTCGATGGCGTTCGGGCCAAGGCCTACGCCCGTCGCCGCCTGACCGGCGATGACGTTCGACGAGGTCACGAAGGGATAGGTGCCAAAGTCGATGTCCAGCAGCGAGCCCTGCGCGCCCTCGAAGAGGATGCGCTTGCCGGCGCGGCGCTTCTCGTTGAGCACCTTCCAGACGGGGGCTGCGTATTGCAGGATCTCGGGGGCGATTTCGTTAAGCTTTTCAAGCAGCGCGACCTTGTCCACCGGCTCCAGCCCCAGACCAAGGCGCAGCGCGTTGTGGTGCACCAGAGCACGATCGACGCGCAGTTCCAGCGTGGCCGGATCGGCGAGGTCGGCGACGCGGATCACACGGCGGCCAACCTTGTCTTCATAGCACGGGCCGATACCGCGACCGGTGGTGCCGATCTTGGCAACCGAGGCCTGCGCCTCGCGGGCGCGGTCCAGTTCACCGTGGAACGGCATGATGAGGGGGGTGTTCTCGGCGATCATCAGCGTCTCGGGGCTGATGTCCACGCCCTGCTCGCGGATCGAGGCGATCTCCTTGATCAGGTGCCAAGGGTCCAGCACGACGCCGTTGCCGATGACGCTGAGCTTGCCGCCGCGCACCACGCCCGAGGGCAGCGCATTCAGCTTGTACACCTGCCCGTCGATGACCAGCGTGTGGCCCGCATTGTGCCCGCCCTGAAAGCGCGCGATCACATCGGCGCGTTCGCTGAGCCAGTCAACGATCTTGCCCTTGCCTTCGTCGCCCCATTGGGCGCCGACCACCACGACATTGGCCATGTCTCTCTCCTCGAGGGTTGCAAAACCGTGCACCATATAGCGGGGCGGGCGGTCGCATGGAACCTGTTTTTCGGGCCTGCACCACATCTTTTGCAGCTTATCCCGCGCAGGGCGCGCGCCGATCGCCACGGCACCGGCCAAAGGGCCTTGCCAGCGCTGACGTATACGCCTAAGTAAGCGCGTCGGCAGAAAGAAGGTCCGTGACCGCATGGAAAACGTCATCCTCTCCGTTCACCTGATCCTCGCGCTTCTGATGATCGGTGTGGTGCTCCTGCAGCGCTCCGAAGGGGGCGGCCTTGGCATGGGCGGCGGTGGCGGTGGCGGCGTCATGTCGGGCCGTCAGGCGGCTAACGCGCTGTCGAAACTGACCTGGATTCTGGCAACGGGCTTCCTGATCACCTCGGTGACGCTGACCATCATCGCCGCGCGCAAGGCCGATGAGGGCTCGGTCGTCGATCGCTCCGTGGCCCCGATCGAGGCGCCTGCACCCGCGCTGCCGAACGTGGATCTGCCGCCTGCGGCAACGGATGCGCCGGTCACGCCGCCTCCGGCGAACTGACCCCAGAAATAGGGCATTTTGCCCCAGCCTACTCAACTGCTTGCGGTCCGGTTGCGGGCGTGCCGCGAATCGTGTAAGCATTAAATCCCGTGATCTTGATCCTTTTGGGATCGGGAAGATTCCAGATTTTTGCTGCTCACGGGGGTTTCCATGGCAAGATATGTCTTCATCACCGGCGGTGTGGTGTCGTCGCTTGGCAAAGGGCTTGCCTCGGCAGCACTTGGCGCACTTTTGCAGGCACGCGGCTTCTCGGTCCGCCTGCGCAAACTCGACCCCTATCTGAACGTCGATCCGGGCACGATGTCGCCCTTCGAGCATGGCGAGGTCTTCGTGACCGACGACGGCGCGGAAACCGACCTCGACCTTGGCCATTACGAGCGCTTCACGGGCGTGGCCTGCCGCAAGACCGACTCGGTCTCGTCGGGCCGGATCTACTCGAACGTTCTGGAGAAGGAGCGCCGCGGCGAATACCTCGGCAAGACCATCCAGGTCATCCCGCACGTCACCAACGAGATCAAGGATTTCATCGCGGTCGGAGATGACGAGGTCGATTTCATGCTCTGCGAGATCGGCGGCACGGTCGGCGACATCGAGGGCCTGCCCTTCTTCGAAGCCATCCGACAGTTCGCACAAGACCGCCCGCGCGGCCAGTGCATCTTCATGCACCTGACCCTGCTGCCCTACCTCGCGGCCTCGGGCGAGTTGAAGACCAAGCCCACCCAGCACTCGGTCAAGGAGCTGCGTTCGATCGGCCTTCAGCCCGACGTTCTGGTCTGCCGCTCGGAGCACCCGATCCCGGACAAGGAACGCGCCAAGATCGCGCTGTTCTGTAACGTGCGCCCGGACGCCGTGATCCCGGCCTATGACCTCAAGTCGATCTACGAGGCCCCGCTGGCCTATCACCGCGTGGGCCTCGACCAGGCCGTGCTGGATGCTTTCGGCATCTCGCCCGCGCCCAAGCCCGACATGACCCGTTGGGAAGACGTGATGGACCGCCTGAGCAACGCCGAGGGCGAGGTCCGCGTGGCCATCGTCGGCAAGTACGTGCAGCTTGAAGACGCCTACAAGTCGATCGCCGAGGCGTTGACCCATGGCGGCATGGCCAACCGTGTCCGCGTGAAAGCCGAGTGGATCGACGCCGAGATCTTTGAGCGCGAAGACCCTGCCCCGCATCTGGAGCGGTTCAACGCCATCCTCGTGCCCGGCGGCTTTGGCGAGCGCGGCACCGAGGGCAAGATCCGCGCCGCGCAATATGCGCGCGAAAAGGGCATCCCCTACCTGGGCATCTGTCTGGGCATGCAGATGGCCGTGATCGAAGCCGCGCGCAACCTTGCGGGCGTAAGCGATGCAGGCTCCGAGGAATTCGACCACGAGGCTGGCAAGAAGCGCTTTACCCCGGTCGTCTATCACCTCAAGGAATGGGTGCAGGGCAACCACCGGGTCGAGCGCAAGGTCTCCGACGACAAGGGCGGCACGATGCGCCTTGGTGCCTATGACGCGGTGCTCAAGGACGGCTCGAAAGTGGCCGAGGTTTACGGCGCTGCCAATATCGAGGAGCGTCACCGCCACCGCTACGAGGTGGACGTGAAATACCGCGACAAGCTTGAGACCTGCGGGCTGGTCTTCTCGGGCATGTCGCCCGATGGCCGCCTGCCCGAGATTGTCGAGCACAAGGGCCATCCGTGGTTCATCGGCGTCCAGTTCCACCCTGAGCTGAAGTCGAAACCCTTCGCGCCCCACCCGCTGTTCGCGGGCTTCGTGAAAGCGGCGAAAGAGCAAAGCCGCCTCGTGTGAGGCAGAATACCAAAAGGGCGGCCCGCAAGGCCGCCCTTTTCATTTGCCCCTTGGGGCGCGTGGCAGGGTTGCCCCTGCCCGCCCGGGAACTCAGAGCTTCGAGAGTTTCGACTGCAGATCCGCAAGCTGCTTCTTGATCGCGTTCAACTCGTCGCGATCCTTGGCGGGAGTTCCCTCCCCCGATTCCATTTCCGGCCCCGACGAGCCCGCACTTCCCCAGCCCGCCATCATCGATTTCAGGAAGGCCTGCTGCTGACGCTGCAGCGCGTCGAAGCCCGGCATGTTCGCCATCGGGTTCGGGAAAGAGGAGAACTGCTCCATCAGTTGCGACTGCCCCTCGCGCAGCATCTCGAAGGATGCGGCCAGGAACTGCGGCACCACCGACTGCGCCGAAGTGGTGTAGCTGCGCACCAAATCGGTCAGCACGTCCACCGGCAGCACATTCTCGCCACGGCTTTCATGCTCGGCAATGATTTGAAGCAGATATTGGCGGGTCAGGTCATCGCCGCTCTTGAGATCGATGATCTGAACCTCGCGGCCTTCTCGGATGAAGCTCGCGATATCTTCAAGCGTTACGTAGTCGCTGGTCTCGGTATTATACAGGCGACGGCTGGCATAGCGCTTGATCAGCAACGGCTTCGCTTCGTCAGACATCGGGTCCTCCCTTGTTATTGGCAGCGCAGCAATGATTAAGCGCTGCACCGCCAAAAGCAACAAAAGAAAAGGGCAGGCCGAAGCCCGCCCTTAGGATACCGTGTCCGGCTGGGAGGAAGGAGCCGGTTCGCGGCAGAATTACTTAGCGGTCGAGGTCGCTTTCTTGGCGGCAGCGGTCACTTCCTCGGTGGCTTTCTTCACCGCGGCGGTCGCGTCTTCCTGCAGATCCTTGCCAGCGGCCAGCATCAGCTCGACGGTTTCCATCTGAACCTTCTTCGCGACTTCGGCGAAGGCGGCGAGGTTTTCAGCAGCCATTTCAGCAGCGGCCGAAGCGAAGTCGCTCACGGCTTTGGCGTATTCGGCCGGCTCTTCTTTGGTCTTGGCGAGGGTGCCGACCTTGGCGATGGTGTCCTTGGCCCACTTCGACGAGATCTCGGTCGATTTCTCGGCAGCGTCCAGGGCAACCTTGGTCATTTTTTCGCCCAGGGCAGCCTGCGATTTCAGGGCTTCCTGGTACTTCGAGGTGTCAACCGGGATCGACGACATCATGTCTTGAACGATCTTGGTGAAGTCTTGGGTCTTGGCCATTGGTGTGCTCCATTTTCAGGGGCCCGGGAGAGGGGTACGCAGGCGAGGGCCCATTCGCTTACGGAGCATATATAAATGCTGCACCGCAGCAATTCAAGTGAAAATGCTGCGGTGCAGAAATTTTTCTGGATGAAGAAAATCGGGCCGTTCAGCCCGTCACGGCCTCGGATACATAGGTACCCGGCGCGGGTCCGAGAACGGGGTGATTTTCATCGCCCGGCTCACGCGCCGCGATCATCCGCCCCGAGCGCGAGGCAAGCCACTCGCCCCATCGCGGCCACCAGCTGCCTTCATGGTAGGCAGCCTGCCCTTTCCACTCGTTCGGATTATGCACCGGCGCTTCAGAAGTATAGTGGCCGTATTTCTTTTTCGACGGCGGATTCACGATCCCCGCGATGTGCCCCGACTCGGACAGGATGAAGGTCTTGTCCGACGAACCCATCTGCGCCACCCCGTTGAACGAGGCGATCCAGGGCGCGATATGGTCCGTCTCGCAAGCCACGGCGCAAAGGGGCACCTTGACGTCCGAGACATGCAGCGTCTCGCCCAGCACCGGGAAGCCGTCCCTGGTGAAATTGTCGCCCTGGCACAGGCCGCGCAGGTATTCGACCGCCATTCTGCCCGGCAGGTTGGTCGAGTCCCCGTTCCAGAACAGCAGGTCGAAGGCGGGCGGCGACTCGCCCATCATGTAGCTGCGGATCGCGGGTTGGTAGATCAGGTCGTTCGCGCGCAGGAAGCTGAAGGTGCGCGTCATGAAATGGCTCGACAGAATCCCGTCGGCCACGCATTGCGACTCGATCCCGTCCACGAAATCGTCTTGCAGGTATACGGCAAATTCGCCCTGGTCCGAGAAGTCGGTCAGAGTGGTGAAGAAGGTGGCCGAGTTGATCGACTTGTCCTTGCGCTTTTCCATCAGCGCGAGCGTCAGGCTCAGCGTCGTGCCCGCGATGCAGTAGCCAACAGTGTTGACCTTCTTCTCGCCCGTGATCTGCTTCACATGGTCGATCGCCGTCAGATAGCCTTCCTCGATATAGGTATCCATGCCGACGTCTGCATAGCTCGGGTCGGGGTTCTTCCAACTGACCACGAACAACGTAAAGCCCTGATCGATCACCCAGCGGATGAGCGAATTCACCGGCTTGAGATCGAGGATGTAGAACTTGTTGATCCACGGCGGGAAGATGATCAGAGGCGTCTTGTGCACCGTCTCGGTGGTGGGCTTGTACTGGATCAGCTCCATCATCCGGTTGCGATAGACGACCGAACCTTCGGCGGTCCCGATGTTCTGCCCAACCGTGAAGGCATTCTTGTCCGAGAGGGTAACGACAAGCTCGCCCTGATTGTCCTCGATGTCGCGCACGAGGTTCTCCAGCCCTTTGACGAGGCTGGCCCCTTCGGTGGCAACGGCACGTTCCAGCGCATCGGGGTTGGTGGCCAGGAAGTTCGTCGGCGACATCATGTCGATGATCTGCCGCGTGAAGTAGTCAAGCCGCCTGCGATCGACCGGGTCGAGCCCTTCGATTCGGCTGACCGCATCCTCCATTGCCTGCGACGAGATCAGATATTGCTTCTTGATGAAGTTGAAATAGGGGTGGGTGTCCCACAGCGGGTTGGCAAAACGACGGTCGGAGGGGCCCGGATCGGCAGGCGCCTTGAGGCCGCCCTGCGTCAGCGCATGGGAGGCTTCGACATAATGTTTCATCGCCTGACCCCAGTAGGAAACCTGGGCTTCCAGCATTTTTGCCGGATTATCGGACAATTCTTTGATAAAAGCGGCCCCGGTGGTGAGGTAGAAGTCCATTCCGGGCCCTTCAAGGGCGGGATTAGGTGTGCGCTTGCGCGACAAGGCTTCGATGAGGCGTTGCGTCAAAGCCTCGATCTTGACGAGGTTCTCCTGAAATTGCTGCGATGCAGCATTTTGAGTTTCCTCTTTTGTTGCCATAATGCTATTCCCTCCCTATCCTTTTTGGTAACAGCATAGCGTTGCTATTACGGGAGGGTAAAGCAGCGTTTTCGGGGAGAGCCTGCGGGCCGAGGAGAGTGAATGAAAGGCATGATGCGTTACGACCTGATGGAGACCATCAGGAATACCAACGAATGGATGGGCGCATCTGCCCGCGCGATGGCGTCCTACCCGGTTTGGGGTCTCGCCCCGCACCCGATGTTCAAACTGCTCTCTGCCTGGGGCCGCGTCACCGAACGCAGCTTCGCGCGCATGGTGATCAAGCCCGACTGGGGCATCCGCTCGATCGCGGGCGCCGATGGCCGCGACCATGTCGTTTCGGTTGAAACGCTTATCGACAAGCCCTTCGGTTCGCTGATTCACTTCGCCGTTCAGGGCCGCGCACCGATGAAGCGCCGCATCCTGATGGTGGCGCCGATGTCGGGTCACTACGCGACCCTTCTGCGCTCGACCGTCGCGTCTCTGCTCCCCGATGCAGATGTCTATGTGACCGACTGGCATAACGCGCGTGATATCCCGGTATCCGAAGGCAAGTTCGATATCGAAGACTACACGCTCTATCTTGTCGATTTCATGAAATACCTCGGCCCTGACATCAACATCATTGCCGTGTGCCAGCCCGCCCCGCTGACCCTTGCCGCGACCGCGTACCTGGCCGAGGAAGATCCGGCCGCGCAGCCGCGCACGCTGACCCTGATCGGCGGTCCGATCGACCCCGACGCCGCTGCCACCGAAGTCACCGACTTCGGCGCACGCGTGACCATGGGCCAGCTTGAGCATATGGTGATCCAGCGCGTGGGCTTCAAATACAAGGGCGCCGGCCGCATGGTCTATCCGGGCCTGATGCAGCTTGCCTCGTTCATCTCGATGAACATGGACAAGCACGTCGGTGCCTTCAAAGAGAAGATCGTTGCCGAAGCCAAGGGTGAAGGCTCGGAGCGCGACCACCACAACGTGTTCTACGATGAATACCTCGCCGTGATGGACATGACCGCCGAATTCTACCTCTCGACGGTCGAGCGCATCTTCAAGGGCCTCGAGATCGCCCAGAACAAGTTCACCGTGAACGGCAAGCGCGTCGATATCGGCAAGATCACCGATGTGGCCGTGAAGACCGTCGAAGGCTCGAATGACGACATCTCGGCGCCCGGCCAGTGCGTCGCCGCGCTGCGCCTGTGCACCGGCCTGCCCGAGAGCAAGAAGGCCCAGCACCTTGAGCCCGGCGCCGGTCACTACGGCATCTTCGCCGGTTCGAGCTGGCGCAACAACATCCGCCCGCTGGTGCTGGAGTTCATCGACCAGAACGCCGACAACGGCCCGAAGGGCAAGAAGGTCACGCCGATCCGCGCTGTGTGATCCCGGACCAAAGAATGCGAAAGGCGCCCCGCGGGGCGCCTTTTTTCATGCCTTCGCACCGAAGACGAAACATCGGTCGCGGCGGATCATCAGCCACATCGGAGTGCCCGCCTTGGGCAGGAACACGTTGGGCACGGTGGCGCGCAGGATCGAGCCGTCGAAATCCATGCGAAACTCCACCAGGCTCTCGCGGCCCATGAAGCGTGCCCGCTCAACCACGCCGCGCGCGGGCGTGCCATCCTGCACGGTCGGGTTCGGGCCGCGCCCCGCCCGGTCGAAGTCGATCTTGAGGTGCTGCGGGCGGATCACGATGTCGATCTCGGTCCCGTCCGGGTGGCCCGGCGTCAGGAAATCACCGAAGGGCGTCGCGGTCAGCGCACCCTGCACCCGGCCCTTGAGCACGTTGATGTCTGAAAAGAACGCCGCCGCCGCGCGATCCACGGGCGCGTTGTAAAGGTTATAGGGCGCGCCGCGCTGCACGATCTTGCCGCCGCGCATCAGCAAGATCTGGTCGGCCATGCGCATCGCCTCATGCGGCTCATGGGTGACCAACAGAACAGCGGTGCCCTCTTCCTTCAGAAGCGCCAGCGTCTCGTCGCGGATGCCGTCGCGCAGACGCTCATCGAGCCCCGAGAAGGGCTCGTCCATCAGCAGAATGCGCGGGCGCGGCGCAAGAGCACGCGCCAGCGCGACACGCTGCTGCTCGCCCCCGGACAGCGAATGCGGAAAGCTGTCGATATGCCTGAGCAACCGCACCCGGTCGAGTAATTCGCTCACCCGCGCGCGCTTCTCGTCCTTGCTGCCCTTCAGACCGAAGGCCACATTATCGGCCACCGACAGATGCGGAAACAGCGCGAAGTCCTGAAACATCAACCCGATGGCGCGGCGCTCGGGCGGGACGCGGAAGACCGTGTCGCAGACGAGGTTGCCATCCACGTAGATCCGGCCCGCGTCCTGCATATCGACGCCCGCGATGATGCGCAGCGTCGTGGACTTGCCGCAGCCCGAGGGGCCGAGCAGGCAGGTCACCTGCCCCGCCGGGATCGAAAAGGACACATCGTCCACCACCATCTGCCCATCGAAGCGCCGCACGAGGTTTTGCACCTCAAGCCGCGGGGCCTCGGCAACGGGTTTGTCGATCTTGGTGGTCAGGTTCACCGGGCTTTCCGATCAATTCTCTCAGGCATATGCGGGATAGCAGGGCGGGCCGGGTGGCGCAAGCGCCCGGCCCGACCGTCACATGGTCTGATTTGCCGCACCGCCATCGACAAGGATATTCTGCCCCACGATGAACCCCGCGTGCTGCGAGCACAGGAAGGCGCACGTCGCCCCGAACTCGGACGCCGTGCCGTAGCGGCGCGCAGGGATACCCGCCGCGCGGCGCGTCCGCGCCTCGTCAAGCGAGATCCCCTCAGCGCGCACCACCGCACCATCAAGCGCGTCGGCCCGGTCGGTGGCATGGATGCCCGGCAGCATGTTGTTGATGGTCACCCCCGCATGGGCCACCTGCCGCGCGGTTCCGGCAACAAAGCCGGTCAACCCGGCGCGGGCCGCGTTCGACAGGCCAAGCTGCGGGATCGGCGCACGCACCGCCGCCGAGGTGATGTTGACCACCCTGCCCCAACCGCGCGCCATCATCCCCGGCATTACCGCCTGCATCATGGCGATGGGGCTGAGCATGTTGCCATCGAGCGCCTTGATGAAATCGTCACGCGACCAGTCGCTCCAGAGGCCGGGCGGCGGACCGCCCGCGTTATTGACCAGAATGTCCACCTCACCCGCCGCATCCAGCACCGCCGCACGCCCCTCGGGCGTGGTGATGTCCGCCGCCACGGGGATGACCGTCACGCCATAGCGCGCCTCGATCTCATTGGCGGTTTCGGCCAGTGCCTCGGCGCCGCGCGCGTTCAACACCAGATCGACGCCCGCCTCGGCCAGCGCCTCGGCACAGCCGCGCCCGAGCCCCTTCGAGCCCGCGCAGACGATTGCCTTCTTGCCCCTGATCCCCAGATCCATCATTTCCTCCTGCGTTTTTCCCAGACCTAGCGGAGTGGCGCGCCGTGGCAAGCGCCCTTTGCCCCGATCCCCCGCAAAAGTGGGGCGCGGGCGCGCTTCCTCCCATTGCCCCAAGCCGCCGCGCGCGGTATGAGCGCGCCATGAGCAACCGACCCGATCTCCCGCCCGAAATCGCCCGCCGCCGGACCTTTGCGATCATCTCGCACCCCGACGCCGGCAAGACCACGCTGACCGAAAAGTTCCTGCTTTTCGGAGGCGCCATTCAGATGGCCGGTCAGGTGCGCGCCAAGGGCGAGGCACGGCGGACCCGCTCGGACTTCATGAAGCTTGAACAGGATCGCGGGATCTCGGTCTCGGCGTCGGCCATGAGCTTCGATTTCCGCCAGTATCGCTTCAACCTGGTTGACACACCCGGCCACTCGGACTTCTCGGAAGATACCTACCGCACGCTGACGGCGGTAGACGCGGCGATCATGGTGATCGACGGCGCCAAGGGCGTCGAAAGCCAGACCCGCAAGCTGTTCGAGGTTTGCCGCCTGCGCGACCTGCCGATCCTGACCTTCTGTAACAAGATGGACCGCGAAAGCCGCGACACTTTCGAGATCATCGACGAGATTCAGGAGAACCTGGCCATCGACGTGGCGCCGGCCAGCTGGCCGATCGGCATGGGGCGCGACTTCCTGGGCTGCTACGATATTCTGCACGACCGGCTGGAACTGATGGACCGCGCCGACCGCAACCGGGTGGCGGAGTCGATCAAGATCAGTGGCCTCGACGATCCCAAGCTGGCCGAATACGTTCCCCCCACGCAGCTAGAGAAGCTGCGCGAGGAGCTGGAAATGGCGCGCGAGTTGCTGCCCGCCTTTGACCGCCAGAGTTTCCTTGAGGGCCACATGACGCCGATCTGGTTCGGCTCGGCCATCAACTCGTTCGGCGTGAAGGAACTGATGGACGGGATCGGCGAATACGGCCCCGAACCGCAGATCCAGAAGAGCGCCGAGCGCGGCGTGGCCCCGGAGGAAACCAAGGTCACCGGCTTCGTCTTCAAGGTGCAGGCCAACATGGACCCCAAGCACCGCGACCGCGTGGCCTTCGTGCGCCTCGCCTCGGGGCATTTCGAGCGCGGGATGAAACTGCTGCATGTCCGCTCGGGCAAGCCGATGGCGGTGTCGAACCCGGTGCTGTTCCTGGCCGCCGACCGCGAGCTGGCCGAGGAGGCCTGGGCGGGCGACATCATCGGCATTCCGAACCACGGCCAGCTGCGCATCGGCGACGCGCTGACCGAGGGCGAGAAGCTGCGCTTTACCGGCATCCCGAGCTTCGCGCCCGAATTGCTGCAATCGGTGCGCGCGACCGACCCGATGAAGGGCAAGCACCTTGAAAAGGCGCTGATGCAATTTGCCGAGGAAGGCGCGGCCAAAGTCTTCAAGCCCTCGATCGGTTCGGGCTTCATCGTCGGCGTCGTGGGTGCACTGCAATTCGACGTTCTGGCCAGCCGGATCGAGATCGAATACGGCATCCCTGTGCGGTTCGAATCCTCGCAATTCACCTCGGCCCGGTGGGTGCTTGGCCCCAAGGACACGGTTGAAAAGCTCGCCAACGCCAACAAGCAACACATCTCGACCGACCATGACGGCGACATCGTCTTCCTGACGCGCCTGCAATGGGACATCGACCGCGTGGTGCGCGACTATCCCGGCGTCACGCTGAGCGCGACGAAGGAGATGATGATCTGAGGCTTGCGTGCCCCCACGTAAGGGTTAACCAATTCCCGCGACTTGGGTTACTTTTTGGTTAAAAATTGGGTAGAACCTCCGCGGCTTGATGTAACCAGCGGACCAGTGACATGCCCTTTACGACCCGACGCGCCTCGCTTTTCATCCTTTGCGGCAGCCTTTTGATGGCTGCGGGTTGCAGCAGATCGTGGGAAACCGCGTATACGCCGCTCGAAGGCGCCGCCGACAGCTATAAGCTGGCAGGCGTTTCGGTGATCGTGCCGCAGTCGCTGACGGTCAGCGAGAGCGAGACGAGCTATGTCCCCAAGGCGGATATCGTTTGGGTCGAGGAGCCCGCGGGCGATCGCCGTGCACAGGTTGCCCGGATTTATGAGGAGGGCGTCCGCGCGGGGGCCTCGGGTCTGCGCGGCTCGACGCCCGTCACCATTGAGGTGACCGTGCAGAAGTTCCACGCGCTCAACATGAAATCGCGCTACAACGCCCCGCAGGGAACCGGTGTCTATGACATCGTTTTCACCGCGCGCATTCTGGATGCGGCAAGCGGTGCCGAACTTGTGCCCACCCAACAGATCCTCGCAAACGCCCCCGCCCGCACGGGTGATGCCGCGCTGGCCGAGGAGGCCGCGGGCATCACGCAACGCTCGACCAATGTCGCGCAGATCGCGGCGACCGTCGCCGGCTGGCTTGGTGTCGGGCCCGACAACCGCACGACCTTCCGGCGGCTTGGCGGCTGACGCCGCCGCTGCCTCAGGCCTCGGGGTCCACCAGACGGTGGTATTCCTGGATGGCGAAGCGGTCGGTCATACCGGCCACATAATCCAGAACCACGCGGGCAAGCTCGGTCTTGCCTTCGTTCCCCTTGGCCTTGGCCGTCGCGACGTCGGCCTGCCAGTCCTGCGGCAGCAGATCGGGCTGCTCAAGGAACAGCGGGAACAGCGCATTGACCATCTTGGTCACCCGCTGACGCTCGACCACCACCGAAGGCGCGCGATACATGCGCTGGAACAGAAACAGCTTGATCGCCTTGAGGTTCTGATAGACCGGCTTTGAGAAGCGGATGATCGGCCCCTCCATCGCGCGGATATCATCGACCGTCTGCGGGCAGAGGCCGGTCAGGCGGTTCTGCGCCACGGCGATCACATCCTCGACCATCACCCCAAAGACGCGGCGCAGCGCCTCGTGCCGCCTGCGCATCGGGTCGATGCCGGGATGCATCCGGTCCACCTGCTCGAAACACTCACCGATGATCGGCAACTCGCACAGGTCATCCTCGGTGAACAGCCCCGCGCGCAGACCGTCATGCAGGTCGTGGTGATTATAGGCGCAATCGTCGGCCACGGCGGCCACCTGCGCCTCGGCTGAGGCATTGGTGCCCAGTTCCAGATCCCACAGCGCATTGACCTCGGCCAGCGCGTAGTTCCAAGGCGGCTCGACCGGGCCATTGTGCTTGGCGATGCCTTCGAGCGTCTCCCAGGTCAGGTTCAGCCCGTCGAAGCCCGCATAGTGACGTTCCAGCTTGGTGACGATGCGCAGCGCCTGAGCGTTGTGGTCGAACCCGCCATAGGGCTCCATCAGCAGGGCCAGTGCGTCTTCGCCGGTATGGCCGAAGGGCGGGTGGCCCAGGTCATGCGCCAGCGCCACGGCCTCGGCCAGGTCGGTATTCAGCCCAAGCGCCGAGGCGATGGTGCGCGCCACCTGCGCCACCTCGATCGTGTGGGTCAGGCGGGTGCGGTAGTAATCGCCCTCATGCTCGACAAAAACCTGCGTCTTGTGCTTGAGCCGCCGGAAGGCCGAGGAATGGATGATCCGGTCGCGATCTCGTTGAAAAGGCGTGCGAAAAGTGGAAATACTTTCGGGGAAAAGTCGACCGCGACTGGCGTCGGGCAGGCAGGCATAGGGTTGCAGCAAGGGCATCCTCGTCTTGTCGGCGCATTTGCCCCACCCTATATCGAGAGTGACCCATAAATACAGGCCTCACGATGCTTCTGCCGCCGAAAGTCACCGATCGCGCCTTCGCGCGCCTTGCCGAGATCAACGCCAGTGCCTCCGCACCGCGCGCGCTGCGCGTGGCCGTCGAAGGCGGCGGCTGTTCTGGTTTCCAATATGAGCTGAAGCTGGAAGAGAACGCCGCGGCGGATGACATCGTCATCGAGGGCGCGGGCCAGCGGGTACTGATCGACCCGGTTTCGCTGCCGTTTCTGGAAAACGCGACGGTCGATTTCACCGATGAGCTGATCGGCGCACGCTTTGTGGTGCAAAACCCGAATGCCTCCGCCTCCTGCGGCTGCGGGATTTCCTTCTCGATGTAACTTGGCATCCGCGCCCCCTCCCCCTATCAAGGTGGAAACCGAGGGGGCCGCATGAAGATCGCGACATATAACATCAATGGCATCAAGGCCCGCGCCGAGGCCCTGCCCGCTTGGCTGCGCGAGGCCGAGCCCGATGTCGTCGTGCTGCAAGAAATCAAATCGACCGACGAGACCTTCCCGCATGAACTGTTCGACGGACTCGGCTACCAGATTGAGACGCATGGGCAGAAAAGCTTCAACGGCGTGGCGATCCTGTCGCGCCTGCCGCTTGAAGACGTGACGCGCGGCCTGCCAGGCGACAACAGCGACGAGCAGGCGCGCTGGATCGAGGCCACCGTCGTAGGCAAGCGCGCCGTGCGGATCTGCGGGCTTTACCTGCCCAACGGCAACCCCGCGCCGGGGCCGAAGTATGACTACAAGCTGGGCTGGATGGAGCGGATGCGCGCCCGCGCCCGCGATCTGCTAGTCACCGAAGAGGCCGTCGTGATGGCGGGCGATTACAATATCATCCCGCAGGACGACGACGCCGCCAAGCCCGAAGCCTGGCGCGAGGACGCCCTCGCCCTGCCCGAAAGCCGCGCGGCCTTCCGGCGCATCCTGAACCTCGGCTTCACCGACGCCTTCCGCGCCGAGGTGCAGGGGCCGGGGCATTATTCGTTCTGGGATTATCAGGCGGGCGCCTGGCAGCGAAACAACGGCATCCGCATCGACCATCTGCTGCTCAGCCCGCAGGCCGCAGACCTGCTGCGCGAAACCGGGATCGACAAGGACATTCGCGGCCGCGACAAGCCCTCGGATCATGTGCCGGTCTGGATTGATCTCGACGCCTGAGGCTCAGCCCCCGGCGCCCGCCGTCACATCGTGGCCATAGACCCAGTCGAACCGCCCGATCAGCCGCGCCGGCGCAATCGCGGAGGCTGCACGCAGCCCCAGATGCGCCACCGCCCGCGTCACACCCGAGAGGTGATAGTTGCGCGAGTTCCTGTTGGCCGCCTCGACAATCGCCGTGCAACGCGGCCGACGTTGCGCCTGATAGGCCGCCAGCGCCGCGTCAGGCGTTTCGTGCGAGGCGAGGCTTTCCGCCAGCACCCAGGCGTCCTCGATCGCCATGACCGCCCCCTGCGCGAGGAATGGCAAGGTGGGATGCGCCGCATCGCCCAGGATCGCCGCACCGTGCCCATGCCAACGCTCGGCCACCGGGTGGCGGAACAGACCCCAGAGCCAAGGCTCCTCCATCTGGGTCAGCCATTTCTGGACGGGGGGGCAGAAATCCTCGAAGGCGGCGCGCAACGTCATCGCATCGTCGCGCAGGTTCCAGCTTTCCTCGACCCAGCGGTCACGCTCTTCGATCGCGACGACATTGCGCAGCCCGTTTCCAAGCGGATAGCTGACGACATGCTTGCCCGCCCCCATGAAGACCTGGGCGATCTTGGGCTCGCTGTCCGCGCAGGGGATCACCCCGCGCCACGCCACCTGATGGGTGAAGAAGGGCGCCACCTGACCGTTAAGCGCCTGACGCACCTTGGAATGCAGACCATCTGCGCCAATCAGCAGGTCGGCCTCCATCTCGCCGCCCTGCGCGGTGAACAAACGGGGCGGATGATCGCCCAACTCGACGCTCTCGATCCTTTGCAGCAGCCGGATATGGACGCCCGCCTCGCGCGCGCCCTCGGCCAAAAGCTCGATCAGCCGGGCGCGGTGCAGGAAACGATATTCGTCCCCGCCGCGCAGCCGCGCCAGATCGAGCCGCGCCACGCGCGACGAGGTCTCTCCGTCGATCAGTTCGACCGCCTGCGCCCGTGGCCCTGCCTCGGTGAGCGCCTCGCCCAGCCCAAGCGCCCGTAACACCCGCGCGCCATTGGGCGAGATCTGGAGCCCCGCGCCCACTTCGCGGATCGCATCGGCCTGCTCCAGTACCGTCACCTCGGCGCCACGCAGCGCCAGCGCCCGCGCGACCGTCAGCCCCGCGACCCCGGCCCCCAAAACGGTGATCTTGCGTCCGATCAGCATGGTCCCTCCCGAAACGAAATCACCGGCACCTTGGAGGCGCCGGTGGGAATGGTCTTTGAGCGAAATCAACAGCCGCGCAGATCAGTCGTCGCGGTGAACCCGCTCGCGGCGCTCATGGCGCTCCTGCGCTTCCAGCGTCATCGTGGCGATCGGGCGCGCATCCAGTCGACGCAGCGAGATCGGCTCGCCGGTCACTTCGCAGTAACCATATTCGCCATTGTCGATGCGGCGCAGCGCGGCCTCGATCTTGGACACCAGCTTGCGCTGACGATCGCGGGTACGCAGCTCCAGCGCGCGGTCGGTCTCTTCCGAGGCGCGGTCAGCGATATCGGGAACGCTGCGTGCCGATTCGGCGAGACCTTCAAGCGTTTCCGCCGATTGCTCCAGCAGCTCGGTTCTCCAGGCGACCAGCTTGCGCCGGAAATACTCGAGCTGACGGTCGTTCATGAACGGCTCGTCCTCGGCGGGGCGATAGTCGTCGGGAAGAAAGTTTTCGGCCTTCATCTCTGCCCTCTCTGTCGTACCCGTCGAAGTAGAATTTGCGTATCCTGCCATGCGGGCCTCCTCGGGCGCTCACTTACCCCAAGCGGAAAGGGATGTCACGCCCTCCTTTTCGCACCGCGTCAAGGTGACCCTATCTTTCCTAGCATTGGGTTGCGGCCATATTGGGGCGCGGCTAACCTCTGGCGCGCCACAATTCCGGAGAGAATCCTTGCGTTTCCAGTCTACCGAGACCTACGTCGCCCCGCCCGATCTGACCGTCGCGGTCAACGCCGCCGTCGCGCTCGAGCGCCCGCTGCTGGTCAAGGGTGAGCCGGGCACCGGCAAGACGGAACTCGCCCGCCAGGTGGCGCAAAGCCTCGGACTGCCGATGGTCGAGTGGAACATCAAATCCACCACCAAGGCCCAGCAGGGGCTTTACGAATACGATGCCGTTTCGCGCCTGCGCGACAGCCAATTGGGCGACGCGCGCGTCAATGACGTGAAGAACTACATCCGCAAGGGCAAGCTCTGGCAGGCCTTCGAGGCCGATGCCAAGGTCGTGCTGCTGATCGACGAGATCGACAAGGCCGATATCGAGTTCCCGAACGACCTGCTGCAAGAACTCGACAAGATGGAGTTCCACGTCTACGAAACCGGCGAAACGGTGCGCGCCGTGCACCGCCCCGTGGTCATAATCACCTCGAACAACGAAAAAGAACTGCCCGACGCCTTCCTGCGGCGCTGCTTCTTCCACTACATCCGCTTCCCCGACCCTGCGGTCATGAAGCAGATCGTCGAGGTGCATTTCCCGCGCATCAAGGAATCGCTTCTGGCCGAGGCGCTGACCCAGTTCTACGAGATCCGTGAAACGCCGGGACTGAAGAAGAAACCCTCGACCTCCGAGGTGCTCGACTGGCTCAAACTCCTGCTCGCCGAAGACCTCGCCCCCGAAGATCTCAAGCGCGAAGGTGCGAGCCTGCTGCCCAAACTGCATGGCGCGCTGCTCAAGAACGAACAAGACGTTCACCTCTTTGAGCGCCTCGCGTTCATGGCGCGGCGCCAGGGCCGCTGAGACGCGAAGCAGGGGGGGCTGTCTGCCCCCCTCTTGGGCTACGCCCAATTCACCCCCCGAGGATACTTCAGCCACATTGAAGGAACTGCGGGGCCGCTTTTCAATGTGGTCGAAATATCCCGGGGGTGAGGCCCATCCGGGCCGAGGGGGCGGCGCCCCCTGCCGCGCCATCCCACCGAAGGTGACGATTTCGCATTGCGCCCCGTCGCACATGGGCTTTGCCCCGCGCTCGCTTCGGCCTAGAACAGCCACAGGAACAGGAGACGCGCATGACCGACGACGCATTGGTAATCTTCACGCCCTCGGGTAAGCGCGGGCGCGTGGCCAAGGGCACAAGCGTCCTGCAGGCCGCGCGACAGCTTGGCGTCGATCTCGATTCCGTTTGCGGCGGGCGCGGGATCTGCTCGAAATGCCAGGTTTCCCCCGGCTACGGCGAGTTTCCCAAGCATGGCGTTCATGTCGGCCCCGATGCGCTGACACAGATCAACGCCGTCGAAGAGCGTTACGACCGCGTCCGCGGCCTCAAGCCCGGGCGACGGCTCGGGTGTCAGGCCTGCATTCAGGGCGATGTCGTTCTGGACGTTCCGCCGGAGTCGCAAGTTCACCGCCAGGTCATCCGCAAGTCTGCCTCAGAGCGCGCGATGGACATGGATCCGGCGACACATGCCTATTACGTCGAGGTGGCTGAACCGAACATGCACGAGCCCTCGGGCGACTTCCAGCGCCTCGCCGATGCGCTGGAGACGCAATGGGGGATCAAGGGTTTGACGGCCGATCTTCAGGTGATGCGCGTTCTGCAGCCTGTGCTGCGCAGGGGCGAGTGGAAGGTGACCGTCGCGGTGAATGACGACGGCACCGGAGCCCTTCCGCGGATCGTCGCCCTTTGGCCGGGCTTGCGCGACGCACCGCTTTACGGACTGGCGATCGACCTTGGATCGACCACCATCGCGGGGCATCTGGTCAGCCTTGCCGATGGGCGGGTACTTGCGTCTTCGGGCCTGATGAACCCGCAAATCCGCTTTGGCGAAGACCTGATGAGCCGGGTTTCCTATGCCATGATGAACCCGGGCGGCGACGTCGAAATGACGCGCGCCGTGCGCGATGCGCTTGGCCAGTTGGCCGCCGCGCTGGTCGCTGAGGCCGGCGTTGACGCGGGCGCCGTGGTCGAGGTGAGCGTCGTGTGCAACCCGGTCATGCATCACCTTCTGCTCGGCATCGACCCGGTCGAGTTGGGCCAGGCACCCTTCGCGCTGGCCACCGGCGAGGCGCAGAACCTGGCCGCAGCCGAGATCGGGCTGGGTGATCTGGCGCCCGCCGCGCGCGCCTATATCCTGCCGCTGATCGCGGGCCATGTCGGCGCGGATGCCGCGGCCGTTGCGCTTTCCGAGGCGCCCGAGACGCGCGACGACCTGTCCCTGATCGTCGATGTCGGCACCAATGCCGAGATCCTTCTGGGCAACCGCACCCGCGTGCTTGCCTGCTCGTCGCCCACCGGCCCCGCCTTCGAGGGGGCGCAGATCTCCTCGGGGCAGCGCGCGGCGCCCGGCGCGATCGAGCGGATCGAGATCGACCCGGTGACGAAAGAGCCGCGCTTCCGCATCATCGGCAATGATCATTGGTCGGATGCGCCCGAGTTTGGCACGCCGACCATTACGGGGATCTGCGGATCGGGCATCATCGAGGCCGTGGCCGAGATGCGCATGGCAGGGATCGTCGATCCCTCGGGGTTGATCGGCTCGGCCGATCAGACCGGCACGGCGCGCTGCGTCTCGACCGGCAGGACGCATGAGTATGTAATCCATGACGGCAGCCCGGACGGCCCGCGCATCACCGTCACGCAGGGTGATATACGCGCGATTCAGCTAGCGAAATCAGCGCTTTACGCGGGCGCACGGCTGCTGATGGACGAGATGGGAGTAGACAAGGTCGACCGCGTCGTGCTGGCAGGCGCCTTCGGGGCCCATATCTCGCCTAAGCACGCGATGGTGCTGGGGATGATCCCCGATGTCGTGCTGGATCACGTCATCTCGGCGGGCAATGCCGCAGGCACCGGCGCGCGCATGGCGCTTTGCGCCCGCAGCGCACGCCGCGCGATTGAGGCGCAGGTCAAGCGTATCGACAAGATCGAAACCGCGATCGAGCCGCGCTTCCAAGAGCATTTCGTGGCCGCCAACGCCATGCCCCATGCCAGCGACCCCTTCCCTGAACTCGCCAAGGTGTTGACCCTGCCCGAGGTCAGTTTCAACAGCGGCGGCAGTGGCGATGGCGGTGGCGGGCGCCGCCGCAGACGCGGCTGAATCTGCGCGCGCCCGCTTGACGACCGGGCGCGCTTCGCTTACCTCTGCGCCGCACAGGCGGGTATGATGTAATGGTAGCCTGTCAGCTTCCCAAGCTGAACGCGCGGGTTCGATTCCCGCTACCCGCTCCAACTTCCCTACAGATCATCTCGGCACCAGGCGATACAGCCCACCAGAGCCCGAGTCTTCGATGAGCCAGACGTGCCCCGCGCGATCCACGGCGACATCGCGCACGCGCATCCGCAGATCCCACCGCGCCAATTGGTCCGAGCCATCGCCCGCCACTAGCACAAGCCCCTGCCCGCGTAGCGCGCCAATCAGCATATGGCCGCGCCAATCGGGGAAATCGTCGCCCACGTAGAAGGCCAGCCCCGCAGGCGCGATCACGGGCGTCCACCACAGAGACGGCGCGGCGAATTCGGGGCGGGTATCGTGGTCGGGGATCGGCCAGCCCGTGTAATTATCGCCGTTCGAGACCTCCGGCCAGCCGTAATTCAAACCGGGCGCAATCAGGTTCAGCTCATCGCCGCCGCGCGGCCCCATCTCATGCGACCAGAGCCGACCGTCCAGCGCGAAGGCTAGGCCGTAGGGGTTGCGATGCCCGTCGGTCCAGGTCGCCGCGCGGGTCGGACTGCCCGAAAACGGATTGCCGGGCGCGGGTTCCCCGCCGGGCGTCAGGCGCAGGATCTTGCCGCGCGGGTTGTCGGGTTCTTGCGCCGTATCGGGCTGCATCCGGTCGCCTACGCTCAGATAAAGCATCCCGTCGGGGCCGAAGGCGATGATCCCGCCGGGCTGTCCACGCCCGCCCGGCGTCTGATGCCAAAGGGTCTCGATCCCCTCCAACGCGCCATCTCCAAGTCGCGCACGGGCCAGAACAAGCGCGTTCTGTGGCGAGACATAGGTGAAATTGACTGCGCCAGACTGCGCAAAATCAGGCGCAACGGCGATGTCCAACAGCCCATTCTGGCCAGAAAACTGCACTTCTGGGACATTTTCCAGCGAAACGCCATCTTCACCATCGAACAGCCAGATCTCCCCCGGTTTGGTGGTCACCAGCAGGCGGCCATCGGGCAGCGGCGCGATGGCCCACGGCAGATCGAGCGTGGCCACGCGCTCCAGCCGGAAGGGCAGATCGCGACTTGCCGATCGCTCTCCCATGTTCTCTGCCCAAGCCGGGACGGTCAGAAAAATCAATGCCGCAAGAAATCGTCCAAACACTTCGAAACCCCTTTTCCGGTCAAAGGTAGTGCGCTCACGCGGAAAGCCACTGGCCCCGGCGAGACCCTGCCGCTATCACCTTGGCAATCAATCACGGAGGGGCCAATGGCCGAGATCAAACGTATCGAATGTGGCGCGCGCATGAGCGAGGCCGTCGTCTACAACGGGCTTATCTGGCTCGCCGGTCAGGTCGGCGCACCGGGTGAAAGCGTGACTGCCCAGACCAAGGCGATTCTCGCCAGCATCGACCAGCTGCTGGCCGAAGCGGGTTCGGACAAGACCCGCATCCTGAGCGCACAGATCTGGCTGACCGATATCGCCGATTTCGCCGAGATGAACGCCGTCTGGGATGCCTGGGTTCCGGCGGGCCATTGCCCCGCCCGCGCAACCGGCGAGGCCCGCCTTGCGACGCCCGACTACCGCGTCGAGATCATCATCACCGCCGCTCAGGCGTGATCTGCGGGGCGGCGGGGCCTAGGCTGCCGCCGCCTCGGCCGCAAGGCGCCGGATACGCTCGACCATCGCGGCAACGCCATTCGAGCGCTGCTGGCTGAGATGCTCATTGAGGCCCAGACGGCCCAGTTCAGCCTTGGCATCGACGTTGGAGACCTCGACCACGCTCAGCCCGGAATAAAGCGCGTGCAGCACCGCGATCAGGCCGCGCACGATCAGCGCATCCGACTCGCCCTGGAAATCGAAGCGCGCGGCGGGGCCGGTGCCTTCGATCCGCGGCAGCAGCCAGACCTGACTTGCGCAGCCCTCGACCTTGGTGGCAGGCACCTTCACGGCATCGTCCATCGGCGCCATCGCCTTGCCCAGTTCGATCACATGCCGGTAGCGGTCTTCCCAGTCATCGAGAAACTCAAAGGTCTCGGCGATTTCCTCGAAGCTTTCGGTGGCCATGTGCCTCTCCTCTTTAGCGTCGCCCCTGCCTAGCGCGAGTGCGCGCATGGGTCCAGTGGCGGCTTTTCAAAAGCCACGCAATGGGCTACCCAAGAGCAAACCAGTCCGGAGTTCCCATGCGACAGCCCCTTCTTGCCTCGCTTGCCATCGTTACTGTCGTTGCCGGCTGCGGCTTTGGCGAAAGCCGCTACAACCCGTTCAACTGGTTCGGCGGCGATGAGGAAGTCGCGACGCTGGAACCCGAGGGCGGCTACGCCGTCAGCCTTGGCGACTACCGCAAGATGATCGACCAGGTGACCCGGCTTGAGGTGAAGCCCACGCAGGGCGGCGCCATCGTTTCAGCGGCGGGCCTGACGCCGACGCAGGGCTGGTGGGACGCTGAACTGATTGCGGATAACGATGGCTACGCTGTCGATGGGGTGATGAGCTACTCCTTCGTCGTGGCCGAACCGGACCCCTATTCCGACGCCTCCAGACGTGTCCTGACGCCCGAGTCGCGCGAAGTGACCGTGGCGGCCTTCATCTCGAACGCCCGCCTGCGCGATGTCTCGAAGATCGTGGTGACCGGCGCGAACAACGCGCGCTCGGTCAGCCGCTAAGCTCAGTCCGCGAGAACGATCCGCACGGCCCCGCCCGAGGCCGTCAGCGCGATCTCGCCATGCGCGAGACGCAGGGCATCCTGACCGAAGACCTCATTGCGCCAGCCGTTCAGCGCGGGCACGTCGCGTTTGCCCGCAGCGATCCGGTCCAGATCCGAGGCGCTCGCGATCAGCTTGGCAGCAACGCCGGTTTCCTCGGACTTCGCCTTGAGCAGCACGCGCAACAGGTCGGCCAGCGCGGTGTTCACCTGCAACTGGCTGCTTTCCTCGGGCACGCAGGGCATGTCCTCGGGGCGAACCTCTAGCCCCTCTTTCACCGCCTGAAGGATGCCCTCGGCAATGTCGCCCCGGCGTGCCTCGCGCAGGAGCAGGCGCGACTTGGCCAGTTCATCCATCGAGGTGGGCTTGGTCGAGGCCAACTCCAGCAGCGCGTCATCCTTGAAGATACGCGAGCGCGGGATGTTCTTGTTCTGCGCATAGCCCTCGCGGAAGCGCGCCAACTCGCGCACGATGGCGAGGAACCGGCCCGAGGTGGTGCGGGTCTTGACCCGCTGCCAGGCCTCTTCCGGGCGTGTGATATAAGTCTCGGGGTTAAGAAGGATGGCTTCCTCTTCTTCGACCCATTGCTCGCGGCCTGATTTCTTCAGCTCTTTCGAGAGGAACTCGTAGATCACCCGCAGATGGGTCACATCGGCCAGCGCGTATTTCAGCTGCGCCTCGGTCAGCGGGCGGCGCGACCAGTCGGTAAAGCGCGAGGTCTTGTCGAGCTGCTGGCGCGCGATCTTCTTGACCAGCGTCTCATAGCCGACCTGCTCGCCAAAGCCGCAGACCATGGCCGCGACCTGCGTGTCGAACAGCGGCAGCGGGAAGACCTGGGCCTCGGTGAAGAATATCTCCAGATCCTGCCGCGCGGCGTGGAACACCTTGACCGTGCCCTGATGCCGGAACAGGTCATAGAGCGGCTCAAGCGAGATACCGTCGGCCAGCGGATCGACGAGGACCGCTTCGCCCTCCTTGCCGGGCAGCGCCATCTGCACGAGGCAGAGCTTGGACCAGTAGGTCCGCTCCCGCAGGAACTCGGTGTCGACGGTAACGTAGGGCTGGGTCTTCGCCTTCGCGCAGAATGCGGCAAGGGCTTCGGTCGTGGTAATTGTGGGCATCGCGCGCTTCTCTGGTCGCGGGGTCATCCCGCCGTCACTTCCCCTTTAGGAGGTTGAGACGCGAAAGAAAAGTGCGCGCGGCGCGATTTCGCCGGAAAACGCCCGATGCGCAGCCTAGAGCAGAACCGGCGCGCGATCTCCGGCGACGTAGCGGCGCAGGACGGCGGGGTAAAGACGGTGCTCCATCACCAGTACCCGCGCGGCCAGCGTGTCGGCTGTGTCGCCCGGTTTGACCGGCACGCGGGCCTGCCCGAGGATCGGGCCATCGTCCAGCACGGGCGTGACCTCATGCACGGTGCAACCCGCCTCGGCATCACCAGCATCCAGCGCGCGCTGATGCGTGTGCAGGCCGGGATACTTGGGCAGAAGCGAGGGGTGGATGTTCAGCATCCGACCCGCGAACTGCGCGACAAAGCCCGGCGTGAGCACGCGCATGAAGCCCGCAAGGCAGAGCACATCCGGTTCAGCGGCCATGATGGGTTTGAGCAGTTCGGCCTCGAAGGCCGCGCGATCCTTGCCGAAGGGACGGTGGTCGATGGCGGCCGTGGGCACGCCCATCCGCGCGGCCTTCTCCAGCCCCGCAGCCGCCGCATCGTTCGAGGCCACCAGAACCGGGCTCGCATAGCCCTGGGCCTGCATATCCTCGACGAGGCGGACCATGTTGGACCCGCCCCCGGAAATCAGGATCGCGACACGCTTCACAGAAGCTTGCCCTCATAGGCGACGCCGGCGCCCTCGGTGACGGTGCCGATGCGGGTCACGGTCTCGCCCTGCGCGCGCAGCAGTTCAGCCAGCGCCTCGGCGCGGTCGGCGGCGACCACGACGATCATGCCGATGCCGCAGTTGAAGGTCTTGAGCAGTTCACCCTCGGCCATGCCGGCGGTCTCGGCCAGCCAGCGGAAGACGGGCGGCAGTTCCCACGAGGAAAGGTCGATCGTCGCGCCAAGCCCTTCGGGCAGGACGCGCGGCAGGTTCTCGGTCAGGCCGCCGCCGGTGATATGGGCCAGCGCATGAACGCCACCCGCACGCACCGCGGCAAGCGCCTGCTTGACGTAAAGCCGGGTCGGCGCCAGCAGCGCCGCGCCAAGCGAGCCTTCCGCGAAGGGGCAGTCCGCCTCCCAGCCAAGGCCCGAGAGTTCGACCACCTTGCGCACGAAGCTGTAGCCGTTCGAATGCACACCGTTCGAGCCGAGGCCGAGCAGCACATCGCCCTTCTCGACACCGGCCGGAAGGTCGGCGCCGCGCTCCATCGCGCCTACGGCAAAGCCCGCGAGGTCGAAATCATCCTTGGCATACATGCCCGGCATCTCGGCGGTCTCGCCGCCGATCAGCGCGCAACCCGACTGGGCGCAGCCCTCGGCGATGCCCTCGATGATGCGGGTGGCCTGGTCAAGCTCCAGCTTGCCGGTGGCGAAGTAGTCGAGGAAAAAGAGCGGCTCGGCGCCCTGGCACACAAGGTCATTGACGCACATCGCCACAAGGTCGATGCCGATGGTGTCCACGTTGCCGGTGTCGATGGCGATGCGCAGCTTGGTGCCCACGCCGTCGGTGGCGGCGACAAGGATCGGATCGTTATAGCCCGCGCCCTTCAGATCGAACAGCGCGCCGAAGCCACCCAGACCCGACATGGTGCCGGGGCGCGTGGTGCGCTTCGCCGCCGGTTTGATCCGCTCGACCAGAGCATTGCCCGCATCGATATCGACGCCCGCATCGGCATAGGTCAGCCCGTTTTTCCCCGTGGTCATCGCCCGCATCTCCGCCAGTGGAACCTTTGGCCCGCGCCTTAGCGCAAAGGCCGCGCGGGGGCAACGGAAAGGCGCGTTGGCGGCCGATATTCTTGACGCGCCCTGCGCCCCCGGATAAGCGGAGGGCGACCATTGGGGGCCTGTAGCTCAATTGGTTAGAGCAGGGCGCTCATAACGCCTTGGTTGCGGGTTCAAGTCCTGCCGGGCCTACCACTGGATCGCGTCCGATCATCGAGCATCGGCCAGCACCAATCCGCGTGTCACGATCCGTCGGCGATACGCCACGGCAGATCTTCGCAGACTGCGGCCCGATGGCCACCGCCTTAGGCCAACGGCCGAGCATTGCTTTCAGCTCCGGCAAAGCCCGTCAGCTTGCGCGCGCCTCCCGATGCTTCCGCGTCCTGACGGTTGAATTGCATCCGGCATCCTCGCAAGCATGGCTCAGCGTTCGTTCCAGCACAGTCGCACTTGCCGGAATCAGGCAGTGCGTAGGATCATCGAGCGAACTAGAGCGGACTCCTCAAACCAGAGGCCTTCGATGCGCAGTCTTGGGGTAATGGTCTATCCGAACTTTGAACTTCTGGATCTCTTTGGCCCCGTCGAAATGTTCGGCTGGCTCGCCAATGAGTTCGAACTGACCTTGGTCGGCCCAACCGCAGGCCCGGTCAGAAGCAATATGGGTGTCGCTACCGTGGCGGACAGGGCAATGGACGAGGGCACGGCCTTCGACATCCTGTTGGTGCCCGGAGGCTGGGGCAGGACCATTCCGGTGGATACCGACCCGCTGCTGCCTTGGCTGAAGGAAGCGGCACACAACGCGGAGCGTGTGCTTACGGTCTGTACCGGCAGCGCTTTGTTGGCCCTTACCGGGCTTCTGGACGGCCGCAGGGCAACAACGAACAAGGCGCTGTTCGATTGGGTTGTCGAGAAACGTCCCGAGGTTGATTGGCAGGCGGAAGCGCGATGGGTCTGCGACGGCAAGTACAACACCTCCTCCGGTGTCTCGGCGGGCATGGACATGGCGTTGGGGGTGATCGCAGAACTGATCGGGCAGGACAAAGCCGAGGAAGTCGCTCAGGGCTGCGAGTATATTTGGCAACGCGATCCCACCCATGATCCGTTCGCACGAACACACCGCGTCCAACAGCCGTGATCATCGGGGCCCGAAACCCCGATCAACCGCTGATGTTGGATGCTTTTCAGAACCCTGAGTGAGTCTTGAGAAACTCCGCTTCCTCATCCGTGGTTGAACGCCCTAGCACCGCATTGCGATGCGGAAAGCGGCAAAAACGCGCGACAATATCGCGGTGCAGGATGGCGTATTTCAGTGACTCGGCCTCGCCCATCGCGCGGTACAGCGCCACGGACAGTTCCTGATCGGCCAGAGCCTCACTGTGCATGAAGGGCAGGTAGAAGAACTGCCGCTCGGCCGCGGTCATCCCTTGGCCGTATCCCCGCGCGAGGGCCGTGCGGGCATGCTCCAGCGCAATCTCGTTGCTCTCGAAAGAGCGGGAGGAGCCGCGGAACATGTTGCGCGGGAACTGATCGAGCACGATTATCAGCGCAAGCGCACCGCACTCCTCCTCGATCCAGTCGTCCAACTCGCCGCGATGCGCGGCCTCATAGGTCGCGCCGAAACGTTCGACGATGCGTCGATCAAAGGCTGCGTCCTTGGCATACCACTTCGGCCGGACGTCCTCGGCGAACCAGAATTCCAGCACGCTCTCGGGTTTTTCAGGTGTCATGTCGCCCCCCCCTATCCGCTCTGAACTAGCCCATGCGGCCCGGCGGGCAAGCCCTCAGTGCCCGCCAAAACTATTGCGGATGCGGCGCACCATCAGCCAGACCCCAAGGATCACGATCGGGGTCAGCACGCCCAGCAAGACCTCTTTCGAGACGCTGACCTGCTTCGCGATCGGGTAGACCAGATAGCCCGCGATGCTGATCGCATAGTAGCTGATCGCCACGACCGAGAGCCCCTCGACCGTGTGCTGGAGGCGCAGTTGCAGATCGGCGCGGCGATCCATGCTTTCCAGAAGCTTCTGGTTCTGCGCCTGCCGCTCCACATCCACCCGAGTACGCAGCAACTCGCCCGCGCGCGCGGCGCGCTCGACCATGGCGCGCAGGCGCACCTCGGCCGATTTCGTGGTCCGCATCGCCGGGTCGTAGCGGCGCATCATGAATTCCGAGAACTTCTGCCGCCCCTCGTAGCGCGTCTCGCGCAGCACATCGACGCGCTCCTTCACGAGCGCCTCATAGGCGCCCGTCGCGCTGAAGCGGAAGCTGTGGGTGACCGCCAGCGCCTCAAGCTCGGACGAGACCGAGATCAGCGTGTTCAGCGTTTCCTCAGCCGGGCAATCCTCTCTGGACATGCCGGCGACCAGTTCGGTCAGCTCGGGGTCGAGCGCGTTGAGCCGCGCCGACAGGGCCCGTGCCCGGCGCAGGCCAAGCATCGACATGGCGCGGTAAGTCTCGATCTCGCACAGGCGCTGCACGATACGGCCAACCCGCCCCGCCCCGGTGCCCGGAGCAACGAAGATCGCAAAGCGCATCTGACCCGCCGGGTCGATCCGGAAATCCCCCGCAACAATCGCCGCCCCTTCCAGCACCCAGGCGCAGGCGAGGCTTTCGGGTACGAACCAGTCATCGAGATCGATGTTGATCTGCGCCGGGTCCTCGGGCAGCGGCAGGATACGGATCGACACTGCCGCGATGCGCTTGCCGGGGGCGGCATTCAGCCAGTCGGCGGGAAATATCTCGGCCTCGGCCGGGTCGAACGGGCGCGCCGAGAGGCCGGGCGCATGGGCCAGGAAGGTCGTGAATTCAGTATGGCTTTCCCACCGCACCTGATGGCGTCCAACGCTGGCGCTGTGATGTGTCACCCCCGCTGGCGCGGGCGCGGCCCCCGAGCGGCGCAGCAGCTCGTTGAGATGCGTCAGGTCGTCCGCCCGGTCGCGATTGGCAGCGTCCATCGGCTCCTTGATCGCCAGATAGACAACCTGCGAAGGCACCGGGATCCGCGGAAACGGGCGGGCGTGCAACTCGTTCACAAGCGCATAGCGCAGCGGGTGATCTTCGACTGAAACCATGGGCGCATCTCCTTCGAGATTTCTCTCTAGCCGGAATTCAGGTTGAGTAAACAAAAAATATGCTGCGATAACAGATATTTATCTGCATACCACGGTGCACAATCAACGCTATGCACAGCGCAGCCGATCCGTCCAAAACGAAAAGCCCCGCCGGAGAGGCGGGGCTTTCAAGGTCTTGATCAGGTTGATCAGACGCGGATCAGGTGCAGCAGCTCTTCGAGGGACTTCTTGGCGTCGCCGTAGAACATGCGCGTGTTCTCCTTGTAGAACAGCGGGTTCTCGATGCCCGAGTAGCCCGTGCCCTGGCCACGCTTCGACACGAAGACCTGCTTGGCTTTCCAAACCTCCAGCACCGGCATCCCGGCGATGGGCGAGTTCGGATCGTCCTGCGCGGCGGGGTTCACGATGTCGTTCGAGCCGATCACGATAACCACATCCGTTTCCGGGAAGTCGTCGTTGATCTCGTCCATCTCCAGAACGATGTCGTAGGGCACCTTGGCCTCGGCCAGCAGCACGTTCATGTGGCCCGGCAGACGGCCCGCAACCGGGTGGATTGCGAAGCGCACGTTCTTGCCGCGCCCGCGCAGCATCGAGGTCAGTTCCGACACGGCGATCTGCGCCTGCGCCACAGCCATACCGTAGCCCGGAACGATCACGATGCTGTCGGCCTCGTTCAGCGCATCGGCCACGCCAGTTGCATCGATCGCGATCTGCTCGCCCTCGACTTCCATCGCCGGACCCGAGGTGCCGCCGAAGCCGCCCAGGATCACCGACACGAACGAGCGGTTCATCGCCTTACACATGATGTAGGACAGGATCGCACCCGACGAACCCACCAGCGCACCGGTCACGATCAGCAGGTCATTGCCGAGCGAGAAGCCGATGGCCGCTGCGGCCCAGCCCGAGTAGGAGTTCAGCATCGACACCACGACCGGCATATCGGCGCCGCCGATGCCCATGATCAGGTGATAGCCGATAAAGAACGCCAGCAGCGTCATGGCGATCAACGCCCAGGCGCCAGCGCCGTTGACATAGATCACCAGCAGCGCAAGCGAACCCGCCGCAGCCAGCGCGTTCAGCAGATGCCCCCCGGGCAGCTTGACCGCCTGCGAGGTGATCTTGCCGGCAAGCTTGCCGAACGCGATGACCGAGCCGGTGAAGGTCACAGCACCGATGAACACGCCCAGGAACGTCTCGACCTTGAGGATAGCCACCTCGGCCGCCGACTTGTGCGCCACGATCTTGGCAAAGCCCGACAGCTCCTCATAGGCAGCGGGCATGATGCCGGTCGCATGATGCTCAGCGATGATGTCCCAGACCTGACCCAGCGTGATGTGCGTGTTGTAGCCCACGAACACCGCCGCCAGACCGACGAGCGAGTGCATCGCGGCGACAAGCTGCGGCATCTCGGTCATCTGGACCTTCTTGGCGACGATCCAGCCGATGATGCCGCCGCCGATGATCATCAGCAGCGAAATGATCCATAGTCCCTGACCGGGTCCGACCAGCGTCGCGGCCACGGCCAGCGCCATGCCCACGATGCCATACCAGACCGCGCGCTTGGCGCTTTCCTGACCGGACAGACCACCGAGCGAGAGGATGAAAAGCACAGCCGCGACGACATATGCGGCAGTGGTGAAACCGAATTCCATATTACCCTCTCCCCTTTACGACTTCTGGAACATGGCCAGCATGCGCCGCGTGACCATGAAGCCGCCGAAGATGTTGATGCCCGCCATGAAGACCGACAGCGCGGCCAGCACGATCACCAGGAAGTTGCCCGAGCCGATCTGCATCAGCGCGCCCAGGATGATGATCGACGAGATCGCGTTGGTGACCGCCATCAGCGGCGTGTGCAGCGAGTGGGACACGTTCCAGATCACCTGGAAGCCCACGAAGCACGACAGCACGAAGACGACGAAGTGCGACATGAACGAGGCCGGGGCAACAAGACCGACGCCCAGCAGGAGCGCGCCGCCGATGCCCAGCATCAGGATCTGGTCGCGCGTCTGCTTCTTGAAGGCGGCGTGGTCGCGCGCCTTGATCTCGGCGGGCGTCAGTTCCTTGGCCTTTTCCTTGGGCTTTTGCGCCGCGATGGCCGCGATCTTGGGCGGCGGCGGCGGGAAGGTGATGGCGCCCTCATATGCCACGGTCGCGCCGCGGATCACATCGTCTTCCATGTTGTGGTTGACCACGCCGTCCTTGCCGGGCGTCAGGTCGGTCATCATGTGACGAATGTTGGTCGAGTAAAGCTGCGAGGCCTGCGAGGCCATGCGCGACGGGAAGTCGGTGTAGCCGACGATGGTCACGCCGTTCTCCGACACGACCTTCTCGTCCTTGACGGTCAGTTCGCAGTTGCCGCCACGCTCGGCGGCAAGGTCCACAACGACCGAGCCGCGCTTCATCAGCTCGACCATGTCCTTGGTCCAGAGGATCGGCGCGTCACGGCCCGGGATCAGCGCCGTGGTGACGACGATGTCCATGTCGGGCGCGAGTTCGCGGAACTTCTTGAGCTGAGCTTCACGGAACTCGGGGCTCGAGGGCGCGGCATAACCGCCGGTCGCGGCACCGTCCTGGGTCTGCTCTTCGAAATCGAGATAGACGAACTCGGCGCCCATCGATTCGATCTGCTCGGCCACTTCGGGGCGCACGTCGAACGCGTAGGTGATGGCGCCAAGCGCGGTCGAGGTGCCGATGGCGGCAAGACCCGCGACGCCCGCACCGACGATCAGCACCTTGGCCGGCGGAACCTTGCCTGCGGCGGTGACCTGACCGGTGAAGAAGCGGCCGAAGTTGTTACCGGCCTCGATCACAGCGCGGTAGCCCGCGATATTGGCCATCGACGACAGCGCGTCCATCTTCTGCGCGCGCGAGATCCGCGGCACCATGTCCATCGCGATGACATTCGCGCCGGTCTTCTCGGCGGCTTCCAGAAGCTCTTTGTTCTGGGCCGGGTAGAAGAACGAGATCAGCGTCTGGCCCTTGCTCAGGCGGCCAAGCTCTTCCATTTCCGGCGGGCGCACCTTGACGACGAAATCGACCGCCTTGAACAGCTCCTCGACCGTCGGAACAACGGTGACGCCGGCCTTGGTATAGGCCGAGTCCTCGAAGCCCGCGGCATGGCCTGCGCCAGCCTCGACAAAACACTCATGGCCGAGCTTTTGCAGCTGCAGCGCGGAATCGGGTGTCATCGCGACGCGCGACTCGCCCTCAAATATCTCCTTCGGAGCGCCGATCTTCACCTTGTCTCCCCCTTCTTACGCCGCCCGGACGGATCCGTCCGAGGGTAATTCATGTGGCGAAGAACTGCTTAACATCGCGCAATAAAGTTTCACAAGCGGCTTGATTGCCGAAATCCTTGTAAAAACGTCGCATGTTGGGGCAGGCTTTATTGTATACCACGGAGTGCCGTGGTATACTGAACTTTATCGAAATATTTCAAGTCGTTACCCACCCCATTGCGGGGTGTGAAAAACAGCAACACTACAGCACTTTTTCGCAGATGCAGAAAATGTGCCGCTTTGCAGCGTCTCGCGATCAGATCCAGCGACGAGTATGGCGGCAATAGGCGGCGTATTCATCGCCAAAAGTGGCCAGAATCCGGGCTTCTTCGCCCAGAATGTAGCGCCGGGTGATCAAAAGCATGAAGGCCGCCACCAACGGCAGCGCCAGAAAACCGTCGTTAATCAGCAAGAAGCCCGCCAGCACCAGCGCATCGCCCAGGTAGATCGGATTGCGCGACAGGGCAAAGACGCCACCCGTCACCAGCGCCGAGGGATCGCGCCTGGGAATGAAGGTCGTGTGGCGCAGTACCATCTGCCCTGCGGCGGTCAGCACCAGCGCGCCACCAAGCGCAATCAAGCCCCAGCCTGCCGCCGCGCCATAGGGCAGCGCCAGCGGCACCGCGCGGGCCACAAGCCAGCCAAGCGCGGCGAAGATGGCTAGCCAAAGGGGCGGAATGTCGATTTCGCGCAGCATGGTTCAGTAGCGATAGACAACGACTTCGGGCAGGCCGGTCAGGTCCACCCCCAGCAGCCGCAGCGTCGGCAGCGACATCTGCGAGCCCGAGCCCTCGGCCCCGCCAGTCGGGATCAGATCGACCTGCGCCGAGGCCCCGGTGGCCGTCATCTCGACACGTCCCTTTGCGGGGGCACTGACCAGTGGGGTTTTCAGCCAGAACCCCGGCTGTGTCGGATCGCCAAGGCTCGCCACCGTGACGCCAAGCCGCACCCCCTGCCCTGTCACCTGCGCAGCCTGTGCGCGCTCGGCTGCGCTGGTGGTGTCGAGCACCTCTGCAGTCGCGCCCGCCGGCACCGGCAGGGCCGATACCGCAATATCGTCGGTAGGCGCGATCGTCGGCGGCATTGCTTCGGGCGTGTCGTTGCCAAAGCCGAGGCGACCGCAGCCCGCGAGCGCGATCATCAGCACGAATAACCCGTTGCGAACCATGATGCCTCCTTCGGATGTCGCGCTCAGCCTAAGCGCTACCCCGCGCCATGGCAACGCCCAGCCCCCTTGCCGCCGCACATCGCCCGGCCTAGGTTCCGGCTATGGAACATGCACCGCTCATCGACCCCTTTGCCCGCCCGATCACCTACCTCCGGGTGTCTGTGACCGACCGCTGCGATTTTCGCTGCACCTATTGCATGGCCGAACACATGCAGTTCCTGCCCAAGAAGGAGCTTCTGAGCCTTGAGGAGCTTGACCGGCTCTGCTCGGCCTTTGTCGGGTTGGGGGTGAAGAAGCTGCGCATAACCGGGGGCGAGCCTCTGGTGCGCCGCGATATCCTGACCTTCTTCCGCCGCATCTCGCGCCATCTCGACAGCGGCGCACTGGACGAGTTGACGCTGACCACCAACGGCTCGCAGCTCGCGCGCTTTGCCGACGATCTGGCAGCGCTTGGGATGCGGCGCATCAATGTCTCGCTCGACACGCTCAAGCCCAAGAAATTCGCGGCCATCACCCGATGGGGGCGGCTTGACCAGGTGCTGGAGGGCATCGCCGCCGCCAAGCGCGCGGGGCTGCGCGTCAAGATCAACACCGTCGCGCTCAAGGGCTTCAACGAGGATGAACTCTTTGACCTGATCGCCTGGTGCGAGGACGAGGGCCATGACCTCACCTTCATCGAGGTCATGCCGATGGGCGATATGGGCGAGGAATTGCGCCTCGATCAGTACTGGCCGCTGTCGGATATGCGCAAGGCGATGGCCGAGCGGTTCACCCTGCTGGAAACCGAAGAGACCACCGGCGGCCCGGCACGCTACGTGCGCCTGCAAGAGACCGGGCAGCGCATCGGCTTCATCACGCCGCTCACGCATAATTTCTGCGAAAGCTGCAACCGGGTGCGGGTGACCTGCACGGGCGAGCTGTTCATGTGCCTCGGGCAGGAGGATGTCGCCGATCTGCGCGCGCCGCTGCGCGCCAGTGCCGATGATACGGCCCTGATCGAGGCGATCCGCGCCGCCATCGCGCGCAAGCCGCGCGGGCATGACTTCGACTATTCGCGCACCGGTGTCGCAGGCCAGATGAGCCGCCACATGAGCCATACCGGAGGCTGATCTGGGTCAAGGCGCAGGCAACCGATCCGGGGCACAAAGAGACAAACGGAAAAGGAGCCTTCGATGTATTCCAATATCATCGTCCCTGTCGCCTTCGACGACGACCACAACCCAGATGCCGCGCTCAACATCGCCCGGGCGCTTGCAGCGCCGGGTGCGCGTGTGACGCTGGTCCATATCATGGCCGACGTTCCGGGCTTTGCGATTTCCTACATGCCCGAGGGCTATGCAGCAGATCTCAAGCGCACGCTGCAGGGCTCGCTCGATCAACTGGCGAACGAGTTCGAGAATGGCGCGGGCGTGATCCGCGATGGCCATGCGGCGAACGAGATCCTCGATCTGGCCGAGGAGATCGGGGCGGATTGCATCATCATCGCCTCGCATCGTCCGGGACTGGGCGATTACCTGATCGGCTCGACCGCCGCGCGCGTTGTACGCCACGCGCCCTGCTCGGTCATGGTGCTGCGGTAAAGAATAAGAAAGGGGGGCTGTCTGCCCCCCTCTTCGACTGCGTCGAATTCACCCCCCGAGGATATTTCACCCACATTGAAGGGGATGTCAGGCGGCGGGCATCCGCTCCTCGACCATGCCGGCATACCAGCTGGAGCCGAAAGGAATCGCGTTGTCATCGAAGTTGTAGGCGGGGTGGTGCACCATCGCCGTGTCGCCATTGCCCAGGAAGATATAGGCGCCGGGGCGGGCGTTGAGCATGAAGCTGAAATCCTCGGCCCCCATTTGCGGCGCGACATTGGCATCGACCTTGCCCGAGACCTTCTGCGCGACCTCGATCGCGTAGCCGGTGTTTTCGGGGGCGTTGATCGTGACCGGATAGCCGCGCATGTATTTCACTGCGGCGCTCGCGCCGAAGGCTGTCGCCGTGCCCTCGGCGATCTCGCTGATGCGGCGTTCGACGTAATCTTGGACAGCGGGATCCATCGTGCGCACGGTGCCCTTGAGGAGCACGGTCTGCGGGATGACGTTATGCGCCTCGGATTCGGTGCGGAAGGTGCAGACCGACACCACTACCTGCTTGAGCGGATCGACGTTGCGCGAGGCGATGGATTGCAGTGCCACAACGATATGCGAAGCAACCAGCGTGGTGTCGATCGAGTCGTGCGGTTTGGCAGCGTGGCCGCCCTTACCGGTGACGACGATCTCGAACTGATCGGCGGCGGCCATAAGCGCGCCTTCGCGGATGGCGAAGCTGCCGACCGGCAGGCCGGGCCAGTTGTGCATGCCGTAGACTTCCTGAATGCCGAAGCGGTCCATCATACCGTCATCGACCATCTCGCGCCCGCCGCCGCCGCCCTCTTCGGCAGGCTGGAAGATCACCACTGCGGAGCCGTCGAAATTGCGCGTCTCGGCAAGGTATTTCGCGGCGCCGAGCAGCATCGCGGTATGCCCGTCATGACCGCAGGCATGCATCTTGCCGGGCGTCTTCGAGGCGTAGTCGAGGCCGGTCGCCTCGTGAATGGGCAGCGCGTCCATATCGGCGCGCAGGCCGATGACGCGGCCCTTGGTGTCGGTCTTACCCTTGATCACGCCCACAACGCCGGTGCGGCCGATGCCTTCGACAACCTCATCACAGCCAAAGCCGCGCAGCAGTTCGGCCACCTTGCCTGCGGTGCGGTGCACCTCGAACAGGATCTCGGGGTTCTCGTGGAAATCTCGTCGCCAGGCGGTGATCTCGGGCAGAAGCTCGGCGAAACGGTTCTTGACGGGCATGAGGGGCTCCCTGGTTGTTGGCGCCGACAGCCTGTTACAAAGCCCTGCGGGCCGCAAGGGTCAGAAGGCGGGTTCGAGATCACTTTTTGACCCGCCGGTAAATTTGTCGCCACCGACGCCGCGCCAGCCGTGGCTTGAGAGGCCGGAGGCTGCCCGGAAGCCGGGGATCGGGCTTTCGTTGCCCATCGTCACCGCAGCCCTGAGCTCTGCGCGCGCATCCGAGCGCGTTATCAAACGGGCGATCCATCCCTCCTTGTTCGAGAGGCGACGGGCCGCCCCCTGGATCACAACGCTTACGCGCAGAGCCTTTCGATCAGGTCTTCCATGAAGGCCCAGCCGGCCTCGAATTGCGACAGTGCGAGCCATTCGTCGGCTTTGTGGGCCTGCTCGATGTCACCAGGGCCGCAGACCACCGCGGACCAGCCGCGAACCTGGAACTGCCCGGCCTCGGTGCCATAGCTGACCACCTGGCTGCCATTGTCGCCGGTGAGCGCGCGCACGAGGCCCTCGGCCACGCCGTCCACCTCGGGGGCAAGGCCGGGCAGCGCGAAACGCTCATTGACCTCGATCCGGGCATTGGGGTGAACGGCCTTCATGCCCGCCTCAACCTCGGCCACCTTGGCAAGGAAGGCGCGACGCCAGTCCTCGGGGTCTTCGCCGGGCAAGACGCGGAAATCGACGCCAAATTCGCACAGGCCCGCGGTGATATTATGCGCCGTTCCGCCGCGGATCTCGCCAGTATGGACCGTAGTCCAGGGCGGCACGAAGGGCGAAGCCTTTGCGGCGGCCTGCCCCTTCGCGTTCATCTCGTTCACCCACATCAGGATCTTGGCACCTTCAAGAATCGCGCTGACGCCGGTGTGCATGAGCGAGCTGTGAACCTCGTGCCCATGGACCTCGACCCAGAAGGCCAGCCCGCCCTTGTGCCCGGTCACCGCCTTCATCATCGTGGGTTCGCCCACCACCACCGCCGAGGCGCGCGGCAGGCCCGCCATGGCCTCGATCATCGGGATGCAGCCGATGCAGCCCAGTTCCTCGTCATGGCTGAGTGCGATCTGCAAAGGTCGTTTGAGCGGCCGCCGCGCTGCTGCCGCCATTGCGGCCAAAGCCAGCGCGTCGAACCCCTTCATGTCGCACACGCCGCGCCCGTAAAGCCGCCCGTCGCGCTCGAATACCGCCCAGGGGTCCGAGGCCCAGTCCTGCCCCTCGACCGGGACCACATCGGTATGGCCCGACAGCACCACGCCCCCGGCCACATCCGGCCCGACCTGAGCGAACAGACTCGCCTTGGCGGGCTGTGCGGGGTCAGGGACCTTGGTGACGGTGATTCCCTGCCCTTCCAGCCATTCGGCGACCCAGTCGATCAACTCAAGATTGCTGTCGCGGCTGACCGATCGGAAGGCTACGAGGCGGTCAAGAAGGCTGCGGGCAGTGACCATATCAGTCATAGGTTTCTCCTTTGTGCGCAGGCTGCGCCCGCATCCGGTGAGGCGTCAACCCCACCCCACGAAACGCCCCCCTGAAAGACGCTCCAGTCACGGCATCCAGAATCGTGCTTGCGCATATGATCAAAATCTCTAACACTCGGTCAAATAATCTCGCTCGGGCGAAGCCTGCGGGACAGAACGCGACAGTAAAAATACTGCGAATACAACTGACTTGGGGGTCACATATGCCCGATGGGGCGCTGCCTGTGCTCGAGGTTTCGGGCCTGAAAACGATTTTCAGGACCCGTGGTGGCGAAGTCCACGCCGTTAATTCCGTTTCTTTCGATCTGCGTCCCGGAGAGCTTCTGGGCGTTGTGGGCGAGTCCGGTTCGGGCAAGTCCGTGACGATGATGTCGCTGATCGGCCTGCTGCCATCCCCGCCCGCCGAGGTGCGCGACGGCACGGTGATTTTCGACGGCAAGGATCTGCTGAATTGTTCGGTGGCCGAGTTGCGCGAAGTGCGTGGACCCGGCATCGGCTTCATCTTCCAGGACCCGATGACCTCGCTTAACCCGGTCTTCACCGTGGGCTACCAGCTGCGCGAGCCGTTGATAAAGCACATGGGCATGACCAAGGCGCAGGCGCAGGTTCGCGCGAAAGAACTGCTCGAACTCGTGGGCATCCCCGACGCCGAGCGGCGGCTGCGCGACTTCCCGCACCAGTTCTCGGGCGGGATGCGCCAGCGGGTGATGATCGCCATCGCGCTGGCCTGCGACCCGAAGGTTCTGATCGCGGACGAACCCACGACCGCGCTCGACGTGACCATTCAGGCGCAGATCCTCGAACTGGTCAAAGAGCTGCGCCAGAAGCTGGGCATGGCCATTGTCTGGATCACCCATGACCTTGGCGTGATCGCGGGTATCGCCGACCGAATCATGGTGATGTATGGCGGCCAGGTGGTCGAGCAGGGTCCGGTGTCCGAGGTCTTCCACAATCCGCGCCACCCCTATACCCGCGCGCTGCTCAAGACCGTGCCGAGCGTGCGCGGCGAGCGCACCGCGAAGCTTTCGGTGATCGAGGGGCAGCCGCCGATCCTGCGCGGTGCCCCCTCTGCCTGCCCCTTCCGCGACCGCTGCGCCCAGGCCTTCGATCGCTGCGCGTCCGAGAACCCCGCGCGCCACCCCGTCGGCCCAGGCCATGACGCGGCCTGCTTCTGGGATTTCGACGCCGACACCCCCCGCACGCAAGAGGCCGCCCATGCTTGATGCAACCGGCAAAGCATTAATCGAGGTCTCGGGCCTCAAGATGTATTTCCCCATCACCGCAGGCGTCTTTCGCAAGCATGTGGGCGATGTGAAGGCGGTCGATAACGTCTCGTTCACGATCTACGAGGGCGAGACCCTTGGCCTTGTGGGCGAGTCGGGCTGCGGCAAGTCCACCTGCGGCCGCGCCATCTTGCGGCTTTACGAACCCACCGCCGGGGCCGTGCGCATCGACAGCAAGGACGTGCTGGCCGCCGACGCGAACACCCTGCGCGAGATGCGCCCCAAGATGCAGATGGTCTTTCAGGACCCGCAGGCGAGCCTCAACCCGCGCATGACCGTCGCTGCCATTATCGGCGAGCCGCTGGACGAGCACACGAGCCTGTCGAAGAAGGACAAGCTGGCCCGGATCTATGAGCTGATGGACCAGGTCGGGCTGAACCGCGACTTTGCCAACCGCTATCCGCATGAATTCTCGGGCGGCCAGCGCCAGCGCATCGGGATTGCCCGCGCGCTCGCGCTGAACCCCAAGTTCATCGTCTGCGACGAGCCGATTGCCGCGCTCGACGTGTCGATCCAGGCGCAGGTGGTAAACCTGCTTGAGGAATTGCAGGACCGGCTTGGCCTGACCTACCTGTTCATCAGCCACGACCTGTCGATGGTGCGCCACATCGCCGACCGCGTGGCGGTTATGTATCTGGGCCAGATCATCGAGCTTGCGCCGCGCGACCCGCTCTACCTTGAGCCGCTGCACCCCTATACCCAGGCGCTTTTGTCCGCGGTTCCCGAACCCGACCCCGAGGCCGAGAAGAGCCGCCGCCGCATCATCCTGAAGGGCGATGTCCCCTCGCCCGCCAACCCGCCCAAGGGCTGCAACTTCTGCACGCGTTGCCCGAAGGTGATGGATATCTGCCGCCAGATCGAGCCGACCTTCCACGAGGTCCAGCCCGGCCGCTATGTGGCCTGCCACCTTTACCAAGAGACCGCCGACTGAACGGCGGCATTGAAATTCGATCCAACAAGGAGAGGTTTGTATGAAACTCAAGACAATCCTGATGGGCGCGGCGGCAACGCTGGCCCTCGCGCCGGCTGCCTTCGCCGAGCGCGGCAGCGACGGCCAGGTCAATGTGATCTACTGGCAGGCGCCCTCGACGCTGAACCCCTATCTGTCGTCGGGCACCAAGGACGTCGAGGCATCGTCGCTCGTGCTCGAGCCCTTCGCGGGCTTCAACGAAACGGGCGTGGTGATCCCGCGCCTGGTGACCGAAGTCCCGAGCCTTGAGAACGGCGGCATCTCGGAAGACCTCAAGACGATCACCTGGCACATCACGCCGGGCATCCTGTGGTCGGACGGCACGCCCCTGACCGCCGCTGATGCGGTCTTCACCTACGAATACTGCACCCATCCCGAGGGCGGCTGCGCCCAGGAAGCCCGCTACGAGGGCATCGAGATGGTCGAGGCGGTTGACGACCTGACGGTGAAGATCACCTACAAGGAACCGCGCCCCAACCCGTTCACCGCCTTCACCGGCGCAACCTCGCCGATCTTGCAAAAGGCGCAGTTCGCCAACTGCCTCGGCGCGGCGGCATCGTCCTGCACCGATCAGAACTTCATGCCGATCGGCACCGGCCCGTTCCAGGTCACCGAGTTCAAGACGAACGACGTGATCCAGATGGTGGCCAACCCGAACTATCGCGACCCGGCCAAGCCCGCGTTCTCGAACCTGACCCTCAAGGGCGGCGGCGACGCGGCCGCAGCGGGCCGTTCGGTTCTGGAAACCGGCGAATTCGACTACGCCTGGAACCTGCAACTTGCGCCCGACGTGCTGGCCGGCATGGAGGCCGCGGGCAAGGGCAAGCTGGTCGTCGGCTTCGGCACGCTCGTCGAGCGGATCGAGATGAACATGACCGACCCGTCGCCGGAACTGGCCGAGGGTGAGCGTTCGACGGCCAAGCATCCGCATCCGTTCCTGTCGGATATCCGTGTGCGCACCGCCCTGTCGAAAGCCATCGACCGCGAGATCCTGGTCGAGATCGGCTACGGCCAGGCTGGCCGCCCGACCTGTAACCTGGTGCCCGCCCCGGCGATGTTCGCTTCGGACAACACCGGCTGCCTCACGCAGGACGTCGATGGCGCCAAGGCGCTGCTGGATGAAGCCGGCTGGACCGACAGCGACGGCGACGGCATCCGCGACAAGGACGGCAAGAAGCTGAGCGTTCTCTACCAGACCTCGACCAACGCCGTGCGTCAGGACTTCCAGTCGATCATCAAGCAGTGGTGGAACGACATCGGTGTCGAAGTCGAGCTGAAGAACATCGACGGCTCGGTCTATTTCGGCGGTGACGCGGGCTCGCCCGACACCTTCCAGAAGTTCTACGCCGACGTCGAGATGTACGCCAACAACTTCGACGGCACCGATCCGGAACCCTACCTCGCGCAGTACACCTGCGAGAAGGCGCCCAAGCCCGAGAACCAGTGGCAGGGTGAGAACATCAACCGCTTCTGCTCGGAAGAGTATGACGCGCTCATCGTCGAACTTGGCAAGACCGGCGACATCGAGAAGCGCGCCGAACTGGCCAAGAAGCTCAACGACATGCTGACCAAAGACAGCATGGTCGTCGTGCCGCTGGTCGACCGCGGCCGCGTCTCGGCCCATTCGAACACCCTTGGCGGCGTGGTCCTGAATACCTGGGACTCGGAACTGTGGAACGCCTCCGACTGGTACCGGATGAAATGATCTGAACCTAGGGTCCGACCGCCGCTGGCGGTCGGACCCGGGGCGGGGGCGCGACCGCTTACGGCGGTCGCGCCCCCGCCCACACCCTCCGAACAAGAGACATGCCCCGAGGCGCCGATGTTCACATTCACCCTGAGACGGCTTTTGATAGCCATCCCGACGCTTCTGATCATCTCTCTGGTGATCTTCCTTTTGCTTGAGGCCGCCCCCGGCGACCCTCTCGGCGAAGTGCCGCTGACGGTTCCCCCCGAGGTCAAGGCCCGGATGCGCGAGGCGCTTGGCCTCAACTCGCCTTGGTATGTGCGCTACCTGCTCTGGCTCAAGCAGTTCTTCTGGGTCGAGCCGGTGCACCTGTGGGACGCGCTCTTTGGCACGTCCTATGGCGAGGGGATGCAGCGCGTCATCTCGTTCCAGTCGCGCCAGCCGGTCATGCAGATCATCGCCGAGCGCCTGCCCCAAACCCTGATCGTCGTGGGCCTTGCCTATGTCGTGGGCGTGCTGATCGCCCTGCCGATCGGCATCATCTCGGCCTACCGGCAGTATTCCTGGTTCGACAATATCGGCACGTTCATCTCGATGATCGGTTTTTCGGTGCCCACCTTCTTCACCGGCGTCGTGCTGATCATCGTCTTCGCCGTCAAGCTGCAGTGGTTCCCCTCGGTCTATGACACGACCTTGCAGGTGACCGACTGGGCCAGCTTCAAGGCGCAGATCCGTCAGATGGTGATGCCGGTGACGGTGCTTGCGCTTTATAACGCGGCCCAGATCTCGCGCTTCATGCGGGCCTCGATGCTCGACAACCTCGGGCAGGACTATGTCCGCACCGCGCGCGCCAAGGGCCTGACCGAGAAGGTCGTCGTACTGATCCACGTCCTGCGCAATTCGCTCATCCCCGTCGTCACCGTGATCGCGCTTGGCGTGCCCACGATCTTCGGCGGCGCGATCATCACCGAGCAGGTCTTCAAGGTTAACGGCCTTGGCCAGCAGTTGATCCTGTCGATCCACGCCAATGACATGCCGATGGTCATGACGCTGACCTTCATCTTCGCGATCCTGATCGTGCTCTTCAACCTGGTTGCCGACCTGCTTTACGGCATCCTCGACCCGAGAATTCGCTATGACTGAGACCGACAAGGCACCTGCGGCCGCCCAGACAACGGGAGCGAGCCTGTCCTACCGCCCGCCGCGCAGCCAGTGGTGGGACGTCTGGGATCAGTTCAAGACCCACAAGGGCGCACTCATCGGGCTGACGATCTTCGTGCTGATCCTGGCGACGATCCTGATCGGCCCGATCCTCTGGACGATCGAGCCGACCTATGTGGACCTGCGCGCGCGCAACCAGGGCTTCTCGATGGAGCATCCCTTCGGCACCGACCAATTGGGCCGCGATATCCTTTCGCGGATGATGGCGGGCGGGAAAGTGTCGATCTCGGTCGGCATGACGGCCATGGCGCTCTCGATCCTTCTGGGAACCACGATCGGCGTTCTCGCGGGTTATTTCCGGCGCCTCGAAGGGCCGCTGATGCGGCTGACCGACCTGTTCCTTGCCCTGCCGCTCTTGCCGCTGCTCCTGCTGATGGTGACGCTGTTCCGCGATCCGCTGTCGAAAAGCTTCGGCCCCGAGAGCGGGATCTTCCTGCTGATCGTATCTGCTATCGGTGCGACCTCGTGGATGCAGACCGCGCGGATCGTGCGCGGCGAGGTGCTGGGGTTGAAAGAGCGCGAGTTCGTTCTGGCCGCGCGTTCGATCGGTACGCCCTCGCGGCGCATGATCACGCGGCACGTGCTGCCGAACGTGCTTTCGCCGATCATGGTCTCGGCCACGCTTGGTATCGCCAGCGCGATCATCACCGAATCCGCGCTCTCGTTCCTGGGCCTCGGCTTCCCGCCGGACTTCCCGACCTGGGGACGCCTGCTGTTCGACGCTGTCGATCAGATGCAGCTTTACCCCTCGCGCGTGATCCTGCCCGGCGTTGCGATCTCGCTGACGGTGCTGTCGGTCAACTATATCGGCGACGGGTTGCGCGATGCGCTCGACCCGCGCATCCGGGGGCGCTAAGCGGCCCTGCCCCTTGGCCCGGAGCGCAGGTTCCGGGCCTTTTTCTTTGCGCGAAATCATGGAAACGTCATTCACGGCGCGGTAGCCTTCGGCCATGAGCACACCCGTCCTGCGTACCGAAGACATCACCCGCATCTACCGCACTGGCGCGGTCGAGGTTCAGGCGCTGCGTGGCGTCACCATGGAGCTCTCGGAGGGCGAGATGGTCGTGCTGCTCGGCGCCTCGGGGTCGGGAAAATCGACCCTGCTGAATATCCTCGGCGCACTTGACCTGCCCACCTCGGGGCGCGTCTTCTTCCGCGACACGGAACTGACCCGCGCAACCGACCGCGAGCTGACCCGCTTCCGGCGCGAGCATGTGGGCTTTGTCTTCCAGTTCTACAACTTGATGCCCGCCCTGACCGCGCGCGAGAACGTGGGGCTGGTGACCGAGATCTCCGAAGACCCGATGCGCCCCGAAGAGGCGCTGGAGCGCGTGGGCCTTGGCCACCGGCTCGATCACTTCCCGGCCGAGTTGTCGGGGGGCGAGCAGCAGCGCGTCGCCATTGCCCGCGCCATCGCCAAGCGCCCCGAACTTCTGCTCTGCGACGAGCCGACCGGCGCGCTCGACAGCGCCACCGGCGTCAGCGTGCTTGAGGCCCTGTGCGAGGTGAACCGCGATCTTGGCACCGCGACTGCGCTGATCACCCATAACGCCGGAATTCAGGCCATCGCACATCGCGTCATCCACATCGCCGACGGCCAGATCGCACGCGAGGAGATCAACGCCACCCGCCTCGATCCGAAGGACATCACATGGTAAGCGCGCTCGACCGCAAGGCGCTGCGCGACCTTCTGCGCCTCTGGGCGCAGGTGCTGGCCATTGGTGGGGTGCTGGCCTGCGGTGTGATGGTGCTGGTGCTCGGCTCGGGCACGCGCGCCTCGCTCGAGGCCTCGCGCGCAGCCTATTACGAGCGCCAGCGTTTTGCCGAGATCTTCGCCGACGCGACGCGCGTGCCCGAAACGCTTTTGCCCGAGATCGCCGCCATTCCCGGCGTCGCGCGGTTGTCGCCGAGCATCCGCACCTCTGCCGTGATCGACCTACCGGGCGTATCCGAGCCGGTCTCGGCCGATGTGCGCTCGCTGCCGGTCTCGGGGCGCGACCCGGTGCTGAACGCGCCGCTTCTGCGCGCAGGGCGTATGCCCGATCCCTTACACCCCGACGAGGTCGCGCTTTACGCACCTTTCGCCGAGGCGCGCGGCTTGATGCCGGGCGACAGGCTCTCGGCGGTGATCGAGGGGCAGCGCCGCAGCCTGACCGTGACCGGCCATGTACTCTCTCCCGAATATATCTACACCATCGGCCCGGGTTCGATGATGCCCGACGATGCGCGCTTCGGCGTGCTCTGGATCGGGCAGGATGCGGCGGCGGCGGCCACCGACATGAACGGCGCCTTCAACTCGCTGGCGCTGCAACTGGCGCGCGACGCGGTGGCGCCTGCGGTGATCAGCGCGCTCGACCGGCTGCTCGCGCCCTATGGCGGGACCGGGGCGCATGACCGCTCGGACCAGATCAGCCACGCCTTCCTGCAATCCGAGTTGGAGCAACTGGGCGCGATGGCGCTGATCCTGCCGCCGATCTTCCTGACCGTCTCGGCCTTCCTTGTGAACATGGTGCTCAGCCGCCTGATCGCGCTGGAGCGCGCGCAAATCGGCCTACTGAAGGCCGTGGGCTACACGACCGGCGCGATCGCGACGCATTATCTCAAGCTCGCCGCCGGGATCGCGCTGATCGGCACGGTGGTCGGCTGGGGCGCTGGCTGGTATCTGGGCGCGGCCATGACGCGGATGTATGCCGATTTCTTCCGCCTGCCCTGGCTGATCTACGCGCCCTCCGCCTGGCCTTTCGTGCTTTCGGCGCTGCTGGCGCTTTTGACCACGCTCAGCGGGGCCGGGCGCGCGGTCTGGGCCTCGGTCCGCCTGCCGCCCGCTGTGGCCATGAGCCCCCCTGCCCCGCCGGTCTACCGGCGCGGCCTGATCGACGGGCTTGGCGCTTGGGCGCATCTGCAACAGACCACGATGATGATCCTGCGCGCGATCACCCGCTGGCCGGGACGCGCCGCTGTTACCGTCTTTGGCGTGGCCGCCTCGGTCTCGGTGCTGATCGCCTCCTTCTTCACCTATGACGCGATTGACCTGATGGTGGACGAGATCTTCACCCGCGCGAACCGCCAGAACGTAACGCTGATCCTCGCCTCGGCACGCAACGAGAGCGCGCTGGATGACGCCCGCGCCCTGCCCGGTGTGATCCGCGCCGAGGGGGCCTTCGTGCTGCCCGTCCGCCTGCGCAACGCCAACCGCGAAGAGCTGAGCTCGCTGACTGCGCACCCCGAACATTCGGAGCTTTCGCGGCTGATCGATGACAAGGGCCGCCAGGTGCAACTGCCCGACCACGGTCTTGTGCTGCCCGAGGGGCTTGCGGGCAAGCTCGGCGTTGCCCCCGGCGATATGGTGACGGTCGAGGCATTGGCCCCGCCGCGCGAGACATGGGCCGTGCCGCTCACCGCCACCATTCGCCAGACACTTGGGCAGGATGCACATATCGCGGCGCCCGCGCTGTTTCGCCTGATGCGCCAGACGCCGCAGGTCAACCAGATCAACCTGCAAGTGGACGCCACGCAGATGGACGCGCTGAACGCCGCTGTGAAATCGACCCCCGCCATCGCCGGCATCGCAGACTGGACCCGCACCCGCAGCCAGTTCACCGCCACTATCGAGGAAAACCTGAGCATCTCGACCGTCATCTACTCGGCGCTTGGGATGCTGATCACGCTTGGCGTTGTCTATAACGCTGCGCGCATTCGTCTGTCGGAACGCGTGCATGAGCTTGCCTCGCTGCGGGTTCTGGGTTTCAGCCGGGGTGAGGTTGCCTGGGTTCTGGTGGGCGAATTGATGCTGCTAACGCTGATCGGCCTGCCGGTCGGTTGGGCGGGCGGCTACGGCTTTGCCGCCCTTGTGGTGCAGGGCTTCTCAACCGATGTCGTCGCCCTGCCGCTGGTGGTCAACCGCCAGACATTCGCTTATGCCAGTCTGATCGTGCTGGCCACCGCCCTTGCCGCGGCGCTGGTCGTGCGGCGCAGGCTCGACCGGATCGACATCGTTCAGGCGCTCAAGGCGCGCGACTGAAAGGACATGCCATGACTCGTACCAAATGGATCCTCACCGGCCTCTCGCTCGCGGCGCTCGCCGCCGTGACGGTCTGGGCGCTCAGCCCCTCTCCGGAGCCGGTGGATATCGTACAGGTCACGCGCGGCCCCCTAGAGGTCACCGTCGAGGCCGAGGGCAAAACGCAGGTGCGCAACCCCTATCTGGTCACCGCGCCAATCACCGGCACCACCACCCGCAGCCCGGTCGAGGTCGGCGACAGGGTCGAACGTGGCGAGACGGTCGTCGCCGAAATCCGTCCGGGCGAGCCCGCTTTCCTTGACGCCCGCGCCCGCGCGCAGGCCGAGGCCGCCGTGACCGAGGCGCAGGCATCGGTCCGTCTGGCCGAGGCCAATATCGCCCGCGCCGAGGCCGACCTTGCCTATGCCCAGACCGAATACGCCCGCAACAGCGAGCTGGCCGCGCGCGGGATCGTCCCGCCACGTTCGCTTGAAGCCGCCGAGCAGGTCCGGCGCAGCGCCGATGCGGCGCTGAATGCGGCGCGCTCGGCGCTCGATCTGAACCGTGCGACGCTGGCCAAGGCACAGGCCCAGTTGCTCGCCCCCTCAGATCCTGGCATCGGCACCGCCGCCCTGACCTGCTGCGTGCAGATCACAGCGCCCACCAGCGGCACGATCCTGACGATCGAAGACCGCTCGGCACGCCTTGTGCAGGCAGGCGAGACGCTGCTGACCATCGGCGATCTGGGGGATCTGGAGATCGAGGTGGACCTGCTGTCCTCCGACGCCGTGCGCGTCGCGGAAGGCGCGCTCGCGCATGTCGAACGTTGGGGCGGCTCCGAGGTGCTTGAGGCCGTCGTGCGCCGCATCGACCCGGCCGCCTTCACCGAGGTTTCGGCCCTTGGCATCGAAGAGCAACGCGTGCGGCTCAAGCTCGACATCCTGACCCCGCCCGAGCAGCGCTTGGGTCTGGGCGACGGTTTCCGCACTTATATCCGCATCGTTGTGTGGTCGGCAGAGGATCTGCTGCGCGTGCCGCAGTCGGCGCTGTTCAGGCAGGGCGGTGGCTGGGCGGTGTTTGCCATCGAGAATGATCGGGCGGTGTTGACCCCGGTCGAGGTCGGCCAGGCGAACGCCGACGCGGTCGAGGTGCTCTCGGGCCTTCAGGCGGGGCAAAGCGTCGTTGCCTATCCGGGCAGCCGCATCGCCGACGGCACAAGGATCACGCCGCGCGCGACGCCGGATACCTGATTTTCATGAATAATTGGGGAATGGTGCCGGCGAAGGGACTCGAACCCCCGACCCTCGACTTACAAGATCGCCGCTCTACCAACTGAGCTACGCCGGCCTCGCTCCTGCCATACAGTCCACGCGCGGCCCGTGCAAGATCGCTTGCGCCTAACGTCGCCGGGTAAGGTTGGCGCGCGCGAGAACCATCGTTGCGATCAGCCCGACCAGCATCACCAGAAGCGCCGCCGGGGCGGCATCGCCCAGATTCTCAAGGCTGGCTTTTTCATGCACGCGGGTTGCCAGCGTCTCATAGTTGAAGGGCCGCAAGAGCATCGTCGCGGGCAGTTCCTTGACGCTTTCGACGAAGACCATCAGCACAGCCGAGGCGACCGAGCCGCGGATCAGCGGCATATAGACCTCGCGCAGCGCACCGCCCGCCGTGCGCCCGAGCGAGCGCGCCGCCATCGGCAGCGAGGGCGAGATGCGCCCAAACGCGCTATCGGCCGCCGACTGCGCCAGCGCGAAAAAGCGCACCACATAAGCCAGGATGATCGCGAAAGCCGAACCGGTCAGCAAAAGCCCCGGGTCGGTGCCGGTCAGTGCGAGAATCGCATCGGCCAGCCGGTGGTCGATCGCAGCCAGCGGGATCAGGATGCCCACAGCCAGCACCGCGCCCGGCGCCGCATAGCCGACCGCCGTCAGCGGCAGCAGGGTGCGCGGCAGCCGCCGCCCGGTCATGCGAACGCCATAGACCATGAAGAGCGCGGCCAGCACGGTCAGCACCGCCGCCGCCCCACCGGTGACCAGCGTATGCACCAGCGCGCGGCTCAGGCCCGGGCCGAACCAGGCCTCGGGGTTGGACCAGGCATAGGCCGAAATCACCGAGACCGGCAGCACGAACCCCATGGTGAAAGGCGCAAGGCAGAGCCCGGTTGCCACCCAGCCCGTCGCCCCGTGCAGCTCTGTGCGATTGATCGGCCTAGGCTGGCGCGCCGACTGGTAATAACGCGAATGGCGCCGGCTGCGCTTTTCCAACGCCAGAAGCACCATGATCACCGTCAGCACCACGCCCGCGATCTGTGCCGCACCGCCCGCGTTGCCCGCTTCTAGCCAAGTCGTGAAGATCCCGGTCGTCAGGGTCTGCACGCCGAAATAATCCACCACGCCGAAATCGGCGACCGTCTCCATCATCGCAATCGCCGCGCCCGCCGCGATGGCAGGCCGCGCCAGTGGCAGCCCCACGCGCAGGAAAAGCCCCACCGGCCCGGCGCCCAGGGCACGCGCGACCTCGTAACTGCCGCCCGACTGCTCGCGGAAGGCTGAGCGCGCCAGCAGATAGACGTAGGGGTAAAGCGAGGCCGCCAGCACCAGCACTGCCGCCCAACGCGCGCGCACCTCGGGGAACCAATAGTCTCGCGCCGAGGTCCAGCCGAAGGCCTCTCGCAGCGCGCCTTGCACCGGCCCCGAATAGTCGAGGAAATCGACCAGCGCATAGGCCGTCACATAGGCCGGAATCGCCAGCGGCAGCAGCAGCAGCCATTCCAGCCACCCGGAAAACGGAAAGCGATACATCGAGATCAGCCAGGCCGATCCCGCACCGATCGCCGCAGTCAGTACGGCAACGCCCGCCGCCAAATAGGCGGTATTGCCGAAATAGCGCGGCAATGTGGTGGAAATCAGGTGCGGCCAGATGTTTTCGGTCGGGTTCAGCGCCAGCCAGACCACCGCCACAAGCGGCGCCAGCACCACCGCTGCAATCAGCGCCGCCCCCACCGACCAGATACCCGAGCCGGAGGTGCGCAACCCCGTGCCCGAACCTGCCGTCATTACCTGAGTTTTCTGATCGGTTACCATGCTCCCGGCTTATACCGAAACCGGTTTGCCTGTCCAGAAAAGCACCGGTAATCTTTCCCCGATTACGTTGGGAAAACAGTATGCAAGTCGTCTTTCACCTCGGAGCCCATTGCACGGATGAAGACGGCCTGATCCGGGCGCTTGGCCCAGATCGCGGGCGGCTGAAAGAGGCCGGGGTATCGGTTCCCGAGCCGGCGCGCTACCGCATGAAGCTGCGCGATGCGCTCTACACGCTCAAGGGCGCGCCCGCCGACAGCGCCCTGCAGCAGGAGATCCTGACGGCAGCGGGCCATGACAGCCCCCCCAAACGGCTGGTCTTCAGCCATGAGTTCTTCACCTGCCTGCCCGACCGCGTTGTGACAAAGCGCGGCTTTTACCAGATGGTGCCGGACAAGCTTGGCCCACTGGCGAACCTCTTCCCAGAGGCGCAAACCGAATTCCACTTGGCGCTGATCAACCCAGCCGTGCTGATGCCCGCGCTCGTGGCGCGGCAACGCAAGAGCAGCTATGAGGAGCTGATCGCCGGGCAGGATCCCCGATCATTGCGGTGGGCTCCGGTGGTGCGCCGCATGGTCGAGGCCGCCGAGGGGCGCCCGCTCGTATTGTGGTGCAATGAGGACATGCCGCTGATCTGGCCCGAGATCCTGCGCAGCCTGACCGGCCTGAACGAAGGCGCGCGGCTTTCCGGCGACGAAGCGCTTCTGGAGCAGATCATCGAGCCCGAGGGGTTGGAACGCTTGCATGTCTATCTGCGCAGCCACCCGCCCCGCTCGGCGACGCAACGCCGCAAGGTCGTCACGGCCTTCCTGGAAAAGTTTGCGCGACCCGAGACGCTGGAGATCGACATCTCCCTCCCCGGCTGGGACGCGGGCCTGATTGCCGCGATGACCGCCGATTACGACGCCGATATCGCCGAAATCGCGGCCATGCCCGGCGTGCGCTTCATCGCGTCCTGAGGCTCAGCCCATGCCGAGCGCGGCCTTGTAGATGTCAAGGATCGCCTCTTCCTCGGCCAGGTCGTTCTTGTCACGCTTGCGCATGGCGATGATCTTTTTCATCACCTTGGTATCGTAACCGCGGGCCTTGGCCTCGGACATGATGTCCTTTTGCTGCTCGGCGATGTCTTTCTTCTCGGCCTCTAGGCTTTCGAACTGTTCGATGAACTGGCGCAGCTCGTCTGCGGCGACGTTGTAGGCGGCATCGTTGGGCATGTTGGGCTCCTGCTCGAAAGGGTTGGCCCTGACTAGCCCGCCGCGCCCCGCGCTTCAAGCACCCCGGAGCGGCCAAGGCGGTTCCCGGCGCAAATCCCTTGCCTCGCGGGCCGCGCCGCGCTAGGCCCGCGCAAAATACGGAGGACGCGATGGACTATCTGATCTGGGCAGGGGCGGCTGTATCGCTGGTGGGGCTGGCGGGCATCGTCTGGTGCATCGTCTCGGTTTCGCGCGCCAAACGTGCCGGCCTTGGCGATGAGGCGCTGCGCAAAAGCCTGCAACGCATCGTCGGCCTCAATCTCGGCGCGCTGTTCGTCTCGGTGATCGGCCTGATGATGGTCGTTCTGGGGATCATGCTCTGAGGCGACACTCAGGCATCGAGTTCGCTGAACCAACGCCCGTTGCGGATCAGCACATCCCATAGCGTGACCGGCGCGGGCGCACCCTCTTGCGCCAGCGCGCGCAACCGCTTGCGGGTCGCCAGAAGGCCCGCGCGGTCCGCCTGGAACATCGGCCCGCCGCGATGCGCGGGAAAGCCAAGCGCAATCGCCGCAAGGTCGATATCCCCCGCGCGATGGGCACGGCCCCATTGCAGCGCCATCGCGCCCTCCCCCGCCAATTCGGCACAGATCCGCGCGACGATCTCGCGCTCGGGCAGTGTTGTAGCCCCTACGCCCGCCTCGGCGCGCAAAGCCGCAAGGATCGCAGGTTGGTCAGAGGGCACGGCAGGCGTAGCCCCATCTTCGTAGCGATAGACGCCGCGCCCGGCGGCGCGGCCGGTCTGCCCCTCAAGATCGAGGAAAGTGAAGAACACCCCCGGCGGGTGGCCCGCATGCCCCATCCATTCCATAACCGCCGGAATACCGATGCGATCGGCCAGCACGAAGGGTCCATCCGCGAAACCGAAGTCGGCCATCGCACGGTCAACCGCCTCGGGCGCGGCCCCGGCCATCACGCAACGCTCGGCCGCGGCGAAGAGCGCGGCCTCCAGCCAGACACCTAGCCCCGGGCCGGCATGGATCACCAGCGCCCCCGCATCTTGCAAAACGCGCCCCGCCGCGCCAAGCCATTGCCCGGCCTGTGCGCCTGCGGTCAGTTCCAGCACCGTACCGCTGTCGCTCAGCGCCAGATCTCGCGGCCCGGAGGCGCCATCGAGCACCAGAACCGCCCCCGGCTTCAGACCAGCGCGGATCTGCGGCAACTCGCCATCGCGCGGGGTGGCCACGACCAGATCGGCCCCCGCCAGCGCCGCGCATTCCAGCGCCGCGCTCAGCCGGTCCCAGTCGGCCTCGCGTTGCGCGGGATCGAGACGCCCGGCTTGAACAGCGCGCTCCTGCGCCTCGGCGATGGCGGTGAAGGCGGGCTCCAACCCGGTCGGGTCGCTTTCGCCCAGAACCACCTCGTAGCCCGCCGCGATCAACCCGGCGGCACGTTCGGACGGCTGGTTCCAGAGGGCGACCCTGGCAATGGTCAGATCCTGCTGCCCCTCGGGCAGCGCCGCGAGGCGCGCCGCGCGATGGGTGATCCGGGCGACATGGCGCAGGGCAGTTGAAACCTCGCCCTCTGCCAGATCGGTATAGGCCACGGCCTCGTAATCCAGCGCCTCATCCATCGGCAAGAGCAGCGCGGCCTCGGCCACCTCTGCGGCGCGTTGCGCGGCGGGGGCCAGTGCACCACCCGTCAACCCACGCCGCGCCGTGGCCAGATCTTCGAGATATTTTTCAGGCTCAGACGCCGCAGACTTGGGCTGAATCGCTCCGGGGCCGCGCCCGCCGACCGCCTGCGCGAAATCGAGCGCGACCTCCTCGACCGCCTCATCCGAGACCAACGCCTCGCACAGGCCGATCTGCATCGCCTCCTGCGCGCTCCAGTCTCGCCGCGATGTCACGAAGGCCAGCGCCGAGGCCGCGCCAGCGCGCTGCGCAAGCCGCACAAGCCCACCTCCGGAGGGAAACAGCCCCAGGGTATATTCCGGCGACGCGAAGACGGCCTGATCATGCGCGATGCGCAGGCTGGCGGCCTGCGCCAGCGCCAACGCTCCACCGCTGATGCGCCCCGACAGGGCCACCACAACCGGGCGGCCCGCATCGGCGATCAGCCCCGCCAGATGCGACAGCGCGGGCGCTTCATCCTCGGCGTAATCGGTGGCCGGATCGGCCGCCACCGGCCAGCCGCCCGCCTCGGCGCGGATCAGCACGGGCGTATCGCCGGTTTCCGACAGGATCAGATCGAGCGCGCCACCAAGGCTTTGCCGCAGATCGGCGTCAAAGCCCTGCCCGCGCCCATCCTCACCCGGAAGCGTCAGCAGAACGCTCCGCTCGCGCCGTTGCAGCTTGACCCGCCGTGTCATGTTCCCCCGCCTGCTCAAGACAGCGCAAGTTTACGGCCTATCCGGCCCGTGGCAATTGCAAACTGCCCGATTTCAGGGGTTTGGACGGATCAGCGCCCGGCGGCGTGATTGCGGCAGAAGGGCGTGGCGGGCAGGACGTCCAGCCGCTCTTCCGAGATCTGCTCGCCGCAGACCGTGCAATAGCCGTACTCGCCCTCTTCGATGCGCTCCAGCGCCGCCTCGATCATGCGCAGTTCGGTGCGCGCTGCCTGCCCGAGATCCTCCAGAACCTCATCGCCCTCGCGCTCGGTCGCCATCTCTTCCCAGTCCTTGGACTCGTGCGTCTCGAACTCCGAGGCGATCTGCCCCATCCGTTCGGTCAGTTGCGCCTTGCGCGCCTCAAGTTCGGCCTTGCGGGTTTCCACGGATTTCATGGCGTCCTCCTGTTCTTGCCCCATCTAACGCCCGACGCAGCACATGGGCATTGACGCAGGTCAAACCCTTGTGGCAGGGCGCGCCGGGCGGTGCGTGTGGCACCGGCGAACGGGGGACGATATGCATCAGGACTGGTTCTGGGGCGCCGTGGGCGGCCTCATGATCGGCGCGGCGGCGGCGCTGTATCTTCTGGCAAACGGACGGGTTCTGGGGGCCAGCGGCATCCTGGGCGGGTTGATCGACCGCTCGGGGCGCAACAGTACGGCCGAGCGGCTGAGTTTTCTGGCCGGCCTGATCGCGATCCCGCCGTTGCTGGTGCCGCTTTACGCGGTCGTCGATACCCATGTCACCTCAAACCCGGTGCTGCTGATCGTGGCGGGGTTGCTGGTGGGCATAGGCACGCGGCTCGCGAATGGCTGCACCTCGGGGCATGGGGTGTGCGGCATGTCGCGCTTTTCGCTGCGCGGCTTCGTGGCGACGGTGTTCTACCTGCTCGGCGGCGGGCTGATGCTGGTTCTGGCCCGCCATGTGCTGGAGGTGATCTGATGCGCAACCTTTTCGCCTTTCTTGCCGGGGGCCTCTTCGGCGCGGGCCTGCTGGTCGCGGGTATGGTCGATACGACCAAGGTTCAGGGCTGGCTTGATGTGTTCGGCAACTGGGACCCGACGCTGGCCTTCGTGATGGGCGGCGCGGTGCTGCCGATGATCGTGGTCTGGCGCATCGCCGCGCGGCGCGAACGCTCGCTGCTCGATCTGCCGATGCCGCAGGATTTCCCGAAGTTGGTCGATCGCAACCTCGTGCTGGGGTCGCTGATGTTCGGTGCGGGCTGGGGGCTGGTGGGGCTTTGCCCTGGCCCGGCGATCGGCGCGCTTGGGTTTGGCGGCTGGCAGGTCGCGCTTTTCGTCCTGGCAATGTGCGCAGGCATGGCCGTGGCGCCGCTGGCGCGCCGGGGCCTTGACCAGCTGGATGCCGAGAACGACGTCTAAGCCCCCGCCACGCGGCGCGGCAGAGGTTCGGCCACATCAAGCCGAACCGCTGCTGGCGGTTCGGCCCGCGCGGTGACGGGGCTAGTGCCCGCATCGAATTCACTCGGTGCGGCGCGGGCCGGTCCGGGCTGCGCGCCCTCATCAACCAGACGCACCGCGCGAAAGCCGCGCAGCTGACCCAGCCGCGCACGGCCCAGGGCGCGCCGCCCGTGCCCCTCAAGTTGCAACCGCTCAAGACTGTCCGCTGCGATCGGGAGCAGCGTACCCGGCGCGAAGTGCAACACCGCTGCAAGCGGCACCGTCACCCGATCAAGCACCGCGTCGAGCACGGCGCTTGTGCCCATCAGCGTGGCCTCCATCCGGCGCATCCAGTCGGTATCCTCATCGGTCCGCGCAGGGTTCGGCACGGCTTGTGCCATCGCGGCGGGGCGCTGCCCGCGCCCCTCGGCGGGAACGGCCCAGAGGAAGCCTCCCGCCCGCTCACCCTCGGCCCCGAAGACCAGATCGGCCTGCCAGACGCGATAGGAGGTGTCTTCCAGCAACAACCCCAGCGGGCGCGGCCCGTCGAGGCAGGAGGCATAGCGAAACCCACCCGCCCAGATCGCCTCATCGGTCGCGCTCAGCTCGGCCTCGATCCGCGTCAGGGCACCATCAATAAACTCCGCCGCCATCGCCGCGTCGATCCGCGTGGGTTTGCGCGGGGCGGGCGCGCTGCGCGCCAGAACGCCCAATGTCTGGAACTCTATCAGCGCGGAAAGCGTGGCGGGCGGCAGGGCCACCAGCCCCAACCCCTCCTTCGGCCCCTCGATCACCGCCAGAAGCGAGAATTCCTCAAGCGCCTCGGGCAGTTCGGCCAGCACCATCCGGCTTTCACGCAACTGCGCCACGCGCAGCGGCAGTCCCATCCCCTCGGCCGTGCGCGCAAGCGCCAGCGGGATCGCCCGCGCTGCCGTTGCGGGCGCCGTGACAACCGAAGGCTGCCCCGAGGACGCCTTCCGGCGCATGACTGAGTGCTGCTGATCTTCGGTCATTCGAACCGCCCAATCCCCATGGCGCTAGCCGCAAGGATTCGCAGATCAGTCTTTACAAAGCGTTGAAATCTCAGGCCGAGGCCTTCGCCGCCTCTTCCATCTCGCGGCGTCGCAACGGCAAGGTCACGCGGAAGGCAGCCCCCCCCTGACCCGGCACGTAGTCGATCTTGCCGCCCAGATTGGCCATGATCTCGCGGCAGATCGCGAGGCCAAGACCCGCCCCGCCCGCGCGGCTCGTATCCGTCAGCCGCGAGAATTTCTCGAAGATCAGCGCCTGGCTCGCCTTGGGGATGCCCGAGCCATTGTCGATAAAGTCGATCTGAACCTTCTGGCCGCGCTTCTTCACCTCGATGCGCAGCACGGCGCGCTCATTGTCGCAATACTTGCGCGAGTTCGAGATCAGGTTGATGAAGACCTGCACCAGACGGTCGGTATCGGTGAAGACCGGCATATGCTCGGACGGGAAATCGCGCTCGACCCGGAACGAACGCTCGGGCCGGGTGTTCGAGGCCGACTGCACCGCGCGGTTGAGCAGGTCATGCAGGTTGGCCACGCCCACATTCAACTGCACCTTGCGGTTTTCCAGCACGCTCAGATCCAGCAGATCGTCGAGCAGGCGCGTCAGGCGGCGGGCCTCTTCATGGATGATCTCGGCATATTGTGAGCGCATGGCGTCGGGCAGATCGGGCTCCATCAGAATCTCGGAGAACGCCCGGATCGAGGTCATCGGCGTGCGTAGCTCGTGGCTGATCTGGCCCAGGAAGGCATCCTTCTGCACCGACAGAGAGGTCAGCTTTTCGTTGGCATCTCGCAGCGCGCGGGCGGTGCGGGCCAGCTCCTCGGATTTCGCCTCAAGCTGGGCCGAGTATTCCTTGATCTCGGCCGCCTCGCCAGCCACCGCGATCAGATCCTGCACCGAGACCGAACTGCCCCCGGTCAACTGCGAGATCATCGCATGGGCCGTGGCCGCGCCGACCGAACCGGCCAGTTGCCGCTCAAGCCGCGCGAGGAAATCGGGCGTCGGGTCGGGCAGGAAGCCCTCTTTGCCCTGCCCCGCCGCCTGCGCCTGGAAGAACCGCTGCGCCTCTTCTGCACCCAGGATGCGCTGCGCCATCGACAGCAGGTCCTCGGCCTCGGCCTGGCCGCGCAGCCAGCTACGCGCACCCGGCGTCTGCTCGAAGATATTCACGAAGGCTACGCCCTGAAGACGCTCCATCGGGCCGGGGAAGGAGGCCGTCGAGAACACCATGAACGAGATGGTGTTGAACAGCAGGCTCCAGAACAGCGCGTGCAACAGCGGGTCGAGCGCGTCGATCCCGAACAGTGCCTGCGGCCGCAGCCAGCCAATGTCGAAAGGCCCTGCCGCCATGACCTGGGCCGAGATCAGACCGCTTTCGCCGAAGGACGGCAGAAACAGCGTGTAAAGCCACATCGCAAAACCGGTCAGCAGCGCGGCCACCGCGCCCATCCGGGTGGCTCCGCGCCAGAACATCCCGCCGAGCAGCGCAGGCAGCACCTGCGCGGCCCCGACGAAGGCGATCAAGCCAATCGAAGCCAGCGCCGCAGAGCCGCCCGACATGCTGTAATAGCCATAGCCCATCCCCAACACGACCGCGATGGAAAGCCGCCGGGACATCAGCACGAGGCCGCGGATATCGCCCATCTCCTTGCCGCGCTGGCTCCCCAGAGCCAGCCACAGAGGCGTCACGATATGGTTCGACACCATCGTCGCCAGCGCAATCGCCGCGACGATGACCATAGAGGTGGCCGAGGAGAAGCCCCCCAGAAAGGCCAATAGCGCAAGGTTACCCTGCCCCTGCGACAGCGGCAGCGTCAGCACGAAAAGGTCGGGATTCGAGCCAGCGGGCATCACCTCGAGCCCGATCACCGCGATGGGCATGACAAAGAGGCTCATCAGCATCAGATAGCCGGGGAAAGCCCAGCTTGCGGTGGCCAGATGGCGCTCATCGACGTTCTCGACAACCAGCACCTGGAACATGCGCGGCAAAGTCAGGATCGCCGCCGCCGAAACGAAGATCAGCCCCGCGAAACGGCCCGGCTTCAGATCCCAGTCGGCGATAGGCGAGGCATCTGTGCGCGCCAGAACATCCAGCGGCCCATGGGCAATACCCCAGACGACGAATACCCCCACCGCCAGCAGCGCGACCAGCTTGACCACCGCCTCAAGCGCGATGGCCATGACAACGCCGTGGTGACGCTCGTTCGCATCAAGGTTACGGGTGCCGAAGAGGATGGTGAACAGTGTGAGGCCCGCGGCAATCCACAGCGCGGTCGAACCCTGATCGGGCAGCGCCCACCCCTCGGGCGTATCGGCGGCGAACACGCCGAAGCTCAGCGTAACCGATTGCAATTGCAGCGCGATATAGGGCGCCGAGGTCGCCACCGACATCAGCGTGACGATCACGCCCAGCAGGTTCGACTTGCCATAACGGCTTGAAATCAGGTCGGCGATCGAAGTCACCCGCTGCGCCCGCCCGATCCGCACGAGCTTGCGCAGGATCCACCACCAGCCGACGAAGACCAAGGTTGGCCCAAGGTAGATCGTGACGAACTCAAGCCCCGAGCGCGCGGCGTAGCCCACCGCGCCATAAAAGGTCCAGGCGGTGCAATAGATCGACAGCGACAGGGTATAGACGATGGGACGGTGCAGGAATCTCAGTCGTCCGCGCTGCGCCCGGCGTTCGGCCACGAAGGCCACTAGGAACAGCAGAAATACATAGGCCAGACAAACCGCGACGAGGACGTTGAAAGGCATCGATCAGCCGTCCTCTTCCTGAAGCGGTAATTCCTCGGTGCGCTCTTCCTCTTCCATCGCAGGGGCAAGGCCGCGCGCTAGGCCGAAGGCCAGCACCACCAGCCCGGCCCAGACGGCGAAAATATAAAGCCCGCCGCGGCCGGTATCAGGCCGGGGGGTCTCGCCCGGCAACCAAAGGCTTGGCAGCATGAACAGCACCATCCCCAGCACGGGCAACATCCGCACCGCATCCATCATGCGCCTGCGACGGTAGGATCTGCGGGCGAGGAAAAGCGGCTGGCCCGTCTGTGGCATGTCAGGCGCTCCGCTGCTCTTTGGCGCGTGTGACGATCTCGTCGAGCATCGCAAGAACATCGCCATTGGCGAAAGGCTTGGCCAGGAAGGCCGTCGCACCCGCCCGCGTTGCGGCATCGCGGTCGCGCACCTGCCCACGGGCGCTCAGCATCAGTACCGGCAGCTCTGCCAGCGTGGCATCCCCGCGCAGACTGGTCAGGATATCGAGCCCCGAACTACCCGGCAGCATCAGATCGAGGATCACCGCATCGGGCCTTTCGCTGCCAATGCGGGCATAGGCCTGCGCTCCGTCAGCCTCAAGCGAGACCTTCCAGCCCGCCCGTGTCAGAATGAACCGGATCGCCTCGGCGATATGCGGCTCGTCCTCGACAAGAAGCACATGCTTTCCAGACATCGGCGCTTCCTCCTCTTCCCCGAACCGACTATTGCGGGCCGCGTGAGAACTGTCAAACCCCGCACTCAGGCCTCGGACAGGATCGAGGGCTCGCGGCGCCCTGCACATTCCCCGCGCGGACAGATCCGGCAGGACGAGCCGATGGCCCTCTCGCCCGGCGCGCGCTCGGGCGGGGGCGGCAGGATCAGCATCATCGCCTCCATCAGCACGGGCCCATCAAAACCGCCGGGCTGGCTGGGTTGGCAGATGGCGTAGGTCAGGAAACGTTCGGGCAAGCGCCCGGCCATGTCCACAACCTTGCGGACCGGTTGCATCGGACGCGCAAGCGCCTCGTAGAGCGGCCAGAGCGGGCACGCCGCTCCAAAGCGCGGCAGGGCAAAGCCCGGCACACCGCGCCGGAAGGTCAGCGCCCCCGAGCCGTCGCAGATCACAAGGCCCACCGGTTGCGCGCCCTCGGCCAGAGGCAAGGTGGCAAGACGCCGGAACACCGCGCCCAGAGGCGCGCCGAAGCGCGTTGCCAGCAGCGCCGGATCCATGCCCAGCTCGGCTACGGCGTCACGGAAGGCCTCCAGCGGCAGGGCGCGCGCATCGGCCTGCGCGCGTTCGATATGTGCGATCGCCAGCTTGCGCGCCGCGCTTGAAGCCAGTTCGGCTACGCCCGCGATCAATGCCTCGGGCGGCGGCGGGGTCGCCTCTTCCAGTTCCTCAAGATGCCAGTTGCGCGCCGACAGCCAGGCCTCGACCTGCTCGAGCGGCGAACTGAGGCCGGTCTCGGCCTCCTCCAGGTCATCAAGATAGCCCACCAGCGCCTCGGCGGTTTCGGACAGGCGCAGGCTTTCTTCCTGGATGGTGCGCAGGAAGCGCGCGCGCCAGATGGGCTCAATATCGTCCGTCTCAACCAGGATCGCCGCAGTCGAACGCAGCGAGGTCACCGCAGAAAGCACCTCGTGCAGCGAGGCCAGCAGGAACGGGTCCTGCGCCATCCGCTCCGAATAGCTTTCAACCACGCGCTCCAGCGCGTTCACCCGTGCCTGTCGCCCTGCGAGAATCGCGGCCCAACCGGGAAAGCGACCCACAAATTCCTCGATCCGCTCCAGCTCGGGCATCCCGGCCATATGCGCGCCGCCCTCCGCCTCCGCCCCGGCGACTGCCTCGCGCAGACCGTCGAACAGTGCCCCCTCGGCGCCTTCGGACAGCGCGACAGGATCGACCGACATCGCACCGGCGATCTGGCCTAGCAACTCATCGCCCACGCGGCGGCGGTTGTGTTCGATCAGGTTGAGGTAAGCCGGAGAGATCCCCACGGAACGCGCCAGATCGGCCTGCTTTATGCGCAGCGCGGTGCGTCGCTCGCGAATGCGGGTTCCGGTCAGGGCCGAACGGGCCATGGGCTGCTCCTTGCTGGTTCACACCAGATTTACAGCCAATTACCCGCGTTTCAAACAGATTTACAGAAATCTGCGGGCGGCACCCAAGGCACCGCCCGCCGCGTCATCACAGACAGTTCGGAACCGCGGTCGCCACTTGCGAGATGTCGGCAACGCCCGGTTCGCACTGGCCGACCTCTTCCTCGATCTGGGCACAGCCCGCCATCACCGCCACGGCCATGAACAGCGCAACGATCGTCTTCTTCCCAAGCATGATTCACCTCTTCTAGCTTGCCGTCTTAACTGAACTATGCAGTCTAGTTTCAAGGCAAGCCCTGATCTGCATCAACTGCCGTGAGGTCATCTGGCGAATATTGCGCCGTCAGTCGAACGAGCGGAAATGAGCCCCATAGGTAATGGCGCGACGCATGCAGGCCTCCATCGCGTCGAGCAGCCAGGCCCGATCGGTCTGCGCCATGTCGCGCGCCAGGGCGGCCTGCCCCGCCGCAATCGGCCGCGCCATGTCCGAGGTATATCCGCGCAGCCGCGCGATCCAGAAATCCTGCGCCTCCGAGATCGGTCCACCAACAGGCACGCCGCCCGCGCCCACCGCCTGCGCCACGGCCAGACAATAGCCTGCCTCGACCGGTTGCGTAGGTGTGTCGAACAGATAACCGGCGGGGGCGGCAAACTGGCTTTCCCAGACCAGCCAGAACAGCCCTGCCACCACGGCCAGCAAGAGGCCACCGCCCCCCAGAACCAGGGATCGGGGCAGCCGATCCTCGGAATATCGCTTCACGTCCTGCATGAACGCCTCCCCGTGCTTTGGCATAGCGAAACACAAACGGGTTAACGGGTACTGAAACGCAAAAGGCGCGCCACAGGGGCGCGCCTTTCGGGATCTGTGCGAAGCCTTATTTCAGGGCTTCGTCGGTGATGTCCAGCGTATAGGCGCCGGTCGGCGCGGCCGAGATCACCGGGTCCGAGCCGCCGCCGAGCAGGATCTTCACAGTGCGCTCATAGTCCGCCGGGTCCAGTGCGCCGTTCGAGCCAGCGGTGAGCTTGGCAATTTCGCCCATCATGCGCTTCTGGTGGGCCTCAGTCTGGGCGCCGGATTCGTCATTGTCCAGAACGATGCCAGCGGCTTCATCCGGGTTCTCCTCGGCATATTTCCAGCCCTTCATCGAGGCGCGCACGAACTTGACCATCTTCTCCTTGAAGGCCGGGTCGGCGAGGTTCGATTCGAGCACATAGAGACCATCCTCCAGCGTCGCGACGCCCTCGTCCTCATACTTGAAGGTCACCAGATCCTCGGGGGCGAGCCCCGCGTCGATCACCTGCCAGTATTCGTTATAGGTCATGGTCGAGATACAGGCCGCCTGCTTTTGCAGCAGCGGATCCACGTTGAAACCCTGCTTGAGAACCGTGACGCCGCCCTCCGAGCCATCGGTCGGAATGCCAAGCGTCGCCATCCAGCTCAGGAACGGGTATTCGTTGCCGCCGAACCAGACGCCAAGGGTCTTGCCCTTGAAATCTTCCGGCCCGGTGATCCCGGTCTCTTTGAGACAGGTCAGCATCATGCCCGAGGACTTGAACGGCTGGGCGATGTTGACCAGCGGCAGGCCCTTTTCACGCGCCGCCAGCGCCGAGGGCATCCAGTCCACGGTCACATCGGCGCCGCCGCCAGCCATGACCTGCGTGGGCGAGATATCCGGGCCGCCCGGCATGATCATGACATCAAGGCCCTCTTCGTCGTAGAAGCCCTTTTCCTTGGCGACGTAGTAGCCCGCGAACTGGGACTGGGTGACCCATTTCAGTTGCAGCTTGACCTCTTCGGCCGTCGCCGTCCCGGCAGCGAGCGCGGCCAGCGCCGCACCGATCAGAAATTTCTTCATCACTCTCTCCACTGTTGAACCCGGGTATTTTCCCGGTGTTGAAAACTCAGCGCCTGCGTTGCGAGGGGTGCCAGAAGGTCACCGCCTTTTCGATCAGCGCCATCAGTCCGAAGAAGCCCGAACCAGCCAGGGCCGCTACTGCAATCTCGGACCAGACGAGCGGCATATCAAGCTGCCCGACCGCCGTTGAAATGCGAAAGCCCATGCCCCGCGTCGGGCTGCCAAAAAATTCGGCAACGATCGCCCCGATCAGCGCCAGGGTCGTGGCGATCTTGAGCCCATTGAACAGGAAGGGCATCGCCGCGGGAAGGCGCAACTTGGCCAAAGTCTGACGGTAGCTGGCCGAATAGGTGGCCATCAGGTCGCGCTGCAACTGATCGGTCGCCGCCAGCCCCGCCACCATGTTCACCAGCACAGGGAAGAACACCATCATCACCACCACCGCCGCCTTCGACTGCCAATCAAAGCCGAACCACATCACCAGGATCGGCGCGATCCCCACGATGGGCAGCGCCGCCACGAAATTGCCCACCGGCAGCAGCCCACGCTTGAGAAAGGGGGAGCGGTCAATCGCGATCGCCACCAGCACCGCCGCGCCGCAGCCGATCACGTAACCCGCCAGCGCGCCCTTGAGGATCGTCTGGGCGAAATCGCCCCAGAGCACATCGGTGCTTTCCGCGAACCGCGCGGCGATGGCCGAGGGCGCGGGCAGGATGACCGGGCTGACATTGAGGCCACGCACCAGCCCCTCCCACAGGATCAAGAGCGTCGCTCCGAACAGCGCGGGCACGAAGAGTTTGGCCCAGCGGGCACTCGGGTAGCTTCGGGCGATCCATCCGTTCAGCGCGGTGGCTGCGGCCCAGAAGACAAAGGCTGAGATCAACGCACTCATCGGGCCATCCCCATCTTGCGCAGCACGACCTTCTCGACCGCACCGACCGCGATCACCAGAACCGCCGCCAGAACCGCCGCCGCGAACAACGCCGCCCAGATCTGAATGGTCTGGCCGTAATAGCTGCCCGACAAGAGCCGCGCGCCAAGGCCCTGGGTCGCGCCCGCAGGCAATTCGGCCACGATGGTGCCCACAAGCGCCGCCGCGATCCCCACCTTCAGCGAGGCGAAGAAATAGGGCATCGACGACGGCAGCCGCAGCTTCCAGAAGGTTTCGGACCCGCTGGCGTTATAGGTGCGCAGCAGGTCAAGCTGCATCCCGTCAGGCGCGCGCAGCCCCTTCACCATCCCCACGAGGATCGGGAAAAAGCTAAGGTAAGCGGCGATGATCGCCTTGGGCAGCAGGCCCTTGATACCAAGGCTGGCCAGCACCACGATCACCATCGGCGCAATCGCAAGGATCGGGATGGTCTGGCTGGCGATGGCCCAGGGCATCACGCTCATGTCCATGGCCCGGTTATGCACGATCCCGACGGCCAAAAGGATGCCCGCCACCGCGCCCAGCACAAACCCCGCCATGGTGGCCGAGAACGTCACCCCGCCATGATAGACCAGGCTGCGCTTCGAGGTGATCTTTTGCCCCGCGACACCTTCCCACAGGCCCTTCGCCACCTGATGCGGCGCCGGCAGGACGGGGCGCTCTTGCGTCATCGTATCGCGCAGAAGCTGGCTGAACGAGACCTCCTGCCCCGCACGCGCGGCCTGATCGTAGGTCCATTTGCTGTTCAGCCCGACTGCCGCGCCGTACCAGATGACGACAATCGCCGCGAGAACCGTCAGGATCGGAAGCACGGATTTCATGATCTGCCTCCACAGCCCAACGATGTATCGGCTCCGAACCGCCCAAGCCGGGAAAGCATCTGCCGCTTATTCGTCATAGGCGTGCCCCGCGCGCAGCCCTTCGCGCACCCGGTGCGCGATGGCCAGAAACTCGGCGCTGTCGCGGATTTCCAGCGGCCGCTCATCGCGCGGCAGGGTGCTGTCGATGATATCGGTAATCCGGCCCGGGCGCGGCGACATGACCACGATCTTAGTGCTCAGATAGACCGCTTCGGGGATCGAGTGGGTGACGAAGCCGATGGTTTTCCCGGTGCGTTTCCACAGCTTCAGCAACTCTTCGTTCAGCTTGTCGCGCACGATTTCGTCCAGCGCGCCGAAGGGTTCATCCATCAGCAGGATCTTGGCATCAAAGGCCAAAGCCCGCGCGATCGAGGCGCGCTGCTGCATTCCGCCCGAAAGCTGCCAAGGGAACTTCTTGCCAAACCCGCCCAGATCCACGAGGTTGAGCACTTTCTCGACCCGCTGATCCATCTCGGCGCGGGAATAGCCCATGATCTCCAGCGGCAGCTTGATATTGCCCGCGATGGTGCGCCACGGATAAAGCCCCGCCGCCTGGAACACGTAACCATAAGATCGCGCCCTGCGAGCATCGTCGGGCGACATGCCATTCACCGTCAGGCTGCCCCCCGTCGGCGTCTCCAGCGCCGCGATACAGCGCAGGAAGGTGGTCTTGCCACAGCCTGATGGCCCGATGAACGAGACGAACTCGCCCTTCTCGATGGCCAGATTGACATCCTTGAGCGCGTGGACCGGCCCGTCATTCGTCTGGAACGTCAGGTTCAGGTCCTTGGCTTCGATCACCGGCATGGGAATTGCGTCTCTCTTATCGTTCTGTCGTTGATCCTGAGGTTGGGGGCGGCTCCCCGCCCCCTTCGATTACACGCCCGACGCGGGAATGCCAGAGCGCGAGACCGGGCGCGGCGCGGTCAGCTCTTTCCAGGTCGAGAGCGCCCGGCCAACAGGCGTGCCGGGCTGACGGGCAACGAATTCGCCATGCCCCTCGCGGCCCTTGAAGGCGCCGTCCTCGACCGTCACCACCCCGCGCGAGAGCGTATAGCGCGGCAGGCCGGTCACTTCCTTGCCCTCGAAGACGTTGTAATCAATCGCGGATTGCTGGCTCGTGGCCGAGATCGTCTTGCTCTTCGCCGGATCCCAGACAACGAGGTCGGCATCCGCCCCCACCAGAACCGCGCCCTTCTTGGGATACATGTTCATGATCTTGGCGATATTGGTCGAGGTCACGGCCACAAACTCGTTCATCGTGATCCGACCCGTATTGACGCCTGCGCTCCACAGCATCGGCATGCGATCTTCAAGCCCGCCGGTGCCGTTCGGGATCTTGGTGAAATCGCCCACCCCGAAACGCTTCTGCTTTGTCGTGAAGGCGCAATGGTCGGTCGCCACAACACTCAGACTACCCGAGGCAAGCCCGGCCCAGAGGCTGTCCTGATGCTGCTTGTTGCGGAAGGGCGGGCTCATGACGCGGCGCGCGGCATGGTCCCAATCGGTGTTGAAATACTCGCTCTCGTCCAGCGTCAAGTGCTGGATCAACGGCTCGCCATAGACACGCTTGCCCTGCATCCGCGCCCGGCGGATCGCCTCATGCGCCTCCTCGCAAGAGGTATGCACGACGTAAAGCGGCACGCCCGCCATGTCGGCGATCATGATGGCGCGGTTGGTAGCCTCGCCCTCGACCGCCGGGGGGCGCGAATAGGCATGGGCCTCGGGGCCGACATTGCCCTCGGCAAGCAGCTTGGCCGACATCTCGGCCACGATATCGCCGTTCTCGGCATGGACCAGCGGAAGTGCCCCCAGCTCGGCGCAGCGCTTGAACGAGGCGAACAACTCGTCGTCATTCACCATCAGCGCGCCTTTGTAGGCCATGAAATGCTTGAACGAGTTGATGCCGCGATCAACGACTTCTTTCATCTCGTTGAAGACCTGCTCGCTCCACCAAGTCACCGCCATGTGGAAGCTGTAATCGCAATGCGCGCGGGTCGATTTGTTGTCCCACATTTTCAGCGCATCCATCAGCCCCTGCCCGGGGCTCGGCAGCGCAAAGTCGATCACCATGGTCGTACCGCCCGCCAAGGCCGCGCGCGTGCCGCTTTCGAAATCGTCCGAGGAGTAGGTGCCCATGAAGGGCATCTCAAGGTGGGTATGCGGGTCGATCCCGCCCGGCATCACATAACACCCCGAGGCATCCAGCACCTCATCACCCTTCAGATCCCGCCCGATCTCGATGATCTGGCCGCCCTCGATCAGCACATCCGCCTTGTAGGTCAGGTCGGCGGTGACGATGGTTCCGTTCTTGATCACAGTGGTCATGACAACTCTCCCATGGCCTTCAATGTGGCCCAAATATCCCGGGGGTCCGGGGGCAGAGCCCCCGGCCGCGCTCAGCCGACGATCTCGGCGGTTTCCAGAACTGCGTGCAACAACACATCCGTGCCTGCCGCCGCCCATTCCGGGCTGATCTCCTCGGCCTCGTTATGGCTCAATCCGCCTACGCAGGGGCACATCACCATCGTTGCAGGCGCGACCTTCGCGGCCCAACAGGCGTCGTGTCCCGCGCCCGAGATGATATCGAGATGGCTATAACCAAGCGTCTCGGCCGCCCTGCGCACGCGGCCCACCAGTTCGGGCGCGAAGGTCACCGGATCGAAATGCCCGACCGGCTCGACGGCACAGCCCACACCTAGCTCTTCGCAGATCACCGCCGCGCGCTTCTCGATCTCGGCGCGCATCCCGTCCAGCTTGGCCTGATCGGGGGAACGAATATCGACGGTGAATACCACCTTGCCCGGCAGCACGTTGCGCGAATTCGGCGCGAATTTCACCTGCCCCACGCCGCCCACGGCATTGGGCTGGGCGGCCATTGCCACCTCCTGCACCATCTCGAAGATCCGCGCCATCGCCAGACCCGCATTCACCCGCATCGGCATGGGGGTCGAGCCGGTATGCGCCTCCTTGCCGGACAGGGTGAACTCCAGCCACCACAGACCCTGGCAATGGGTCACCACACCGATGGTTTTTTCCTTGGCCTCAAGGATCGGTCCCTGCTCGATATGCAATTCGAAATAGGCGTGCATCTTGCGCGCGCCGACCTCTTCCTCGCCTTTCCAGCCGATCCGCTCCAACTCGGCGCCAAAGCTTGCGCCCTCCATATCCGTCCGGCCATAGGCGTAATCGAGCGGGATCGCCCCCGCGAACACGCCCGAAGCCAGCATCGCAGGCGCGAACCGCGCGCCCTCTTCGTTGGTCCAGTTGGTGACGACAATCGGATGCCTGGTCTTGATCCCGAGATCGTTGAGCGTGCGCACGACCTCCAAGGCGCCCAGGACCCCGAGAACCCCGTCATATTTCCCGCCCGTGGGCTGGGTGTCGAGATGGCTGCCAACATAGACCGGAAGGGCGTCAGGATCTTCGCCGGGACGCGTCATGAACATCGTGCCCATCTGGTCCACGCCCATGCTCAGGCCCGCGTCCTCGCACCATTTCTGAAACAGCGCGCGTCCGGTGGCGTCGTCATCGGTCAAGGTCTGACGGTTGCAACCACCCGCCACGCCGGGGCCGATCTTGGCCATCTCCATCAGGCTGTCCCAAAGGCGCGCGGAATTAATGCGGAGGTTCTCTCCGGGTGCAGACATCGTTCATTCTCCCTGTCGGCTGCGGGGCGATTTATGCCCTCTTGCGACGAATCTTTTTCTGACCGTATGGTCAGATTCAGGGAGCCATGTTCTGACCATTCGGTCAATGGAAAATCCGGGGGGCGCGCAGATGGATGATGCAGTCGGTGGTGAGCGCCCAAAAATTAGGCGAAACCTCTCGGCCACGCGGGCAGCCACCCGCAAGGCCAATGAAGACGCGATCCTGAAGGCCGCCGAAACGGTCTTTGCCGAGGCCGGTTTCGGTGGCGCGACCATGCAACTGATCGCCGATATGGCCGGGCTGCCCAAGGCCAACCTGCATTACTATTTCGCCACCAAGGAAGAGCTCTACCGCAAGGTGGTCGAGCGGATCTTCAAGATCTGGCTCAAGGCCGCAAACGCCATGGACGATGCCGCCGGCCCCGCCGAGGGGATCGGCGCCTATATCGACGCCAAGATGGAAATCTCGCGCAAATATCCCAATGGCTCGAAGGTCTGGGCCTCGGAGGTCATGCATGGCGCGCCGGTGATCCAGGACTATCTCGAAACCACGCTGCGCGAATGGACCGAGGGGCGCTGCGCCGTCATCCGGCGCTGGATCGCCGAGGGCAAGATGGCCCCGGTAGACCCCGCGCATCTGCTCTACATGCTTTGGGCCACGACCCAGCACTATGCCGATTTCGGCCACCAGATCGAGACGCTGAACGGCGGGCCGCTCAGCAATGCCGACTGGGCTGCGGCGAAGGCAAGCGTCAAGACCATCATCCTGCGTGGAATCGGCGTTTCGCCGTCAAACTGACCGCTCCGGTGCTCCGGACGCCGCGACAAAACGGGATGAAGCGGGCAAATGGGCGACGTAAGGGAAGGATGATACCGCAAACTGTGCAAAAAGAACAACGACCCTAGGCAAAACGTCCAGAAAACCCCGATCTCGCGTTGAATCGCGAAATATGCTAGGCTATAGGCCGCCCGGAACAGGGGGCTCTCCATTGACAGATACTTCGCCGCAGCGACCGCAGACGCGCATCCAGCGCCGCAACACCGAAGCGATCCTCGATGCCGCGCTCGAGGTGTTTTCGGCGCAAGGTTTTCGTGGAGCGACACTCGACCAGATCGCGCAGGCAGCCGGGTTGTCGAAACCCAATCTGCTCTATTACTTCCCCTCGAAAGAAGCGATCCATGTCGAGCTTCTCAGCGGGCTGATGGATATCTGGCTGGCACCTCTGCGCGCGCTTGACCCCGAGGGCAACCCCAAGGCCGAGATCATGGGCTACATGCGCCGCAAGCTCGAGATGAGCCGCGAGATGCCGCGCGAAAGCCGGCTGTTCGCCAACGAGGTCCTGCAAGGCGCGCCGCGATTCATCGATGGTATTGAGGGTGACCTCAAGGCGCTGGTCGACGAAAAGGCAGGCGTCATCCGGACGTGGGTCGAGGCGGGCAAGCTTGCCCCGGTCGATCCCTATCACCTGATCTTCTCGATCTGGGCGCTAACCCAGCATTACGCCGATTTCGACGTGCAGGTGCGCGCGATCCTCGGCCCGGGGCATGACCCTTTCGCGGAAGCGGGGAATTTCCTCGACATGCTGTTCGAACGGCTTCTGGCGCCCTGAGGCCGTTGCCCGGGTCATTTGGTGGAACGCTTGGCCCAATCGCGATAGCGCAGGATCACCTCGGACTCGAAGATCTTGAAGACCATCCAGCAACCAAGCGAGATCGCGCCGTAAAGACCAATCTCGCCCAGTTGCCAAAGCGCGCCGTCCCGTAGCGCGACAAGCCCCGCGCGGCCGATGACATCGAAATTTGCCATCGCCAAGGTCACGAGATTGAACGAGGTGAAGGAAAGCAATGCCACCGAGGCCCCCGCCCCGAGGAGGAGCAGGATCAGCGGCCATCGCGTGATGTTCAGTATCTGCATTGCGGAAGCCTCCCCCGGCAGGATGCCGCGCTGCCGGGAGAGGGGCAAGCCGTGTTATTCGGCGGCTTGCGCGCTCGGGTTATTGGGGTGGGTCGTCCAGTTCGCATAGGGCGCGACCTCGCGGCCCGTGCGCGGATCGACCTCGCCGAGCGGCAGCTTGCGCATCGTGATGCAATCAACCGGGCAGACATCGACGCAGAGGTTGCAGGCCACGCATTCCTCGTCTTTCACCGAATAGACGCGTTCCTCATCAACTGCGATCGCCTGGTGCGAGGTATCCTCGCAGGCCGCATAGCAGCGACCGCATTTGATGCAGTCGTCCTGATTGATCTCGGCCTTGGTGACGTAGTTGAGGTTGAGATACTGCCAGTCCGTGACCTTGGGCACTGCGCGCCCGACGATCTCGGCGGTCGAGGCAAAGCCCTTTTGGTCCATGTAATCCGACAGGCCCGAGATCATCTCTTGCACGACCTTGAAGCCATAGGTCATCGCCGCCGTGCAGACCTGCACGTTGCCCGCGCCAAGCGCCATGAACTCGGCCGCGTCGCGCCAGGTGGTGACCCCGCCGATCCCCGAGATCGGTAAGCCAGCGGTTTCAGCCGAACGCGCGATTTCAGCCACCATGTTCAGCGCGATGGGTTTCACCGCCGGGCCGCAATAGCCGCCATGGGTGCCCTTGCCGTCGATCATCGGCTCGGGGCAGAACTCATCAAGGTTGACCGAGGTGATCGAGTTGATCGTGTTGATCAGGCTGACCGCGTCGGCGCCCCCGCGCTTGGCAGCAGCCGCCGGTTTGCGAATGTCGGTGATGTTGGGCGTCAGCTTCACGATGCAGGGCATGCGCGAGTACTGCTTCACCCAGCGGGTCACCATCTCGATATATTCCGGCACCTGCCCCACGGCCGAGCCCATGCCCCGTTCGGCCATGCCATGCGGGCAGCCGAAGTTCAGTTCGACCCCGTCGGCCTCGGTTTCCTCGACGCGCTTGAGGATCGCCTTCCAGCTTTCCTCGTCGCAGGGCACCATCAGGCTGACGATCAGCGCGCGATCCTTGTAGTCGCGCTTGACCGACTTGATCTCTTGCAGGTTCACCTCAAGCGGGCGGTCGGTGATCAGCTCGATGTTGTTGATGCCAAGCACCCGACGGTCAGCGCCGTGGATCACGCCGTAGCGCGGCCCCGAGACGTTGACGACGGGCGGCCCCTCGGAGCCGAGGGTCTTCCACACGACGCCGCCCCAACCGGCCTCGAAGGCGCGGCGGACGTTGTATTCCTTGTCGGTGGGCGGCGCTGAGGCCAGCCAGAACGGGTTCGGAGATTTGATGCCGATGAATTCGGAACGCAGGTCAGCCATGGATCAGGCCCCCATCAGGTATTGGTGGATGTCTTCGGCGGCATCGCGGCCCTCGGCCACGGCCGTCACGGTCAGATCGTCGCCGCCTACGGCGCAGTCGCCCCCGGCCCAGACCTTGGCGACCGAGGTGCGGCCCGCACCGTCCACGGCAATCTTGCCGCCAGCGGTCTTGACCCCCTCGGGCAGCGGCCCAAGCGCCTGACCGATCGCGGTAAAGACCTGATCGGCCTTGAGGCGGAAGGTATCGTCGAGCTTGCGAAGCCCCGCGCCGGTCATCTCGGTGCGGGCGAATTCGACCTCGAGTCCGTCCGCGACCTTGTGGATCGCCACGGGCGCCGCGTAGGTCATGATACGCACGCCGCTGGTGGCCGCGTGTTCCTGCTCATGCGCCGAGGCGGGCATTTCGGCCTGGCTGCGGCGATAGACGATGGTCGAGGTCTCGGCACCCAGCAGTTTCGACTGCACGGCAGCATCGACAGCGGTCATACCCCCGCCGATCACCACCACCTTGCGCCCGATCGGCAGGGTGGCCAGATCGGTGGATTGACGTAGTTCAGCAATGAATTCGGTGGCCGGGGTGGCCAGTTCCTCGCCCGGCAGACGCAGCGCATTCACGCCCGCAAGCCCCATGCCAAGGAAGACCGCATCGTATTCAGCCAGCAGATCCTCAAGCGTGCCATCGCCCGCGCGGCCAAGCGCCCAGTTCTGAACCACCGAGATGCCGCCGATCTGCATCAGCCACTCGACTTCGGCCTGCGCAAAGCGGCCCGGCGCCTTATACGAGGCAATGCCGTATTCGTTCAGCCCACCCTGCTTGGCGCGCGCATCGTAGAGCGTGACCGAATGGCCCTTCATCGCCAGACGGTGCGCGGCGGACAGGCCCGCAGGCCCCGCCCCGACCACGGCCACGCGCTTGCCGGTCTCGGCCGCGCGGGCAAAGGGATGCGCGCCCTTCTCCATCAGCGTATCGGTGGCGAAACGCTGCAAAAGACCGATCTCGACCGGCTTTCCCTCGGCGGTTTCACGCACGCATGACCCCTCGCAGAGGTTCTCGGTCGGGCAGACGCGGGCGCACATGCCGCCCAGAATGTTCTGCGACAGGATCGTCTTGGCCGCCGCGTCGGGCGTGCCCGTGGCGATCTGGCGGATGAACAGCGGAATGTCGATCGAGGTCGGACAGGCGGTGACGCAGGGCGCGTCATGGCAGAAATAGCAGCGGTCCGCCGCAACGCGCGCCTCATGCGCGCCCAGCGGCGGCGCGACATCGGCGAAGTTCTCGCAATATTGTTCCGGCGAAAGCCGCCCCGGCGCGATACCGGGTGTAAGCTGGCTTGTGGTCACGTCGGACCTCCCTGGCTGGCGTTGTTTTTTTCAACGCTGCCACAGGTGGAAATTTTATCAAGTGGTAAAATTCAGAAAATCGCTTTCCGGGCAATATCGCGAATTTTCAGCCCTCCTTCGCCGCGAAACGGCGCTTTTTTAGGCGCAAACACCGGCCTCGCCTGCGACAAAGGATGACGCCGGGACAGTCGTTGGCGCTTTCCTCCCACGTTGTGCTGGCGTATAACCCCCCCATATCAAGGCGCGGCCCACCTCTCAAAAAGGGCCGACAAGAGAACCGACACCACCCTTCGAGGACGGCATGAGCAAACAATCCCATGAAAACGACGTGGCATTCATTCAGGCGCTGGCAGAGCTTCTGAACAAGAATGAGCTGACGGAGCTTTCCGTCGTGCGCGAGTATGGCGAGGATGACAGCCTTGAGGTGCGCGTGGTCAAGCAGGCGACGGTCGTTGCCGCCCCCGCCCCGGTTTACGCCGCCGCGCCGATGGCCGCTCCGGCCCCGGCGGCCGCGCCCGCTGCTGCTGCCCCCGCCGCCGCAGCCGAGGCTGACCCGGCCGCCCACCCCGGCGCCGTGACCTCGCCGATGGTCGGCACCGTTTACCTGTCGCCCGAGCCCGGCGCCTCGGCCTTCGTCAAGGTCGGCGATGCGGTCAAGGAAGGCCAGACGCTGCTGATCGTCGAAGCGATGAAGACGATGAACCACATCCCCGCACCGAAATCCGGCACCGTGAAGCGCATCCTGATCGATGACGCCTCGCCCGTCGAGTTCGGCACTCCGCTGATGATCGTCGAGTAAGGGGGGCCCCATGTTCGACAAGATCCTGATCGCCAACCGCGGCGAGATCGCGCTGCGCGTGATCCGCGCCTGTCGCGAGATGGGGATCGCCTCGGTCGCGGTGCACTCCACCGCCGATAGCGACGCGATGCATGTGCGCATGGCGGACGAGAGCGTCTGCATCGGCCCGAACTCCTCGGCCGAAAGCTACCTGTCGATCCCCGCGCTGGTCGCCGCCTGCGAGATCACCGGCGCGCAGGCGATCCACCCCGGCTATGGCTTCCTGTCCGAGAACGCGACCTTCGTTCAGGTGCTCGAAGACCACGGCATCACCTTCATCGGCCCCTCGGCTGCGCATATCCGCATCATGGGCGACAAAATCACCGCCAAGGAGACCGCAAAGAACCTCGGGATTCCGGTGGTTCCGGGCTCGGACGGCGGTGTGCCGGATTACGAGACCGCCAAGCGCGTCGCGGCCGAGATCGGCTATCCGGTCATCATCAAGGCCACCGCCGGCGGCGGCGGCCGTGGGATGAAGGTCGCGCAGAACGAAGAGGCGCTGGAAATCGCCTTCCGCACCGCGCGCTCCGAGGCCAAGGCCGCCTTCGGCAATGACGAAGTCTATATGGAGAAGTATCTCCAGAAGCCGCGTCACATCGAGATCCAGGTCTTCGGCGACGGCAAGGGCCGCGCCGTGCATCTGGGTGAGCGTGACTGCTCGCTCCAGCGTCGTCACCAGAAGGTCTTCGAAGAGGCCCCCGGCCCCTGCATCACCCCCGAGCAGCGCGCCCGCATCGGCGGCATCTGCGCCGACGCCATGGCCGAGCTGAAATACTCGGGCGCTGGCACGATCGAGTTCCTGTTCGAGGATGGCGAGTTCTACTTCATCGAGATGAACACCCGCCTTCAGGTGGAGCACCCGGTGACCGAGGCGATCTTCAGCGTCGATCTCGTGCGCGAACAGATCCGCGTCGCTGCGGGCCTGCCGATGGACTTCCGCCAGGAAGACCTGACGATCCGTGGCGCCGCGATCGAGGTGCGGATCAACGCCGAGAAGCTGCCGAACTTCAGCCCCTGCCCCGGCAAGATCACCCAGTATCACGCCCCCGGCGGGCTGGGTGTGCGGATGGATTCGGCGCTTTATGACGGCTACAAGATCCCGCCCTATTACGACAGCCTGATCGGCAAGCTGATCGTGCATGGCCGCGACCGGGATGAGGCGCTGGCCCGCCTAAGCCGCGCCCTGGGCGAGTTGATCGTGGACGGCGTGGATACGACCGTTCCGCTGTTCCACTCGCTGCTGGCCGAGCCCGATATCCAGAAGGGCGACTACTCGATCCACTGGCTCGAGAAGTGGCTCGCCAAGACCTTCGGCTGATCACGATGCGCCCCCGAAAGGGGGCGTTTTCATTTGCTCCAATCGGTTTGAATGCCGGGCGGAATCAGACCATGCTTGCCGCGCGGGACGATCTCGGGGACGGGCATGGCAACAAAGCTGACAGCGCGGATGCTGCTATCGGGATATGCCCAGGGCATCTTCCCGATGGCCGAAAGCCGCGATGCGCCCGAGTTGCACTGGTTCGACCCACAGCGGCGCGGCATTTTCGATCTACAAAATTTCCACATTTCGCGCTCACTGGCGAAAGCCATCCGGCGCGAAACCTTCACTATTCGAACCGACACCGCCTTTCGCGCCGTGGTCGAGGGCTGCGCCGAACGCCCCGAGACCTGGATCAACGGACCGCTCTTCGATCTCTATGACGAACTCTTCGCCGCGGGCTTTGCCCATAGCGTCGAGACCTGGCAGGATGGGCAACTGATGGGCGGGATCTATGGTATCACCCTTGGCGGGGCCTTCTTCGGCGAGAGCATGTTCTCGCGCGCCAGCAATGCCTCAAAAGTCGCGCTGGCCTATACGGTGGACCGCCTGCGCCTCGCGGGCTTTACGCTTTTCGACACGCAATACCTGACGCCGCATCTGGCAAGCCTGGGCGCCACGGAAGTCTCGCGCGCGGAGTATCGCGGAAGGCTGGCTGCGGCGTTGGCGATAGACGCGGATTTCACCGTACCGCCGATCCCCGACGCTCACTCCATCTTGCAGCGAATGACCCAGACGTCATAGCGCTGATGATCCAGCGCCGAAAGCGCCGGGCTGTCGGCGATCATCCAACCCGCGAAGGCGGGCTGCGCTGCGCCCTTCTCATTGATCAGCAGATAGGCATAGGCGTTCGAGGACGGGTCGTCCGCCGGATAGCGGCATTCGCGCAGCGTCACGCTGATCGAGCCGAACTCGGCCGTCTGTCCTGCCGAGAGAATGATATCCGAGGAGGTGCCTGCCACCTTGTCGAGGCCGCGCAGAATCGCGCCGGGCGCCTCGGCCAGCCCCTCGGGCGTGTCCTGCGCCATCGCCGCGCCGCTGCCCAGCACCAGCGCCAGCATCGCCAAACGGATCATTACTGCCCTTCCTGCGAGCTTCCGCCCGCGAATTTCATCATCAGCGCCAGCACGGAGACAGCACCCTGAGTGTCGAGAATTTCGTCGCCTTCCGCCAGCGTCTCGAGGCTGCCACCGGGGACCAGCTCGACAAACGACCCCCCCATGAGCCCCTCGGACGAGACCAGCGCGGCCGAATCGTCGGGCAGCTGAATGTCGTCGCGCAGCGCGAGCGTGGTGTCGGCGAAGAAGGTCAGGGGGTCGAGCTTGATCTCGGTCACGCTGCCGACCTTCACGCCCGCCATGCGCACGTCGGTGCCGACAACGATTCCCTCGACGGAACGGAACGAGGCATGCAGCGGGTAAGTGCCAGAACTCGGCCCGGAATCACGCCCGGCCCAAACCATGAAACCAACCGCGACGGCCAGAACGACCGCCCCTGCAAACACTTCTACGCGATTTTCACTCATGCCGCCCTCCTTGAAGGGGCAGCCTCACTCCGGCTGCCAAGCCTCGTAATCGCGACGCTCGATCAGCGACGCACGACGGATCGAACCGGCGGGAACATAGGCATCGGCCAGGCCGGTGCGGTTGTCCTTGTGCGGCAGTTCCCAGGATTTGTGCGGCAGCGGCTGCTTGGTCGGCGGTTCGGGATAGGTAAAGTGCATCCAGCCGTGCCAGTCGGGCGAAATGCGGCTTGCCTCGACCTCGCCGTTGTAGATCACCCAGCGGCGCTTGCCATCGGCGGTCTGGTAATAGACGTTGCCCTGCTCGTCCTCGCCGACCTTCACGCCCTTGCGCGCGGTAAAGATCTGGGTGCCGAGGGTCTGGCCGTTCCACCAGGTCAGAAGGCGAAGCAGGAATTTCATGTCTATCCTCCGCAGAGCTTGCTTGGCCCCTTATAGCGCAGGGCGCGGCAAGGTCCAGTGATTTGGGCGCAATTTGCAGACCCCGGAGAGCAAAACGGCGGGCCTTGGCCCGCCGTCCCCACCTTAACCGGCGGTCTTGGGTTCTTTCTTGGCGTCCGCGTAGATCAGAAGCGGCTTGGCCTCGGACTTGTCCACGGCCTCCTCGTTCACTACGACCTCCTGCACGCCATTGAGTCCCGGCAGTTCGAACATCGTGTCGAGCAGGATGTCCTCCATGATCGAGCGCAGGCCGCGCGCACCGGTCTTGCGCTTGATCGCGCGCTTGGCAATCGCGCTCAGCGCATCCGGCGTGAAGGTCAGCTTGACCCCCTCAATGTCGAACAGGCGCTGGTACTGCTTGACCAGGGCGTTCTTCGGCTCGGTCAGGATCGTGATCAGTGCCGCCTCGTCGAGATCTTCGAGCGTTGCGATCACCGGCAGACGCCCGACGAATTCCGGGATCAGGCCGAATTTCAGCAGATCTTCCGGCTCAAGCTCCTTGAACAGCTCACCCGCACCACGCGATTCGGGGTCTTTGACCTCGGCACCGAAGCCGATGGCCGAACCCTTGCCGCGCTGCGCGATGATCCGGTCGAGACCGGCAAAGGCGCCGCCGCAGATAAACAGGATGTTCGTGGTGTCCACCTGCAGGAATTCCTGCTGCGGATGTTTGCGCCCGCCCTGCGGCGGAACCGAGGCCACGGTGCCTTCCATGATCTTCAGGAGCGCCTGCTGCACACCCTCGCCCGACACGTCGCGGGTGATCGAGGGGTTGTCCGACTTGCGCGTAATCTTGTCGACCTCGTCGATATAGACGATGCCACGCTGCGCGCGCTCGACGTTGTACTCCGAGGACTGCAGGAGCTTGAGGATGATGTTCTCGACATCCTCGCCCACGTAACCGGCTTCGGTCAGCGTGGTCGCATCGGCCATGGTGAAGGGCACATCGAGGATGCGCGCTAGCGTCTGCGCCAGCAGCGTCTTGCCGCAGCCGGTCGGGCCGATCAGCAGGATGTTCGACTTCGCCAGCTCGATATCGGTCTTGGCGCTGTGATTGAGCCGCTTGTAGTGGTTGTGCACGGCGACCGAGAGGACGCGCTTCGCGTGCTCCTGCCCGATCACGTAATCGTCCAGAACCTTGCAGATGTCGCGCGGGGTCGGAACGCCGTCGGTGGCCTTGAGGCCGCCGGTCTTCGTTTCCTCGCGAATGATATCCATGCACAGCTCGACGCATTCGTCGCAGATGAACACAGTGGGGCCTGCAATCAGCTTGCGCACCTCGTGCTGGCTCTTGCCGCAGAACGAGCAGTAGAGCGTGTTCTTGCTGTCTGAGCCGTTGTTGTTAGCCATCGTCGTCCTCTGCGCTGTCCCGGAGTGCTCCGGGGCCTTTGAAGGGCTGCCTTTCCAAAAGTCTAGGACAGCCCCCCGTCCATCACAATGTCAAAATTCCGTCGCAAGCGGCGGGATCACTTGGCCTCTTCGACCTTGCCGCGGCTGTCGAGGATCTCGTCGATCAGGCCCCAGTTCTTGGCCTCTTCGGCGGACATGAAGTTGTCGCGCTCCAGCGCGGCCTCGACCTTGTCGTATTCGTTGCCGGTGTGCTTGACGTAGATCTCGTTCAGGCGCCGCTTGAGCTTTTGCGTCTCTTGAGCGTGGATCATGATGTCGGTCGCCTGGCCCTGGTAGCCGCCCGAGGGCTGGTGCACCATCACGCGCGAGTTCGGCAGCGAGAAGCGCATCCCCTTTTCACCCGCGGTCAGCAGCAGCGAGCCCATCGAGGCCGCCTGGCCGATCACCAGCGTCGAGACCTTGGGGCGGATGTATTGCATCGTGTCGTAGATCGACAGGCCCGAGGTCACCACCCCACCGGGCGAGTTGATATACATCGCGATTTCCTTCGAGGGGTTCTCGGCCTCAAGGAACAGGAGCTGCGCGCAGATCAGCGTGGACATGCCGTCATGAACCGGACCCGCGAGGAAGATGATCCGCTCCTTGAGCAGACGCGAATAGATGTCATAGGCACGCTCGCCGCGCGAGGTCTGTTCGACCACCATCGGCACCAGCGTGTTCATGTAGAGGTCCATCGGGTCTTTCATTGGCCTGCCCTTCCCTGCGTATCTCGCGAAACGATTATTCGAAGTCCTTTACCGGAGTCTTAGTGGCGCGGGCAGGCCCCTGCAAGGCCACCTCGGCAATTGTTCCGGACCCCATTGCGCGCGCTGCGCGCCTCAGCCCTCGGTCGCGGCGCGATACCATGTGCGGATCTGCGCGCGCTCGTCGGGTTCCATGAAGCTGAGATTGGCGGGCGGCATCGCATGGGTCAGCCCCGATTGCACATAGATCTGATGCGCGGCATTGGCGATCTGCGCGGGCGTCTCCAGATGCACCGCCTTGGGCGCACGCCCGATCCCGTCAAAGCCCGGCTCGGCGGCATGGCACATCGAGCAGCGCCCCATCACGATATCCGTCACCGCCTCGAACCCCGGCGCCTCGGCAAAACGCTGCGCGGCGGGCGGCAGGGCGGCCTCGTCCATTTCCTCCTGCGGGCCGGTCAAGCTGGAGAGCCAGACGATCAGCGCAAACAGCACCGCCGTGACCCCCCAGGTCCACCACGGCGTGCCCTTATGTGCATGATGGGTGTTGAAGAAATGCCGAATCGTCACGCCCATCAGGAAGACAAGCGAGGCGATCAGCCAGTTCCACTCGCTCGCGAAGGCCAGCGGATAGTGGTTCGACAGCATCAGGAACAGCACCGGCAGCGTCAGATAGTTGTTATGGGTCGAGCGCTGCTTGGCGATCTTGCCGTATTTCGGATCGGGCGCGCGGCCCGCCATGAGGTCGGCCACCACAATTTTCTGATTCGGGATGATGATGAAGAAGACGTTGGCCGACATGATGGTGGCGGTGAACGCGCCCAGATGCAGCAGCGCCGCCCGCCCCGAGAAGACCTGCGTATAGCCCCAGGCCATAACAACCAGCACGACATACAAAAACAGCATCAGCCGCGTGTTGTCGTCGCCAAAGCGCGACTTGCAGATCAGGTCATAGGCGATCCACCCAATCGTCAGCGAACCAAGTGAGATCGCGATCGCCGCCCAGGCCGGCAGGTCCGCGACGCTCGGATCGATCAGGTAGAACTGCGCGCCCGCCCAATAGACCAGCACCAGCATGGCAAAGCCCGACACCCAGGTCATGTAGCTTTCCCATTTGAACCAGGTCAGATCCGCCGGCATCCGCTCGGGCGCGACCAGGTATTTCTGGATATGGTAGAAGCCGCCGCCATGCACCTGCCATGCGGCCCCATGAACGCCCTTGGGGGCACCCTCCTCGGGGCGCAGGCCCAGATCGAGCGCTATGAAATAGAAGGACGAACCGATCCAGGCGATCGCGGTGATCACATGCAGCCAGCGCACGGCGAACTGCGCCCATTCCAGCCAGAAGGTATAGTCGAGCATCGGACCCTCGTTTTTTCCAGCAGCTTCCGCCGCCATCGTGAAAACGGCAAGCCCTCAATCCGTGGCGCTCTACGCGCGGTGGGGTCGCCCATCCATTCTCACAACGTCACGCCCGCGCCGGGCGCTGAGCGGCTCAGCTGCCGCGATAGGTGGAATAGCCGTAGGGCGAGAGCAGCAGCGGCACATGGTAATGCGCGCCCGCATCGCTGATCCCGAAGCGGATCGGCACGAGGTCGAGAAACAGCGGCGACGCCCCGGCCTGGCCCGAAGCGCGCAGATAATCGCCCGCATGGAAGACCAGCTCATACTCACCCGGGCCGAAATCCCCCTTAGGCAGAATCGGGCCATCGGTGCGCCCGTCGGCATTGGTCACGGCCTCGGCAATCTTCTCCCGCCCACCGTAGTGATGGGCGTAAAGCTCGATGCGCAACCCCTCTGCCGGAACGCCCCGGGCGGCATCGAGCACATGCGTCGTCAGGTATCCGTCCATCTCGCCCTCCTTTTGGGCAACTATGCGCCCGCCCCGCCAACCCCGCAAGGCACCCCTTGCGCCAGCGCCGGTTTCGGCCTTTGATCGGCAAGTAAAAGATCGGAGACCCCAATGATCCGCTACCCCCGAGACATGCGCGGCTACGGCGCCAATCCCCCCGACGCGGACTGGCCCGGCGGGGCGCGCATCGCGATCTCGATGGTGCTGAACTACGAAGAAGGCGGCGAAAACAACGTCCTGCATGGCGACGCGGCCTCCGAGGCGTTCCTGTCCGACATCGCAGGCGCGGCCATGTGGCCCGGCCAGCGGCACTGGAACATGGAGTCGATCTACGAATACGGCGCGCGCGCGGGCTTCTGGCGGCTGCACCGGCTGTTCACCGGCCTCAACATCCCGGTGACGATCTATGGCGTCGCCACCGCCCTTGCGCGCAACCCCGAACAGGTCGCCGCGATGAAATCTGCGCGGTGGGAGATTGCCAGCCACGGCCTGAAATGGGTCGAGCACAAGGACATGCCCGAAGATGAGGAACGCCGCCAGATTGCCGAGGCGATCCGTCTGCATACCGAGGTCGTGGGCGCCCCCCCGCGCGGCTGGTACACCGGTCGTTGTTCGGTCAACACGGTACGGCTAACGGCGGAAACGGGCGCTTTCGACTGGATCTCGGACACCTATGACGACGATCTGCCCTACTGGCGCCACATCGCCGGGCGCGATCAGCTGGTCATCCCCTATACGCTCGAAGCCAATGACATGCGATTTGCAACGGCACCCGGCTATATCGAGGGCGAGCAGTTCTTCACCTACCTCAAGGACACCTTCGACACGCTCTATGCCGAGGGGCTGGCGGGTCAGGCCAAGATGTTCTCGGTCGGGCTGCACAACCGCCTGATCGGTCGCCCCGGCAAGGTCGCGGGCCTGAAGCGCTTCCTCGACTATGCACGCGGGCACGAGGGCGTCTGGTTCGCCACCCGCGGCCAGATCGCGGCGCATTGGGCCGCCACCCACCCACCCGTGCACTTCGAGCGCCCAAGTGAGATGGACCGCACCACTTTCGTCACCCGCTACGGCTCGATCTTCGAGCACAGCCCCTGGATCGCGGAACGCGCCTTCGATCTCGAACTCGGGCCCGCCCATGACAGTGCCATCGGGCTACACAACGCGCTTGCCCGCATGTTCCGCTCGGCCAGCCCCGACGAGCGCATGGGCGTGCTGCGCGCCCATCCCGATCTTGCGGGCAAACTCGCGCAGGCCAAACGCCTGACCGCCGAGAGCACCTCGGAACAGGCCAGCGCCGGGCTTGATGCGCTGACCGATGACGAGCGGGCGGCCTTCACCCGTCTCAACGACACCTACACCGCCCGCTTCGGCTTCCCGTTCATCATCGCCGTGCGCGACCATGACAAGGCGGGCATCCTGCGCGCCTTCGAGACCCGGATCGCCAACAGCCCCGAGCAAGAATTCACCACAGCCTGCGCCCAGGTCGAGCGGATCGCCTACCTGCGCCTGAAGGATCAACTGCCATGACCGGCTATTACACGCCCCCCGGGGGTCTGCCCCCGCAAACCGCCCTGATGACCGGCCGCGCCATTTTCACCGAGGCCTATGCCTTCATTCCCAAGGGCTGCTTTTCGGACATCGTCACCAGCTACCTGCCCGGCTGGACCGAGACACGGCTCTGGCTGATCGCCCGCCCGATGACCGGCTTCTCCGAAACCTTCAGCCAATATGTGATGGAGGTCGGCCCCGACGGCGGCTCGGACAACCCCGATCCGGAGGAGGGCGCCGAACACGTCCTCTTCGTCACCGATGGCGAGATGTGGCTCTCGCTCGACGGTCAGGAGCATGAGCTTTCCGCAGGCGGCTACGCCTATATCCCGCCCGGTTGCGCCTGGCATGTGCGCAACGGCGCCGACCACCCTCTGCGCTTCCACTGGATGCGCAAACTCTACGAGCGCGCCCACGGCCTGCCCGCCCCCGAAGCCTTCGTCACGAACGAGCGCGAGATCGCCCCCATCGCCATGCCCGACACGCATGGCCGGTGGGCCACCACCCGCTTCGTCGATCCGACCGACCTGCGCCACGACATGCATGTCAACATCGTCACCTTCCAGCCGGGCGGTCTTATCCCGTTCGAGGAAACCCATGTGATGGAGCATGGCCTCTACGTCCTCGAAGGCAAGGCGGTCTACAAGCTCAACACCGACTGGGTCGAAGTCGAGGCGGGCGATTTCATGTGGCTGCGCGCTTATTGCCCGCAGGCCTGCTACGCCGCTGGCCCCGGCCCGTTCCGCTACCTGCTCTACAAGGACGTCAACCGCCACGCCAAACTGCGCGGGCCCTTCGCGCGCTAACCCCTTCAACGTGGCCGAAATATCCCACGCGGGTCCGGGGGTGTGAAACCCCCGGCCTTCCCAACCCGGAGCACCCCATGCAGATCCGCGCCGAACCCCTGACGCCCGTGGCCTTCGCCCCCTTCGGTGATGTGCTCGCGGCCACAGGTGCCCCCGACAAGCTGATCAACGCGGGGCTTTGCGGCCGCTTCCACGACCGCGCGCAGCTCGACTTCGGCGACGACACAGGCGGGCGCGCCGGGATCTCGATCTTCAAGGCCGTTCCCCGCGCCCTTCCCTACCGCTGCGATCTGCTCGAACGTCACCCCGAGGGCAGCCAGGCCTTCCTCCCGATGACTGCCGATCCGTTCCTTGTTATCGTCGCCCCCGACGAAAACGGCCAGCCCGGCTCGCCGCGCGCTTTCCTGACGAACGGGGCGCAGGGCATCAACCTGCTTCGCGGCACCTGGCACGGCGTTCTGACGCCGCTGGCCGAACCCGGCCTCTTCGCCGTCATCGACCGGATCGGCGCGACCCCGAACCTCGAAGAGGTCCATCTGCCCGCGCCCTTCACCGTCACCGCCTGAAACGGTTTTCTTGGGCGACGCGCCGGGCTATGCAGGGGCAAACCGCCCAGCAGGACATCCGATGACGCCCACCACCCAACGCACCGCCCTCGTCACCGGCTCGGCCGGGTTCATCGGCTACTTCACCTGCAAACGCCTGCTCGCCGACGGGTTCCGCGTGATCGGCCTCGACGCGATGACCGACTATTATGACGTCGCCCTGAAAGAGCGCCGCCAGTCCATGCTGCTTCAAAACTCCAATTTCCGCGCGGTGAACGAGCGGGTAGAAACGCCGGGTCTGCTGATGGGCCTGATGGCGGATGAGCGCCCCGACATCGTCATCCACCTCGCCGCACAGGCGGGCGTGCGCTACTCGATCGAGAACCCGCGCTCCTATCTCGACAGCAACATCACCGGCACGTTCGAGCTGCTCGAGGCCGCCCGTGCTTATCCGCCGCAACACCTGCTGCTGGCTTCCACCTCCTCGGTCTTCGGCGCCAATACCGAGATGCCCTACCGCGAGACCGACAAGGCCGATCACCAGATGTCGTTCTATGCGGCGACCAAGAAGGCAACCGAGGCCATGGCGCATAGCTATGCGCATCTCTTTGATCTGCCGGTGACGATGTTTCGCTTCTTCACCGTCTACGGGCCCTGGGGCCGCCCTGACATGGCGCTTTTCAAGTTCACCAAGGCGATCCTGAACGGCGAGCCGATCGACGTTTACAACTACGGCGACATGAAGCGCGACTTCACCTATGTCGAGGATCTGGTCGAGGGCATCCGCCTGCTGATCGACACGCCTCCCGTTCGCCCCGAGAACGGAGAGGTGCCTGACGGCGACAGCCTCTCGCCCGTGGCCCCCTGGCGCGTGGTGAACATTGGCAATTCCGACGCCGTACAACTGACCGATTTCATCGCCGCGATCGAGGCTGCGACCGGCCGCGCCGCTACGCGCAACCTGATGCCGATGCAGGCCGGCGACGTACCCGCCACCTGGGCCGATGCGAGCCTTCTCAAGCACCTTACCGGCTACGCGCCCAAGACCCGTGTGCCTGAGGGGGTGAAGGCCTTCGTTGCCTGGTATCGCGACTATTACGGCGTCTAAGGCAGGATCAGGAAGGCCCTGAAATCGTTGACATTGGTCAGCGTCGGGCCAGTCACCACCTGCCCTGCGACCCCCGCAAAAAAGCCGTGGCTGTCCTGACGGGCCAGCGCGGCTTGCGCATCCAGCCCCGTGGCTTCGGCCCGCGCCAGAGTATCGGGGCCGATGATCGCGCCCGCAACCTCGGCCGCGCCATCGACGCCATCTGTATCACAGGCAATCGCGTAGATACCCGGCGCGCCCTGCAATTCCAGCGCTGCGGCAAGGGCGAACTCGGCATTCGGCCCGCCGACACCGTCCGACCCGGCAACCCGCGTCACCGTGCATTCGCCCCCCGACAGCAGCACAAGCGGCCGATCCAACCCCGAGGTCGCGAGTTTCAGCGCCATGCGCGCCTGCGCCCGCCCCAGATCACGGGCCTCACCCTCCAGCGCATCGCCGAGCATCCGCACATCGCAGCCCGCAGCACGCGCGACCTCGGCCGCCGCCGCCAGCGATTGCGCCGGGGCGGCGATGATCCGGGTCTCGGCACGGCTCAGACGCGGATCGCCCGGCGCCAGAACCCGCCCGCCTTGGGCCAGCACCGCCTCCGCCGCCGGTGGCAGGGCGATCCCGTAGCGCGCAACGATGGCGCGCGCCGCGTCAATGCCGCGCGCATCCCCCACCGTCGGCCCCGAGGCGATGAAGGCCGGATCGTCCCCCGGCACGTCCGAGATCATCAGCGCCAGCATCCGCGCCGGATAGGCCGCAGCCGCCAGTTGCCCACCCTTCACCGCGCTCAGATGTTTGCGCAGGGTGTTCATCTGGTCGATGGGCGCGCCAGAGGCCAGAAGCGCGGCATTGACCGCCTGCTTGTCGGCCAGCGTCAGATCACCCGCCGGAGCACAAAGCAGCGCCGAGCCGCCCCCCGAAATCAGCGCCAAAACGAAATCGTCCGGCCCCAGCCGTTCAAGCAGCGTCAACATTCGCCGCGTGGCCGCGACTCCGGCGGCGTCGGGCACCGGATGGGCGGCCTCGACAATCTCGATGCCCCGCGTCGGGCGCGCATAGCCGTAGCGCGTGATTACCAGCCCCTCGCAGGGGGCCCAAACCGTCTCAACCGCCTCGGCCATCCGGGCCGAGGCCTTGCCCGCCCCGACCACAACCACCCGTCCGGCCGGGCGCGGCGGCAGATGCGCGGGGATGACGCGCATCGGATCGGCGGCGGCCACGGCCGCGTCGAACATCGCGCGCAACAGGGTTTGGGGTGTCTGGCTGTCCATTGGCTCCTCCTGCGGCGATCCTAGGCGCAGAACCGGGGCGCGCAAGACAAAGCGGGGGCCGAAGCCCCCGCTGCATTGGTATTTTCGGCCGCTTACTTGCGGGTAATCCGCCCATCGAGCGCCGGGGTATAGGGGCCGACCTTGGCCAGATACTCCGCCGTCACATCGGCGAGGTCCGGGCCGTAGTCATAGGCGTTCATGCCCTCGCTATCGAACATCTTGTAACCGTCGCCGCCCTGACGAACGTAGTTGTTGGTCACCACGCCATAGACCTTCGCCGGGTCGATCGGCATCCAGCTGCCCGCGTCCATCACCATGACGTCGGAGATCCGGCTGCCTGCCGGTTGTGCCGGGTCAAGCGTGTATTTCAGGCCCGCAACCTGAGTAAAGCGGCCCGCGCCTTCCTCAAGCTGGCTCGCGCCGTTCTCCAGCGCCGCGACGATGGTCGAGCCTTTCGCCTCGAAGGTCGAGAGCGTGTTCTGGAACGGCAGCACCGTCAGAACCTCGCCCATGGTCACCGGACCCGCGTCGATCGAAGCGCGCAGACCGCCACCGTTCTGGATGGCAATGCTGACGCCCTGCCCCTTCACACGGTCGAGCATCGCATCGGCCACAAGGTTCCCCATGGCGCATTCCATCTGCCGGCAATTATCGCGCGAGCCATCGACGTCTGTGGTGGTCTCGGACACGACCCTGGCGCGCACTTCTTCAAGCGGCTTGGCCAGCTCGGCCACGCGCGCGGCGATCGCGGCATCGGGGGTAACCGAGGCATCGAGCAGAACGGTATCGCCCGAGGCATCCTTGAGCATACCCGCATCGTCAAAGGTCAGCACGAGATGGCCAACGTATTTCGAATAGGCATAGGCCGAGACGACCGGCACCGAACCCGCCATCGTCGGGTATTTCTCGGCCCCTTCCTCGGTGTTCGAGAACTTGGTGTGCGAGTGGCCACCGACAACCACATCGAGCCCGGCAACCGCCTCGCCAAGCGCCTTGTCCTTGACGAAGCCGACATGGGTCAGTGCGATGATCTTGTTCACACCCTCGGCCTCAAGCGCGGCCACATCGGCCTTCAGGCTCTCGGCCTCGTCCTGAAAAAGCACCGCCGGACCGGGCGAGGAGGTCTCGACCGTATCGGTCGCCAGCGCCGAGACAATGCCGACCTTCTCGCCGCCGACCTCGAGCACGACCGTGTCGCTGACCTTGCCGTTGAGCACGTTCGACTGGCTCAGGTCGAGGTTGCCCGACAGCACCGGGAACGAGACCTTCTCCAGAAAACCGGCCAGCCCTTCGGGGCCATCGTCGAATTCGTGGTTGCCGACGGCCATCGCGTCGAAGCCGATCTTGTTCATGAACTCGGCCGTGTCGGCGCCCTTGTAGGTCGTGTAGAACAGCGAGCCCTGGAACTGGTCGCCCGCATCCAGCACGATCACATTGCCGCCCTCGGCTTTGATCGCATCGCGCAACTCGTTGATCTTGGTGGCCACGCGCGCAACGCCGCCAAAGCACTTGCCTTCGGCCGAATCCTCGGCCGAACAGGTGGAGTCGTATTTGTTGATCTCTTCAATGCGGCTGTGCATGTCGTTGATATGCAGCACATGCAGCGTGTAATCGGCCGAAGCCGTGCCCGCCGAAAGCGCGAGCGCTGCGGCTGAGGCCAGGAAACGAGCTTGCATCGAACCCTCCGGTGTTGTCAGACAGTTTTTACTGTGAGGTCAGTTTCTCGCGCTGTCAAAGGTTGCGCTCCGACTTTGGCTAGCGGCCATGCGTAACAGGGCGGTGACTTGGCGCCATATCGGTGCATTGCCGGGATTGACCATTTTCCGGGCACAGGGCATTTGGTTGCCATGCTGATTTACAAGATCTTTCGCCGCCCTGAATGGAATGCGTTCCGTGACGCGGGCCGCACCCTTGGCGCTCCGGTCGATCTGGCCGACGGCTTCATCCATTTCTCGACCGCGTCGCAAGTGGCCGAAACCGCCGCCAAGCATTTCGCGACCGAAAGCGATCTGGTGCTGGTGGCCGTTCATGCCGCGGCGCTTGGCCCCGACCTGAAATGGGAGCCCTCGCGCGGTGGAGCGCTGTTTCCGCATCTTTACCGTCCGCTGGAACTGCCCGAGGTGGCCTGGGATCGCTCCCTGCCGCTTGGCGCGACCGGCCATATCTTCCCCGAGGGTTTGCTGTGAACATGATCGAACGCACCGGGCTGGCGCTGTTGCACCGCTTCGACCCCGAGACCGCCCATGGCCTGTCGCTGCGCGCGCTGCGCGCGGGGTTGGTGCCGCTTCCCGGCCCCATCACCTCGCCGCGTCTGGCGACGCAGCTTGCGGGCCTCGATCTGGCTAACCCGATCGGGTTGGCCGCGGGCTATGACAAGAACGCCGTGGCGTTGCCGCAGTTGATGCGCTCGGGCTTTGGTTTCCTTGAGGTCGGTGCCGCCACCCCGCGCCCGCAAGAGGGCAACCCGCGCCCGCGCCTGTGGCGCCTGACCGAGGATAACGCCGCGATCAACCGCTTTGGCTTCAACAACGAGGGGATGGAGCCGATCACCACCCGTCTGGCCGCCAAGCCCGCCGGTATCCCCGTGGGCCTGAACCTTGGCGCGAACAAGGACAGCGCCGACCGCGCGGCCGATTTCGCCACCGTCCTGCGCCATGCCGGGCCGCATATCGATTTCGCGACCGTCAATGTCAGTTCCCCCAACACCGAGAAGCTGCGCGACCTTCAGGGCAAAGAGGCGCTCTCGGCACTGCTGGCCGGGGTGATCGACACGCGCAACGGACTGCCGCGCCGTATCCCGGTTTTCCTCAAGATCGCACCCGATCTGAGCGCGGCGGAACTGGAAGAGATCGCCGAGGTCGCGCTTGACGCGGGCATCGACGGTCTGATCGCCACGAACACGACGCTTTCGCGCGATGGTTTGAAAAGTGCAGATCGTGGCCAGCAAGGCGGCCTTTCGGGGCAGCCATTGTTCGAAAAGTCCACGCGCGTGCTGGCGCAGATGTCCCGTCTCACGCAGGGCAAGCTGCCGCTGATCGGGGTTGGCGGGGTCAGCACCGCAGAACAGGCCTATGAAAAGATCCGCGCGGGCGCCTCGGCCGTGCAGCTTTACACCGCGATGGTCTATGGCGGGCTGTCACTGGCCGCCGAGATCGCGCGCGGCCTTGATGCGCTGCTGGCGCGCGACGGGTTCGGCTCGGTCTCGCAAGCCGTGGGTACGGGGCGCGACAAATGGCTCTGACGATCTGGCACAACCCGCGCTGCAGCAAGTCGCGCGAGACGCTCGCGCTGCTTGAGGCGCGCGGACTGACGCCCGAGGTGCGGCTTTACCTCACCGATCCGCCGAGCGTTGCCGAGCTTGCCGAAGCACTGGCCCTGCTGGACCAGCCCGCCGAAACGCTTGTGCGCTGGAAAGAGGCGGAGCGCCCCGCGGCGCTGACGCGCGAGGCGGACACCGCGACGATCCTGGCCGCGCTGGCGGCGCAGCCCAAGCTGATCGAACGCCCTCTGGTCCTGAGCGACACGGCGGCGCGCCTCGGGCGCCCACCCGAGGCCGTGCTGGAGATCGTCTGATCCTCAGGCGTTGAGGTCCTTGAGCAGCCGCCCGTGTTTGCGCACCTCTGCCACGACCTCGCCAAAGGTGTTCAGTCCGCGCGCCTTCAGCGCCGGCAGCAGCTTGAGGAAGGCATCCGCCGTTGCGACCGTGTCGCCGATCGCGGTGTGACGCGCCTCCTCGGGGATCGTGATCCCGAGGCGATGGGTCAGCGCATCAAGGCTGTGCGTCTCGGACTGGCCGAACACCACCGCCGACAGCAGAACCGTATCGAGGATCGGGTTGTCGAAATGCTGCCCGATCGCCAACTCCTTGCGGCGCAGAAACTCCATATCGAAGGGCGCGTTATGGGCGATCAGAACCGCCCCTTCGGCGAACTTGTGGAAACGCCGTCCGACTTCGACGATATCGGGCGCATCGACGACCATTGCATCCGAGATTCCGTGCACCTCGGTCGAGGCCGGGGGGATGCTGCGGTGCGGGTTCACGAGCGTGTCGAACACTTCGGTCTCGACCCGGCGCCCGTTCACGATACGCACGGCGGCGATCTGCACGATCTCATCACCCTCGGTCGGCAAAAGGCCTGTGGTTTCCGTATCGAAGACCACATAGGTCAGCCGTTCCAGCGGCGTTGCGGCAACCTCGGCGTCGCGCACCTGGCCCAGGAGTTCGAAATCGTAAACCACCGCGCGCGGGATCGGCTTGGGGCGCTTGGTGACGCGGCGGGCCTCGCGCAGCGGGATGCAGAGCCGCCCCCGTCCGCCAGCCATCGGCTCGGGCCAGATCTCGCTGGCGTGGGTCACAAGCACCCGCCGCCCGGTCACATCGGCCATGCCCACTTCAAGCGGCGCATCGAGCCATTGCTCAAGCTCGCTGATCGGCACGGGCGCACCATGCCATTCCAGTGCAATCAGCGCACCGCCCTCTTCCTCGGAGATCTCAAGGCGGAACGCGGAGCGGCCCTCTAGCCGCGACGTCAGCGTTCCGAGAAGCGCAACCATCTCAAAACCCTCGCAGCGCAACATGAGCGGCGCGGCCTCGATCTCGATCTGACCGTGATCGGCCTCGACCCGCGCACGCACCGCATCGCCAAGGTCCGAAGCCCGGATCATCCCGAGCGGCCACCAGTCGGCGCGGTTGGCCTCGTGACGCTCGAAGAGGGTATGGATCGCATCGGCCAGCATCAGCGCCTCGGTTCGCGCTGCCGAGCGCACCTTGTCGCGTGCCGCGCCCGACGGGCCGTCATCCGCGGTCAGTACCCCGGTCAGCGATTGCAGCGCCGCGGCAGGGCGGCGGATCCGGTCGAACAGCTCGTCCATCAGCTGCTCTCGCTGCGCATGGGCGCGCATGTCGCCCGACACATCGCGCAGGGTCAGAACGTAGCCGGGGCGGGAGGTGATGTGACGATCCTCTCCCTCGGACAACAGGCGCATACGGGCGGCCAGCACCTTGCCGTCAGCCACCGTGGAACACAGCAAGTCCGAGGCGGCGTCGGGATCGTCGGTCTCGATCAGACGTGCATAGGCATGGGCGACCGGCGCCTGGTGCAGGTAATCAAACACCCGACGATCAAGGCCCGGCGCATGGCCACCACCCAAAAGGTCAACCGCCTGCCCGTTGTAGAAAACCAGCTGATGGTCCGGTGTGCACAGCAAAACCCCCACGGGAACGTCCGAAAGCAACGCCTCGAGCCGCTCCTTCTCGCGCGCAAGACGGTTGGTTTCGCGCTGCACCGACTCGATGAGGGCCGAGCGCGTCTCGGCCAGATGCTGCGTGACGGCGGCTGCTGCGGGGGCCAGATCGCCCAGATAACGGCCGGAGGACTGGTCGAGCTCCGAGGCGACCTCGGCGTGGGTGCGCGCGCGCATCCCGCCTGCAAGCCGCTCAATCGGCTTGGCCACGTTTTCGTCGAACAGGAACCATACGCCGGTGATCAACCCGAGGATCACGAAACCGGCGACCGTGCCGCCGATGATGAAACCATCGAGCGCCTCGGGCACGCCCAGTTTTTCAAACCCGAAGACCATTCCAGCGACCAGGGCGCCGATATTCCCAGCCGCCAGCGCGGCAAAAAACAGAAAGACGCGCAAACGGAGGCTGAGATTGGCCAGGGTCATGTCTGCGCTCCCTCATCGAGAAGACGATGCACCTCGTCACGCAATTCCTTGAGTTCGAACGGCTTTGCGATGAACCCGTCAGCCCCGAGGGCAAGCCCCTTGCGCCGCTCCATGGCGGAACCACGCGCGGTCATCATCAGGATCTTCACGTCGCTCAGACCGGTATCGGCCCGGATTTCCTGGCAGATCTCATAGCCCGATACCTCGGGCAACATGACATCCAGAAGCACCAGATCGGGATGTGTCGCACGGATGCGATCGATCGCGCCCGCACCGGTGGCGATGCGGTCGTGATCGAAGCCCTCGCGGCTCATCAGATAGTCGAGCGCGATTGCGATGTTGTCCTCATCCTCCACGATAAGGACACGATGTTTCCTCCCACCGTCGGCCATGTTCATCCTCCCAGACAGGCGGCCTTCAGTCCCTCATCGGTGGCATCCAACGGGTACCATTCGGCCCCCGTCAGCGTGCCATCCGGGTTGATCTGCGCCCCCTCCACAAGATCGGCGCGCGCCGCATTTTCGCAGTCATAGGCAACGCTGACCGGCTGTACCGGCATCCAACGCTGCATCAACAAGAGTTCGGTTTGTGCGATCCCCGGTGCAGGATGGCGGACCGTGCCGCGATCCAGCGCCATCGCCCGCACCGTCATCGGGAATACGTAGGTCCAGGGCCGCCACGGCTTGCTCTCCTCGACCGTGCGCAGGATCGTCGCGGTCTCGGGCAGGCCAGCGCGCAGGCGCGGATACCAAGCGTATTCACTCCAGATCGTGGCGAACAGCATTGCCACACCGGCCGTCGCAGGCATCGCCCATTTGGGCAGCTGTACGCCGAGGATCTTACGCAGCGCATGGCGTGCCGCGAAAACCACGACGACGGCCAGAAAGGCCGCTGCCAGCATGGTGATGAAATCGTTGACCATCGTTACCCCTTAGCTCACTGCTGCCTTGCCGTGTCCAACGGCCGACTGCATCGTGCGCACCACCACGAAAGCGTCGCGCAGATGCGAGCGCTCAAAATCCGACAGGTCCGACGGCGCCAGATAGTTGTCCGGCTTCCGCCCCGCCTTGATCAGGTGCGACTGGTTCTCAAGCCGCATCGTGGCGATCAGGTCATAGGCCTCGATCAAATCGCGCGCGCCCGAGGCCGAGATGATCCCCGCCTCCTCGGCACCCAGCAGACGCGCCCGAGTGTTGGCGGCAGTCAACCGCCCCTGCAACGCATAGACGCGGCCCAGATCGGTGACCGGCACCACGCCATTGTGCTTCATGTCGATGTGATTGCGATGCTCGCCCGAACGGATCGTCGCGAAACCGCGGATCAGGCCAAGTGGCGGCGTGTGCTTGAGCGAGTTCGAGATCATATGCGCCACGAAGATCGAGTTACGCGCGGCGATCTCCAGCGTCTCTTCTTGCAGGCTCTGATAGAGGCTCGGGCCATTGCCGCCAATGGGGCGCAGGTCGAACATCACCGAGGCGAGCATCTGCGCCTCGGGGTTCGGCTTGTTGATCCAGCCGTGGAAATAGTCGCGCCAGACCCGCGCGGGCTGACACCAGCGATCAGCCGTCGCCATCATGTCGCCGGGGCAATAAACGTAGCCGCAGGCATGCAGCCCGTCCGAGACGATCTTGGCGAGTTTGCGGAAGTAAACCATGTCGTCGGGCGTCACGGCATCGTCGATGATCAGGCAGTTGTCCTGATCGCTGACGCCGGTTTGCTCCTGTCTGCCCTGGCTACCACAGGCCAGCCAGAGGTAGGGCACGGGCGCCGGGCCAAGCTCGGCCTCGGCCATGGCGAGCAGGCGCCGCGTCACGGCATCGGCGATATCGGTAATCAGCCGGGTAACGACCTCGTGGCTGTGATGCCCGCCGACCAGTTGCACCAGAAGCTGCGGGATGCGCGCGGTGACCGCCGCCATCTCTTCGACGCTGTCGGCGCCAGCCACGTCGCGGATCAGCACGGCCGAGCTGACCGCCTGGAAGCGGGTCAGGTCCGTCTGGGTGATCATCCCGGCGAAGCGGCCGCCTTCGACGATCGGCAGATGGCCGATACGGCGTTCCAGCATGATGTGCAGGATGTCCGACCCAAGCGCACTGAGCGGCAGCGAGATCGGATCGGGCGTCATGACATCGCGCACCGGCACATCGGGGCTCAGCCCGCCTGCCAGCACCTTGTTGGACAGATCGCGCACAGTGACGATGCCGCGCAGCTTGTCACCCTCAGTCACACCGAGCGAGGAGACATGGGAATCGCGCATGATCTGCGCGGCCTCGCGCACTGTCGCATCGGGCGAACAGCTCATCGGTTTGCGCGCCAGAAGATCGGCGATCTTCATGGTCGCGATATCGGCCTGGCGCGACTCGCGCCCGCGGGTGCGGTTGAAGAACCGCTTGAAGGGGGGGAACTCGTCGCTCAGGCGGGCGAATTCGGCCAGCGGGAGCATCAGAAGCACGGTCTGCTCGGTCGCCTTTGCGCTGGTGACAGCGATACCTTCGCGCATCAACCCGCGCTCGCCGAACGAGTTGCGCGGCCCAAGGATCGACACGAGGGCACCGTTCTCCTCGGTGATCTCGACCCCGCCCGACTTGATCAGGTAGAGGCCCTCAAGCTTGTCGTCCTTGCGATAGATGTCGGTTCCGGCGGGAACCTCCCTGCGGCTGAAGGAACTGGCGACGCGCACCAACTCGTCCCGCGGCAGGTTGTCATAAGGATGGACGCTCTCAAGAAACGCGATAATGGCCTGTTGTGCGCCGCCCATAATGACTTTCTCCGGAGAAGGAGGGTCGCCCTGTCGGGCGACCCGGGATTTTGTGGGGTGGCGCCGGAGCGCCACCCAAGCCCAAACGCTTAGTGGCCGGTGGCCGCGCCAGCGCCTTTCGGGATGCGGATCGACTCGACCAGTTCCTGCACATCGGCCGGAACATCGTCGGTCGCGTTCGACACGAAGTAGGCGACCGCGAAGTTGATCATCGCACCGATCGCGCCGAACGAGGTCGACTTGATCGAGAGGAACAGCGGGTCGGCGTCGGTGAAGCTGTTGGTGCCTGCGACGAAGAACCAGCCCTTGTGAAGGAAGATGTACACGAGGGTGGTCAGCAGACCCGCGAGCATACCCATAACGGCGCCCTTGGAGTTCACACGCTTCGAGAAGATACCCATCATCAGCGCCGGGAAGATCGACGAAGCTGCCAGACCGAAGGCAAGAGCCACGGTTTGCGCCGCGAAGCCCGGGGGGTTCAGACCCAGGTAGGTCGCCAGAACGATCGCAACGGCCATCGAAACACGGGCGGCCAGAAGCTCGCCTTTTTCCGAGATGCCCGGGTTGATCTGACCCTTGATCAGGTCGTGCGACACAGCCGACGAGATCGCCATGAGCAGGCCCGCAGCGGTCGACAGAGCGGCAGCCAGACCACCGGCAGCAACCAGAGCGATAACCCAGCCAGGCAGGTCAGCGATTTCCGGGTTCGCCAGGGTGATGATGTCGCGGTTCACGTCAAGCTCGTTGGCATCTTTCGAAGCAACGTAGTTGATCAGGCCATCGCCATTCTTGTCTTCGAACTTGAGAAGACCAGTCTTCTCCCAGTTCTTGACCCAATCCGGACGAGCTTCGTACGCCAGCGGCGCAGCGGTGGTGCCTTCCGGATAAACGGTGTTGACCAGGTTGATGCGCGCCATCGCAGCCACGGCCGGAGCCGTCAGGTAGAGCAGCGCGATGAACACCAGCGCCCAGCCAGCCGACGAACGGGCGTCCGACACCTTGGGAACGGTGAAGAAGCGCACGATAACGTGGGGCAGACCCGCAGTACCGATCATCAGCGACAGCGTGAACAGGAACATGTTCAGCGTGGTGTCGGACTGTTGCGTGTACGAGCTGAAGCCGAGGTCGGCGAGCATGCCGTTCAGCGTGGTCAGCAGCGGCTCACCGGTCGACTTGGCGTCGGCAAACAGGCCAAGAGCCGGGATCGGGTTGCCGGTCAGGTTGAGCGAGATGAAGATCGCCGGGATGGTGTAGGCGATGATCAGAACGACGTACTGAGCGACCTGCGTGTAGGTGATGCCCTTCATGCCGCCAAGAACGGCATAAGCGAACACGACCGCGGCGCCGATGAACAGGCCGGTCGAAGCCTCGACTTCGAGGAAGCGCGAGAAGGCAACGCCAACGCCCGACATCTGACCGATAACGTAGGTGATCGACGCGATCAGAAGGCAGATAACGGCGATAACGCGCGCGGTGCCCGAGTAGAAGCGGTCACCGATGAATTCCGGCACGGTGAACTTGCCGAACTTGCGCAGGTAAGGCGCCAGAAGCATCGCCAGAAGCACGTAGCCACCGGTCCAGCCCATCAGGTAGGCCGAGGTGTCGTAGCCACCGAAAGCGATGATACCGGCCATCGAGATGAACGACGCGGCCGACATCCAGTCAGCGCCGGTCGCCATACCGTTCAGAACCGGGTGAACGCCGCCACCGGCCGCGTAGAATTCTGCGGTCGAACCCGCGCGGGCCCAGATCGCGATCCCGAAGTAGAGCGCGAAAGTCGCACCCACCACGAGAAGGTTTAGGGTAAACTGATCCATTGTCCCTGCTCTCCCTTATTCTTCCACGCCGTGTTCTTTATCCAGTTTGTTCATGCGCGCGGCATAAGCAAAAATCAGGATCAAGAAGACGATGATCGAGCCCTGCTGAGCAAACCAGAAGCCCAGATCGGTGCCGCCAATGCCAATGCCCGACAGCATCGGGCGCAGAAGGATGCCAAAGCCGAACGAGCAGACGAACCAGATCACCAGATACAGCTGGATGGTCCGGATATTCGCTCTCCAGTAGGCATTGGACGAAGATTTGTCCGCCATAAGCGTAACTCCCTGTTTTTTTCCGAAACGGGCCCGGAACGGGCCCGCCCCTCCCCCAAAATTAAGCCGATACGCGTTCCACGATCGACCCGAGACCCGAGGCGATTTCGTCGATGTTACCCATCGCGTCGATCTTCTCGAGAACGCCGAGGGCCCCGTAGTGGGCGATCAGCGGTGCCGTCTGGGCGTGGTAGGCGACCAGCCTTGCACGCGCCGTCTCGGCGTTGTCGTCGGCCCGGCGCTTGAACTCCGTGCCTCCGCATTTGTCACAAACACCCGCCTGAACGGGCTGTTTGAAATCGTCATGATAGCCCTCGCCGCAGCTGCCGCAGGTATAGCGGCCAGCGACGCGCTGGATCATTGCCTCGTCATCCACCTCAAGGCTGATCGCCGCGGTGACCCGCTGACCGGCCTCGGACAGGAGTGCGTCAAGCGCCTCGGCCTGGCCCGCCGTGCGCGGGAAGCCGTCGAGGATCACGCCTGCGGTCACGTCCGGCTCGCCGAGGCGATCGCGCAGGATGTTCAGCACGATCTCGTCCGAGACGAGGCCACCGGCCTCCATCACCGCTTTCGCGGCGAGGCCAGCAGGCGTGCCCGCCGCAACGGCGGCGCGCAGCAGATCGCCGGTCGAGAGTTGGACCAGGCCGAAACGCTCTTCGAGCATCCGGGCCTGGGTGCCTTTCCCGGCCCCGGGGGGGCCGAGCAGGATCAGAACGGCGGGCGTCGTCGCGACTGCGTTGTTATCAGTTGCCATCGTTTCAGCCCTTGTTGCCACGGTTGGCGATCAGATCGTCAACCACCGAAGGATCGGCCAGCGTCGAGGTGTCACCGAGCGAGCCAAAGTCGTTCTCGGCGATCTTGCGCAGGATGCGGCGCATGATCTTGCCCGAACGGGTCTTGGGCAGGCCGGGAGCCCACTGGATGATATCGGGCTTGGCGATCGGGCCGATCTCGGTGCGGACCCACTTCTCAAGCTCCTTGCGCAGCTCGTCCGTCGGCTCGATGTCGTTCATCAGCGTGACATAGGCGTAGATGCCCTGGCCCTTGAGGTCGTGCGGGTAGCCCACAACGGCGGCCTCGGCCACGGTCGGGTGCGCAACCAGCGCGGATTCAACTTCGGCCGTGCCCATCCGGTGGCCCGAGACGTTGATGACGTCATCGACGCGGCCGGTGATCCAGTAGTAGCCGTCCTTGTCGCGGCGGCAGCCGTCACCGGTGAAGTAGTAACCGCGATACTGCGCAAAATAGGCTTCCTGGAAGCGCTCGTGATCGCCCCAGAGGGTGCGCATCTGACCCGGCCAGCTGTCCGAGATGCACAGCACGCCCTCGGCCTCGGTCTCGCCCTGACGCACGGCGGTCGCCGCGTCCAGGATCACCGGCTTGACGCCGAAGAACGGGTTGGTGGCCGAGCCGGGCTTGGTGGGCGTCGCGCCCGGAAGCGGCGTCAGCATGTGGCCGCCAGTCTCGGTCTGCCAGAAGGTGTCGACGATCGGGCATTTGCCCTTGCCGACGTATTTGTCGTACCACACCCAGGCTTCGGGGTTGATCGGCTCACCCACCGAACCCAGCACGCGCAGGCTCGAGAGGTCGTACTTCTCAACCCATTCCGGCCCCTGCCCCATCAGCGAGCGGATCGCCGTCGGCGCGGTGTAGAACTGGTTGACCTTGTGCTTCTCGCAGACCTCCCAGAAGCGGCCCGCGTCCGGATAGGTCGGCACGCCCTCGAACATGATCGTCGTGGCGCCATTGGCCAGCGGACCATAGACGATGTAGCTGTGGCCGGTCACCCAACCCACGTCCGCGGTGCACCAGAAGACATCGCCGTCATGGTAGTCGAAGGTGTATTGATGCGTCATCGAGGCATAGACCAGATAGCCGCCGGTCGTGTGCACGACCCCCTTCGGCTTGCCGGTCGAACCCGAGGTATAGAGGATGAACAGCGGATCTTCGGCGTTCATCGGGCGCGGCGGGCAGTCGGGCGAGACGTGATCCATCAGGTAGAGCAGGTCGACGTCGCGGCCCTGCACCCAGGAGATCTGGTCGCCAGTGCGCTTCACGACAAGGCAACGCACCTTGTCCGAGCAATGCAGCAGCGCGGCGTCGGTGTTGGCCTTGAGCGGGGTCTTGCGGCCACCGCGCGGAGCGAAGTCGGCGGTGATCACCAGTTTCGCGCCCGAGTCGTTGATGCGGTTCGCCAGAGCGTCCGGCGAGAAGCCCGCGAAGACGATCGAGTGGATCGCGCCGATACGGGCACAGGCCAGCATCGCATAGGCCGCTTCCGGGATCATCGGCAGGTAGATGACAACGCGGTCGCCGCGCATGATGCCCTGCGACAGCAGGACGTTCGCCATCCGGTTCACCTTCTCGGACAGCTCCTTGTAGGTGATGTGCTGGGCAGGCTCAGCCGGATCATCGGGTTCGAAGATGATCGCAGTCTGCAGCGCGCGATCCTTCAGGTGGCGGTCGATGCAGTTCACCGAGGCGTTCAGAACGCCGTCCTCAAACCATTTGATCGAAACCTTGCCATAGGTGAAGTCCGTGTTCTTCACCTTGGTGTAGGGCGTCATCCAGTCCAGACGCTTGCCTTCACGGCCCCAGAACGCGTCCGGGTTTTCAACAGACTCACGGTACATCTCCAGATACTTCTGCGTGTTCGCGTGAGCATTCTCAAATCCAGCCGGAACTTCACGCACGTCGGGCGCTGCGTTTGCCTGCTCCTGAGCCGCCATGGCCAATCCTCCCTAGAAAAACCAGCGGCACAAGGCCGCAACCCGCCCCCGAACAAGTCAGAGACATCCTACCCCAACGGCACTTTAAACCAATTGTCAGGTTTCATGTAACCCCCTAATAGAAATTGAATTTTCTGTAAATTTCTTCACAACAAAAAAGATAATTATGTTAATGTTACTGGAATGTCCGAAAATTTGACATTTTCTTTCATACCCTTGCCAGTTCACGGCTGCGTGAGATTTTTCATTTCCGTGGCCGACCAGCCCGACCCCCGAACTTCTGCGATATCAATGCATTTTGCCACAACTCCGATGCCGCAGTGCAGCACGCAGGGCTGATTCGTGCCCGCGTTGCGCAGCCGAATCTCTGATCGCGGGAAATGCGGGGGGCTACCAACGGGCTGCCGCCCCACTGAGCCGGCAGCATCCGGATGCCTTCGCAAGGAACAGGGCGGGTGCCAGGGGCGCAGCCCTAGCCGCTGGATCGCTTTGAGGACGCCAGTGCTAGCGCGTCTCGGGCGCGATCTGCGTTTGCGACTTTCCTGCAATGGTTCGCGACTCATTCGCGTATCAAGCACCGCTTGTCCGGCGGTGCGCGCATTGCTACGCATGGCACCCAGAGACCCCGCAGATCCTTGCAGGAGGCCCCGGATGGTACCGCCCCAATCCCCGATCCGCACCACCGACGACGACGCGCGCCAACTTGCGCATGATCTGATTTCCGCAGCGCGGCATGGATCGCTCGCCGTTATCGACCCCGAGACGGGCTTTCCCTCGGTCAGCCGCATCGCCTTGGGCCCGGGCCCCGAAGGCGGGCTTTGGGCCCTGCTATCGGGCCTCTCGGCGCACAGCCGGGCATTGCGGCACGACGCACGGGCGGGCCTTTTGCTGGGTGAGCCGGGCGCCAAGGGCGATCCGCTGACCCATCCGCGGCTAAGCCTTCAGGCCGAGGCGCACGCCCTGCCCCCGGATGACCCGCGCGGCGCCCTGGCGCGCGACAGATGGCTTGCCGATCATCCCAAGGCCAAGCTCTACATCAATCTGCCGGACTTCTTCTTCGTCGAGTTTCGGCTCTTGTCGGGCCTTCTTAACGGCGGCTTCGCGCGGGCCTATCGGTTGAGCGCCGAGGATCTGGCGCAAAAATGAAAGGGCGCCCAAACGGGCGCCCTTCTTGCCGGTCGATCGCGGGACCGGATCAGTTCGGATTATCGCAACGGATCTTGACCTGGACGCGCCCCTTGGCGGCCTCGGCCCAGTTCAGCGTGACATCCTGCTTGGCGGCGCCCTGCTCGACCACCACATAGGGCATCGACGAAACGCGCGAGCCGGAGTTATTGGTGATCATCCCCTCGGCCAGAACGCTTTCCACATTCCGCGCCCACCCGCCAAACGGAAGATAGGCGCCGGGCGTGACGGTCCACACCGTCTGGGCTGTCGCCTGATCGACCTGCAGAAAGACCGGGTTGCAGACGAACTGCCCGACGCCGTTGAACGTATTCGCCTCGATCTGGATATTGCGAAAGCGCGAGCGATCGAGGTCGGCATAGGTCGTGTCCACCTTCTCGAAGCGATCGACCTCGCCGTTGATGGCGCGGAACACGTTGCACGAGATGTTCAGCCCGTGAATGAAATGCCCCGAACCATAGGGCTTGATCGAGAACCAGGTGAACCAGGGCGCTGCGTCGAGGCTGACAAGGGTGTTGCCGGTGACGGTCAGGCCGCCAAAGGAATACTCGTTGCCGAAATTCGGGGTTGGATCGTATTCGTTCGTCCACTCGATCACCGAGTTGTCGATGTAGTTCCCCGTCACCGCCGACTGCACATTGGTCTGGGTGAACACGAGGCCCGCGATGCGGGCGCCGTTCGTTTCCTCATCGCCCTGGAACCAGTGATTGCCGACAATCAGGTGCCCCGTCCCGTGCAGGATCATCGTCGTCCCGAAGCGCACGAAGCGCGAATCCCGGATCTTGGTGTCGTTGGCATTGACGTTGAACGCGACCGAGACGCGCTGCGTCGCCGGAACCTGGCTTTCGTTCGACAGGAACTGGCAGCGGTCGATCAGCATGTCCTGACAGCCGGTGCCGATCGAGGTGATCCCCTTGTCCTTCGGCGCGTTGATGTAGCAGTCGCGCACATGGAACATCTGCCCCGAGGGCGGCAGCATGATCGCGCTGGCCTCGCCGTTGCACAGGATTTCGACATCGTCGATGTTGAACCGGTCGAGCTTCGCAAGCCCCGAGAAATCGAGCACGTATTTGTGGCGCGTGAAGGTCAGCGTGCGCGTCCCCGCCCCGCCAAACAGCGGGTGCGACAGCGTCAGCGAGCCCGCACCCACATTGACCGCGCGCACATAGACCTCGCGCCCGACGCCCGTGCCCGACACGCGCGCACCGACCGGGATATTGGCTATGTTGGCGACGCCGGTCAGCGTCTCGGGGGCGCTGATGGAATAGGTCGCCTGCGAGGTCACAACCGTATCGGCCCAGACCGCGCCGTCGATCACGTTCAGCTGGCCGTTGCGCAGGACACGACGGTTCGAGAAGCTGCTCAGATCCGGCGCAAGGGCCTTGATGTCGATCGGTTCGGTCACCTCGACCCGGCGACCTTTCAGGTCGAGAGAATTGTGATCGGTATAGGCAAACAGCGCCTGAAGCGCCTTCTTCAGGCCGGCAAGCTCACCCCCGAAGGCCTCGGCATAGGTTGGGAAGTCGAAGCTCGACATCAGCGAAAGCCGCGCAGCGGTGGGCATGACCAGTGTGCCGACAAAGCGGATCGGCGCATTGATCGACAGCGTCGAGCCGATCAGGTAGCTGCCCTTGGGAACCACGATCATACGCCCGTTGGCGGCATTGTCGGCCGCGATGAAGGCGGCGCGGTCATCGGTCACGCCATCGCCCCGCGCGCCGTAGTCGCGCACATCGACCCAATCCATCATATCGCGCAGGAAAACCTCGGTCACATCCTCGATCACGATGTCATCAATGCGCACGACGCCGCCGTTTGCGCCGGTCAGGTCGATCCCGAAGTGACCGTAGCTGGGCTGGGTGCCCCAGGGCATGTCCACGCCCACGCGCTGCCCTGTGCCGACGATGGCGGACACGCTCACCACCTGCCCATAGCTTTCCAGCGCGATCTCGGCCGAGCGCTCGACCAGCCCCGCGACGTGGCCCGAAGCATTCATCGCGTAGGCGGCGATCCGCACGATGGGCAGGTTGCCGCTGATCGCCTTGACGCGCGCCGTGATCCGCAGATAGGCGCCAGGCAGGATCGGCGTCTGGCCCATGTAGCGCAGCTTTTGGGTGGACTGGGTCTTGGTCAGCTCCAGACAGGCGCCAAAATCCTGATCGGCCGGAACGATCGCCGCATTCGCCGCGCCCTGATAGGTTGCCGATCCGGCCGTTCCGTCTGCGCTCGACCACACATCAAGCCCCAACTCGAAAGCCGGCGGCATTAGCGCCAGACCCTCCGTAACCGCAATGTTCATTCGAGGTTCCTCTTGGTTCAGTCCCACCCGAGCGCCACCGGCATGAAGCGGCGCGATGGCGGTTCGTCATGGAAATGCACGGGGCGCCCGCCGCACCGGCCGCGCCAGAACTAGCCGCCAGGGTTAAAAATGTGCTGAGGGCAGCGAACGCTCGCCGTGTCACGAAACCGACGCAGCGGCTTGCTACCAAATGGGCAAGCCTCCAGACTGACCGCACCATGCCTTACCGCCTACAAGCCGACGACACCGACACCACCGCGATGCTGCGCCGCATCGCAACCGAAGAGCTATCCTTCGCGGTAGAACTCGCACGCAAGCCCGAAGGCGCCGCGCACATTCACGAGTTGCGCAAGGCAACCAAGAAGACGCGTGGGCTCTTGCGTCTTGTCGCGCCGCGCTTCGAGAGCTTTGCCAAAGAAAACGCCGCCCTGCGCGATGCCGCCGCCGGGATCGCACAACTGCGCGACGCCGAGGTCATGCGCGAGACCCTGCAAGGTATCGCGCAGGGCTCCGCCGAGGCGGAACTGATGCACGAACGGTTGTCGGATGTCACCGCAACGGCCCTCCAGCACGAAGCCCTTGAGACCTTCGCGCAAAACATCGCCACCATCCGCGACCGCGCCGCACATTGGAGCGTGATCGGCAAGGGTTGGAAGGCGCTCGCCCCCGGCCTGAGCAAGAGCTACGCACGAGCGCAAGCCCGGATGGCGCGCGCGCAGCACGATCCGACCGATGAGGCCCTGCACGCCTGGCGGTCGCGAACAAAGCACCATTGGTATCATACCCGCCTGCTGGAGCCGATCTGGCCCGAGAAGATGCAGGGCCACGCTCAGATCGTCGACACCTTGGGCGAGTTGCTTGGCCAGCACCACGACCTCGCCGTGCTGGCCGAAGCCGCGCCCACCCATCTACCGCATGACGCGGCGAGAGCCCTACGCCACCATCTCCGGCAGATCCAGAAAACGCAGGAAGCCGAGGCATTCCGCCTCGGCTCCCGTCTTTTTGCCGAACCGCCCGAGGCCCTAGCGGACCGGTGGGGGCGCTGGTTCAAACTCTGGCGCGCCGGGTGATCAGGCCGCCAGTTCGCCCGCAAGACCGCGATTGATCAGCGCGATGGTCTCTTTCACGCCGTAAAGCGCGATGAACCCGCCGAAACGCGGCCCCTGCGACGCGCCCAGAAGCACCTCGTAAAGCGCCTGGAACCACTCGCGCAGGTTCTCGAACCCATGCTCCTTGCCAACCGCGAAGACCATGGTCTGCAACGCTTCCGAGGGATCCGCATCGGCAAAGGTCAGGTGCAGATCCTGGTCGGGCAGTGCTTCGAGGCGGGCCGCCAGATCCTCCATCGCAGCGCGCTCCTGATCGCTCGGCAGGCGGAACTGACGCTCGGGCGCGACGAAATCGTGGAAGTAGCGCACCGCGAACCCGGCCGCCTGATCGAGGTCGGGATGCGTCTCGGGCGTGGCTTCGGGCGCATAGCGCTTGATGAAGCCCCACAGCCCCTCCTTATCCGTCGCACCGGCCACCGAGGCGAGGTTGAGCAGCATCGCGAACGGCACCACCATCTTCGACTCGGGCGGGTTGCCGCCGTGGATATGCCACACCGGGTTGTTCACTTGCTGGTCGATAGGCTGATCCGGGTAGGCGCGCAGCTGCTGGTGATACTCGTCCACCATCTTCGGGATCACATCCCACCACAGGCGCTTGGCGGTCTTGGGCTTGAGATACATGAAGTAGCTCAGGCTCTCGGTCGAGGCATAGGTCAGCCACTCGTCGATCGACAGACCGTTGCCCTTGGATTTCGAGATCTTCTCACCATTGGCATCAAGGAACAGCTCATAGGTGAAATGCTCGGGCGCGCGGCCACCTAGCACGCGGCAGATCCCGTCATAGATCGGCGTGTTGGTCGAGTGGTCCTTGCCATACATCTCGAAATCGACGTCGAGCGCGGCCCAACGCGCGCCGAAATCGGGCTTCCATTGCAGTTTCACATTGCCGCCGGTGATCGGCAGCGTCCACTCGCGCCCCTCTTCGTCGTCGAAGGTCACCGTGCCGGCCTTGGCATCGACATTCTTCATCGGCACGTAAAGCACCCGCCCGGTTTCCGGGTGGATCGGCAGGAAACACGAATAGGTCTGCTGACGCTCTTCGCGCAGCGACTTGAGCATGATCGCCATGATCTCATCGTATTTCTCGGCGGCCTTGAGAAGGATCGCGTCGAACTTGCCCGACTTGTAATACTCGGTCGCGCTGGCGAATTCATACTCGAACCCGAAGGTATCAAGGAAACGGCGCAGCATCGCGTTGTTGTGGTGGCCGAAGCTCTCGAACTCTTCGAACGGGTCCGGCACCTCGGTCAGCGGCTTCTGGATATTGGCCTTCAGCAGATCCTGGTTCGGCACGTTCTCCGGCACTTTGCGCATCCCGTCCATATCGTCCGAGAAGCACAGCAGGCGCGTGGGGATGTCCGAGATCGTCTCGAAGGCGCGGCGGATCATCGTGGTGCGTGCCACCTCGCCGAAGGTGCCGATATGCGGCAGACCCGACGGGCCATAGCCCGTCTCAAAGAGCACGTAGCCCTTCTCCGGGTCTTTCTTTTCGTAACGCTTGAGAACCCGGCGGGCTTCCTCGAAGGGCCAGGCTTTGGATTTCATCGCTGCGTCACGAAGGCTCGTCATTTCACACCTCACCGGGCGCCCCATGCGCCCATTCGCGACCCACCTATTGAACGGGGGCGCAATCGTCAATAATTTGCCCACAGAACCAGTGAAAGGATGCCCCCCCGTGACCGACACCCTGCCCTCGCTTTCCCCGCAAGACGCGCTTGTCGCCGTCATGGTCGCGGTCTCGGCCTCGGATGAGAACATCCGGACATCGGAACTGGTCGCGATCGAGCGGATGGTGAACCACATGCCGATCTTCGCCACCTATGACATCGACCGCATCCGTCCCGTCGCGCAGACCGTCTATTCGCTCTTTGAAGAGGAAGAGGGGCTTGAGGCGCTCTTTGGCCTCGTGCGCGCGGCCCTGCCTCAGAAGCTATATGAAACCGCCTATGCGCTGGCCTGCGACGTGGCCGCGGCCGATGGCGTGCTGCATCAGCCCGAGCTGCGGATGCTTGAGGAGATTCGCGGCGAGATGGCGATCGACCGCCTCCACGCGGTTGCCATCGAGTGGGGCGCCAAGGTGCGCCACGTCAAGCTCTGAGGCTTAAAGCGCGGACCAGCGCTCCAGCAGGCGGCTTTGCAGGATTTTCGAGCGGCGGATCCACTCGCGTGAGCCTGCCGGCGTTTCCTGGCCCACCGTGCGGCGGCGCTGATTCATGTCCGCCGTCATGATCGCGAAGACAAGTTGCCGCCCGTTGCGCCCGGTCATGTAGCCGGCCAGCGACGAGGCGAAGTTCAGCGTGCCGGTCTTGGCCTCGATCTGGAGCGTCTGGTTCTGCATCTTGCGCCCCGCGTCGTCGCGCAGATCGAACCCCTTCATCAGGTCGCGCAGCCCCATGCCGGGGCCAAGCTGCGCAAGCGCACGCACCATCTCCTGCGCGGAAATGCGCGACTCGGCGCCCAACCCCGAGTGATCGGCGAACCGCGCCCCCGACCCGCCCATGCGTGCCGCAAGCCATTGCCCCATCGACGCGCCCGATTGGCCGCGCCCCGCAGGCGCTCCGCGCGCGGTGCTCGTCGTCATGCCCACCGCCTCGGCGGTCACGTTGGTCGAGTATTTCATCATGCCACGCAAGATGACGCCGAGCGGTTCCGAGCGGTGCTCGACCAGAACCGTGCCGCCCGGCATATCCCGCACGGATCTCGGTGCAGGCAGCGCCAGCCCCTGCGCACGCGCCAGCGTCTGGAACACGTCGCCCGCATAGGCATCGGGGTTGCGCACCGGCAGCCAGCGGCTGCCATGCTTGTTCAACCCGCTCGCGGCGACCGTCCAATGCTCCTTCCCGCCCGAATTGGCATAGGTGAACAGCGGCGACTTGCGGTTCGCCAAGGCGACCTCGGCGGTGAAGGCCTTGGGCTGGAACCGTTCGCCCCGCGCATCCATGCCGATCTGCCAGCCCTTCCCTGCACGGCGCCACTCGAAATGTACGCGGTTGAAGTTGAGGATCAGACCCGAGATCGCCGGGTTGTAGCCGACATGGATCGGCTGATCGCCGGCGATCTCGGGCGCGTAGGGCAAGGCCCCGCCCCAGACGAGGAAGCGCCCACTGACCCCGCGCAGCCCGGACGCTGCCAGTTGCGCGGCCATATCGCCCAGATCGTCGGTCGTCAGCGTCGGATCGCCGCCACCCGCCAGCACCAGATCGCCCTGAAGCACACCGCCCGAGACCGGGCCGGTCGCGATCAGCCGGGTGGCGAACCGATACCCGCCCCCCAAGGTCTCCAGCGCGTAAAGCGAGGTGATCGCCTTGACGGTGGACGCCGGGGGCATGGCCTTCTCTGCGTTGCGCGCGCCAAGTATCTTGCCGCTGGCCAGTTCGGCTACGACATAGCTGACATCCCCGCTCAGGCCCGCGATCGGGCCATCCGCCCCACCAGCCGCCCAAGAGACACGCGGGATGGCGCAGGCAAGCGCCCCCGCCCCGAAGATCATCTGACGTCGTGAAAGCTGCATCGCCTACTCCGCACCGAAGCCCTTGCCGCAGCCTAGCGCGCAAGCTTGCGCGGCTTCAAGCCGTGCCGCGCCAGTCACCTCGCGCCCGGATCGCCGAGGACGACAGATCGGACATCGGCATATCGACGAAGCACCAGGCGGGAGGCTGCGCCAGCGGCAGGCGGTGGGATTGCTCGGCTGGGAGGCGATGCGCGTCAAAGATCCGCGCCGCGCGGGCGCATTTTCCGGCCAGGCGCGATCCAGGCCGGGCCAGAACCCCAACGGGGACCATCCGCATGATCTCCTGCCAATTGTCCCAGCGATCGAATTGCACCAGGTTATCAGCCCCCATCAGCCAGACAAACTGCACGCCGCGATAAAGCGGCAACAGGCGCGAGAGCGTTTCGGCGGTGTAGCGTGTGCCCAGCCGGGTCTCGAGATCGGTGATATCGACGCGCGGGTCGGGAATGATCCGGCGCGCCTGCGCGATGCGCAGCGCCATTGGCGCCGGACCGCGCGCCTTGAGCGGGTTGCCCGGGCTGAGCATCCACCACACCCGGTCCAGCCCGAAATGCCGGATCGCCTGATGGGTGATATGCGCGTGTCCCTCGTGGGCAGGATCGAACGATCCACCCAGAATGCCGATCCGCATCCCCGGCGCCGCAATGGGAAAGCCCTGCTTCATGCGCAAGCCCTACCCGATCCGCCTCGGGACTGGAAAGAAAAATGTAACGCACCGATGACGTTAGGCGCGCATCCCTTCGGCATCCGCCTGTGGCGCGGCCAGCGAGCAGCGCCCCTTGCCCAGCCGCTTTGACAGATAGAGCGCGGCATCCGCATCGGCCAGCATCGCCTCGGCGGTCGGCTCATCGTAATCGGGCGAGAGCGCGACACCGATCGAGGCCGAGATCCGGCAGGTCTGCTCGCCATAGGTGAACGGCTCTTCCAGCCGTGCGATGATCCGCGCACCAAGTGACTGGAGACGTTCGGGATCGGTCGCGCCGCGTAGCAGCAGCACGAACTCGTCGCCGCCGACACGCGCGACCAGATCACTCCGGCGGGTCTCTTCCTCAAGCACCCGCGCGACGTTGCGCAACAGCTGATCGCCCGCGGCATGCCCAAGCGTGTCATTGACCGACTTGAAGTAATCCAGATCCACATGGGCCAACGCGAAGCTCTGCCCGCCGCGCCCGAGGCCGCGGATCAGCCGTTCCAGCGCCAGATCGAAAGCCCTGCGGTTCGCGACCCCGGTCAGTGGGTCGGTCTGCGCCTCGCTCAGCGCGGAGCGGCGGGCGTCCTCCAGCCGCACGGTCAGGGCGCGCAACTCGTTCAACACGGTCGCCTTGGCCTCTTGCAGGTAGAGCAGTTCCATCGCCATGTCCGACGGTGCGAAATCGGTTTCCGTCAGGCCGAACTCGCGCACGGCTTCGGCAAGATGAATCCCGAAGCTGAGGTTCAAGAGCAGCCCGTCCGCCGCCCCAAGCCCAACATCGGCGACCGAGCCGCGCAGGGTGATCTCGGGGCGCGCGCGCAGCGACAGGCTGATCCGGCGACGGCCATCGAGCGCCGAGGCCACGCCGGACCGACCCGCCCGCGCGCAACGCAACCGGAAATGCTGCTCGAAGCGCGATCCAAGTATGCGACCCGGCCCCAGGATCTTGCCAAGCGCCGGGCCGAGGGCGCTGATCCGTCCTTGCGGGTCAAGCCAGAGAAACATCGGCATCAGCTGCCCCAAGGCATCCGGGCCAAGCCCCCGTGCAAGACGCACCCAGTTCTGGCAGGCACAGGGCGCGCTCATCGGCTACTCCCGACAGGGCGCCAGATCGAACCGCCGCCCCTCGTTGAAAGCCGCCTCCAACAAAACCACCTGCACGGCCTCCCTGCCCTCGGCGGCCTCCGCCTCTTCGATCATTGCCAAGGCGCCATAATCATCGGCCATGGCTCGCAAAAGGCCCGTCATAACCGCCCCCCAGCCCGGTATCGTCCCGTCCACATCCAGAATGAACTGCCCCCCACGCAGCGTTCGCAGGGCCAGTTCAGGCAACTCTAGGTCGGGCAACGTCATCTGACCACGACCCTGCAATTCATCGAGCGATTGCAGGAATTCCCAGTAATCCTCTCCGCCAAAGCGCAGCAGCCGCCTGATCGGCTCGAGCGAGGCGAGATAAGCGCCGATATCCTCCAGCAACACACCGCGCGGCTTGTCGAGCGCCTCGACCGAAGCTTGCAGCAGATCCTCGGTCAGTTGATCGTCATAGCGCAGCATCGCCTCGAACCCCTCGGAATCGAAACCGACACGTTCGGCGACCTGCAACCATAGCCTCTGGCCGTAATTGGCGCGCAGAAACGCCTGAATCGATTTGTTGATCAAGCCATGCATGATGCCTCCGTCCCAGAGGCACGTTAGGACAGGCCCGTTAACAATTCCCCAAGGCGCTCAGGGCGAAACGGTGAACTTCGCACCGCCGATCTCAAGCGCCATGATACCCGAGGGAACCAGCGCAGGGGCCTGCCCTGAGAGCGTGTCGATCAGCACATCCGCAGGCAACGACCCGGCCCCGACCAGAGGCACCGCCGCTGTGGTCAGCCACCGCCCTCCCTCGGCGCGATAGGCTTGGGTCTCAAGCGCACCATCCGGCCGGGCGCGGAAGAAAATGGCCTCTTCGCCCGGCAACTCGGGCCGGAAGTCGGCCAGAACGAGAACACAACGCCCATTCCCCGCCGCGGTCTTTGTCGCACAATCCGCCGCGGAGCCCGGCGCGTTCATACGCACAAGCTCGATCCAGAGCGCCTCGGGCACCTCACCGCCCGCAGCCACGGTGGTCACTGCACCGCGAAGGCCGTCGACCTGAAGATCAAGATCGGTTTCGTCGGGCCCCGGCAGATCATACCGGCTCTCGGCGCTGGCCAACTTCTCCAGCCGTTTCGCAAGATCGCCCTGCGCGGGGTCCTGCGCCGTTCGCTGCAACTCGGCCAGTGCAAGCGCGCCGGGGTTGCCCCATTCGCTCTTAAACTCCCACAGCGGCAGTTCGGCGGGCGTCAGTTCACCTGCCGCGAACCGCGCCATCTGCGAGCGGGACGAGATCTTCTCGGGGTTGATCATTGGAGAAAGCCACAACACCCCAAGCGCGATGAGGGCCAGCGCCATCACAATATTGGCGCGGCGGATCCAGGCCATCCAGCCACGTCCCGCCAGCACGCTCAGCGCGTAGAGGCCCGCATAGCCCAGAACGACCGCCGCCACCGTGGCCGCCATCACCCGGTCGGGCGTCCAGCCGTGGTCCTGCACGCGCAGGGCGATACCCCACCCCGCAAGCGCCGCAAGCGCCGGCAACACCAGCGCTAGCCCGCGCCCGGCCCAGGCCAGAAGCGGGCCATGCACGGCCTCGATATCGTCCTGATCAACCGCGATGGAAACGAGAGAAATCGACGCCCAGGCCATGCCCAGCAAAACGCCGCTTGGCGAGATGCCGCCAAACAGATGCGTCAGCCCGCGCACCGGAAGCGCCGCCAGAAAGATCACCACCAGCCCCAGCACCACCGGCGTCAACAGGCGCAGCAAGCGCAGCAGAAGGTAGGGTGAGACCATGTCGGACATCTCGGCCACCACCGATAGCCCCAGGCCAAGGGCCGCGCCGCAAACAAGCGAGACCACAATATCTTCGCGCAGAATCTCGGTGAGGAAGGTGATCCCCACAAGCTCCAGCAACTCGCCCCCCAGCATCAGGACCATCCAGACGATCCCGACGAAAAGCCAGGCCGCACCGTATCGCACGACGATATTCCAGCTTTCTATGAACAGGATGCGGTAGTCGGACCAGCCCTTGCCGCCGGGCAAGCCGGCCGCGATCAGGAACGGCACCGGCAAGGCCGCGACGGTCGCGACGGCGACGAGTGCATGACCCGCCGACAGCATCTGGCCGGCCGTAGCAAACCCTAGGCTTTCCCAAAGCGCCAAGAGCGAAACGACCACACCCAGCCCCGCCGCACCAATCACCGAGCGCCGTAGACCAAGCTCGCTCAGCATCCCAAGGGCACCGCCGAAGAACGTCACCGAGAAGACGCCGAGCGCGAGCAGCAGGCGCCCGGCCGCAATCTCTTCGTCGATCTGCTGAAGCAGCCAGAACGCCAGGCCGCCCGCGATACCCAACAGAAGATACTGCACTCTTGCCCCGATCATGGCCCGCCTCCTTGCGATCTCGCTTCACGCTAGCCGGTGGGCATGTGCTTGGCCAGAGGCGCTGTCAGCCCCGACGCCCTACCCATGCGGCAAGTGCCGAAATGTCGGGCAGGACGACATCGGCCAGCGGTGCAAGCGTCGCTTCGTCGGCAGGGCCGCTCAGCACGCCCACCGCAACCATGCCCGCCGCCCGAGCGGCATGAAGATCATGCGGGCTGTCACCCACCATCGCGATCGTCGCGGGCTCCAGCCCGACCCTTTGCGCGAAGGCCAGCAGCGGCCCCGCCGCGGGCTTCTCGCCATAGCCGCTGTCATAGCCCACAATCATGTCGAAAAGCTGCGCGACCCCGGCCGCATCAAGATGTGCGCGGGCGGCGGCCTCGGAATCGTTCGTGCAGACGCCCAGACGCAGACCCTGCGCTTGCAACTCGCCCAGACAGGGAGCGAGGGGAACCGCCGCCACCTGCGGCGCCGTCTGCGCGGCCGCGTCCAGCTCGGCCACCAGTTCATCCAGCGCGCGGCCCGGAAGATGTGCCAGCAGATACCCCGCGACTTCGGCCGGGGTGCCCGCGATGACGGGCGACCCCGAGGCGAAACGCATTTGCGCGGGCAGAAACCCGATCGCGTCCGCCATCCGCGCGGCTAGCCCGGCATCGCCGCGGCTCAGCCGCTCAATCACCCCATGCGCCCAAACCGCCCAGGTAGCGTTGAAATCAAAGAGCGTTCCATCCTTGTCAAACAGGATCCCGGCTATCCGCGTCATCTCATCCCCTCAGGTCCAGTGCCTCTGATCGCCACCGCCAAGCACCGCACGCGCGCCTTGCAGCACCTCGGGGGGCACGCCCAGATCACCGGCACAGGTAATCACCCAGGCATCGCTTTGCATGAGGAAATCGAGCATCGCGCATAAAAAACCGGGGTCAGAGGCCATCGCGCGCACATCGCTTGCCGCAGCCCCAGAAGCGGCAAGAAAGGCGTCGAAGATCTCATCCTGACCGGCCAGCCAGCCAAGTGCGCGAATGGCCAGAACCTGCGCCGATTCATGCTGCATTTCCCCTGCCCCCTTACGGCGTGAAAGAGTTTGTTAACCTTATCGACGCATAGCTACAGGAGGTATCGTTTCAGGGTAAGGGAGTTCGGATCGCCATGGCAGGAAAAATCCTGATCGTGGATGATGTTGCGACGAACCGGATCATGCTGAAGGTCAAGCTTTCGGCAGCCCGGTACGATACCGTTCAGGCCTGGACCGGGGCGGAGGTTCTGCGCCAGATCGCGCAGGAGGCACCGGATCTGCTGCTGCTGGACATGCACCTTCCCGATATCGATGGCATTGCCCTTTGCCGCCAGATCAAGGCGCATCCGTCAACAGCCACCCTTCCCGTGATCGTGCTCAGCGCGACGCTCGCGCCCGAGGACAGGCTTGCGGCCTTGCGCGCGGGTGCTGACGATTTCATGGCCAAGCCCGTGGACGAAAGCATCCTGATGGCGCGACTGCGCAGCCTGCTGCGCGCCCGCGAAACCGAGCAGGACCTGCGCGTCGGAGAGGCCGCCTATCGAGACTGGGGCCTTGCTGAACCCTCGTCACATTTCACGCCTGCCGCACGGGTCGCTGTCATTGCGCCGGATCGCGACACGGCATCGCGTTGGACCGATGCGCTTGCACGGGATCTACCGAACGACCGGGTCGAAAGCCTGAGCGCCAGCGATGCGCTCGGGCAGACGGCGACGCATGCACCGGATGCCTATGTGATCGCGACCGACCGCACCCAGCCCGGCGACGGGCTGCGCCTGATGTCCGAACTGCGCTCGCGCGCGCAGTCGCGCAATTCGGTCATCTGCATCGCACCGGCGCGCAGCGATAGCGATACGGTTGTCATGGCGCTGGACATGGGCGCTGACGACGTGCTTCCCATCGACGTCACACAACCCTCCCAGACGCAGGAAGCCGCGCTGCGCCTTTCGATGCAGCTGGAGCGGAAGCGGACGCGAGACCGCAAGCGGAGCTTTGTCGCCGACGGGCTCAGACTCGCGATGACCGATCCCCTGACAGGGCTTCACAACCGCCGCTACGCCCTGCAAAGACTGGGCAGTCTCGCCGATCAGGCCAAGGCCAGCGGGCAAGGTTTCGCGCTCATGGCGCTCGACCTAGACCGGTTCAAGGCGGTCAATGACACCTTCGGCCATGCCGCAGGCGACACCGTCCTGACCGATGTCGCACTGCGCCTGCGCAACTGCCTGCGAGAACAGGACCTGCTGGCCCGTTTCGGCGGGGAGGAATTCCTGATCGCGCTGCCCGAGACCTCTTTGCCACAAGCCGAAGCCATCGCTTCGGCGATCTGCCGCGCGATCGAGGCCTCACCCTTCGCATTGCCGGCCGATGCCGGGAATGTCGCGGTCACGATTTCCGTGGGTGTAACGACCAGTGACGGCACCGACCCGGTCTCGGCGGTTTTGGACGCGGCAGATCAGGCGCTCATGCGCTCCAAGCGCGAGGGCCGCAACCGGGTGACCACCGCCTCATGCGACAACGCCGCCTGAGGATCAGCGATCCCGCGGCGGCATGCGACCATGATCGAAGCCTTGGCGCAGACGTTCGGCAAAAGCGCGCCGCTCTGCGGGCTGCATCTGTTCGAGCCGCTCGATCATCAGCCGCTCGCCGATGCCGATCCGACCAAGCGTGCGCTCGCGGTAGCGGCCGATCATCGCCGCGACGGCGCCCTGATCCCAGGGCTCGGCCTCCAACGCACCAATAAGGGCGTCGAGATCTTCGCGGGCCTCGCGCCGCATGGCACGGAAGCTCAGCCCCTCCGCGTCAGCTGCACGGCGCATCGCCTCGCGGTCGTCACGCGAGAAGGCGCCGGTGAAGGGCCCCAGATTGACCTCTTCGATCTCGGGACGCGACGGATGACGGTCATGCCCCAGAATGCCGCCCACCACGACCCCTGCAACCAGCAGGTTCAGCGTCAGCGACACGCCCAGCAACACGCGCACCCAGGTCGGCGTGCCGCTTGCCGGTTTGGCAGTGCTATTTTCCTGCGTCATCGCTCCCCCGTCATTCCGCGGCCAGGGCCAGAAGGTCCCCGTCCGGCAAGAGATTAACCGTCCCGAGCGTCTCCGCCGAGGCAAAATAGGCCCCCGAGATGGTGTCGATCCGGTCCACACCGACAAACCCGATCCAGGCTCCGGCAAGCGTTGCTGTCACCATACCGCCCAAGGCAGGCCAGCCGCCGACAAGATCGGCAAAGCGCGCGAACAGCCCCGCACGCGGTGGCGCCTTCGGCACGGCGGCGAACCCGGCCTGAACCGCCTCGGCATCCGCCAGAACACGCGCAAGAAACACGCCCGAGGGCTCGGGCAGATCGCTGCGGGCGGCGGCAAAGAAATCGTCGAGCGCCAACCCTTTCGCCTTTTCGTCAGTCATGACCATACCCCAATTCTTCCCGTCGCCCCTCCAGTAGGGCTGCCAAGGCGCGCTTTCCACGCGCCGTCAAACTTTCTACGGCCTCGACCCCGATTTCCATCGCTGCGGCGATCTCGGGGTTCGTGAGGCCCTCCAGATGGCGCAAGATCACCGCCTGCCTTTGCCGCGCGGGCAGCTGATCAAGCGCCAGTTGCAGCGCGGCGGCACGATCCGCGTCGATCATCCGCTCAACCGCCGAGGCTGCCCCGTCGGCCACCTCGGGCGCGTCATCAAGCCCCACGCCGCGGCGGCGACGCAGCCGATCGGTCGCCAGGTTGGTCACCACGCGGTAGAGCCAGGTCGAAACCTTTGCCTCCCCCTGACGCCACTCGGGCGCGATCTTCCAGAGCCGCAGCATGGCCTCCTGCGCAAGATCCTCTGCCTCGGCCCGATCGCCGAGCATCCGCATCGCGACACGAAAGGCCAGCGGCCCCATGCGCAGCGTCAGCGAACGCGCAGCCGCAGGGTCTCCATTGCCATAGAGAACCAGCAAGGCCTCGTCCGAGGCGTCGGAAAGCGCGTCGAATGCCATGTCCATACTCGTCCCCGACTAGCCCGAATCCCGGACAAAGGCAATTTGGACAACCGGCCCGAGGCGCTGACCCCAGGCCGGGCCGTGCTTAGTTCCCTTGCGGGTTCATCATCCAGCGCTGGCCCATCATGCCGTCCTGCTGGCCGCCATGGCGCATGCCCCCCATGTGACCGCCCATGTGCTTGCCGTCATGACTATGGCCGCCGCGCTCTGCCATGCGGCCCTGCTTCCGCGCCTTGGCCGCAGCGAGTTCGTCCTTGTCCAGCGCACCGTCACCATTGGCATCAAGACGCTGGAACATCATCGCCGGCATATCGGGCATCGCTAGTTCAGCCGCCGACAGCATCCCGTCGCCATCAATATCCTGAGCCGCGATGCGCGCCTTCACACGCTCTTCCACGCGCTGCTGCATCCGGCGCATATCGGCGGCAACCAGTTCCTCGGCGCTCAGCTTGCCGTCGCCATTGGCATCCAGCGCAACCGCGTCGGCCGCGCGCTTGGCGGCGATTTCTTCCTTGGTGACAGTGCCGTCGCCGTCGGTATCAAAGCGGTCGAACATCATGCCCATCGGGCCATCGCCCATGTCTGCGCCGCCCATCTGCCCCATCATTCCGGCGCCGCCCATCGGGCCAGCGCCCATGCCGCCCGCCATCGGGCCGGTGCCATCTTGCATCTGCGCCCGCATCGGGGGCTGACCATTCATCTGCTGCGCCACAGCCGGCACCGCGGCAAGGGCCGTCCCGGCCAGCAAAACCCCGACAAGAGCCTGTTTGATGCTGCGTTTCATCGTCTTTCTCCTGTTTCCTGCGGCGCGGTCTGCGCTGCTCCCATCAGTCCAAACGCCGCTCTTTCGGGTTTCCGTCGCAACGCGCGCAGGCTCACACAGGCGTGAACGCATTGCCCGCAGCGCTTAGGCTTTGCTTCTGCCCCACATTCGGTCGATAAAGGCGCAAAGGGAGAAGTCGATGATCGCAGCCAGCCATGACACCGAGGACGACCGCCCCGTCGGCGCCGCCATCCGCCGCGGCCTGATGTGCCGCTGCCCCGCCTGCGGCAGGGGCAATCTGCTGGAAAGCTATCTCAAGGTGCGCACGTCCTGCCCCGATTGCGGCGAAGTGCTGGAGCATCACCGCGCGGACGACGGCCCGGCCTATCTGACGATCCTGATCGTGGGCCATCTGATGGCGCCGCTGATGCTGTGGTTCTTCGTTGCCTTCCGCCCCACCCCGCTGACCATGATCGCGATCTTCCTGACCGGCACGGTCGCGCTGTCGCTGGCGCTTTTGCCGCGCATGAAGGGGGCGATCGTCGCGATCCAATGGTCGCGCCGGATGCATGGGTTCGGCGCCGGAGATGTTGTGCATGACTGAGACGGCCCTGGCAGCACCCTCCGCCGACAAGACGGCCATCCGCCACGCGGCGACTGTTCTGGTCGTGCGCCGCGACGGCCCCGGTGCCCCGCGCGTTCTGATGGGGATGCGGGGCGCAGGCGCGGCCTTCATGCCCTCGAAATACGTCTTCCCCGGCGGCGCGCTGGATCAGGGCGATGCGGAGATCCCCTTTGGCAGCCCGCTGAACGCCACCTGCGCGCGACGCCTCGATGTCGAGGCCCCCGCCCGGATCGGCCACGCCCTTGCCGCCGCCGCCGTGCGCGAGCTGTGGGAAGAAACCGGGCAAATTCTGGGCACACGTGGCGAATGGCCCATCGCACCGCCCGCCGACTGGACGGGCTTTGCCGCGCAGGGCATGACGCCCTCGGCCGCGCCGCTGCATTTCGTGTTCCGCGCGATCACGCCTCCGGGCCGGCCGCGCCGCTTTGACGCCCGCTTCTTCCTGATCGACGCGGCGGATCTTTCCACCGACCCCGAGGATTTCTCGCGCGCCTGCGACGAGCTTTCACACCTGCACTGGGTGCCGATGGCCGAGGCCCGCGCGCTGAACCTGCCCTTCATCACCGAGGTTGTTCTGGCCGAGGTTCAGGCGGTTCTGGCCGAGTCGGGCGCGCAGATCGCGCCACCCGCGAGCGTGCCGTTCTTCGACAACTCGGGCGCGCGCTCGGTGTTCCGTCGGATCGACTAGACCGACTGCGCCAGCACGATCGCGATCAGCGAGGCCACGACAAGGGCGATCCCGGCCCCCTCGCGGGGGCTCAGCCGCTCGTGGAAGACCAGCACGGATACGATCAGGGTGAAGACGATCTCGACCTGACCAAGGGCGCGCACATAGGCCGCGTTCATCAGCGCAAAGGCCGTGAACCAACCCGCCGAGCCTGCAACCCCCGTCACGCCTACCCAGATCGTGCGCCGCCAGGCCCGGATCACGCGCCCAAGCTCTCCCGGCTCGGCCAAACGCAGGTAAAGCGCCATGCCAAGGCTTTGCGCGAAGGTCACGCAGGCCAGCGTCACGATGGCGCGGGTAAAGAAGGCGGCGGGCATCAGTTCAAGCGTCGCACCGCGATAGCCGATGGACGAAAGCCCGAAGAGGCCCCCTGCGAGCACTCCATAAACCACCGCGCGCGCCGAAAAGGCCGTGCCGCGCGGGGTGCGCGACAGCAAGAGCACACCCACCAGCCCAAGCGCGATCCCGAACCAACCAAGGGGCGTCACGGCCTCGCCCAGCACAAGCACCGAGAAGGCGGCGACCTGAACCGTCTCGGTCTTGGTGAAGGCCACGCCCACCGCGAAATTGCGCAGCTTGAACAGCGCAACGGTCAGGAAGGTCGCGGCGACCTGCGCGGCCCCTCCGGCCAGTGCGAACGCCCAGAAGCGCGGCCCAGGCACAGGCACCTCTGCCCCCGTCATGGCAAGGGTGAGCACCGCCGCCAACGCAGCAATCGGCGCCCCGAAAAGAAAGCGCGAGAAGGTCGCGCCACCGGTCGAAAGGCCGGTTCCGGTCAGGCGCTTTTGCAACATGAAACGCAGGGTCTGCACGGCGGCGGCGGCCAGCGTCACCCAGACCCAGAGCAGCGTCACCGCCCGATCCGCCGCAGATCGTAGCCGTTGAAGGCCAGAACCTCTTGCGCCGCGGCCATCAGATCGGCGCGCGGGGGAAGTTCACGCGTGACAATCATACCGAACTGCCCCTCCGGCGTGCCCAGAACCGCGATGCGATAATCCTGATCGACCCAGAGCACCCAGACCGGGGCACGCCCGAACCCCGCATCCGGAGCAAAGCGCGCGCCGGGGCCGGTGATGACCGCACGGCCTGTCAGATGCGCCGGGCGCATGCCCGCACAGTCGATGCCGCTGAGCACATAGGCGCCGCGCCCATCGAGCGCCCAGTCCTGCGCGGCGCCCGCGCAGCCCGGAACACCGCTTGCGGCGACATGCCAGCGCCCGGCAAAACGCGCCGGATCGAAGACCACCGCAGACGAGATCATCGCCTCGCGGTTACGCAGACCCTGCTCGGGCGGCGGCGCGGCGCAGGCAGCCAGCAGGCACAAAAGCGCCGGGATCAGTCGACGCATTCGGTCACCCGCAGCCCACCGCTCGTGATCACCTCGTTGCAGCCGACCAGCGGCTTGACCGGTGCGCAGGTCATCGAGCGCGCAAGGCAGGCGCTTTCGCAATCGCGCGCGGTGCGGCAGCTTTGGCCGCCATCGCGGGTGCGGTTCAGGCAAAACCGCGCGCTGCCGTCAGATTTCCACTCGCCGCCGCGCTTTTCGCAGGCGGCCTGCTCCAGCTGCATCAGCGACTCGCCCACGGGTTCCAGCTTGCCGTCATCGGGCTTGCAGCCGACCAGCAACACCGCAGCGGCTAGGGACAGGGTAAGCGCGCGCATCTCAGAACGGCATCGGATGCGCATGATGCGTCCTTTCGATCTCACGCAGCAGATCGCTCGGCAGCTCCATCCCCGCCGCGTCGAGCGACTTGTCCAGCTGCGCGACCGAGGTTGCCCCCAGGATCGGCACGATCGGGAACGGGCGGCTCAGCGTCCAGGCGATGGCCATGGTCACCGGGTCGAGCCCCGCCTGCCGCGCCAGAGCAACATAATGATCGGCGATCTTGAAAGCCCGCGCGTTCGAGCGTCCGCCCAACTCGCGCACAATCGAGCGGCGCGAGCCTTCGGGCACCGCCCCACCGGAATACTTGCCGCTCAGCATCCCTACGGCCAGCGGCGAATAGGCCAGCAGCGTGACCTGCTCATGCACGCCCATCTCGGCCATGTCAGTGTCGTAGAGGCGGCACATCAGCGAATACTCGTTCTGGATGGTGGCGACGCGCGGGCCATGCCCGGCCTCGGCCAGCCGCAGCCACTGCGCCGTCCCCCATGCGCTTTCGTTCGACAGGCCGAAGTGGCGGATCTTGCCCTCTTCCACCAGCACCTGAAGGGTTTCGAGACAGGCAACCATGTCGGCCTCGATCACCTCCTTCGGCGCCTGCTTGTTCGGCGCGAATTTCCAGTTCTGACGGAAGTGGTAGCTGCCCCGGTTCGGCCAGTGGAACTGGCAGATGTCGATATAATCGGTCTGCAGACGCCGAAGCGACCCTTCGACCGCCAGCCGGATCGACGTGGGCGAGATTGGCGCGCCATCGCGCACCGCGCGCAGCCCCTCGCCCGAGACCTTGGTCGCCAGCACGATCTGATCGCGCCGCCGACGGCTTGCAAACCACGTGCCGATGATCTCTTCGGTGCGACCACAGGTTTCAGGAGTGACCAGGTTGACCGGATACATCTCGGCGGTATCGATGAAATCCACCCCACGCTCGACGGCGCGGTCGATCTGGGCATGACCCTCTCCTTCGGTGTTCTGCGTGCCCCAGGTCATCGAGCCCAGACACAGTTCAGACACCTTCAGGCCCGTGCGGCCAAGCTCCACCTTGCGCATCATCTACTCCTCGATCCGGTTTGGGCGCGACCCTGCCACAGGGGCCGGGCAAGGAAAAGGGGCCGGGCCTACTCGACCAGATCGATCAGGTCGGCATAGCCCTCGGCCGCCATCTCTTCGAGCGGGATGAACCGGAGAGAGGCAGAGTTGATACAGTAGCGCAAGCCGCCCTCTTCCTCCGGGCCGTCCTCGAACACATGGCCCAGATGGCTGTCGCCGTGGGTCGAGCGCACCTCGGTGCGCACCATGCCATGGCTCACGTCGCTCAGCTCGCGGATATGCTCGGACAGGATGGGCCGCGTGAACGAGGGCCAGCCGCAGCCGGACTCGTATTTGTCCGCCGAGGAAAACAGTGGCTCGCCAGAGACGATATCGACATAGATCCCGCGCCGCTTGTTCGAGACAAACTCGCCCGACCAGGGCCGCTCGGTGCCGCTTTCCTGCGTAACGCGGTATTGCTCGGGCGTCAGTCGCGCCAGAGCCTCGGGGGTCTTGCGAAATTCCGTCATGGTTTCCTCCTGTTCCGCTTTCCCGAATGATAGGTGCCGCGGCGCACAGGAAAAGCCCTGTCCTGCGCCCACACCATGCGCATGTCGATTTCACAGAAAATCCGCGGCCGGGGTGTTGACACCCAGGGGGAGGAATGCCTAACTCCTGCGCCGTTAGCACTCACCATCGCTGAGTGCTAAAAGTTTAGAACCTGGAACCTTAGGGAGTGACCCAGATGGCATTCAAACCGCTTCATGACCGCGTGCTGGTCAAGCGCGTGCAAAGCGAAGAAAAGACCAAGGGCGGGCTGATCATCCCCGACTCGGCGAAAGAAAAGCCGGCTGAAGGCGAGATCGTCGCTGTTGGCGAAGGCGCGCGCAAGGATTCGGGCGAGCTGATCGCACCCTCGGTCAAAGTCGGCGACCGCGTGCTGTTCGGCAAATGGTCGGGCACCGAAGTGACCCTCGACGGCACCGAAATGCTGATCATGAAAGAATCCGACATCATGGGGATCATCTCGTAATTCTCACGAGAACCCTCTGATCTCTAACGAAATTCCAAGTCAAGGAGCCAAGCAAAATGGCAGCCAAGGACGTGAAGTTCTCGACCGACGCCCGTGACCGTATGCTCAAGGGCGTGAACATCCTCGCCGATGCGGTGAAGGTGACCCTGGGCCCGAAAGGCCGCAACGTTGTTATCGAAAAGTCGTTCGGTGCCCCGCGCATCACCAAGGACGGCGTGTCGGTCGCCAAGGAAATCGAACTGTCGGACAAGTTCGAAAACATGGGCGCGCAGATGGTGAAAGAAGTCGCCTCGCGCACCAATGACGAGGCTGGCGACGGCACCACCACCGCGACCGTTCTGGCCCAGGCCATCGTGCGCGAAGGAATGAAGGCGGTCGCCGCCGGCATGAACCCGATGGATCTCAAGCGCGGCATCGATCTGGCCACCACCAAGGTCGTCGAGGCCATCAAGGCCGCCGCCCGCCCGGTGAAGGACAGCGACGAAGTCGCCCAGGTCGGCACCATCTCGGCCAACGGCGAAGCCCAGATCGGCCGTTTCATCGCTGACGCGATGCAGAAGGTCGGCAACGAGGGTGTCATCACCGTCGAAGAAAACAAGGGCATGGAAACCGAAGTCGAAGTCGTCGAAGGCATGCAGTTCGACCGCGGCTACCTGTCGCCCTACTTCGTGACCAACCCCGACAAGATGATCGCGGATCTCGAAGACTGCTACATCCTGCTGCACGAGAAGAAACTCTCGTCGCTTCAGCCGATGGTTCCGCTGCTCGAAGCCGTGATCCAGTCGCAAAAGCCGCTGCTGATCATCGCCGAGGACGTGGAAGGCGAAGCGCTGGCCACCCTCGTGGTCAACAAGCTGCGTGGCGGCCTCAAGATCGCTGCCGTCAAGGCTCCGGGCTTCGGCGACCGCCGCAAGGCCATGCTGCAGGACATCGCGATCCTGACCGGCGGCCAGGTGATCTCGGAAGATCTCGGCATGAAGCTTGAGAACGTCGGCATGGACATGCTCGGCCGCGCCAAGAAAGTGACGATCTCGAAAGAGAACACCACCATCGTGGACGGCGCCGGCGACAAGGCCGAGATCGAAGCCCGCGTGGCACAGATCCGCACCCAGATCGAGGAAACCACCTCGGACTACGACCGCGAGAAGCTGCAAGAGCGCGTGGCCAAGCTGGCTGGCGGCGTGGCCGTCATCCGCGTTGGCGGCATGACCGAGGTCGAAGTGAAAGAGCGCAAGGACCGCGTTGACGACGCGCTGAACGCGACCCGCGCGGCCGTTCAGGAAGGCATCGTTGTCGGCGGTGGCGTGGCTCTGGTTCAGGCTGGCAAGCAGCTCGACGGCCTTCAGGGCGCGAACAGCGACCAGGAAGCCGGTATCGCGATCGTCAAGCGCGCACTGGAAGCCCCGATGCGCCAGATCGCCGAGAACGCAGGCGTTGACGGTGCAGTCGTTGCCGGCAAGATCCGCGAGTCCTCGGACCTGGCCTTTGGCTTCAACGCTCAGACCGAAGAATATGGCGACATGTTCAAGTTCGGCGTGATCGACCCGGCCAAGGTGACCCGCACCGCACTGGAAGACGCCGCTTCGGTTGCTGGCCTGCTCGTCACCACCGAATGCATGATCGCCGAAAAGCCCGAGCCGAAGGCTCCGGCCGGTGGCATGCCCGACATGGGCGGCATGGGCGGCATGATGTAATCATCCCCCCAAGGGAAACGAAAAGGGCGCCTCCGGGCGCCCTTTTTGCTTTGCGCCGCAGGCCCTTACCGTGTCACGGCCAGAAGCCCGCTCCCGCCCAAGAGGCACGCCCCCGAGGCATACCCCACGTGTCTGCGCGCCTGTGCGCTGCGCAGCCGCGCCCCGATCATCGTCGCCATCATGGCGTAGCCACCCAGCACCAGCGCGACAATCACGGTGGAACTGGCCATCAGGATCAGGAACTGCGGCAGGCGCGGTGCCTCGGGGACGATGAACTGCGACAGGAACGCCATGTAGAACAGGATGGCCTTCGGATTGAGCACCCCGGTCAGAAACCCCGCACGGAAGCTCCTGCCATCGCGACGCGGTATCTCGACCGCCCCCTCGGCAAGCGATCGCGCGGTCAGAATTTGCGCACAGCCGAGATAGGCCAGATAGGCAACCCCGGCCCATTTGAGCAACGCGAAGGCCAGGCTGGACGCGGCAAGAACCAGGCCCACCCCGAGGTAAGCTGCGCTCATCACGATCAGCCCTCCGGCAAGGTCCCCCGCAATACAGATGAGTGCCGCACGGCGGCCCCTGGTCAGCGACTGGCTGATGATCATCAGCACGCTCGGCCCGGGGATGACGGAAATGGCGGCATAGGCCAGAACATAGCCGAGCCAACTTTCCCAGGTCATCGCGCCTTCCCCCTATGGTTCATACGAGAAGACGCATATCGGGATCGCCTTGCAAGGCCCCCCTTTGAGCGGCCCAAAGAAAAAGGCCCCGGTTTTCACCGGGGCCTTTCAAAAAAGTCAGAGCCGTTCTCAGGCGTTGATATGGGCGCCGAGCGCTTCCATATCCGAGAGCATCTTGACCGCGGCATCCGTCACCGACGGATGAGCCACGTCAACGACCTTCTTGGCCTCGGCCATCATCTCGGCGTGGATCGCGGCGGTCAGTTCCGCCTTCGGCACGCCGCGCTCGGCCAGAACGCTCACGCCTTCAGCACTGATCTCGGCGAAGCCGCCGGTCACCGCGTATTCCGCGGTGCCTTCGGGTCCGACGACGGTCAGGATGCCGGGGCGCAGGGTCGTGATCAGGGCCGAGTGACCCGGCATCGCGGTCAGGTCACCTTCAGCGCCCGGGATCCGCACCTCGCGGGCCTGGACGGAAGCGAGCTTCCGTTCAGGGGAGACGAGGTCGAACTGCATCGTATCGGCCATGGATCAGCCTCCTTACGCCGCAGCGGCGAGTTTCGCGGCCTTGGCGATCACTTCGTCAATACCGCCGACCATGTAGAAGGCCGCTTCCGGCAGGTGGTCGTATTCGCCAGCCACAACAGCCTTGAACGACTTGATCGTGTCTTCCAGCGGAACCTGCACACCGTCCGAGCCGGTGAACACTTTCGCCACGTCGAACGGCTGCGAAAGGAAGCGCTGGATCTTACGGGCGCGAGCCACGGTCAGCTTGTCCTCTTCCGACAGTTCGTCCATGCCGAGGATGGCGATGATGTCCTGCAGCGACTTGTAGCGCTGGAGGATACCCTGCACATCACGGGCAACCATGTAGTGCTCTTCGCCGATCACGGCCGGATCGAGCAGACGCGAGGTCGAGTCGAGCGGGTCCACGGCCGGGTAGATGCCGAGTTCCGAGATCGCACGCGACAGAACGGTCGTAGCGTCGAGGTGGGCGAACGAGGTGGCCGGAGCCGGGTCGGTAAGGTCGTCGGCCGGAACGTAGATGGCCTGCACCGAGGTGATCGAGCCAGCGTTGGTCGAGGTGATGCGTTCCTGCAGAGCGCCCATGTCGGTCGCCAGCGTCGGCTGGTAGCCCACGGCCGAAGGAATACGGCCGAGAAGCGCCGACACTTCCGAACCTGCCTGGGTAAAGCGGAAGATGTTGTCCACGAAGAACAGCACGTCCGTACCCGACTGGTCGCGGAACTGCTCGGCCAGGGTCAGACCCGACAGAGCCACACGCATACGCGCGCCCGGCGGTTCGTTCATCTGGCCATAGACCAGGGCCACTTTCGACTCTTCGAGGTTGTCGGGGACGATAACGCCCGATTCGATCATCTCGTGATAGAGGTCGTTGCCTTCACGGGTCCGTTCACCAACGCCCGCGAACACCGAGAAGCCCGAGTGCACTTTGGCGATGTTGTTGATCAGTTCCATGATCAGAACGGTCTTGCCCACGCCGGCGCCGCCGAACAGGCCGATCTTACCGCCCTTCGAGTAGGGAGCCAGCAGGTCGATAACCTTGATGCCGGTGACCAGGATCTCCGACGAGGTCGACTGAGCCGCGAAATCGGGGGCCGGCTGGTGGATCGCACGGTGCTCCGAAGCCGCGACCGGGCCCTTTTCGTCCACCGGCTCGCCGATGACGTTCAGGATGCGGCCCAGCGTCGCGTTGCCGACCGGCACCGAGATCGGTGCGCCGGTGTCGGTCACCACGGCGCCACGCACGAGGCCTTCGCTGGCGTCCATGGCGATGGTGCGGACGGTGTTTTCACCGAGGTGCTGAGCAACTTCCAGCACCAGTTTCTTGCCGTTGTTTTCGGTCTCGAGCGCGTTGAGAATCGCGGGCAGGCCGTCTTCGAACTGGACGTCCACGACGGCGCCGATGACCTGGGTCACTTTGCCTTTGCTTGCCATTGTCTTCTATCTCCGGTTCCGTCAGAGCGCCTCGGCGCCCGAAATGATTTCGATAAGCTCGTTGGTGATCACGGCCTGACGCGAGCGGTTGAACTCGATCGTCAGCTTGTCGATCATCTCGCCCGCGTTGCGGGTGGCGTTGTCCATCGCCGACATCTGGGCGCCATTGAACGAGGCGTTGTTCTCCAGAAGGGCGGCGAAGATCGCCGTGGCGACACCACGCGGCAGAAGGTCTGCCAGGATCGCTTCCTCGCTCGGTTCGTAATCGTAGAACGCCGAAGCGCCAGTGGCATCGGCCTCCTCGAACTGGGCAGGAATGATCTGCTTCGCGGTCGGCACCTGCGAGATCACGGATTCGAAGCGCGAGAAGAAGATCGTCGCGACGTCGAATTCGGCGGCTTCGAAACGGTCCAGCAGATCGCGGGCGATCTTCTGGGCATCCACGTAGCCGATTTTCTTGATCTCGGAGAGATCGACGTGAGCCACGAAGTGCTGACCCAGGTCGCGGCGCATCGCGTCGCGGCCCTTCTTGCCGACGGTGATGATCTTCACCGTCTTGCCTTGTGCCAGCAGCTCGTTGGCCCGAGCCCGCGCGAGTTTGGCGATGTTGGCGTTGAAACCACCGCAAAGCCCGCGCTCACCGGTCATCACCACCAGAAGGTGGGTCTGATCCGAGCCCGTCCCGGCCAGAAGCCGGGGCGCGCTGTCGGAGCCGCCCACCGAGGCGGCAAGCCCCGACATGACGGCGTTCATGCGCTCGGCGAAGGGCCGGGCGCTCTCGGCGGCATCCTGGGCGCGGCGCAATTTTGCGGCCGCGACCATCTGCATCGCCTTGGTGATCTTGCGAGTGTTCTTAACACTCGTGATCCGGTTCTTTAGGTCCTTAAGGCTGGGCATTTCCCTGTCCTTTCAGGCCAATCAAGCGAAGGTCTTGGCGAAATCTTCGATCGCGGCTTTGAGCTTCGCCTCGGCGTCACCTTTGATCTTCGGATCGTCGTTGGTGATCCAATCGAGCACGTCCTTGCGGTTGCTGCGCAGATAGGCCAGCAGGCCCTTCTCCCAGCGACCGACTTCCTTCACCGGAACGTTGTCCAGGAAGCCGTTGGTGCCCGCGAAGATGACCGCGACGATTTCCGCGTTGGTCAGCGGCGAATACTGCGGTTGCTTCATCAGCTCGGTCAGACGCGCACCGCGGTTCAGCAGCTTCTGGGTTGCGGCGTCGAGGTCCGAGCCGAACTGGGCGAAGGCCGCCATTTCGCGATACTGAGCCAGTTCCAGCTTAACCGGGCCGGCGACCGACTTCATGGCGTTCGTCTGAGCCGACGAACCCACGCGCGACACCGACAGACCGGTGTTCACGGCCGGGCGGATACCCTGGTAGAACAGTTCGGTTTCGAGGAAGATCTGACCGTCGGTGATCGAGATCACGTTGGTCGGAATGAAGGCCGACACGTCGCCGCCCTGGGTTTCGATGACCGGAAGAGCGGTCAGCGAGCCAGCGCCGAAGTCTTCGTTCAGCTTCGCCGAACGCTCCAGCAGGCGCGAGTGCAGGTAGAAAACGTCGCCCGGGTAGGCTTCGCGGCCCGGCGGGCGGCGGAGCAGCAGCGACATCTGACGGTAGGCAACGGCCTGCTTCGAGAGGTCATCGTAGATGATCAGCGCGTGGCGGCCCGAGTCACGGAAGTACTCGGCCATGGCGGTCGCGGCGTAGGGCGCCAGGAACTGGAGCGGAGCCGGGTCCGAAGCGGTCGCGGCGATGATCGTGGTGTATTCGATCGCGCCGGTTTCCTCGAGCTTCTTCACGAGCTGAGCCACGGTCGAACGCTTCTGACCAACGGCGACGTAGAAGCAGTGCAGCTTCTTCTCGGGGTTGGCGTCGTTGTAGACCTTCTGGTTCAGAATGGTGTCGAGCGCGATCGCGGTCTTGCCGGTCTGACGGTCGCCGATGATCAGTTCGCGCTGGCCACGGCCAACGGGGATCATGGCGTCAACCGACTTGAGGCCGGTCGCCATCGGTTCGTGAACCGATTTCCGCGGAATGATGCCGGGGGCCTTCACGTCGGCCACGCGACGCTCGGTCGCCGCGATCGGGCCTTTGCCGTCGATCGGGTTACCGAGGCCATCGACGACGCGGCCGAGCAGGCCTTCACCCACCGGAACGTCCACGATGGAGTTGGTGCGCTTGACGGTGTCGCCTTCTTTGATGTCGCGGTCCGAACCGAAGATAACGATACCGACGTTATCGACTTCGAGGTTCAGCGCCATCCCACGGATACCACCGGGGAATTCCACCATTTCACCGGCCTGGACGTTGTCGAGCCCGTGCACACGGGCAATACCGTCACCGACCGAGAGCACGCGGCCCACTTCGGCGACTTGGGCGTCCTGCCCGAAGTTCTTGATCTGCTCCTTGAGGATAGCAGAGATCTCAGCTGCTTGGATGCCCATTATCCGACCTCTTTCATGGCGTTCTGTAGGGAAGCGAGTTTCGCCTTGACCGAAGTGTCGATCATGCGCGAGCCCAACTTGACGATCATGCCGCCGATGAGGCTTTCATCCACGGCAATGTTCAATTTGACGGACTTGCCCGTCTGCGACTGGAGCGTGGCCGCCAGTTTGTCGGCCTGCGCTTTCGAAAGGGCCGAAGCGGCGATAACCTCAGCGGTCACCTCACCTTTTTCTTCGGCGATCGCGTCGGCCAGCGCAGTAAGCAGCTGGGGGAGCGCGAACAGACGGCGCTTGACCGCCATCAGTTGCAGACCGTTGGCAAGTGCTGCCGAAAGGCCCATTTTCGCGGCGAGGGCGCCCACAGCGGCACCCTGGTCTTCACGCGAGTAAACCGGCGAGGAGATCAGCTCACGCAGATCGCTCGATTCGGCCAACGTGGCGCGAAGCGCATCCACATCAGCCTCGAGCGCGGCAAGCGCTCCGGCCTCGCGGGCGAGTTCAAAAACAGCCGTGGCATAGCGCCCGGCAATGGCTGCGGAAATCGAAGCTGGTTCGGACACGTCCACCCTTCCGATGCTCTTGCCCCCATTCCCCTACCAGAGGCGGAGAATGCGGAGCTTCCCCTAGCGCATGGGTGCTCCCACACACCTTATATCGGCCCCGCGTGTAGCAGAGCATCCCTCCCCTCGCAACCGTCTTGCACAACAGAATGTGAATGCAGGACATGCTATTTGCCTCCCACCGCCTTTCGTTAGCGCTGCGCCCGGAAAAGTTCCGGCGCTAACGGTCCGACCGGCGGATGACGTAGACGTCAGGTGATGGAGGGCAGCCGGACCCGCGCGAGGTGATTCACTAGGCGGAACCAAGGGTTCGGGATCGTGGAGGGCGTGCTCAGATCGGGTCGGCGGCCGGCTTGACGGCACCTTCCAGGATCGACAGCGGCCTGCGGACGGCCGCGCCCAGACCCGGCCGACGGGGCGCATGGACCTGCTTGGAAACCTCCAGCATGACCACGCCCGCCGCCAGGATACCCGCCGCGCGCGATCCAAGCCGCTCCCACATGGCGACCGAACGCAGCCAGAAGCGGCGATGCGACGGTGGTATATAGAGTGCGGCGGCGTGGCGTTCGGGCACGAAGCCGGCGCGCCGGGCCTGCGCATCAAGCTGACTGATCGTATAGGGCCGCCCAAAGCCAAAGGGTGTCGTTTCGCGCGGCGCCCAAAGACCGCTGCGGTTCGGCACGATCAGCAGCGCCTTGCCGCCCGGTCCAAGCACCCGCCAGCATTCTTCCAGCAGCGCATCGGGATGGTCCGAGGTCTCAAGCCCGTGCATCACGACCAGCCGGTCCGCCATCCCGGTTTCCAGCGGCCAGCGGGTCTCGTCGCACAGAACGGACACATTGGGCATTCCGGCAGGCCAGGGCATCACCCCCTGCTGCGAGGGCATCAGCCCGATCACCCGGCGCGCGGGCTCCAGATAGGGCCGCAGCAAAGGCACGGCAAAGCCGAAACCCGCCACCGTCAGCCCCGTCATCTCGGGCCCCGCAGGCCAGAGCGTGAGCACCCGGTCCCGTACGGCCTTCTGCGCCGCGCGCCCAAGCTGGGTGCGGTAGTAGAAATTGCGCAGGTCGAGCACATCGAGGTGCATTGCGGTTCCGGCCTCCTTGGGCGAAGCTTGGTCAGAATAGACAAAGCGACACGAAACGCCATGGCCCTTGAACTTGTGATCCTTCCCTGCCTTGCGGACAATTACGCCTATCTTGTCCGCGACCCGTCCACCGACACGATCTTCGTCGTCGATGTGCCCGAGGCTGCGCCAGTCCTGAATGCGCTCGGCGCACGCGGCTGGAAACTGAGCCACATCCTGATCACCCATCATCACGACGATCATATTGCAGGTGTCGAGGCCCTGGCCCAGGCGACGGGCGCGCATGTCATCGGCGCCGAGGCCGATGCCCATCGGCTGCCGCCGCTGGATATGATGGTGACCCCCGGACAAACCCTTCCGATCGGAATGCAGAAGCTGAGCGTTATCGACGCCGGGGGCCATACGCTTGGCCATATCGCCTATCATTTCGCCGAAGCGGGTCTGCTGTTTTCCGGCGACAGTCTGATGAGCTGGGGCTGCGGCCGCCTGTTCGAAGGCACCCCCGCGCAGATGTTCGACAGCCTCGCGCGCCTTTCGTCCCTGCCTGATCACACGCTGGTCTGCTCGGGGCATGAGTATACCGAGGCGAACGGCCGTTTCGCGCTGAGCCTTGAACCCGGCAACCCCGCCCTGCTGAACCGCATGGACAACGTGCGCGCAAAACGCGCCGAGGGGCAGCCGACCGTTCCCGCGACGCTGGCGCTGGAGAAGGCCACCAACCCCTTCCTGCGCAGCGACGATGCGGCGCTGCGCAGCGCCCTGGGCCTGCCCGCCGATGCCAGCGCGCTTGCCACCTTCACCGAAGCCCGGGCCCGCAAGGACCGCTTCTGAGCCGATGACCGAGCCAGACACCGAAAAGCCGACCGAAGAGCGACCGACCAATAAGCAGACCCATCTTGTGCGGCGTCTCGGACCCGCGATGGGCCGCCGGCGCACGGTGGATATCCTGCGCGCGGGCACCGGTGCGGGGCTCGGCATTCTGGTGACGGCGCTTATCAGCTACGCTCTGCCGCAATCGCGCGAGGCGGGGATCTACCTGATCTCGGGCTTCGCCTCCACGGCGGTCTTGCTGTTCGCCCTGCCCAACTCTCCACTGGCACAGCCATGGTCGGCCATCGTTGGCATGATGGTCTCGGCCGCCAGCGCGGTGGTCGTGCTGCGCTTCGTGCCGCCGCCCTATGCGGACGGGCTGGCGGTTGCGCTGGCGATCTGCGCCATGATGGCCCTGCGCGCTCTGCACCCGCCCGCAGCAGGGATCGCACTGCTCGGGGCGCTGGAATACGAGGCCGGGCGCCCGCTCGGCTTCGACTTCGTGCTGATGCCCGTGGGCGCGATCACCGTGGTTCTGGTGCTGCTGGCCATGGCCTGGCACCGCACGTTCGGCGTGGCCTATCCCTCGCGCCCGTTGGCGGCCCCGCCCCGCCCCGGACCCGCCGCGCGCAGCACGCCCCGCCTGAGCGAAGACGATCTGGCCAGCCTGTTGCTGGAGTTTCAGCAATCCGCCAACCTTGGCACAGCCGATCTTGCACGCCTGCTGAACGCCGCCCGAACGCGCGTCACCGAAACCCTGCTATCTGCCTCGGCTGGATCGCTCATGAGCCCGCGCCCTGTCTCGGTCGGCCCCGAAGCCCCGATGTCCGAGGTCGTGCGCAAGATGGAAATGCTGGACCTGCGCAGCCTGCCCGTCGCCGACAGCGAGGGGCGCTATGTCGGCATGGTCGATCAGGGGCGCGTCCTGCAACGCCTTGAGGCCGAGCAAGCCACGCTGCGCCGTCCCTTCCGGCTGCGCTCGGCCCCGCCAGAGCCCGATGCAGCGGCCCTGATGGACTCCACAACCGCCCCGGTCGACATTTCCACCCCGGTGGGCGAACTGATGGCACGCCTCGCCAAACCCGGCGCACAGGCGATCCCCGTGACCGAGAACGCGCGCCTCGTCGGTATCCTCGGGCGCAGTGACGTGATGAGCCTGCTGCTCTCGTTGCTGATGGGCGATGACCCCAAAGTCACGTGAGCCAGCCCGAAGGCACGGCTAGGTATTGTGCAAAATGGTCACTTTCGACGCACAGAATGAATTGTGATGCAGTTTTGTGCAATCCGCCCTTGAAGCCGCCGCAATTCCACCGAACTCTAAACATAACGGGCCAGCGATGTGTCGGGTCCGCCAGCTATGAAAGGAGCGCCACATGCCTTCGTTCTCGAACACGCTCGAACAAGCCATCCATGGCGCGCTCGCGCTGGCCAACGCGCGCAAGCATGAACTCGCCACCCTCGAACACCTGCTGCTGGCACTGATCGAAGAGCCCGACGCAAGCCGCGTGATGCGCGCCTGCGGGGTCGATCTGGAAGAATTGCGCGAAACCCTGACCGAGTTCATCGACGATGACCTTTCGACCCTGATCACCGAGATCGAGGGTTCCGAGGCCGTGCCCACCGCCGCCTTCCAGCGCGTCATCCAGCGCGCCGCGATCCATGTGCAAAGCTCGGGCCGCGCCGAGGTCACTGGGGCCAACGTGCTCGTGGCGATCTTTGCGGAACGCGAGTCGAACGCCGCCTTCTTCCTGCAAGAACAGGACATGACGCGCTACGACGCGGTCAACTTCATCGCCCATGGCGTGGCCAAAGACCCCGAGTTCGGCGAGGCCCGCCCCGTGACCGGCGCCGAAGAGGAGCACAAGGCCGAAACCACCCAGGCGGGCGAGGCCAAGGAATCCGCGCTTGCGAAATACTGCGTCAACCTCAACGAAAAATCGGCCAAGGGCGACATCGACCCGCTGATCGGCCGCGAGGAAGAGGTCGAGCGCTGCATTCAGGTGCTCTGCCGCCGCCGCAAGAACAACCCGCTTCTGGTGGGCGATCCGGGCGTGGGCAAGACCGCCATCGCCGAGGGCCTCGCGCTCAAGATCACCCGTGGCGAAACCCCGGACATCCTTGCGAAGTCGACGATCTTTTCGCTCGACATGGGCGCGCTTCTGGCGGGCACCCGCTACCGCGGCGATTTCGAGGAGCGTCTGAAGGCCGTTGTGAAGGAGCTCGAGGACCACCCCGACGCGATCCTGTTCATCGATGAGATCCACACCGTGATCGGCGCAGGCGCCACCTCGGGCGGTGCGATGGATGCTTCGAACCTGCTCAAGCCCGCGCTTGGCGGGGGCAAGATGCGCTGCATGGGCTCGACCACCTACAAAGAGTTCCGCCAGCATTTCGAGAAGGACCGCGCGCTGTCGCGCCGTTTCCAGAAGATCGACGTGAACGAACCCTCGGTCGGCGACTCGATCAAGATTCTGATGGGCCTCAAGCCCTATTTCGAAACGCACCACGACATCCGCTACACCAATGACGCGATCAAGTCGGCGGTGGAGTTGTCAGCGCGCTACATCCATGACCGCAAACTGCCCGACAAGGCCATCGACGTGATCGACGAGGCAGGCGCGGCCCAGCACCTGCTGCCAGAATCGAAGCGCCGCAAGACGCTCGGCGCCAAGGAGATCGAGGCCGTCGTGGCCAAGATCGCGCGCATCCCGCCCAAGAACGTCTCGAAGGACGATGCCGAGGTGCTGCGCGATCTCGAAAAGACGCTCAAGCGGGTTGTCTTCGGTCAGGACAAGGCGATCGAAACGCTGGCGTCGGCAATAAAACTGGCCCGCGCGGGCCTGCGCGAACCCGAAAAGCCGATCGGCAACTACCTGTTTGCCGGTCCCACCGGCGTCGGCAAGACCGAGGTCGCCAAGCAACTGGCCGACACGCTCGGCGTGGAACTTCTGCGCTTCGACATGTCGGAATACATGGAGAAACACGCGGTCTCCCGCCTGATCGGCGCACCTCCCGGCTATGTCGGCTTCGACCAGGGCGGGATGCTCACCGACGGCGTCGATCAACACCCGCATTGCGTGCTGCTGCTCGACGAGATGGAAAAGGCGCACCCGGATGTCTACAACATCCTCCTCCAGGTGATGGACCACGGCAAACTCACGGACCATAACGGCCGGACGGTAGACTTCCGCAATGTGATTCTGATCATGACCTCGAACGCCGGCGCGGCCGAGCAAGCCAAGGCCGCCATCGGCTTTGGCCGCGAACGCCGCGAGGGCGAGGATACCGCCGCGATCGAGCGCACCTTCACGCCCGAATTCCGCAACCGCCTGGATGCGGTGGTGAACTTCGCACCCCTCTCGCGCGATGTCATCCTGCAAGTCGTGGACAAGTTCGTGCTGCAACTCGAAGCGCAGCTGATCGACCGCAACGTGCATATCGAACTGACCCCCGAAGCTGCCAACTGGCTGGCCGAGAAAGGCTACGACGACAAGATGGGCGCCCGCCCGCTTGGCCGCGTGATCCAGGAGCACATCAAGAAACCGCTGGCCGAGGAGCTTCTCTTCGGCAAACTCACCAAGGGCGGCGTGGTGCGCGCCAGCGTCAAGGATGACGCCATCGTGCTCGACGTCGAGGAGCCCAGCAAGCCCCGCATCTCGGGCCCCAAACAACGCCTGCTTCCGGCGGGCTAAGGCGCACCTTAACGAACGAAAAGGGCCCGGAACTCCGGGCCCTTTCCTTTTTCCACCTTCAACGTGGCGAAAATATCCTCGGGGGTGAATTTGCGCCAAAGGCGCAAAGAGGGGGCAGACAGCCCCCTGCCCCGCCGCCCTCAGCGCTCGGTCAGCTTCAGCTCGATGCGGCGGTTCGCGGCCCGCGCCTCGGGGCTGTCGCCCTCGGCCACGGGGCGGAACTCGCCAAACCCGGTCGCGGCCAGCCGATAGGGCGGGAAGCCCAGATCGTCGATCATGTAACGCACCACCGAAAGCGCGCGCGCCTGGCTTAACTCCCAGTTATCGCGGAACGCGCCGGTCCCCAGCAGGGGCACATTGTCGGTATGACCGTCGACCCGCAGGATCCAGTCGATCTGCGGCGGGATCTTGTCGGCCAACTCGGTGAAGGTCTCGGCCACGCGCGCGATCTGCGCCTTGCCCTCAGGCGCCAGATCGGCGGCCCCCGGCTGGAACAGCACCTCGGACGAAAACACGAAACGGTCGCCCACCACGCGCACACCCTCGCGCCCGGCCAGCAGTTCGGACATCCGCCCGAAGAACTCCGAGCGATACTTGGCCAGATCCGCCGCCTCGGCCTCGGCCTTCTTGCGCGCCTCTTCCTCAAGCTGCGCACGGCGCTTCTGCTCAGCCGCCACCTGCGCCAGTGCCGCATTCAGCTGCTGCCCAAGCGTCTCGACCTGCACCTGCGCCTCGGCATCTCGCTCCTGCGCGGCATCCAGAATGCCCTGCAACTCGGAGAGCTGCCCACGCAGGGCCGCAATCTGCTCGTTCAGCAGGGCCACTTTGCGCGCGGCCTCGCCCGAGATTTCCTTCTCGCTTGCCAGCGCCTGCTCGGCCACGGCCCGCAATGCGGCCTCTTTCTCGGCATCGCTCAGGCGTGTCTCCAACTGCGTCTGCAAATCCTTCTTCGCAGCCTCGGCTGCCGCAAGAAGGGTCAACGTCTCCTCGGCATTCTGGCGCGCCGCCTCCAGCGAGAGGGTCATGGCCGCCAGCTCATCGCCGGAGGCTTTCAGCTTGCCGCGCAGCTCCTCGATGGTCGCGCGATCAAGGCGCAGTTCCTCGGCGCGCGCATCGGCATCTGCCCGCGCGGCGTCGCGCTGCGACAGGAGCGAGGCCACCTGCGCCTCAAACGCGGTGATCTTCTGACCGGCCTCGGCCAGTTCGGCCTCGCGCGTCTCGATCCGTGCGCTGAGCGTGGCGATCAGCGCAGTTTGCGCATCGGCCTTTTCCCGCGCCGTATCCAGATCGCCGGTCAACTGCGCGGTGCGCTCTTCCTCCAGCGCAAGCGCACGCGCGAGGCCTGCGACCTGCACCGACAGGGCAGAAAGCTCACTCTCCTTGGTGTTGAGCGTATCGCGCAAGACCGATTGCACGACCATGAAGATGGTCAGCACGAACATCAGCACCAACAGCAGCGCGGTCATCGCATCGACGAATCCGGGCCAGATCGCTGCCGAGAACTTCTGGCCGTTGCGGCGGGCGAGCGCCATCGCTTAGGCCTCCCGATTGCGGGTATTGTGCAGGATCGCCCGCGTCAGCGCCGCGAAATCGTTGCGCAACTCGGCCATGCTTTCCTGCCGCCCCGCCGAGACCTCTTCAAGAAGCCGCAGCATTTGCAGGTCGATCGAGCGCAACCGCATCCGCGTTTCCGCCGCGATCTCGGCGGTCTCATCGGTTTCGGCCTGATGCGCCAGCCGCTCCAGCGCCTGGGTCAGGCGTTCCTGCCCCTCGGCCATGCGGTTGAGCGCGCGGCCCTGTTCGGTGCGCGCATCAATCTCATTGCCCATGCGGTCGGCCAGATAGGCGACCGCGCCCGTCATTTCACCCAGGCGGCGATCGACCTCGGCGCGCCCGGCATCGGATTGCGCGAAGATCGACTGCAACACAGACATCTGCTCGGACATGTGATCGAGGATCTCGGCCACCGCCGAAGCCTCGCCATCGCCCTCGGCCGCCGCGAAGGAAAGCCGCGTGATCGAGGAGATCCACTCTTCCAGCTCACGGTAGAACCGGTTCTGGCCATGGGTCACGAAAAGCTCAAGCAACCCAACCACCAGCGAGCCCGCAAGGCCCAGAAGCGAGGAGGAGAACGCCGTGCCCATGCCGCCAAGCTGCGCCTCAAGCCCGGTCATCAGCTTCTCAAAGACCTCGATGCTGCTTTCGCCCTCTTGCGGGGCCAGAGCGCGGATCGTCTCGACCACGGCTGGAACGGTCGTTGCAAGACCGTAGAACGTGCCCAGAAGGCCAAGGAAGATCAGCAGGTTGGAGAGGTAGCGCGTAATATCGCGCGCCTCGTCGATCCGGGTCTCGACCGACTCGAGGATCGAACGTGCCGCCGAGGTAGCAATCGAGCGCGAGCCGCCACGCGCGCCAAGCAACGCGGCCAGCGGCGCGAGCATCCGCGGCGCGCGATAGGCCGGACGGCCCGGCCGGTCGGCCGCGAAACTCTCGATCCAGCTGACGGCCTTGACCAGTTCGGCCACCTGCCAGAAACAGGCCAGGACGCCCAGCACGAATACGGTCAGGATCAGCCCGTTCAGCCAGGGGTTCGCGATGAAGATCGGCAGAATGCGGCTATAGGCAAGCCACCCTCCCGCCACGACCAGAACCAGCACGATCACCATCAGGGTGATCTGTCGGACCGGTTGCGAGAACTGCGGATCGAGCCGGATGGTGCCGCGCATACACTGCCTCGTTGGCTATTGTTTGCGCGAGGATAGGCGGGCTTGGCGGCACTGCCAAGCCCTATCGGGTCAGCTCACGGACCCGCGCGGACAGCCAGTCGAGGTCGGGATCGGCCAGCCCAAGCTCGGTCAGATGGGCGGCGGTGTTGAACAGATAGTCGCGGTTCGGCCCCCGCCCGCCGATGGCATGGGCGATGATGCGCGCCTGTTCCTCAAGGTCGAGCGCACAATATTGCGGCCCCTCGCGGTCGATCACATAGGTGATCGCCTCGAACGTCTCACCCTCTTCGCAGGTCACGGGTAACTGGTGCTCAAGATAAGCGTCCGAGACCAGTTCGCGCGCACGCAGGCAGGCCAGAACCTCGTCTGCCTCGGGTTCGGCCACGCGAAACGCCAGACCCGCGCAGACGGCATCGGGGCTTGCGTCCAGCGCCAGCACCAAGCCCGGAGCTTCGGGCGTGCCGCGGAAATGGATCGAGCGCATGCAGAACGAGCGATGCCAGCCCCGCAGCCAGGCGCGTCGCACCTCGGCCGGGGCAAAGCCCGGATCCCAGATCAGCGAGCCGTAGCCAAAGATCCATAACGTTTTGGTCATCGCGCTGGTCCTCCTGCCGCCCCGGGGATACATCTGTCAGGCGTCGATGGAAAGAGGTGCGGATGCGGCTGATCTGGGCAGGCCTTGCCGTCGCGGGGCTATATTCGGGCTACTGGATGGCGGGAACGGCCCTGCTTCAACGCGGCGCGGCGATGGCGCTTGAGGGCGCGCGGGCCGAGGGGCGCGGCGATGCCGAGGCGCTTCAAACCGGCGGTTTCCCGGCCCGGTTCGCGCTGAACCTGACCCGGCCCGAGCTTGCCGATCCGCTGGCCGGGTGGCACTGGTCCGCACCCTCGGTTCAGCTTTGGGCACCCGGCTGGCGTCCGCTGGAGTTGCATCTGGACACACCGCCCGATAGTCAACTGACCCTTGGCGGCCAGCAGTTCATGCTGAGCAACAGCCTTGGCACTGGCAGTTTACGGCTTGGCCTTGCGCCGGATCTGCCGCTGACCGGGGCGCAGGCCGAATTGCGCGATGTCGCGCTGCGCCCCGAGGGTAGCGCAGAACCGACACTCGCCGCCGGCCGGATCGACGCCGTGGCGGAACTGACCGATGCGCCCGCGACCTATCGGATCACCGCCGGGATCACCGATGTCACTCTGCCCCCCGGCACCATGGCCCGCACGCTTGGGGCGCCCCTGCCCGACAAGATCGACGCGCTGACGCTGGAGGCCACGCTGCGCCTCGACGCGGCGCTTACCGGAGCGACGCAATCCGCCCCACCGCGCATCGAGGAGATCGGCCTGCAGACGCTCTCGCTCGACTGGGCCGGACGCGGGCTGAGTGCCAGCGGCGCACTGAAGATCACCGCCTCCGGGCAGCCCGAGGGCACGATCCAGATCAGCACGGCCGAGTGGCGCGACTGGCTCGATATCGCCGTGGCGGCGGGCTGGATCGAAGCGCGCAGGCAGCCCGCCCTGACCGGGCTTGGCAGCTATATCGCGCAAAACAACGGTGGTGTGCTGAAGGTGCCGCTGGCCTTTCAGAACGGCCGCGCTAGCCTCGGGCCGGTGCCCCTTGGCTCAGCGCCTGTGCTTCAGCGGCAGTAGGCGCCGCTCTGACGGCGGGCCGTATCGACGTGGATATGGTCCTGGTGGAAGCGATCCGACTTGGGGCCAAGCACGGTGCCAAACGTCCCGCAGGCGGATTCATGCACCGCCCGGAGCAGCTTGGCCTCGGATTTCCAGCCATCGAGCACCGTGATGACCTTGCCATTCGCCAGCCGGATCCCCCTAAGGTCGATCGCGCGCCCGCGCCCATGCTCGGAGATCTTCGAGCCCTCCTGGTTGTTGCGCGCCCGGCAGGTATAGCTGCCCGCCAATTCAAGCCGCGCAACACCGCCGCCGCGATTGCCGACCGCCGGAACGATGCCCTTGTCCACCCAGGTCTTCAGCGCCTTGGCCGTGGCGCAATCGACCGTGGCGGGGATCGACAGCGGAATACCCGAGACGGCGGTGACCTTCACGCCATCCTCCAGCCCGCAGCCGGACACCTTGCTGGGGATCGGCGGGATCGAAACGCCGGTAATCCCCGGAACACCGCAGACCGCCCCCCGTGCGCCGGGCTTGCCGACCTTGGCGGGAACGCTCGCGCCCGACATGGCGGCGAGTTTCAGCTTGCCGGGTTTTGCCATGGGACGGGCCGAGGACAGAAGCGCAACACCAGGATTGGTCTGGGCAGGCATGGCCGCCGACCGCGGGGAGCCCTGCGGGCGCGGCGAGGTCTGGGGCGCATCGGCCCAAGCACCCCCCGCAGCCAGCGCGAGGCCAAGGGCCAGCACAAGTGCCGCGCGCATCAGGCCTTGTCCGACGGAGGCAAGCCGCGACCAAAGTTCGGTGCTGCGGTATCCTGACCCGCCTCGATGATCCCGCGACGGATCGCCCGAGTGCGGGTGAAATAGTCATGCAGGAAGGCGCCATCCTCCATCCGGATCGCGCGTTGCAGCATGAACAGCTCTTCGGTGAAGCGGCCAAGGATATCGAGCGTGGCTTCCTTGTTGGTCAGGAAGACGTCGCGCCACATGGTCGGGTCCGATGCCGCGATCCGGGTGAAATCCCGAAAGCCCGAGGCCGAGTATTTGATGACCTCGTCCTGCGTGACGCGACGCAGATGGTCGGCCACGCCCACCATCGTATAGGCGATCAGGTGGGGCGTATGCGACACGACAGCCAGCACCAGATCGTGGCGCTGCACATCCATCTCGTCGACATTGGCGCCAAGCCCGGTCAGGAAGTCGCGCAGCCGCTGCACCGCTGCCGGATCGTTGCCCTCAAGCGGGGTCAGCAACCACCAGCGGTTCACGAAAAGCGAGGCAAAGCCCGAACGCGGGCCGGAATGCTCGGTCCCGGCCAGCGGGTGGCCGGGGATGAAGTTCACATGCGGCGGCAGATGCGGGGCCACGGCCTCAACCACTGCCTGCTTGACCGAGCCCACATCGGTAATCGTCGCGCCCACGGCCAGATGCGGCGCGATCTCGGCCGCGATGGCGCCCATGGCACCGACCGGAACGCAAAGCACCACGAGATCGGCTCCGCGCACGGCCTCGGCCGCAGTTTCGCAGACCCGATCGCACAGACCGATCTCAACTGCGGTCGCCCGCGTCTCGGGTGATTTGGCATGACCGACGATCTCGCCCGCCAGCCCATGGGCCCGCATCGCATGGGCCATGGACGAGGCGATAAGCCCCAGACCGATCAGCGCGACGCGATTGTAGCCCGTCATGCCACCCCGCCCGCCTTGAACTGGCCGATCATATGCGCCACGCGGCGGCACGAGGGCTCGTCGCCCACGGTGATGCGCAGGCAGTTCGGCAGGCCGTAACTGGTCACGCGCCGCACGATCAGCCCGTCTTTCTTCAGGAACTCGTCGCAGGCCGCCGCCTCCTCCTCGGAGCCGAAGCGCGCGAGGATGAAGTTCGCCGTCGAGGTATCCGAGGGCACGCCCTTCTCGGCCAGCGCCTCGGCCAGCCAGGCGCGCAGCCGGGTGTTGTCATCGCGGCAGCGCACGATCCAGTCCTGGTCGCGCACGGCGGCCTCGGCGGTCTCGATCTGCGCGGTCGAAAGGTTGAACGGCCCGCGCACGCGGTTGAGCACGTCGATGATGGCCTTGGGGCCATAGCCCCAACCAATTCTCAGCCCGCCCAGACCGTAGATCTTCGAGAAGGTGCGCGTCATGAAGACATTGGGCAGGCGCGTGGCAAGATCCGCGCCGCCGTCATAGCCCTCGACATATTCCGCATAGGCGCCGTCGATCACCAGCATCGCCTGTTTGGGCAGCCCGGCGGCCAGACGCTCCAGCTCGGCCAGACCGATCATCGTGCCGGTCGGGTTGTTCGGGTTGGCGATGAACACGAGCTTGGTGCGCTTGTTGCAGGCCTTCAGGATCGCATCCACATCGGTGGTGCGCTCGCGCTCGGGCACGCAGACGGGGGTCGCCCCGGCGGCATGGGTATAGATGCGATACATCAGGAAGCCGTGCTCGGTGAACACGACCTCGTCTTTCGGGCCGGCATAGGCCTGGCAGAGGAAGTGAATGATCTCGTCCGAGCCGACGCCGCAGATGATGCGCGCCGGATCAAGCCCGTGCACGTCGCCGATGGCCTGACGCAGGCTGGCATGATCGGTCGAGGGATAGCGGTGCAACTTGTGCGCCGCGCGCGTGAACGCCTCTTTTGCCTTGTCCGACGGGCCAAACGGGTTTTCGTTCGAGCTCAGCTTGACCGCATCGGTCACGCCCGCCACATGCGACTGCCCGCCCTCATAGAGTGCAATCTCCATGATGCCGGGCTGCGGACGGATATGATCGTTCATGACACTTCCCTCAAGACTCCGCGCGCTTTCTAGCGGGCGGCGGGGGACAAAGCCAGCAGCATCTTCCCCCGACGGAAACGAAAAAGGGCCGGGATAACCCGGCCCTTTCGAAGATCTGGCTGAACTGAAGGATCAGTTCTTCGCGTAGAATTCGACGACCAGGTTCGGTTCCATCACGACCGGATAGGGCACGTCCGACAGGGCCGGGGTGCGCACGAAGGTCGCGGTCATCTTGTTGTGGTCGACTTCGAGGTAGTCCGGCACGTCGCGCTCGGCCGACTGGACGGCTTCGAGGACGATGGCGAGCTGCTTCGAGCGGTCACGAATGGCGACAACGTCGCCTTCCTTGACGCGGTACGACGCGATGTTCACGCGCTTGCCGTTGACGGTGACGTGGCCGTGGTTCACGAACTGACGCGCCGCGAAGACGGTCGGAACGAACTTGGCGCGGTAGATGACGGCATCGAGGCGACGCTCGAGCAGGCCGACCAGGTTTTCACCGGTGTCGCCCTTCACACGCTCGGCTTCGGCGTAGATGCGGCGGAATTGCTTCTCGGTCAGGTCGCCGTAGTAGCCTTTCAGCTTCTGCTTGGCGCGCAGCTGGGTACCGAAGTCCGACAGCTTGCCCTTGCGGCGCTGACCGTGCTGGCCCGGGCCGTATTCGCGCTTGTTCAGCGGCGACTTGGCGCGGCCCCAGATGTTCTCGCCCATGCGGCGGTCGATTTTGTACTTGGCAGACGTGCGTTTGGTCACGGCTGATCTCCTTCATAAAGTAGCGAAGGGCGTTGTCCTTTCCCGCGACCCCATCCGAGCCTTGGGCGACAGGTTTCCCCTTGCGGGGTCCACCAACACCAATGAATGACCCGGCAGCCTCGGCTACCGGGATGGCGGGCTTATACAGCCCCGCGCGCCCATGTCAACGCGCGAATCCCGGAATTAGGCGACTCAGTAGAGCAGCTTGTAGACATTCCCAAGCGAGTCGGTGACCGTGCCCGTCCCGCTTTGCGTACCCGATCCCGAAATGAACGTGCCCTGCAGGCGGTTGCCGTCACTGCACACCGCATAGATCTCGCCCGAGTTCACGCCGCCCAGATCCTCGGTCGAGTTCTTATACTTGCCGCCAGTGTCGCGCAGTGTCAGCGACAGGCCACGCTCTTGGGTGCGCACCTTCGGCGCGACCGAACTCCAGGTGCCCTGGCATTTGGACTTGTTCGGCTTGGGCAGACGGAACGAGACGATCCCCGAGGTTTCGGTATCGGCCTTGAGCGTGATCGGGATCAGGCTGGCCGGATCTTCGTTCGCGATCGGCCCCTGAACGGGGTAAAGCTGCATGTCGCCGGTGCCGCCGCAGGCAGCAAGCAGGGGCAGCAGGGACAGGACGAGCAAAGAGCGCAGGGTCACGACGATCGACTTTCCGTTGTGTCGGCCAGCCAATCCCGGCACCCCGCCCGGTCCTCGGGTTCGGACCGTCACGACGCAGTCGCCGAAAATGCCTGACACAGGATAGAATTGCTTGCGGCGGTAGATTTTTTCGCCCCCTTTCGCAAGGGCGAAAATCGGCACGGCGCCCAAGCGCCGCACCGGTCACCGAAATGTGTGCGCAGACTGCGCCGTCAGCTCCGGCCCTGCGCCGCGAACATCGGACCGCCGCGCCAGCGCGGGAAGCCGTAGCCGTGGATCTCGACCAGATCGATATCCGAGGGGCTGCGGGCGATCCCCTCGTCAAGGATCGCCTGCCCCTCGGCGGCCATCTGGCCCACCAGGTCTGCGGCGATCTCTTCGCGGGTCATCGAAACGAACTCGGTGACATGCGGTGCCAGAAGCTCCGCGACCGTGATCGAGGAACGCGGAGCGCGCTCACCGGGCGCATAGTCATACCAGCCACCGCCGGTCTTCTGGCCCTTGCGGCCCGCGCGCACGAGGATGTCGGCCAGCGCCTCGGGCACCGCCTGCCCTGCCGCGCGCGCGCCCTCGCGCTGAAGGAAGGCGATATCCAAACCGCCCAGATCCTGCGCCTCGAACGGCCCCATCGCGAAACCGTAGCCGCGCATCGCCGCGTCAATCTCGGGGATGGCGACGCCCTTGCGAAGCAGCCCCTCGGCCGCAGCACGATAGCGTTTCAGGATGCGGTTGCCGATGAAGCCCTCGCAGATCCCCGCTTGCACCGGGATCTTGTTCAGCGCCCGCCCGAGCGCGAACCCCGTGGCCAGCGTCTGCGCCGAGGTCTCTGCCGTCGGCACGATTTCCAGCAGTTTCATGACATTCGCCGGGCTGAAGAAATGCAGCCCGATGAAGCGCGCGGGATTGGGCAGGCCCTCGGCAATGGCGCGCGGATCGAGATAGGAGGTATTCGTCGCCATGATCGCATCGTCCCGGCAGTGGCGCGCGAGTTCAGTAAAGACCGCGCGCTTGACGCCGATCTCTTCAAAGACCGCCTCGATGACCAGATCGGCATCGGCAAGGGCGGCGTAATCGGTTGCGCCCGTTACACCAGCAAGGCGCTCGGCTGCCTGCGACTCGGACAGCTTGCCGCGCTTCACGCCACCGTCGAAAATGGTCTTCAGATTACCAAGGCCACGTGCCAGCGCTTCGGCGTCGCGCTCGATCAGGGTCACGGGAAGGCCTGCGTCGCGCAGGGCGGCGGCGATGCCCGCGCCCATCGTGCCGCCACCGATCACGCCCACCTTGCGCAGTGCGACCGGTTCGACATCGCGCAGATGCGCGGGGCGCGGGGCCGCGCGCTCGGCGAAGAAGACGGCGCGCAGGGCCTGCGCCTGCTCGGAGGCACGCAGTTCCAGGAACGTCGCGCGTTCATGCGCCATGGCCACGTCGAACGACGCCTCGGCAGCCTTGCGCAGGCACTCGAGCGCGCGCAGCGGCGCGGCCTCGCCCCGGGCGCGCTTGGCGATGGCGGTCTGCTGCGCCTCCCAGAAGCCCGGCTCGGGCGTCGCGATCGGGCGCTGCGAGACCGGAAGCGGCAGAGGCTGTTCAAGCGCCTCACGCGCAAAGGCCAGCGCGGCGGCCTGCAAATCACCGCTGACGACCGCGTCGATCAGCCCGAGCGTCTTGGCCTTAGCGGCTTTCACCGGCTTACCGCCGGTGACCAGATCCACCGCCGCCTGCACGCCTGCAAGGCGCGGCGTGCGAACCGTGCCCGAAGCGCCCGGCACGATCCCAAGCGTGACCTCGGGCAGGCCTACCGACGCCCCTTCCAGCGCGATGCGGAAGCGGCAGCCCATGGCGATCTCGAAACCGCCACCCAGGGCCGAGCCGTGAATCGCCGCGATCCAGGGCTTTTGCGCCCCTTCGATCCGGGCAACCAGATCGGGCAGATGCGGCTCCATCGGCGGCTTGCCGAACTCGGTCACATCCGCCCCGGCGATGAAGGTGCGCCCGGCGCAGATCAGCACCACCGCCTTTACCGCAGGGTCGGCGTCAAGCGTGGCCACGGCATCCCAAAGCCCCTGCCGCAGCGCCTGCGAGAGCGCGTTGACGGGCGGGTTGTCGATGGTGACGGTGGCGATTTCCCCGGCATGGGCGATGGTGACGACGGACATACTCAGATTCCCAGATAAGCTTCGCGGATGCGCGGATCGGCGATCAGTTCTTCGGCCGCGCCATTCATGGTGATATGGCCGGTCTCCATGACATAGCCCCGATCGGCGATCTTGAGCGCGCCAAAAGCGTTCTGCTCGACCAGAAGGACGGTCACGTTCAGCGCCTTGAGGCCCTTCACGACGTCGAAGATCTGGCTGACGATGATCGGCGCCAGACCCATCGAGGGCTCGTCGAGCAGAAGGCAGGACGGCCGCCCCATCAGCGCCCGCGCCATGGCCAGCATCTGCTGCTGTCCGCCCGAAAGCCCGCCGGCCGCGAGGTTGCGCTTTTCCTTCAGGATCGGGAACATCTGGAAGGCGTCGTCCATGTCCTTCTCGACCCGTTCGTCATTGAACAGGAAGGCGCCGAGGCGCAGGTTTTCCTCGACCGAAAGATTGGTGAAGATCTGCCGCCCCTCGGGCGATTGCGCCAGCCCGCGGCGCAGGCGCTTGTAGGCCGGCACCGGCACCAGCAACTCGCCGCGGAAGGTGATCGAGCCGCCGGTCACCGGCTGCACGCCCGACAGGCAGCGCAGCAGCGTCGTCTTGCCCGCGCCATTGGCGCCCACCACCGTGACAATCTCGCCCGAGTCGACATGCAGGTCGATCCCGTGCAGCACCTCGATGCGCCCGTAGCGCGAACGCAATCCCTCAACCGTGAGCATTTTCGGCCCCCAGATAGGCGGCGATGACCGCCGGGTTTTGACTGACCGTGGCCGGGTCGCCCTCGGCGATCTTCTCGCCGTGATCCAGCACCACGATATGATTGGAGATCCGCATGACCATCTTCATGTCATGCTCGACCAGCAGGATCGCCACGCCCGAGGCCGCAACCTCGGCGATCAGGTGATCGATCTCCTCGGTTTCGACGGCGTTACAGCCCGCAGCGGGTTCATCCAGCAGCAGCACCTTCGGGTCGAGCGCCAGCGCCCGCGCGATCTCAAGCCGCTTGAGCGAGCCATAGGACAGGTTGCCCGCCTCACGCTCAGCCGCGCGCGTCAGTCCGACACGCTCCAGCAGTTCGCGCGCCCCGGCCATCGCCTTGCGCGCACGGCGGCGCGACGAGGGCAGCCCAAGGATATCGGCGACCACCGGCCCCTTTTCCTGAAGGTGATACCCGGTGATGACGTTTTCGAGCACCGTCATCGACTGGAAGATTTGCAGGTTCTGGAACGTCCGGCTCATACCGCGACGGGCCAGAAGATGCGGCTCCATCCCGGTGACATCCGCACCATCCAGCATCACACGTCCCGCGCCGGGCAGGTAGACCCCCGAGATCATGTTGAACAGCGTGGTTTTGCCCGCACCGTTCGGCCCGATCACCGAGACGATCTCGCCGGGGCGGACGCGGAAGCTGACATCGTTCACGGCCTTGAGGCCGCCAAAGCTGATGCCGAGACCTTCGATCGAAAGCAGATCGCTCATTCGTCTTTCCCCCAGAATTTCTTGAGGATCGAGGGCAGCAGGCCCTCGCGCAGGAAGATCATCACCAGCAACATCACAAGGCCGAGGACCATCTGCTCATACTCGGCGAAGACGGTCAGGACCTGCGGCAGAAGCGTCAGGATGCCCGCACCGAAGATCGCGCCCAGAACCGAGCCCACACCGCCCAGAACGGCCATGGTGACCATCTCGACCGAGTGCATGAAGCCAGCGACGTCGGGGGTGATGAACTTGTTTTGCAGTGCCAGCAGCGACCCCGCCACAGAGGCATAGACCGCCGAGATGACGAAGGCCTGCAACTTGAAGCGAGCTACATCGACGCCGACGGTGCGCGCCGCGACCTCGGATCCATGCAGCGCGCGCAGAGCGCGGCCGGTGGGGCTGTTGTGCAGGTTCAGTGCCAGCCAGGCACCGATGATCAGGCACAGGCCGCAGAAGAAATACCAGAACTCGCCATTGGTCAGGTTCAGCCCCCAGCCTTTGAGCACCTCGCGCAGGCCCAGGTCGGCCACTTCGATACCGTCGGGGCCGCGGGTCAGCTGGCGCTCGTTATTGAGGACCATCGACACGAGGATGCCAAAGCCAAGCGTCGCGACGCCAAGGTAATAGCCCTTGAGGCGCAGGATCGGCCGACCGACCAGATAGGCCAGCACCGCCGAGATCGCGGCACCCAGAACGGCCGCCAGCGCCGGGTGCAGGCCCCAGTGCACCGGGGCCAGCGCGCAGGCATAGGCGCCGATCCCGGCAAAGCCGGCATGGCCCAGGCTGATCTGGCCCGCATAGCCGGTCAGGATCACGATACCGGTGACGGCGATGCCGTTGACGAACAGCAGCGCGCCGACGCGGTAGTAGTACCCCGAGGGGAAGAAGAAGGGTGTGATGGCAACCAGAAGCGCCAGCACGATGAGGGTTGCGGATTTCGGAGTCAGTCTCATGGCGTCACACCCGATCCGTCGATTTGCGACCAAAGAGGCCCTGAGGCATGAAGAACAGCACGGCGAGGATCACGATGAAGGCCGCCGCATCCTTGTATTGCGAGGACAGATAGCCCGCAGTCATCGCCTCAAAGAGACCGATGAGGAAGCCGCCGACCAGCGCGCCCTTGGGGTTGCCCATGCCGCCCAGCATTGCGCCCGCAAAACCCTTGAGCGCGAAGCCGATGCCGACGCTATAGGCCGTCAGCGTGATCGGCGTGGCCAGAACGCCCGCCAGTGCACCGATCGCCGCCGAAAGCGCGAAGGACAGCGTCATGACGAAATTCGTGTTGATGCCCACAAGCTGCGCGGCAAGGCGGTTGTTCGATGTCGCCAGAACAGCGCGGCCTAACAGCGTGCGGGTGAAGAACAGCCACAGCGCCAGGAACACCACCAGCGCACCGCCGATCACCCACAGGCTTTGCGGCAGGATCGTCGCGCCGCCGATGCCGATCGGATCGTCACCGGAAAACGCCGGGAAGCTGTGGATCTGCTTGTCGAACACCAGCTGCGCCGCGCCCTGAATGAAGATCGAGGCGCCGATGGTGATGATGATCAGCGAGACCACAGGCGCGCCGCGCGCGGGCTCGATCATCAGCTTGTTCATCGCCACGCCAAGCGCCGCCGTCGCGGCAATCGCGATCAGCGCGGCCAGCGGCAGCGGCAGGCCCTGCGCATGGGCAAACCAGGTGATCATGCCGCCCAGCATGACAAACTCGCCCTGGGCGAAGTTCACCACGTCCGAGGCGTTATAGATGATCGTGAAACCAAGGGCGACCAGCGCATAGACTGCGCCAACGGTTATCCCCGAGAAGAGGAATTGCAGTAGTTCCGACATGGTGTTCTCCGGCTCGGAATGCGAGTCTTGGCGGCCGGTGGGCCGCGCAGCCCCTGCCGCCAAGGCGACAGGGGCCGAACGTCAGCGGATCACTCGACCAGCGTCCACTTGCCGTCCTTGATCTCCAGCATGCGGAATGCCGTCAGATCGAGGCCGAGGTGGTCGGTCGCCGAGAAGGTGTAGACACCGGTGGTGCCAGCCAGACCCGCGGTCGCCTCGATCGCGTCGCGGATCGCGCCCGGCTCCGAGGACCCTGCGCGGCGCAGCGCATCCGCGAGGATCAGGAACGCGTCATTGGCGTAGCCGCCGAAAGTGCTGACTGCCGCGCCGGTCTTGGCCTCGAAAGCGGCCTTGTAGGCGGTGACGGCGGGCTTTTGCGCATCGTCATCGGCCAGCAGGTCAGCCACCAGAAGTGCGGTGCCCGGCAGGCGGACGCCCTCGGCCGCGTCAGCGCCCGCGAGCGCGATGAACCCGTCCGAAGCCACGCCATGCGACTGGTAGAACGGCAGGTCGAGCGCGAGTTGTTTGTAGTTGCGCGTCACGATCGACGGACCCTGACCGAAGCCGGGGTTGACCAGCGCCTGAACGCCCTCGGTGTTCTTGATCTTGGTCAGCTGCGCCGTCATGTCAGCGTCTTTCGGATCGTAGGTCTCGTCGGCAACGATCTCGATGCCGTAATCGGCCACGACCGCCTTGCACTGGGCCTGCATCGAGGCGCCGAAGCCGTCCGTGCCCGAGATCATGCCAACCTTGGTCAGGCCGCGCTTCTGGATGTCTTCGAAGATCTTCTGGCAGGCCATCCGGTCGGTGTGCGGGGTCTTGAAGGTATAGGGCTTGACCGGGTCGATGATGTCGATGGCACCGGCGAGCGAGATGAAGGGCACCTCGGCATCCTCGGCGACCGACAGGATCGACATGGTGGTGCCGGTGGTGCTGCCGCCGATGATCGCGGAAACCTCGTCATCCTCGACAAGGCGGGTTGCGAAGGTGCGCGCCTTGTTCGGGTCGCCGCCGTCATCGTAGAGCACCAGTTCGACCTTCTCGCCGTTGATGCCGCCCGCAGCGTTCAGCTCTTCCACGAGCATTTCGAGGGTCTTCGCCTCGGGATCGCCCAGGAAGGCGGCCGGGCCGGTAGCGGCGATGCTCGCGCCGATCTTGATGTCGGCCACGGCAGTGCCGGTCAGGCCAAGCACGGCCAGCAGGCCAAGTGCAGTCGTCGTCAGGGTCTTCGTCATTCTTCTCTCCTCCCAGAGAAAGGTTAAAGGGTAAGTCAGTGCGCCACCGGGCGGCGCCACATGGCGCGGCGGAAACGGGTGGCGACAAAGGCGGTGTCGGTCAGGCTGGCATTCCCGGCGGGGTTCGCGCCGGTGACGTGAAAGTCGCTGAATGCGGCGGACTGGTTGACGTAGATGTTGCCGGTCAGGTTGATCGACAGGTTGACGCCCGCCCCCGCGAACGCGGCGATCGCGCGATTGATCCGGGCCTCGTCGGTGTCGTAAAGCGCGGCGGTGATCGCGCCCTTCTGTGCAGCGAGCCCCGAGGCCAGCGCGATCCCTTCATCGGCGTCACGCGTGGCGACAAGGAAGGTGATCGGTCCGAAGCACTCTGCCTCGGCCACCGGATCCTCCGAGGTCACGGCAAGCAGCAGCGGCGAGCCGGTGCGGCCCTCGCCTGCGGCGGCGGTGTCGCGGATCACCCGGCCAAAACCGCGCGCCTGTTGCAGGCGATCCTGCGTGGCGGGGTTGGCGATGGCGCCGCACACGCCTGCCGCGCGGGCCGGATCGGCCAGGAGCGCGTCGATGGCAGCAGCGATTCCTTCGGCAACCTCGTCAAAGCTCTTGTGGCCCTGATCAGTCTCGATTCCGGTTTGCGGGACGTAGATGTTCTGCGGCGCCGTGCACATCTGCCCCGAGTAGAGCGCGAGCGAAAACGCAAGGTTCGCGCACATGCCCGCGAAATCGTCGGTGCCGCCGATGGTAATGGTGTTCACCCCGGCCTCTTCGGTGAAGACCTGCGCCTGAGTCGCATTGGCGCGCAGCCAGGACCCGAAGGCGTTCGAACCGGTGTAGTCGATCAGCTTCACTGCCGGATCGGTCGCTAGCTGCGTGGTGATCTCGGCGCCCCGCTCATCGACGGCCAGCAGCACGGCATCGGCGGGCAGACCGGCCTCCGCGAGAGCGGCGCGCGCGATCTGAACGGTGATCGCCAGCGGCAGGATCGCCGCCGGGTGCGGTTTGACGATAACCGGATTGCCAGTCGCGAGGCTTGCGAAGATGCCCGGATAGCTGTTCCAGGTCGGGAAGGTGTTGCATCCGATCGTCAGTGCGACTCCGGCGGGCACCAGTGTCCAGTGCTTTTCCAGCACGATCGGCGCGGCCTTGCCCTGCGGCTTCTCCCAACGCGCGCTGGTGGCGAATCGGGTCATCTCGTCCCAGGCCATCGCGACGGCCTCAAGCCCGCGATCCTGCGCATGGGGACCACCGGCCTGGAAGGCCATGGCAAAGGCCTGCCCGGTCGTGTGCATCGTGGCGTTGGCGAGAAGGAAGCTGATGCGATTAAGCCGCGTCAGAATCTCAAGGCAAACCCCCACCCGCTGGCGCGGCGAGGCTGCGGCAAGTGCGGGCGCTGCGGCTTTGGCGGCGGCAATCAGCGTGGCGGCATCGGCCGCCGGATAGGTGATTCCCAGATCCGGCCCGAAGGGCGAGACCTCGGCGCCCAGACGGCGCGATTTGGGGTGACCGGGTAAATCGAAGGCCTGACCGAGCAGCGCCGTATAAGCGGCGTCGCCCTCGGCCCGCGCGGTTTCACCATAGATCTTTCCGCTCGGGATTTCAGGGAACGGCGCCCAGAATTCGCGCTCATGCAACGCTTTGACAGCACGCTCCAGCAGCGCCTGATGACGTTCGAACAAATCGGCCATCGTCCCTCTCCCCTTACCGGTCTCCTCTCCGGCATGGCTTTATCATTGACCGGCCGGTCGGTCTATGCAACAAGAATCTTCGAGAGCCGCCGAAATTGAGGCGGTGAGGGAGAGAAAGATGACTGGCTCGGATACTGTAGTCTCGGCATTCGCCGATGGCGTGCTTACGCTTACGCTGAACCGCCCCGACAAGCTGAACTCGTTCAACGAAGAGATGCATCTGGCATTGCGCGCGGGCTTTCAACGCGCTCATGACGATGCGCAGGTGCGCGCCGTTCTGCTGACCGGATCGGGGCGCGGCTTTTGTGCCGGGCAGGATCTGGGCGACCGCGACCCGCGCAAGGGCGGCCCTGCCCCGGACCTCGGGCGCACGCTGGAAACCTTCTACAATCCGACACTTCGCCTGATCCGCGCGCTGGAAAAGCCGATCGTCTGCGCAGTCAACGGCGTGGCCGCCGGGGCGGGCGCGAACGTGGCCTTCGCCTGTGACATCGTCCTTGCCGCGAAATCGGCCAAGTTCATCCAGGCCTTCGCCAAGATCGGCCTTGTTCCCGACGCCGGCGGCACCTGGAGCCTTGCGCGCATCCTGGGCGAGCCGCGCGCCAAGGCGCTCGCGCTGACCGCAGAGCCGCTGATGGCCGAGCAGGCCGCCGACTGGGGGCTGATCTGGAAGGCTGTCGAGGATGCAGACCTCATGGCCCAGGCCGAATCGCTGGCACGTTCGCTGGCGGCCGGGCCGACGCTCGGCCTTGGCCTGACCAAACGCCTGATTCAGGCTGCCGCGACGAACAGCCTTGACGCGCAACTGGATATGGAGCGCGACTGTCAGCAGCTTGCCGGGCGCAGCGCGGATTACGCCGAGGGCGTCACCGCCTTCCTCGAGAAGCGCAAACCGGCGTTCAAGGGACAGTAAGGGCGATGATGAAACCAGTGCATGAGATGACCCCGCAGGAACTGGCCGAAGCCTCGGCAAAGGCGATGTGGGACAATGACAGCGCCAGCCAGCGCCTTGGCATGGAGTTGACACATGTCGCGCCGGGCGAGGCCACGCTGGTGATGACCATCACCGAGGCCATGTCGAACGGTCATGGCAATTGCCATGGTGGCTACCTGTTCACGCTGGCCGACAGCGCCTTCGCCTTTGCCTGCAACAGCTACAACCAGATCACCGTCGCGCAGCATTGCTCGATCACCTATCTGGTCCCCGGCCGGATCGGCGACACGCTGACAGCCACCGCGCGCGAGGTTTCGCGCCGCGGCCGCTCGGGGATTTACGACATCCAGCTAACCAACCAGCACGGCGAGCATGTGGTCACGTTCCGCGGCCATTCGCGCACCGTCAAAGGCACCCATTTGCCGGTCTGACCGGAACCGAATCTCCAAGGGAGGAAACCATGGAAGACTTGACCCCTCGCAAGCAAGACCTAGACCCGATCGAAACCGCCTCGCGCGATGAGATCGAAGCGCTTCAGTTCCATCGCATGAAGCGCTCGCTGCGCCACGCCTATGAGAACTCGCCCTTCTATCGCAAGCGCTTCATCGAGCATGACGTGCACCCCGAGGAGCTGAAGTCGCTGGCCGACATCGCCAAGTTCCCCTTCACCTACAAGCAGGACCTGCGCGACACCTACCCCTTCGGGATGTTCGCGGTGCCGCAGTCCAAGCTGGTGCGTATCCACGGCTCGTCGGGCACGACGGGCAAGCCGACGGTCGTGGGCTATACCGCGGCCGATATCGACCACTGGGCGAACCTGATCGCGCGCTCGATCCGCGCGGCGGGCGGACGCCCCGGCGACATCCTCCACAACGCCTATGGCTATGGCCTGTTCACCGGCGGCCTCGGCGCGCATTACGGCGCCGAGCGCCTCGGCTGCACCGTTGTTCCGATCTCGGGCGGCATGACCGAGCGGCAGGTGACGCTCATCCATGACTTCAAGCCGTCGATCATCATGGTGACGCCCAGCTACATGCTTTCGATCCTCGACGAGTTCCGCCGCCAGGGCTTCGACCCGCGCGAGTCCTCGCTCAAGGTCGGCATCTTCGGCGCCGAGCCCTGGACCAATTCGATGCGCGAGGAAATCGAGCAGGCCTTCGACATGCACGCGGTCGACATCTACGGCCTCTCCGAGGTCATGGGCCCCGGTGTCGCGCAGGAATGCGTCGAGACCAAGGACGGGCTGCATATCTGGGAAGACCACTTCTACCCCGAGATCATCGACCCGGTCACCGGCGAGGTTCTGCCCGACGGCCAGATGGGCGAACTGGTCTTCACCACGCTGACCAAGGAAGGCCTGCCGATGGTGCGCTACCGCACCCGCGACCTGACGCGCCTTCTGCCGGGCACCGCGCGCTCGATGCGCCGGATCGAGAAGATCACCGGGCGCTCGGACGACATGATCATCCTGCGTGGCGTCAACGTTTTCCCGACCCAGATCGAAGAGCAGATCCTGAAGTGCCGCGGCCTCGCCCCGCATTTCCAGATCGAGCTGTCGCGTTCGGGCCGCATGGACAACATGACCGTCCTCGTGGAATGCGCCACCGATCACACCGACGAAAGCGCCCGCGCCGCCTCGGCCAAGGAGCTGGCGCATCACATCAAGTCGGTGGTCGGCGTCTCGACGCGGATCGAAGTGCGCGATCCGGCCAGCATTGCCCGTTCCGAGGGCAAGGCCAAGCGCGTGATCGACAATCGGCCCAAAGAATAAGGCTGCGACGCCACGTGGGCGTGACAGGCGCGCCCACAGTCGCTAAAGCAGGAAAAAAGGCTCTTTGCGGCCGCAAACGGCTGCAAAGAGCCACAGACAGACACGGAAAGTGATACTATGGCTCGGACGCGAGCACAGGACTTCGAGGAAAAGCAGCGCGCCATTCTGGACAATGCTGCGCAGGTTTTTGCCGAGCAGGGCATGGAGAAGGCCTCCATGTCCCTGGTCGCTAGCCACGCGCAGGTCTCCAAGGCGCTGCTTTACCACTACTACCCCAGTAAGGATGCGCTGATCTTCGCGATCATCATCACCCATCTTGACGAGTTGGACGCGGCGGTCGAGGCCGCCGACGATCCCGAGCTGGCTCCCGACCAACGCCTGCGCCGCCTCGTCGGCGCGGTGCTCGAAAATTACCGGGGCGCGGACAACCAGCACAAGGTGCAGCTCAATGCCTCTTCAGCCCTGTCGGACGCGCAGAAGTCCGAGATCCTCGGGTTGGAACGGCGCATCGTTCGTCGCTTCTCGGTCGTGCTCGACCAGATCAACCCCAGCCTGAACGACAAGGAGCGTCCGCTTCTGACCCCGGTGACCATGTCGCTCTTTGGCATGATGAACTGGGTCTATATGTGGTTCAAGGACGGCGGCCGGATCAGCCGCGAGGATTATGCCGATGTCGCGACAACCCTGATCCTCGAGGGGATCAAGTCCGTTCGCTGAAGTTCCGGCGCTCAAGAACCAATGGGTCGTACTTCGGCGCCTCGGCGCGGCGACGGTCGGGTTCGGGGGCTGTAAGCGGCTCGGCCGGTTTCAGCTTGTGCCCGGCCTCATGCGCGAGTTGCTGATAGACGCCGGTGCCCATCCGCTTCCATTCGATTTCCTGCGGTGACAGCGCCCGCACGACCTTGGCGGGCGAGCCGACCACCAGGCTTCCGGCCGGGATCTCGGCCCCCGCCTTCACGAAGGCCATCGCGGCGACGATCGTGTTCTCGCCGATCCGCGCCTCGTCCATCACCACGGCATTCATGCCCACCATGGCGTTGCGCCCGATTTGGCAGCCGTGCAGCACAGCGCCATGGCCGATATGGCCCGCCTCCTCGATCACCACATCCTTGCCGGGGAAGGAATGCACCACGCAGGTCTCCTGCACGTTGCTGCCCTCTTGCAAGATGATGCGCCCGAAATCGCCGCGCAGCACCGCACCGGGGCCGACGTAGCATAGCCGGCCGATCAGCACGTCGCCGATCACCACCGCCTCTGGATGAACAAAGGCGGCGGGATCGATGACCGGGGTGATGCCATCCCAGGAGTAGACGCGGGCCATGCCGCTCAGCCCTGCAGCGGCCAGGTCTTGGCGACCATCGTCAGCACGTCATACTGTGCCACGACCGCGCCATCCTGATTGGTGACCTGGCAATCCCAACGCACCTCGCCATGCTCGGCATTGGCGCGCGGGTTGATCTCCTTGCAGGTCAGGCGCACTTGGAGCGTATCGCCGAAATAGACCGGCGTCAGGAAGCGCATGTTGTCCACGCCGTAGTTGGCCAGCACCGGGCCGGGGTTCGGCTCGACAAAGAGGCCAGCGGCGAAAGAGGCGATCAGGTAGCCATGCGCCACGCGGTCGTCAAAGAACGGGTTCGCCTTGGCGGAGGCCTCGTCCATATGGGCGTAGAACGTGTCGCCGGTGAAATGGGCGAAATGCTCGACATCCTCTTTGGTGACGGTGCGCTTGGCGGTGATCAGCTGATCGCCGATCTTCAGTTCGGCCAGCGACTTGCGGAACGGATGCACGTCATGCTGCTCCTCGGCGCCTTCGATCCAGCGGCCGGTCACCGCCGACAGCAGGCGCGGCGCGCCCTGCACCGCGGTGCGCTGCATGTAATGCTTCACGCCGCGGATGCCGCCCATCTCCTCGCCGCCGCCCGCGCGACCCGGCCCGCCATGCACCAGCCCCGCCAAGGGCGAGCCATGCCCGGTCGACGTTTTCGCCGAGGCGCGGTTGCCGATCAGCACACGGCCATGATGCGGCGCGACGCCCAGCACGACCTCTTCAGCCACGGCCTTGTCATCGGTGAAGACCGACGACACGAGCGAGCCTTTGCCCATCTGCGCCAGTTCGATCGCTTCGCCAAGATCGTCATAGGGCAGCACGGTCGAGACCGGGCCGAAAGCCTCGACCTCATGCACGGGCTGCGCGGCAAAAGGCTTGTCGGCGTAAAGCAAAACCGGGTTCAGGAAGGCCCCTGCCCCGGCATCGCCAGAGGCAAGGCGCACCTCGTCGGGGTTGCCAGCGACGATCTCGGCCACGGCCTGAAGATCGCGGATCCGCTCGCGTACCTCTTCGCGCTGATCGAACGAGGCCAGCGGCCCCATGCGCGTGCCCTCGGCATCGGGCAGACCAAGTGCGGTCTTGCCCAGACGATCGCGCAGCGCCTCGACCAGCGCCGGAACCTGCGCGCGCGGCGCGATGACCCGGCGGATCGCGGTGCATTTCTGCCCGGCCTTCACCGTCATCTCGCGCGCGACTTCCTTGACGAACAGGTCGAATTCGGGCGAACCCGCCACGGCATCGGGGCCGAGGATCGAGGCGTTCAGGCTGTCGGCTTCCATCGTGAAGCGCACCGAGTTCGCCACCACCGCCGGATGCGACTTGAGCTTGCGCCCCGTCCAGGCCGAACCGGTGAAAGTGACCGCGTCCTGCCCCGTCAGGTGATCGAGCATATCGCCGACCGAGCCGCAGATCAGTTGCAGCGCGCCCTCGGGCAGGATGCCCGTCTCGACGATGCGCCGCACGACAAGCTCGGTCAGATAGGCGGTCTGGCTGGCGGGCTTGACCACGCAGGGCACACCGGCCAGCAGGGTCGGCGCGATCTTTTCAAGCATCCCCCAGACAGGGAAGTTGAAGGCGTTGATATGGACCGCGACGCCCTGCAAGGGCGACAGGATATGCTGCGCGCTGAAGCTGCCGTCTTTCGACAGAATCTCCAGATCGCCATCGGTCAGAACGCGGGTGTTGGGCAGCTCGCGCCGGCCTTTCGAAGCGAAGGTCAGCATGGTGCCGATGCCGCCCTCGATGTCGATCCAGCCGTCGGGGCGCGTGGCGCCGGTGCGGAAGCTCTCGGGGTAGAATTCTTCCTTGCGCTCCATCAGGGCAAGGCCAAGCGCCTTGAGCATCCCGGCGCGTTCATGGAACGACATCGCCCGCAGCTTGGGGCCTGCGGCCTTGCGGCCATGGTCCAGCACCGCAGCGAAATCCAGCCCACTCGAGTCGATATAGGCGACCGGCGCGCCGGTCGCCGCATCCAGCAACTCCTGACCCTCTTTCTGGCCGGGGGTCCAGGCTCCACAGACATAGCTTTCAAGACGGCGCGGGGGGCGGGCCGGGGCGTTCATGGGCGTTTCCTTTATTCGTTCAGAAAGGGGCGCGGGCCTGCTCTCCCGCGCCGCAGGTATCACAGGCCGAGCGCGGCCAGGTGTTCGGCCACAAGGGCCTCCCAACGGGACAGCAGTTGCTCGTTGGGGGTGTGACGCAGACCGAAGCCCTTGAGCGTCTCGTAGCGGGCCGATCCGGCGACGCCGAACCCTGCCGCGACACGCGAGCGCCAATAGGCGATGGCATCACGCGCGGCAGCCTTGCCCGCCTCGGTCGAGGCGATCTGCTCCAGCCCTTCAAGGCCAAGCTCGGCGTGGCGTGCCTCGCGCGGGGCGATCTCGCGGAAGACCTCGGCCAGCGGCCCGTAGGAGACGCGGGTAAGCTCGGTCATCTGCACGCCGGTCGCGAGACCTTGCAGCACGTTCATCACCACCGCATCGGTCCAGCCGGTGATCGGGTAATGCAGCACCGACAGGCGCATGTCGCCACCGCTGCGTGCAGCCCCCAGATCGGCATCGCGCGCGACCCGTGCAGCCCAGTCATGCTGCGCCTGGTAGCGGTTCGCATCGGTCCCGAAGGTCTCCATCACCGCCAGAACGCGCTCGGCGTGATCGGCCTTTTCGAGGGTGATCCGGCTGGCGGCGATCCGCTCCTTGATCCCCGGCGCGAAGTTGATCGAGCTCGCGAACCCGGCCGAGGCCGCCAGTTCACTATCCACGAAGGAGGCCATCAGGCGCATCAGCTCACCGCGGTAACGCGCGGGCACGTTGCCCGGCGCGGTCAGAACGCCGCCCTGAGCGAGGTAGTCTTCGATATTCATCGTGTCAGACATGGTCTCTCTCCTGCCCTATCATTCGTCGTAGGTCACGACCACGCGGTCGCTCAGCGGTACGGCCTGGCACGACAGCACGTAGCCCGCGCGCACCTCGTAGTCTTCCAGTGCATGGTTCACGGCCATCTCGACCTCGCCCTCAAGCACCTTGCAGCGGCAGGTCGAGCACACCCCGGCCTTGCACGAATAGGGCGCGTCCATCTGCGCCTCTATCGCGGCCTCAAGGATGGTCTGGCCTTCGCGCGGCATGGTGAAGTTGCGCGTGGCGCCATCAAGCGTCACGGTCGTCTCGACACCCGTTCCGGGCGCGACTGCGGACTTGGATACGGCCTTGGCCTTGGCGCGGCCCGGCTGACCACTGGCAAACAGTTCGAACTTGATCTGCTCGTCGCGCAGCCCATGGGCGCGCAGCGACCCGGCGATCGCCAGCATCATCGGCTCGGGGCCGCAGATGAAGGCGGTGTCGATGGCCTTCGCGTCAAGCCAGTGGCTGAACAGCGCCTCCATCTTTTCGGCGTCGATACGGCCGGTGAAGAGGTCGATCTCCTGACCTTCCTGCTCCAGCACATGGATCACCGAGAAACGGCCCAGATAGGTGTTCTTCAGATCCTCAAGCTCCTCGCGGAACATGATCGAGCTGATCTGGCGGTTCGCATAGACCAACGTGAAGCGCGACTTGGGTTCACGCGTCAGCACGGTCTTGATGATCGACAGGACCGGTGTGATGCCCGAACCGCCCGCAAAGCCCAGATACTGCTTTTCGGTCTCCGGCTCGATCGGGGCAAAGAACTTGCCCATCGGCGGCATGGCGTCGATCTCGTCGCCGGGCGCAAGGTTTTCATTGGCCCAGGTCGAGAAGGCGCCGCCATCGACGCGCTTGATGCCGACCTTGAGGCAGCCCTCGTCCACGCCGGTGCAGATCGAGTAGCTGCGGCGCAGCTCCTCTCCCTCGAAGTCGCGGCGCAGAGTCAGGTACTGGCCCTGGGTGAAGGCGAAGAGTTGCTTGTCCTCGTCCCGCGGGGCGAGGGTTACTACGACGGCGTCGCGGGTCTCGCGACGGACGTCAGTCACTTTGAGCGGATGGAAGCGTGCCATTTGGGTATCCTCGGCATCCTCAGATGCATTTGAAATAATCGAAGGGTTCGAGACAGTCCTTGCAGCGATAGCTGGCCTTGCAGGGCGTCGAGCCGAACTGGCTGATCTTTTCGGTGTGGGTCGATCCGCAGCGCGGACAGGCGATGGTCAGGTTCGAGCTACCGGCCAGGCGCGCGATGCGCCCCGCCAGGCGGCCGTCGGCGGCGGTGCCGTCGATCGGCGGTGCGATACCGTAGGCGCGCAGCTTTTCGCGCCCCTCCTCGGTCAGCCAGTCGCTCGTCCAGGGCGGCGAGAGCTGTCGCTCAAGGCGGATGCTCTCGATCCCGCGCTCGCGCAGGGCCTGCTCGATGTCCAGGTTGATGATGCTGGTCGCAGGACAGCCCGAATAGGTGGGCGTGACCGTGACGACCAGCGTATCGTCCTGCCAGGCGACATCGCGCACGATCCCCAGGTCGGTCAGACTGATGACCGGGATCTCGGGATCGGGCACCTGCGACAACCAGCGCCAGATCTCGTCAATCTGCGGGCGGGTTGCGGCGCTCATGGCGTTACCAGACGGCGCCGGGATAGGCGCGTTGCAGGAACTGCATCTCGGCCAGGATATATCCCAGGTATTCCGAGTGAACGCCGCGCTTGCCGCCGCCTGCCCCGTTGATGCCGTGCTGATAGGTCTCGCCCGGATGGGTCAGCGTTGCCGCCTCGAGCACTTCGCGCACGGTCGCGTCCCACGCCGCACGCAGGCTCGAGGGCAGCGGGGCGATCCCGGCCTCGGCCACGGCCTTGTCAGTCGCGTCGTCGTGGAACATCTCGCCGGTGTAGGGATACAGCACGTTCAGCGCCTTCTGCATCCGGTTGCGGCTTTCCTCGGTGCCGTCGCCCAGGCTGATCACCAGATCGGCCGAACGTTCGAGGTGATAGGCCACTTCCTTCTCCGCCTTCGCAGCAATCTCTGCCACGCGCGGATCAGAGGAGGCTTTCAACGCCCGCATGAGCTCGATGTGGAAGGCGTCGAACAGGAACTGACGCATCAGCGTCTGGCCGAAATCGCCGTTGGGACGCTCGACCAGCAGCACGTTGCGGAACGCAGCCGCATCGCGCAGATAGGCGAGGTTGTCCGCGCTGCGTCCCTGCCCCTCGACCTCGCCGGCCAGACCCAGCCAAAGCTGGCACTGCCCGATCAGGTCAAGCGCCTGGTTGGCAAGCGCGATGTCCTCTTCCAGCACGGGCGAATGCCCGCACCATTCCGAAACCCGGTGACCCAGGACCAGCGCATTGTCGCCAACCCTTTCCAGCCACTCGACAAAGGCGGCCCGATCGACCGCTGCCACCGCGGCGCCCATCACATGTGCCCCACTTCGGCCGGGATGTCGAAGAAGGTCGGGTGACGATAGACCTTGGAGTTCGACGGCTCGAACAGCGGCCCCTTGTCCGAGGGTGCCGAGGCGGTGATGTCGTTCGATTTCACCGCCCAGATCGAGACACCCTCGTTGCGGCGGGTATAGACGTCACGCGCGTTGCGGATCGCCATCTCGGCATCCGGCGCGTGCAGGCTGCCGACGTGACGATGGTTGAGGCCGTGCTGACCACGGATGAAGATTTCCCACAGGGGCCATTCGCTGGACATGTTGCTTCCTCCCGAAGCTGAACAAGAAGGGGTGGGCGCAGCGCGCCCAGTGAGTTACTCGGCTGCGTGACGGGCGGCCTTGCGGCGCTCGGCTTGCTTGTTGGCGTGTGCCATCAGACCTTCGCGGAACCATGCGCCATCCTCCCAGGCGGTCACACGGGCCTCCATCCGCTCGGCGTTGCACGGGCCGTTGCCCGCGATGACGGCGAAGAATTCCGACCAGTCCGGCTCGGAGAAATCGTAGCCGCCCTTTTCCTCGTTCCACTTGAGGTTCGGATCGGGGATGGTCAGACCGAGGTATTCGGCCTGCGGCACGGTCTGATCGACGAATTTCTGACGCAGCTCGTCATTGGTGTTGATCTTGATCTTCCACTGCATCGACTGCGCGCTGTGGACCGAGTCCTTGTCGGACGGGCCGAACATCATCAGCGCCGGGTACCAGAAGCGGTTCATCGCATCCTGGGCCATCGCCTTCTGGTCCTCGGTGCCCTGCAGGCACATCTTGAGCAGGATGTCGTAGCCCTGACGCTGGTGGAAGCTTTCTTCCTTGCAGATGCGGATCATGGCACGGCTGTAGGGGCCGTAGCTGGTGCGCTGCAGCGGCACCTGGTTCATGATCGCCGCGCCATCGACCAGCCAGCCGACCGCGCCGATATCGGCCCAGTTCAGCGTCGGGTAGTTGAAGATCGACGAGTATTTCATCTTGCCCGCATGCAGCAGGTCCAGCAGCTCGTCGCGCGACACGCCAAGCGTCTCGGCGGCCGAGTAGAGGTAGAGGCCGTGGCCCGCCTCGTCCTGGACCTTGGCCAGCAGGATCGCCTTGCGCTCCAGCGTCGGAGCGCGGGTGATCCAGTTGCCCTCGGGCAGCTGGCCGACGATCTCGCTGTGGGCGTGCTGGCCGATCTGGCGGATCAGCGTCTTGCGGTAGCCTTCCGGCATCCATTCCTTGGGCTCGATCTTCTCGCCCCGGTCAATGCGATCCTGGAAAGCGTTCTCTTCGGGGGTCATATCCTCGCGGGATTTTGCCCCTTCGGCACTCACGAGTTGAGCATACATGATTGGTCTCCTCCCTCTCAGATGCGTTCGATGATGATGGCGATGCCCTGCCCCACGCCGATGCACATGGTGCACAGCGCGTAGCGCCCACCGGTGCGGTGGAGCTGGTACATGGCCGTAGTGACAAGCCGGGCGCCCGACATGCCAAGCGGATGGCCAATGGCGATGGCACCGCCATTGGGGTTCACATGCGGCGCGTCGTCGGGCAGACCGAGGTCGCGCAGCGTGGCCAGCGCCTGGCTGGCGAAGGCCTCGTTCAATTCGATCACGTCCATCTGGTCGATGGTCATGCCGGCGCGGGCCAGAACCCTCTTGGCCGCCGGAGCCGGGCCGATGCCCATGATGCGCGGCTCGACGCCCGCGGCGGCCATCGCCACGATGCGCGCCTTCGGCGTCAGGCCGTGGGCTTTCGCCGCCTCGCCCGACAGGATCGCCAGTGCCGCTGCACCGTCGTTCACACCCGAGGCATTGCCTGCGGTCACCGACAGCTCGGGGCCGTTCACGCCGCGCAGCTTGGCCAGCGTCTCGGCGGTGGTGCCGGGGCGCGGGTGCTCATCGGTGGTGAACACGATCGGATCGCCCTTTTTCTGGGGGATCGTCACCGGAACGATTTCCTGCGAGAACACGCCAGCCTTCTGCGCGGCCTCCCAACGGGCCTGGCTACGTGCGGCGAAAGCATCCTGATCGGCGCGGCTGATGCCGAAATCCTGCGCGACGTTGTCGGCGGTCTGCGGCATGGAATCGACGCCGAACTGCGCCTTCATCTTCGGGTTGACGAAGCGCCAGCCGATAGTGGTGTCATAGACCGCGTTCGAGCGCGAAAAGGCGCTTTCGGCCTTAGGCATCACGAAGGGCGCGCGGGTCATGCTCTCGACGCCGCCAGCGATGACAAAGTCGCAATCGCCCGCCTTGATGGCGCGCGCGGCCATGCCGACTGCATCCATCCCCGAGCCGCAGAGCCGGTTCACCGTGGTGCCCGGAACACCGATCGGCATCCCCGCCAGCAGCACCGCCATGCGCCCGACGTTGCGATTGTCCTCGCCCGCCTGGTTGGCACAGCCGAAAATCAGATCGTCCACCGCGGCCCAATCGACGCCGGGATTACGCTCCATAAGTGCTTTGAGCGGGATCGCCGCCAAATCGTCTGCGCGGACCTGCGCCAATGCACCGCCGTAGCGTCCGACGGGTGTTCTGACCGCATCGCAAATGAATGCCTCGCGCATCCAAGCTCCTCCCTGATGTTCCCTGACGGGCGGCGATTCTCCTAATTCACCGACCGGTTGGTCGATTTATAGCGCGCAAAGCATCACACACAAAGTAAAAAAATAGCCATCTGCGTGATGTTTTAAGGCGCGCAAAAAACATCTTTCAAAATCATTACGTTAGGTCACCAGAGTCCAGAAATGCGCGCTTCGCTTGCGGCGGTTTGCGCAGGAAGATAGCCATCGACCCCCTCGAACCGCGCCGCGATGTGACGCTCGGCGGCGGGCGAAAGATGGCGATAGAGCCTGCGAAACAGCGCCCGCGCCTCCTGCCCTTTCCAGTCGGAGGGTAGCACATTCCGCGGCAAGCGCGGATCACGGAGCATCACGTTGCGATAGACATGTACCAGCAACAGGCGCGCCGTCAGGGCCGCCTCATCCGACAAGGTGCCATCCTTGAGTGCCAGATCCAGCGGGGCGAACCGCGCGATCATGTCGAGGTAGCGCTCCTGCAAGGCGGAGAGATCCCAGAAATGGGCGACACGCTCGATCCCCTCGGGATCGAGGGCGCGGAACGCCAACGCGCCCTCCGGCACGGGCTGACCTCGGTCGGGGCGGATGAACACCTGCCCTCCCATATGCCCCATGCGCTGCAGCCGCGCCGCGTCCTCGCTCAGATCAGGCGCATGCAGGATCTGCCAGCCGCGGGTCTCGATCTCGGGACCGAAGAGCAATACGGCAGCCTGCTCGAACTCCTGATGCGCCGAGGCATCGAGGTGATAGTAGCTGCGCCGCCCGACGCGCTCGCCACGCAACCGATGCGCCGCGACAAGCCGCGAGACGGCCGTACGCACGAGCGATTCACTGATGCCAACGCCAGCGCAGATATCGATCAGGGTACCCGTCCACAGAACGCCGCCGCGCGGGACCACGACGTCGCCATAAACCGTGACGATGAATGACGCCGAGCGCAGCCCGATCCCGTCCAAAACTTCCGCTATCAGTCCAGTTTCCGGCATCTCAACTCTGCGACACTTGGGGTTGGTTAGCTATGACGCGCAACAGCGCATTTTGCCAGCCTGAACGCTTGACCCTGCGCACGCACCCGAACCAATGCCTCGCGCCAAGATGCGCTTGCAGGACACACCTGCCGCCGTGAGAGAGTACCAAGACGCGCAATCCTGTTGTGTCGCTGCTACGACTGTGGCCTAGTTGACGCTGTGACATAGCCGGTTATTCCATGACGTTTTCTTTGCAAGACCAAGCCATCTCGCGCGGGGACGCCCCGCCCCAGTCCGTCTGCACCAATGCGACGATGCTGGCGGTGATCCTTGGAATGACGGTCAGCATACTTGTGACCTTCTGGCTGCGCCCGGTTGCCCATGGCCCGGCGGCGGCGCTTCTTTATATCGCGATCTTTGCCGCCCCCGTTGCCTTCGCAGAAATCGTGTTCAACAAGAGCCACCTCGCCCCTGGCATCGGCATGAACTACGCCCGGCGCGATATCTCGTTGTCGAGAACGCTGCGCAAGCTGGTCGGTCTATGGACGATCTTCGGCGTGATCGGCCTGTCTTACTGGCTGTTTCCTGTCTATGGCCAAGCCCTTTATGCGCCGTTCTTCTGGCTCGTGGAGACATTCTGGTGGGCGCTTCTCGCGGTCTCGATCCCCTATGTCGCGCTGGTCGACATGCATCAGGAAGACCCGAAGGACTCCCTTTGGTCGGTCGGCGACAAGATCCTGACGCTCCGCCCCGGCGCACTGAGAGATGAGCGCAACTTCCTGCTCGGCTGGCTGGTGAAGGCCTATTTCCTGCCGTTGATGTACTCGTATCTGAGCAACGAAATCCAGAGCCTGCGCGACTTCGATTTCGACAGCATGCGCCCCTCGCAGGCGGTCTATTCGTTCCTCTACTCGGGGATGCTGTTTCTTGATCTGACGATCGCGGCCGCCGGATACATGTTCACCCTGCGCGCCTTGGGCACGAATATCCGCAGCACCGAGCCGACCCTCTACGGTTGGGTCGTGACCGTGATGTGCTATGCGCCGTTCTGGACCGTGGTCTATGGCGGCTACCTTGACTACAATCAGGACTGGAGTTGGGGCGCCTGGCTTTGGGACAATGAGCCGCTCTATATCGCTTGGGCCGCGGCGATCATCGTGTTGAAGACACTTTGGGCATGGACGGCGCTGACCTTCGGCATCCGCTTCTCGAACCTGACCCACCGCGGCATCATCACGAACGGCCCCTACCGCTGGACCAAGCACCCGTCCTACGTGTTCAAGAATATGTTCTGGTGGCTGATCGCGATCCCATTCATTCCGCAGGATGGCTCGCTTCTTACGGCGCTTAGGAATTGCGCGCTGATGGCCGGGGTGAACCTGATCTACTACGCCCGCGCCATCACCGAGGAGCGGCACCTGATGAAAGATCCGACCTATGTCGCTTACGCCGACTACATCCGGCGCAACGGAATGTTCCGGTTTTTCAGCAGGGAACGCGACTGAAGCCTTTCGCACTGGGCAAACGCCTGCCAGCGGACAGCCAGTGCCGCGTTCGAGAGCATCGATTTCGAGAAGGATGGCTGTGCTGGCAGACATATTCGAACTAGTCTCTGCTTGGACAGCGGCCCTGTCCCTTATTCCGTGCAGACCGCACCACTCGGCAAGAGCTGCGGCGTTCTTGGCTTTGAAACGGGGTTGGCCGGAGCGGCTGCCTTCCTGGTTGAAGTGGTTCAAAACCAAAGCGTGGATGGCGGAGAATTTCTGAAGATTTCACATGTGACGGAAGCCGAGCATCACCCGCTCTCTTGATCAAAATGCGCGGCGCGAATTCTCGGCCTGATTGCTGAGCTAATGACCTCTCTTCTGCCGGTTCGCTACCCCGAGCACGTTCATTTCGACACCGAAGGAGCGCCTCTGGTCCGTCACGAATATATCGGCGCGGCCATAAGGCTTCATTGCTTTCTTTAAGCATTTCAGTGCAGCCTTCTTGTCCCGCGCCCTGATGACGAAATTTTCCGGGACTTCTCCCTCGTCATCAACCGCACGCCAAAGGTAGTGCCGCTCTCCGTTGATCTTTGCGAACACCTCATCGAGATGCCACCTTCAGTGGCTCGATTTCATAACCTCGACACGGCGCTTCCGGATCTCGGAGGCAAATATTGGTCCGAAACGATGCCACCAGAACCGCTCCGTTTCGTGGCCGATTTCGATGCCTCATTCGTGCAGCGTGTCCTCAACATTGCGAAGTAATCGCGGGAACCATACATACATCGTCACTGCCAAGCGGATGATCTCAAGGCTCTTCTTGAAATAGAGGAAGGGAGAGCTTCTCGTCATCCCAAGAGGCTATGAAACCGCCCCGCCCTCCTCAAGTTAGGTTTTTTCTGACAGTGCCTTTATAGCGATACCGTCCTGCTGACACGGCTTTTCGAACAAAGTCGGGCGGACGCCTGACCAAATGTCAGCCACGTGCCGACCAAGGTTGATCACCCCGATGTTGGGGAACGGAGGCCGGAACGCGACGATCCTCTCAATCCAATCCCTACACAAATTGAGCCGTCCGCATAGGACAAAGCGTTCGCTGCGTCGCAGAAAATTCACTTGAAATGCCGCGCTGCGGCATTCACTCTCATCCCTGTAGTTGATACCGCCAGCATCGGCGGGCACCTCAGAGGAAGGAACTTTCCAATGGCCAAGACCCAGGACTTTACCACCATGATGAAAGACATGATGGGCCCGTTCTCCATGGACCCCGCGCTCATTAAAGACGCACTTAAGAGCCGGGTCGCTCTGGGCGAGAAACTAACGCATGTCTATCTCGACGCGGCTGACAAGACGACCGAACTGACCTCGAAATTCACCAAGGACACCTTGGCCAAGGTCGGCGTCCTTGCCGAGGTCAAGGATCAGCCGACCGATTACGCCAAGGCGATCACCGACTTCGCCTCGGCCCTCACTGAATCGTCCACCGCGACCCTGACCGCCTATGCCGAGATCGCCCATAAGGTTCAGTCGGAAACGATGGAACTGCTCGCCGCTGCTGGCAATGACCTGTCGGAAGAGACCAAGGCCGCAGTCAAAAAAAGCACCGAGGTCGTGACTGCTGCTGCCAAGCAGACCACTCAAACCGTCGCCGCAGCAGCAAAGCCTGCGACCGCGCAGTGATTGCGCACTGCTTTAACGAGTTAGCCCCACACTTTTCTTTGAGTAAACGGTTCGAGCGGGCTTTCATGCCCGCTCTTTTTCTATGTCCAGTTTGAGAAGGCAATCGCATGCCCGTGACGCAGCATTTCCCGATCGGAGGCAAGCATCTTACCCGACTGATCCCACCAAAATCGAACCGTTTCGTGGCTAATGTCGATACCGTGCTCGTGCAGCGGATCTTCGACGTGGCGGCGCGACAGCGGGACACGGACGCAGTGCATTACCGTCAGGCGCATGATTTCGGGCGATGTCTTGACGCGATTGAAACCTAGGGTTTGGTCAAGGGCTGACGCTAGTCGGCACCCTGCCCCGCTTCAAGTTAGCTTCGCCTGACGAGACCCCGGACCGAAATCGCATTAGGCGAATTCATCGACTGGTTCTATAGTTCGATTTGGAGACATTCGTCGCGCAGCCTCTACAGCCCAGCATCATTCGCGCAGGGTTCCCGGGAGCGGAGCCAAGCGCTCCTAACCAAAGCGAGGCGATTACACTTCAACATGCCGGAGGTATCATGTATCGCACTATTTTGCTGGCGTATGATGGAACTCTGGAGGGACGCCTGGCGCTGCGCGAGGGAGCGCGGCTAGCCCAGATTTGTGGGGCACGTGTGGTTCTGCTGGCTGTTGTGGAACACGGGCCTGAGGTATTCGCCGGGGTTGGCGATGCAGTCTACGTTACACCTGACAGAACAGACGAGGTCCAGAAGACCCTCGATGAGGGTGCCGCGCGCCTGGTCCGGATGGGGTTCAACCCCGAGGTATGTCTGGAAAGGGGCCCGGCGGCCGAGACTATCAAGAGCGTCGCACAGGAAGTCTCAGCTGATCTGGTTGTTGTCGGGCATCACAAACAGGGCGCGATGGCACGTTGGCTGATGGGCTCGGTCACGACATCCCTCAGCGACAGCCTGGATTGCAGCTTGCTGGTTGCGCGCATGGAGATTTCCGAAGAAGCGCTGTTCGGAGGACACGCGCAGTAACGGTTCTCTAGCCTCGGACTTTGGAAACGCTGGACCGGGGAGCGGATGATTTCATGACCGACCCGGAAACACGTGAATCGAGTGTCTTTCGGCATCCCGCAGTGTGACGAAACCACCATGCCTTTATCAAGCGGAGTTTCTCTTGAACAACCCTCAATACGACTTGCGCGGGGATCTGTCGTCAGACAGCGAGCTCTGCCGACGCGCGACAAGCAACTCGATTGCATCTGCCAAATGCTCGCGATCGATATGGTGATCGCCACGCGCCACGCGTATCCTGTGCGCCTCAATCATCACGTCCGCGTGGCGGCAGCCCTCGGGTGGCACAAACCTGTAACTTGCAAGCTCAAGCCGCAGCCCGAGCGGATCGCGGAAATAGATTGAATCCATGAAACCGCGATCCACCGGACCGGAATGCTTCACACCGCGTGCGTCGAGACGCTCGGCGACCTGCCAGAATGTGGCCTGACTGACGTTCAGTGCGAGGTGGTGCAACGAGCCGGTCGCCTCTGGCACGGGCGTATCGTCTGGCTTGCGTTCTTCGTTGGTGAAGATCGTGATCAGCCGGCCATCTCCAGGATCGAAATACAGATGCCCCTCATTTTGGTTATCGAGGTTCGGCTGATCAAAGATCAGCGGCATACCCAGAACACCTTCCCAGAAATTGATAGACGTCTGGCGATCGGCCCCGATGATCGTGATGTGGTGAACGCCTTGCGTCTGAATTTTCTTAAGTTCGTTGGATTTAGACATTCCACCGCCCCCCGGCTCTACGTGTCCGCCTTGCGCTGAGCAATTCGGACAGCTTCGGCTTGTCATGCGCCGGGGTCAACGCCCCTATCATGGCTCTGAGGCACAATGGCGCTAAGAATTGCCGTTGAAGTCGATAGCCGCCTAAACCTTCATTGAACTGGCCAGTTCCTCAATCTGTATGCTTGTCTCACCCGTCGCAGCCTACCCGGTTATCAAAAGTCCCGAAATCATCCCTCCCACGCGAGACGGGTCCTATCTGCAGATCACCCCTTCTGTTGGGACGCCGAGAGGGGCACTGCGCCCTCAGTAGAGCGGCGTGTCGACGACGCCACGAGTGTCGCTGACGATGAATTTGACGGTTTCCGTTGCCCCCCGTCGCGGACGTCACAAGAATGCCTCTGAACCTACGGCCCAGCCCATGGTGAGCGTCTTCCCAGATGGCAACTCGTGGTACGCTGCTTTGTCAGAACCAGTCTACGTAAGGACAGTAGCACTGTCCCCTATGCGGCGCAGAGAGCACGCCACTCGGCGAGAGCGGCGGCCCGGTTGGCCTTGAAATTTTGACGTGAGCTGAGGCTGCGGTCTTGGTTGAAATGGTTCGAGACGGCGGCGTGGACGGCGGCGAATTTCTGAAGACTTCGCATGCGCCGGAACCAGAGCATCGCCCGCTCCCGTCGTCGGAATGGTAGGTGCGAGTTCTCCGCCCTGTTGTTCATCCAGCGACCCGTCTCCTGCCGGTGTCCCGCGCCAATCTCCTTCAACGCGGCACCGTAGGATCGGAGTTTGTCCGTAACGATGACCTCGGGCTGACCATGTTTCCGCATTGCTTTCTTGAGGAATTTCAACGCTGCCCGCTTGTCACGCGTCTTCGTGACGAAGCTCTCAAGAACCTCCCCCTCGTGATCGACGGCCCGCCAGAGGTAATGCCGCTCGCCGTTGATCTTCACGAAGATCTCGTCGAGGTGCCAACGCAAGCGGCTCGATTTCATCCCTTCGATCCGGCGCTTTCGGATCTCGGAGGCAAACATGGGACCAAACCTGTGCCACCAGTACCGCACCGTCTCGTGGCTGATATCGACACCGCGCTCGTGGAGTAGATCTTCGACATTCCGGAGTGACAATGGGAAGCGGACGTACAGCATCACCGCAAGGCGGATGATTTCAGGGCTGCTGTGAAAGCCCTTGAACGGGTCAGGTTTGCTCATATTCCGAGGCTACGAGGACGCCCTGCCCGTCTCAACCGGAATCCTTCTGACAGTGCCCGCATTTCGATTGCGCCACCTTCCCGGCTCGGCTAGCCTCGGCACAAGCCCAGTAAATGGGCGCGCATAGTTATCGTGCGCATCGCCCGAGCCGGGAGAGCGTGATGGAAAACGACAGGTCGGAACTTCGCTGGGGCGTCGAGCAGCGCCTCGAATTCATAGAGTTCCGCCTGTTCTGGGAGGGACATGTGAACCGCAGCGATCTGATGGACCAGTTCGGGGTCTCGGTGAACCAGGCGTCCACCGACCTGAACCGCTACATCGGCTTCGCGCCGGACAACATGGTCTACGACAAGAGTGCGCGGACCTATGTCCGTGGTCCCGGGTTCACGCCGCAGTTCCTCGAGCCTGACGCAAGCCGCTACCTGACCCAGCTGCGGTCGGTAGCTGACGGCATCCTCGACCGTGAGGATTCCTGGATCGCCGATCTTCCGCCCTATGCGGCCGCTCCAACGCCCGTGCGCGGTGTGAATCCGGCGACGCTTCGTTCGGTCGTCGGCGCCATCCGCGGGTCCGAAGCGATCGAAGTCAAGTATCAGTCTCTGTCTGGCCCCGAGCCCCGCTGGCGCTGGATCGCTCCGCACGCCATCGGGTTCGACGGGTTCCGCTGGCATGCACGGGCGTTCTGCATGACCGACGATTGCTTCAAGGACTTCCTACTCTCCCGGATCCTCGACATCCGCGGCTCGCGCGAAAGCGAAGCGTCGTCCGACGACGACCGTGACTGGCATTCCGAGGTCACGCTTGAGGTCGGGCCCCACCCCGCACTCTCGGAAACGCAGGCGAAGGTCATCGCTCTCGACTATGGAATGTATAACGGCAAGGCCAAGATCAAGGTCCGGCGCGCGCTTCTATACTACGCGCTGAGACGGCTCGGGCTCGATACCGACCCGTCTGCCAGAAGACCGCAGGATCAACAGATCGTGCTTCTCAACAGCGAGGCAGTCCATGAAGTTCATGGATAGGATCTCCCGTCTCTTGGGGCGTGGCATTCAAGCGGAGCCTGAACAAGAACGTCATTCTGCCGACCCCGCCCGCGTCCCACCGATCCCGGATCGACGCTCGGAGAAACCCGCCGAGCCACCCGGTTCCGCTCGCATTGTAGCGGTAGCGCAGAACGGTGCGGCTCCTCGTGAAGGAGGGCCCGCTGAGCCAAACGGTCGGGAAACTCAGACTGATGCGCGTGAAGATAGAGGACCGCTGGCGCCGTCTGAAGTACGCATGATCCTAGAGGGGGCGGTGGACAGCTTGGCGCAATTCGCTGCATCTCCACGTCTTCATGCCACGGACGCAAAGGGGGACACACCGCTCCACATCGCAGCACGCATTGGAAATCTTGTGCTTTGTGATTTGTTTGTTCGTTCGGGTTCCGATCCCCGGGCCCTGAATAATGAACGGCAAACACCCGCCGACATCGCTTTCGCAGAGGGACACAGTCTCGCCGCGCAACTTCTGTGCTCGCTTGTTGGCGAACCGCTACAGCCGGAACAGCTTCAAGGTGTTCGAGGGATTCCGAATGCCGGTATGAACGCAGCTACGCCCGAGGGCGCTTCCAGGGCGACATCTTCGACTTCAGGCGGATCGCCGCGAGATGATGCAGTTCGAAGGGCACGCGACGGGAGCTCGAACTCGTCTTGGTCGGACGAGCGGGTCCAGCGTCTCAAGGCACTTTGGGCCGAAGGCCAGAGCGCAAGTCAAATCGCGCGAGAGCTGGGTGGCGTAAGTCGCAATGCCGTCCTCAGCAAACTGTTTCGTCTCGGAATGCTGAACAAACCGCGCCCCGGTGTAGATTCACCAGAAGACCAACAGATACTCGTCGAATCCGACGACCTTTCGAACCCACCGGAAGAACCTGACGAACCCGCGCCCGGGCCTTTCACTCATTCCGATGAACAGCGGTCGCAGAAGCTTCACCCCAAAACGCTGAGTCAATGGCACGCCGGTACATTCTGGACTGGCGAGAGAATCGAGATTCTAAGACAGATGTGGTCGGACGGTCGAAGTGCCAGCGAGATCGCAAGGTCATTTGGAGGAGTTCTGACACCCGGTGCAGTGCTGTTTGAACTCCATAGACTTGGCATACATGACCGCCCCAGAGGACAAACTGAACCGCTCAAGAATGCCCTACCGGATTCCTTGCCAAATTCAGAGCCATCGCCCCCCGTCGAGCTTGCAAGAGATGGCGCCACATCAGGCAATCCGGTGCAGATGGCAGAACTCGAGGATCTACTGAGTTTCGAAGCCGAAGAAGAACCGGAAGAATTCTTCGACAAGACTGCAAACCAGACGGCCTCAGGAACATTCGTCGCTGTCCTTAACTCATCGCCGGCAGTTTTGGATGATGAGGCCGCTGATTGGGAACTTGATCTCTCACCCGCACCGATCGCCGGAGAGGGCATTGGTTCCGGCGCTGCGGTGCCGACCAATCACGGTGGTGAGAGTGACTTCCTGCAGGTCCGGAACCGCGGCCGACAATCGGTCAAACGAGCAGTAGTCCAGACCAGCACGCGGATGTCGATCGACCCGGACCTCTGCTGCAACTGGGCGGAAGAAATTCTGGCAAAGGGACACTGCTCCCTCGACGATATCGACCGCCTCGTCGCCAATTGCGAAGGGAATGGTGATCTCGAGGAACTGAGAACCAACCTCCTGCGCAACCTGGAAGCAGCGGGATTCAACCTTGATCAGGTGCCGGGGCATGATGCGGTTCTCTGGGACTCTGCCCCGGACACTTCGTCCGACGACCTCGCTGACGCGATCGAGGCAGCACTTACACGGCGGACGCGGCTGCCCGGCACACAGCGATTCGTCATGGAGAAATCAGAAGAGCTGCAACTGCTTGAGCCAATGATGCGGGCCAAGCAGGAACTCCAGTTAGGTATCTTGGGCTCCGAGACCGCCGTCCAAACGATCCTCGACGTCTTGGACAGCATCCGCGACGGGGAGCGAGACCCCAGATCGGTCTCCCTGAGAACCATCATTCCCTCGCGCCCGGGCCATGCCGAGACTTCAGAGGTAATGGCCGCCGTGGAAGCCCTTAGGTCATGGCACACCACCGGCCGGGTGATGGACGGCAAACGACGAAGAGAGGCACTTGCTGCGCTCGAGGCATTGGAACTTTCGCTGGCATTCCACAAGGAGTTGGTCCGCCGACTGGAACAGTTCCCGGCGTGCCAAGCCGAGGCCAGTCAGCTGGAAGCCGAAATACTGATCTCCGAATCTGCTACCGAACACCTGATCCGCGAGCATCTGCCTTACGTCCGGCGTTTTGCCTCGCGGAACGTCGATGAAGGCGAGGACCCAGAGGACGTCTTCCAGGTCGCCTTCATGGGTATTCAGCGTTCCACTAGGCGATTTGATCCCGAACGTGGTTATCGCTTCCTCATCTACGCCACCTACTGGATGCGACAGGCCATCACGCGATGGCGCGCTGATGAAGGCACGGCGATCCGCATCCCCGTGCATCGGAACGAGAAGATCACCAAACTCGATCGCGCCCTGGAGAGGCTGGACCTTCGGGTCGGTGGTGCCGTTTCCGACCACGAACTTGCCGAAGAGCTGGAATGGACAATCGACGAGGTCAGACAGTTCCGCGGTATTCCGCGTGAAGCCGAATATCCCGCAAGCCTAGACGACTGGGACAACCTGCTGCCCGAGCCCTCGGAAGTGGATGTCTTCGACCAGGCGGAATCCGAAAGGATCGTGGCAGACGCACTGGCTGATCTGCCGGAACGTCAGGCTGATGTGATCCGGATGCGTTTTGGTATAGGGCGAGACACTGAGATGACCCTCGAGGAAATCGGCCAAATCTACGGCGTGACGCGCGAGCGTATTCGCCAGATAGAGGCAAAGGGCCTTGATCGCCTTTCCCATCCGAGCCGCAAAAAGAGTCTCCGTATTTTGTTGGGTTATCAAGTCGGCATGGGCCCGACGCCGTTCGCACCAAAAAAACAACAGGAATGCAAGCCAGACAACACAAGCGCGGATGCGCAGGTGGATAAAGAAAGCAAGCACGTAAAAAGAGTAGCACAGCTAAGTGAGCGCGAGATCGATATGCTCAAGAAGTCTTGGAAGAACGGCAAGCCCTTGAGTGCGATTGCCCTAGAGCTAGGTGGCCTCAGCATAGAAGAGGTCAAAACTGAGCTAAAACAGCGAGGTATTTGGCGAAAAGCAAGTTACAGAACAGTGCGCAGGGCTAATCATGGGTGTTAGGAATGCTCCCCCTCATGCCGGGTCGATGCTCGAGTCCCTTCGTGGTCTCGGCTACGCGCCTCCCACCGCAGTTGCCGATCTGGTCGATAATTCCATCGCTGCAAATGCGCACGACGTCGCCGTTCAACTTGAGTGGGCCGGTCCAGAGAGTTGGGTGAGAATCGTTGATGACGGCGACGGCATGAACGACGCGGCTCTGGAGGCCGGCATGCGTCTTGGTGCTCGCGATCCGAGGGCTGAACGCGCCGCCACTGACCTTGGGCGCTTCGGGTTGGGCCTGAAGACGGCCAGCTTCTCTCAAGCTCGTCGCCTGACCGTCGCCAGTCGGAAGGAAGGTGGACCGGTCGTTTGCTTGCGCTGGGACCTCGATCTTATTGGTCAGGAACCAGGCGCCGAGTGGCCGCTCTTCGAGGGCCCGGCTCCGGGATCAGAGCATCTGCTTGAGCCATTGGACCAGATGGCCCATGGCACCGTCGTTCTCTGGGAGAAGCTGGACCGTATCGTGACCGATGGCTTCGCGGCCACCGACATGATCGAGCTCGCGGATCGCGTGGAGGCGCATCTTGAGATGACCTTTCATCGCCTTATCGAGGGGCAACAGCCCATGTTGCGCATTGCTCTCAATGGCAGAGGATTGAGTCCATGGGATCCGTACCTCATCGGTCATCCCGGCAAGGCGCTCGAAAGCCCCGAATATCGGATCCTCCACACCACCGGTGTGACCGTGCAATGCCACGTCCTTCCGCATCGCGACATGCTCAAGCCTGCGGAACAGGAAGCGGCAGCGGGGCCCGGAGGATGGACGCAGCAGGAGGGCTTCTACGTCTACCGCAACAAGCGTCTCCTTCTCGCTGGAGGATGGCTTGGCCTCGGAGATGGTGGCAAGCCATGGCCGCGCGATGAAGCCCACAGGCTCGCCCGTATCCGGCTCGACATACCGAACAGCGCGGATGCCGATTGGAAGATCAATGTCCTGAAGTCGACGGCCAGCCCCCCAGTGCGCCTGCGATCCCAGCTTCATCGTCTCGCAACAGAAACACGCGACACTGCGCGGCGGGTTTTTGCACACCGGGGACACGTCACCCCTGTCCCAGGCACGCGCTCGAACGCGGTCGCGGAAGCCTGGCAGGTGCGGCGGTCGGCACAAGGGACGTCTTACCGGATCGCTCGTGACCATGATCTTGTCGCCTCGATCCTCGACCGCGCCGGTCCACTCAAGCCCGACATCCTCGCTCTTCTTAGGCTGATCGAGGAGACAGTTCCCGTGCAGCGCATCTGGCTGGACACGGCAGAAGACAAGGAGACGCCGAGAACTGGTTTCGCCGGCGCGGCCGCCAACGAAGTGATGGAGACGCTGTCTTCGATGTTTGAAGCACTGGTGAAGTTCCGCGGCCTCAGCCCTACCGAGGCGCGCGAGCGGCTCGGTCGCACACCCCCATTCGACCGGCACCTTGATCTGGTTGCAGCCCTCGAAGTGAAAGACATCCAATGACGATTTCAAATCAGAAGGCCTTCGATTCAATCCTTTCCATGGCTCAGAACATGCTCCGCCTCGCCGCGGAACGCGCTCAGAGTCCTGTCACGCCGGAAATGATCGAGAAGGAGCTGACCAAGCTTTCGATCATGATGGAGGACGACTTCGCTCTTGTTGATCGGGACGCGCTCGTCGATGAACTGATCCGTCGTTCAAGCCGTACAGTGGGCAAGAACGCCACCCTGTCGAGCGGTGAGGACCATGTCGCCTGGCTTGATGCAGAAAGGAAGAAGGGCTGGACCTATTGGCAGCGCTATTCGGAATACATGGAAGCGCGTATCCCGTGGACGGCCCTCGACGCCCTCGACGTCGCCACTGACGAAGTCCTTTCTCAGCTCGAAGACCCGAACCGAGAAGGCGCATGGGATCGTCGCGGACTGGTCGTGGGTCATGTTCAATCGGGAAAGACGGGCAACTATACCGGACTGATCTGCAAGGCAGCCGACGCTGGTTACAAGATCATCATCGTGCTGGCCGGCCTGCACAACAACCTGAGAGCCCAGACTCAGATCCGTCTCGACGAGGGATTCCTCGGCTTTGCTACTATCGCTGATGCCGACGAGCTTCCCGCTGTAGGGGTGGGGCTGATCGACAAGGACGTGTCGGTACGCCCCAACGCTGCAACAAATCGAAGCGACAAGGGCGACTTCAACACTGCGGTTGCGGCCAAGATGAACATCAGTCCGGAACAGCGTCCCTGGTTGTTCGTGGTCAAAAAGAACAAAACCGTCCTCGAGCGCCTGCTGCACTGGATACGCAACCGCGTCGCTAATCATGTCGACCCCGAAACCGGACGAAAAATAGTTACCAATCTACCGCTGCTCGTTATCGACGACGAGTCGGATCACGGATCGGTCGATACTGGAGAAGACGTCGTGGACGAGTTCGGCACGCCGGATCTCGAGCATCAGCCGAAGACGATCAATAGACTGATCCGGTCGATCCTCCACCACTTCTCGCGGAAAGCCTATGTAGGCTATACGGCTACGCCTTTCGCAAATATCTTCATTCATGACCGCGGGGAGACCCAAGAGCACGGACCGGACCTGTTCCCGGCAGCCTTCATCACCAACCTCGCAGCGCCATCGAATTATGTCGGACCTGGTCGCGTCTTCGGATCAGCTTCCAGCACGCCTGACGAACTACCACTCGTGCGCCCATTGATGGAGGATGAGTTCCAGCCATGGATGCCGAGCAAGACGACGACATCGCCAGAGATCAAACCACACAGAAACGGACACCAGCCCCGTTGGAAAGGCGAGGATCGTGTGCCGGATTCGCTGGCCGAGGCAATTCGATCATTCATCTATGCCTGTGCAGTACGGAAGCTGCGTGGACAAGGCAACAAACACTGCTCGATGCTAATCCACGTGACCCGCTTCACCTCGGTACAGAACGCCGTCGTCAACCAGGTCGCAGAGTACGTGCGGGACCTGAAGGGCCGCTACACCCGCGGCATCGAGCTTGCGGACCTCGAGGCGTCCATGCGCAAGGAGTATCAAGAGACCTTTCTGCCAGGGATGCAGGGTGTCCGTTGCTCCCTCGTCGAGGGCGAAACCCTCGAGGACTTTTCATGGATGGACATTCGTGCCGTACTCCCCGACGTCTTGTCCGACATTCGCGTCCGCGAGATCAACGGTACGGCTAAGGATGCACTCGACTACGCCGAAAATGATGGCACAGGCCTCAAGGTGATTGCCATCGGCGGCGACAAGCTGGCGCGTGGTCTGACGCTCGAGGGTCTCTGCACAAGCTACTTCCTTCGAACTGCACGCATGTATGACACGCTCATGCAAATGGGGCGATGGTTCGGGTACCGCGATGGCTACCTAGATGTCTGCCGCCTATACACATCGCAGGAAATGGTGGAATGGTTCGGACACATCGCCGATGCCGCGGAAGAACTGCGGCAGGAGTTTGACAACATGGTCGCGGCCGGCGCCACGCCAAAGCAATTCGGTCTGCGAGTGAAATCGCATTCCGTGTTGACCGTGACCTCGCGAGCAAAGATGAGAAACGCTCGCGCGATGCAGCTTACCTATTCCGGTGATCTTCTACAGACCATCGTGTTTCCTAACCGCAAAGACGACATCACAGCCAATTTCAGAGCTACGGATCGTTTCGTCAGCGCACTTGGCACATCGATGAATCTGAACGATCAGCAGTTCGTTCCGGAAGGTCAAAAGTGGAACGGTCACTTGTGGCGGGATGTGCCAGCCATAAGCGTCATCTCGTTTCTGAGGGAGTATAGAACCCACCCTGCAAGCTTCCGGATCATGAGCCCGCTGATCGCGGACTTCATCGAGGAGATGAACGAGGATCAAGAGCTCACGAGTTGGACCGTTGCCCTGATCGGAAAAGAAAATGGCCCTGACGACAAGCACCGCACGGTCGGTGGATGCTCGGTCAACATGCTGCAACGAAAACGAACGACAGACCATGCGGATAGATATTCGATCAAGACTCTGATCTCACCTCGCGATCAGGCAATCGAACTTACTGAAGCGGAGTGGCACGCAGCCTTGGAACTCAGCCAGAAGACGTGGCGCAACGACACGGATCGCAACGAAGGCAAGGAACCTCCCTCAGAACCGAGAGGCCCGCAGATTCGTCACGTCCTTGGAGAAGGCGTTCCGGACAAAAGTATACCCGCACGTCGGGAACGCGGCCTGTTGATGCTTTATCTGCTCGACCCTGATGGGGCCGGTGTCGAAGAACTCAAAAATGCCGATCCCGTCGTGGCGTGGGCAATCAGTTTTCCGTCGAGCACCTCGGAGAGAAGGGTCTCCAACTCGAGGTATATCGCCAACAGCGTGTTGTGGGGGGGCCTCAATGAGTGGGTGGACTGAAGAAGGATTGGCGCGAGCCTGGAGAGCGCTTGCGCGTCAGGAAGCAAGCGAAGACTGGCGGTTCGTGCACCTGACCGGAATAGGCGAAGTCTCGGTTGAGGCAGGCTGTCATTTTCCGCTCGCGCGAGAAGCTTTGATAGTCTCCTTTCCTGGCTCGTGGCCAGTGAACCCGACACGGCTTCCCGAAGGAAAGGGCTTCGACGTCGCATGTATCGAAGGTCAGGCGGTATTCGCAGGGAAAACGGCTATCGCCCTCGTAAGACGGCCAGAAGGTTCGCCGGAGATCTTTGCCATCATGGTCGTTGATGTCTTGAGGACTTTGGAGGCTGTAGCAGTAAATTCCTACCGAGATGTGTTGGAGGCATTTCTCGAACGGGTCAAAGAGTGGCAGACCTTCATGGCCCGCACGCAACGTCCTCTCTCTTCCGACGCGCAAATCGGCCTGTTGGGTGAGCTTTGGATGCTCAGGCTCCTTACCGATACATCCCTCAAAGCAGGTGCACTTGATTGCTGGCAGGGACCCTTGCGAGCAGCGCAGGATTTCCATGTTCGCGGCGGCGCAATAGAAGTAAAAAGCACGGTGCGTACCGGCAGCTTCCTTGCGCGGATCAACAGCATTGAGCAGTTGGATAGTGACAGGACTCCTCTTTTCCTTTGCGCAATGCGCTTTGAAGAAAACTCGGATGGGATTTCGCTGGTGGAGATGGTGACTGAGCTCCGCGAGAGATTTGGCTTGGCGGGTGTTCAACGTGGGTTTGAGGCACTGCTTATGGTGATGGGTTATCTCGACGAGCACGCAGCGCTTTACGGCCGCACGCTGACACTAAAGGATGCAAGAGCATTTCTCTCGGAGGGAGAGCTGCCGCGACTTACGCGCCACTCTATACCTGCCGCTATCCGTTCTGCGGCCTACGTGCTCGACCTTGATGCCCTCGAAATCTCTTCGGTGGGAATTCCGGAACTGATCAAAGAGTTTGGACTGGATTGACATGAACCTTGAAGAATTCCATCGAAATTTCCGATCCGATGTGCAGTCGACTGTTGCTGAGCGCGTTGAGGCAGGCGAAGGACCATTCCCATCAGAAGAGCTCGTGTTCGCCGAAAAGGTAATGGAGCATGTGGCCGATACCGGAATCTGCGACGAGCCCACGGTTTGTCACTGGAACGGCAAGGTTGGCAACGCAAAGCTCCGCATCACTGGATATGCTCTCAGTTCGGACGAGACAGCTCTGGACCTTTTTGTCACCCACTATTTCGGAACTGAAGAACTAAACGATCTTCGAGATTCTGAGGCTGCGGCATCCGCTAGCGAGGGTGTGCGATTTTTGTTTCGAGCAGCGAGTGGAGGTCTCGACGCAAAAATAGACCCCACACATCCCGTCCGGAACCTCGTTGCTACCATCCGTTCGCGCTGGAGTGAAATCGACCGTCTCCGAGTATTCGTGATTACCGATGGCCGGACCAAGACCAAGCGTTTCTCGAACAAAGAGGTCCATCAAAAGATGGTGGCTGTCGAGGCCATGGATATGGAGCGGCTCTACAGACACACTGAAGGTAAACCACGGGACGAACTAGCTGTTAGCCTCGTTCAGTCGATCGGTCGTCCGCTTCCGTGCGTCCACGTCCCGGATCCCGATGCTGACTATGAATACGCTCTGACGGCAATTCCGGGACAACTTATCCGCGATCTCTACCTACGTTTCGGCACGCGCCTCCTCGAAGCCAACGTTAGGACTTTCCTCGGCGCCAAACGCGCGGTGAACAAAGGAATCGTAGAAACCCTCCGAAAGGAGCCCGAACATTTCCTGGCTTTCAACAACGGTCTAGTTCTCGTTTGCGATGAGGCCGCATTCGAACGAACTGAAGATGGAAATCTGGGCCTTTCCTTCATGAAGGGCCTACAGATCGTCAACGGCGGCCAGACGACCTCATCAATCTATTTCGCGTCGCGAGATGATCGAACGATTGATTTGAGCCATGTCATGGTTCCCGCCAAGGTTATCATCCTTAAGGGGTCGCAGGACGAGGCCCGTGAGCGTCTGATCAGTAACGTCTCCCGCTACGCCAACAGCCAGAACGCCGTTAAGATGTCCGATCTGTCCGCGAACCGACCGTTCCATGTCCAACTTGAAAAACTCGCAAACGACACTTGGTGTCCGGACGGAGCAACACGCTGGTTCTACGAGCGTGCTGCTGGCGCCTACAACGTTATGCTGTTGAGAGATGGCACGACGCCAGCCAAGCGGCGAAAACTGCAGGAGATGATTGGTCCACGCCGCAAACTCACCAAGAACGACATCGCGAAATACCACGAAGCTTGGCGTGGAAGACCCAACAACGTAGCGCTAGGCGGAGAAAAGAATTTTGCTGCGTTCATGGCCTCACTCGATGATGACCCGAACATCGTTCCGAACCCGCTCGACGCCCGCTGGTACCGGACGATGATTGCAAAAGTTATCCTTTTCAAGGCCATCGAAAGCATGATCAAGACGAAGGATGCCAAAGAAATCTTCCGTCAAGGGTATGTGAATATCGCGACCTACGTCGTTGCAGTTGTCGCGGACCGGCTTGGAGAAAGGCTCGACCTCGAACAAGTCTGGGTGCGACAAGGTATCTCGATGGGTCTGCGGGATCTGCTTTGGGATTGGGCGGTTGTCGTGAACTCCGAGTTCAATCGGATCGCTCCAGGTCAACAGTTTTCTGAAGTTGCCAAGCGCTTAGAGACCTGGAGCAAGATCAGGACTGCGGATTTCCCTTCTCAATATGAAAGCATTAGCGAGATAAAACCTCATTAGTACGGAAAAGTGATCGGAGCGCGTCTTAATGCTCAAGATTCGGGGCGAAGCAATATTACCTGAGCTTGTCACAGGTTCAAAAGTCTTGGTTCGACGAACAAGGCCAGGATTGCCCTTTATGTCTCAAGGCAGAGACCTGAAGTCAGAAATTTGCACGCAGCCCTGCTGGATGAATAGCGCCACAGGCAGAATTTCCCTTAGATCCTGATAGGGCCAATCCATGCAAGATGACAAGAAATCGAACCCGGATCATCAAGAGCTTACCAGAGGACGCGAAGCTTCCTTGGGAGATTCTTCGGATATTTTTCTGTCAGAATTTGATTCCGAAATCTCTGCGGAGGAGTATCACAAAGTCAGGCAAAAGGATGTGTCGCAAGGAAAGTTCATCAAAGTTGGGGCCACAAAATGGGATCACGAAGAGGTTGATTGGTCAATCGATGGCCTAGACGCTGAATCGGCATTCGTAACGGCAGATTTTGACGGACGAGCCGCAGAGTCACGGCACGGTGAGTTGGCACCCGACTCCAAGGCTGCGTCGCCACGCGCAAAAACACCCAAGAAAACGCGAAAAGGCAGTGTGATAATAGACGATCACATTGCCTCGATACAGTTAAAGAACTTCAAGAAATTCAGGAGCTTTCGAATTGATTGCGGGGTTACAAACATCCTCACTGGTAGAAACAATGCGGGAAAATCGAGCATTCTTGATGCACTCAGAGTTGCGCATGATGTGCTTAAATTTTCCTTCCGAAGAGTACCTGAGCTATCTGAATTCGAGGGAAAAAGCTGCGCTAGCTTCACGTTGCCAACCAGTGCGCTGAAAATTCCTATCGACAACATCACATGGAATTACTCGGACGAACCCGCTTTAGTTCGAATAACATTGAAGAATGGGTCGCAATTTGTAATCTTACTTCATCCAGACCAACCGATTAGAGCGTTCCTCATTTCGAACGGTCCAGTTCCAAGGACGACGTCAGCTTTTCGTCGTCAATTCCCTTTAAATTTGGTGGTCGTCCCAACCTTAGGTCCAGTTGAGGAAAATGAGCACTACCTGACCGACAAAACGATTTCCAGCAGCGAGAATACTCGCACTGCTCATAGGCATTTGCGCAATATTTTGATCCGAAAAACCGATGAAGAATTCCGCGAGTTTTCTGATGAAGTTTCATCGGCATGGCCGGAAATCTCCTTGGAACGTCCAAGGGTTTTAGGTCACGGAGAGCCTATGGAGATGATGTTTTTTGAAGATCGAATTCCAAGGGAGGTTTTCTGGTCAGGTTTTGGACTCCAGGTGTGGATGCAAATGGTTCTGCAGTTCATGCGAGGTTCGGACAATTGTGTGCTTGTTTTGGATGAGCCGGACATATATCTTCATCCGGAACTTCAGGTTCGCATGGTTGAGTTGGCTGCACGCAAGTTTGGTCAGATTTTCATCGCGACGCATTCGCCGGCCATAATAGGAATAGCAGGCGCTGAAGACGTTCTAACTATTTCCGCGAAAGAAGGCTCCGCAATCAGAGGAACTCAGAATTAATAACTAATGGTCAGCAGGTTGAGCTGCTCTCACCAATCGGAAGTCGGAGTTATTCAAGGGAAACAAGTAGAAGCGTCGCGATCTGGCGAGCCAAAAAAGGCGGCACTGCGTTTCCAACCTGTACATATTGCTGTGTTCGATTGCCGAGGAATAAGTAATCATCCGGGAATGTCTGCAAGCGTGCGGCCTCGCGTACAGTCAAACTTCGGCACTGCATCGGATCCGGGTGGATAAAGTAATGGCCGTCTTTGGAAATGTGACTCGTAACCGTAGTTGCTGCTTGACCCGCCAGCTGAACCCGGAAACGGTCATTGAAGACGCCACTGTGCCAGTTGCGATGATCAGGACTTAGCGCGAAGGGGAAGTCTGTGGCCTTCGGGCTGTAGCCTCGGACGGACCCGAATACCGAGGCGAAAAGGTACCGGCCGAGATCCGACGCCATATGCCCACGTGTCTCGTGCTGCGCAATCGCGCCAAGTTCCGGACGTTCGAGCCAAGCCATCAGTTCATCATTTGAACTGCCGTAGCTCTCGGGAAGACGTGTCTCCTGCCGACTGTCAGGGCCTTCCCCCTCAATGCGCCTTGCGACCGAACTGAAAGCCTCGCAAAGTTGTTCGCGTTCCTTGCTTCGATGGATGCGCGCCAACAGTTTCGCGGCATCGATGACCTCCCGCTTCCAGTCCGCCGTACTGTCTTTCCCGCGGCTGATACCACTGCGCAAGGAAGGCATCGTTCCTATCGCGTCAGTGACCCTTCGCGCCGGTCTGGAGACAGCGATGCTGGCAGCTGCTGCCTTGCTCGCCAGATCAGAACGGATGCCGATGATGATTACCCGGTGACGCCGTTGCGGAACCCCGAATTCTTCGGCCCGAACTATGAAGTCTGACGGTCGCGTAGCGTCCTGCAGTCTGGCTTGCCCATCTTCGACGCGGATGGCCCGCAGTTCGTACTGATGGCCATGGCCGGTGCCGAGCGATGAGAGATCCTCCATCAGCATCTCGAACACGAGACGGCTCTCCACTGTCGAAGAGAGCATACCCTTGACGTTCTCCATCACGAAGGCGGCCGGCCGAAGTTTGTCGAGCACCCTGATGTACTCGCGGAAAAGATAGTGCCGTTCATCCTCTTCCGGCACATAGCCGACCTTGCCCCTCGACCGGGCGCGTCCCACGAGGGAATAGGCCTGACACGGCGGGCCCCCAATCAGGATCGTGTCGTCGTACTTGTTCTTCAGCGTTTCGATGGCGGCATCGATCGTTGTTGCTGCCGCCTCAGTGCCCAGTTCGAGCGCGCGCGCCTCTTCGACTGCGTGCTGCCACGCCGCTTCATCGATTTCTGACCAGTCCGGTTCGGGCAAATCCCCGGCGTGAAAATCGATGAACTGTCTTGGCAGGGCTCCGTTAAGCGCCCGGTACTCGCGCAAGAACGCGCGCAGCGTCAGTGTCTGGTGGGCCGAAGCCTCCTTCTCGACCGAGATGCCGATCCGGAATGGCGTCGTGCCGTCACGGACAAGTGAAGCAAACCCCTCGCCAAGTCCGCCAGGTCCGGCGAACAGATCAACAATGCCGAAAGTGGAAGGCAAATCAGGCTCCTGACGATCTTCATCCACCCGGTGTATAATAGGTTCAGAGGCGAAGACTAGGACGCATGTGACAGATATCGTGGATCAGCAGACCCGGTCCCGCATGATGGCAGGGATCAGGGGAAAGGACACGAAGCCCGAGCTCGCGCTTAGGCGAGCGCTACACGTGCGCGGTTTCCGCTTCCGGCTCCATTCCAATAAGGTCTATGGACGACCGGACCTAGTCCTGCCGAAACATCACGCCGCGGTATTCGTGAACGGCTGCTTCTGGCACCGTCACCAAGGATGCCGCTATACCACCACCCCATCGACCCGCCAAGACTTCTGGCAGGCGAAGTTCAAGGCGAATGTCGCTCGGGACGAAGCAGTTTCTGGAAAGCTTCTGGAAGACGGGTGGCGCATCGCCACCGTTTGGGAATGCGCTCTTCGGAAGCCGGATCAGGTGAACAGCACCGCCGACCTCCTGACAGCGTGGCTGCGGTCGAACGAGCTCCAGCTCCAAATCGGCGACGAGGACAGTCGCACCGATCTCTAAACTTTGCTCGCATACTGGGAGCGCCCGTCGGAAGAGACATCTCACTAATTTAAAGACGGATATATGTTCAGCTACTCCATACACTTAGCCGCGCCAGACTCCTCTGAACGTCTTGGCGCCGGACTTGTTTGGCGTATCAATGGCTGTAGCGGTTACGGAGTGACGATGTGCTGAACACCAGAGATGATACAGGTCGGGATCTCGACGCGAAATTCACGCTCGAGAAGCTGCCGGACGGATTTGCCCTCACAGTGGAGTCTCGGGGCGGCTCAAACCATGGTCCGAACCCCAGCCGGAATAAGAATTACATCGATGGAATGCTTCTGCACCTGCAGCGCATGGCCGAGCATGAGATGCGCCTTCACGAGATCCAGGTCGCTAGCGCGAAGGCGCTACGGCTGCCTGAATCTGAACGCGTTGTCTGGCCAGAGGGCTACCCGCGGCCACTCAGAATGGCTGCAGTGAGCGACTTCAATGAGCTGCGCCTTGCAATCGGACGCCAATCCGCCGCGTTTCAGAACACGTCGAACTCCACGGGCAATAACAGCAAGAGAATGAAGCTGATTGTGCGCTCGCCAGAGGCGGCCGTCATGTCAATGGATCAGCTGGAGGGTATCTTCACGGGACGCAACGGCGGGTCGGTCTGGACAGAAACCCCAACTTCGGATGAGGAAGAACTCCACAAGCGTGTGGCCCACGCGCGCCGCAAGGCAAGACGTTCATCCGCGAGGGGCAAGACACCTCCTGAAGGGCAGAATGATGTCAAGCGAGCGAGTGGTTCATCCGAACGATTTGTCCGGGATCCCAACGTAATCGCATGGGTGCTTGAACAGGCCGCCGGGTCCTGTGAGACCTGCGGAGATAAAGCCCCGTTCCAGCGCGACGACGGCGAACCGTATCTGGAGGTACACCATGTGCGCCCGCTGGCAGAGGGCGGTCCCGACACCGTCGACAATGCGGTTGCCTGCTGCCCGAATTGCCATCGCCATCTGCATCACGGCTCAGGACGGGACAATCTCAGGCAATCCCTGCTCGAGCGCTTCGGCCGACTAAAGGACTGGCCGCAGAAGCCGATCACCTGACCAGGGTCGTTTCGTTCAGCGCAAGCTGCTCGCTCATGCGGGCTGCTGCGCTCGCTTGAGCCGTCAAGCGAATGCGCGCCGTGACGAACGATAGCATCAGAAGTTTCATGTCCTCGCCGCCGACCGCGGGCTTAGGCATGCGCCGCAAGGGCGGTCAGTTAGTGCGAGACCTCTCATTCACCGTCAGCTTCTTTCGACAGAAGTTTCCGCAGATTGTCAGGTGTCCAAGGCTTGCCGGTTAGACTCGGCAGGCCATTCGCGTTGAGGTGTTTGGAAATGGCTACAAAACTCAATCCAGCGCCCCGCAATCGGGTAGCCTCCGCGCGAGACGCCTCGGCTCGCCCAGCCTTGCCGTCGCTCCACTCCTGCTGGCGTTGACGCCAGTCCGAGAAGTGTTGGTGCGGGTCGAAGGACTTGCCCTCCATGGTGATGGGATCGGGGTAGATCAGCCTGACATCGACCCCGCCAGACCGAGCCCAATCCAAAAGTGAGTGATGGCTGCGCCAGCCCTGGACTTCCGAGAAATCAACGATCAGGAGCACTGCATGATGGGCATGGCAGACCTGCCCAACCTTGCGCAACGCATCCCTGACATGCTCCGATCCTCTGTCGGGTTCGATCTCGAGGTATGCAGCCTCGTGGACCAAGACCAGCCTGTGATCCTTTGCATATCGCCGGATCAGATCGCGCTGATAGCGGATCGTGAGGCTTGAGTTGGCGGCATCGTCGACGTCTTTCGGCAGCTGAGTGAAACCGACCCAAGGCACCGGTAGTGTCCAGTAGAAGCCGACCGCCTTCCCACTTCCCGACATCAGGAGCACTCTCCTCTGTATTTTGGCCCAATCCGGAAAATCCCGAGCATTTCGCAAGGCCCGCAGTATTCATGAGAAAAGGTGCCTACACATCATAGGAGACCACGATGACCAACACCATGCAACGCCCCTCCCCGGCCGATCTGCTGTCGGGCGTGATCGCTGCGGCCGAAAATGCCGGTGCCCTTATCCGGGCCGAATTCCATCGTGACGGCGGTCCTCGAGGCCAAGGCTCGAAAGCCGCAGTCGACGATGAAGTCGAGGAACTGCTGAAAGCGCAGCTTCAGCGCCTCCACCCCTGCCGCTGGAACGGTGAGGAAACTACCCGGGACCGGATCGATACGCGCGACATCTGGGTCGTCGATCCCCACGACGGCACCAGGGACTTCCTGAAGCGGCACCGCGGTTCTGCGATCTCGATCGCTTTGCTGCGCGACCGCCGGCCTGTTCTTGGCGTGGTCTTTGCGCCCGTAGCCCCCGATGACCGGGGCGACCTAATTGCTTGGGCCGAAGGTTCAGTCCTGACCCGCAACGGGAGCATTGTCCCGCGTCGCACCCCCTCGACGGCAGCAACAGCACCTGTCCTTGCGCTGAACGCAGATGCCGCCGACTTCGCACGGCACAATCACCAGAAGCTGCCTGGTATCCGCATCCGTGCTCTCCCCAGCCCGGCCTATCGCCTTGCCCTTGCCGCGGCGAGTGAGGTCGATGTGGGTGCCAGCCTCGTCGGGGGACTGGACGCTTGGGATATCGCCGGGGCCCATGCCCTGCTGATCGGAGCGGGCCTGCCCCTCGTAGACCTACTCGGAAAGGCTGTTGACTACCGTGTTGGGTCCTTCGACGGGGTGGTCGGAGGTCGCGCCGAAGCCGTAGACCGAATTGTCGCCGCGGGACTGGGCGCAGGAAAGAAAGTGCCTCGCCAGCCAGCCCGCCCCGCCGCGCGCATTGGCTTGGCAGAGCGTTTGTCCCGCGCGCAGGGCTGCCTTCTCGGCCAGCTTGCAGGGGACGCTCTTGGGTCAGCCGTCGAATTCCTGAGTGAAGGAGAGATTGGCCGTCGTCATCCCCATGGCGTCACTCAGCTGGTCGATGGCGGAACCTGGAACCTGATTGCTGGTCAGCCGACAGACGACAGCGAAATGGCCCTCGCTCTTGCCCGCACCATTGTGAAGGAGGGTCGCTTCAATCCCACGTCAGTCAGTGCAGCCTATGTCGCCTGGCGCGCGTCCGGTCCCTTCGACATTGGCGGCACCACAGCAAACAGCATTACCGCACTGTCTGCGGGTAGGATCGCCAGTTCTGACAGCCAGGCGAACGGAGCTCTGATGCGGGTAAGCCCGATCGGAATCCTCGCCGCGGGCGATCCGGCACGGGCGGCGCGCCTCGCTAGAGAGGACGCCGGGCTGACGCATCCTCACCCGGTTTGCGGCGCTGCAAATGCGGCCTATGCTGCAGGCATTGCCGCAGGTATCGCTGGCGCTGGCGCGGAAGAGATCTGGGCGGCTGCCCATGCCAATGCTGGTCACGGAGGCGGAGCTGAAGCCGTTCGTTTCCGTCTGATTGCTGCTCGCCACAGTTGCCCAGATGACTATCAGCACCAGATGGGCTGGGTGCTGACCGCACTTCAGAACGCTTTCTTCTGGTTGATGCGGGGTGCACCGATGGCTGAGGCATTGCCCGCAACAGTCGCCCGGGGCGGCGATACGGATACCAATGCGGCCATTTGTGGTGCGCTTCTCGGCGCGGCTCAGGGACGGGACGCGGTACCACGGCAATGGCGCAACGCGGTACTCACCTGCCGTCCAGTGGCAGCACCGGGCATTCGTCACCCGCGTCCCGCTGACTACTGGCCGGATGACGCGCTCGACCTCGCCGAAGCACTACTGGCTGCGGGCGCATGAGGGCGCGGGATGCGCCCACCCAACAGAATTGATCGATCCATCATGTGTGAATTCGAAGGCCTCTACGCGTCGTGACGAACGATAGCATCAGCAGTTTCATGTGTTCGCCGATGACCGCGGGCTCATGCGTGTTGTTGCGGTTTATCTGTACTGGTGTTGATGTGGCGTTGATGTAGACGCGGAAAGGCCGGTGGCATTGAGATGACATCGACTCAAGTATTTGATATATTTTGTATTTTTGATTTCATGGGTAGGATTTGAACCTACGACCTTCAGGTTATGAGCCGAAATCCTAGCGATTCCAAAAGCTTATATAAATCAATGGGTTGGGTCGCAAGCCTCTGTTTCAGCGCAATTTTTACCTTTGCAGACGGCAGGAATCACACGGGTTCACATGCAAATCCAACGCGAAGTCCGTAGTCGTAGGTTGATGTGGCGTTTATGTAGCCCGGCACCATCGCTTTCAAACGATAATCGGGGAAGGCACTCGCCTTGGCCATCCCCAATGACCTTCTCGACCAAGTTTGGCCCACATCCAGACAAATGTCCGGAAGCTTCATCCATTCGACGCCCCCCCCCACGCCAATATACGAGATGCCAGACGCCGGGGTAATCATCCCCAAGGTTAAGGGGATGATTACCCCGGCACTTACCCTCCAGAGCTGGAATCGGCACGTCCAGTGTTTCTCTTTACTGCTTGTCGAGATTTTTCCACACGGCCTGCTGAGAAATTTTCCTTTTGGCAACAGTTTGTTAATACTCAGCGTCGTCCTCGAACTCTTCGTCATCGAAGTCATCGTCATCGTATTCGTCAATGTTCACGTCGAAATCTTCGAGGAAATCGGCTCTTACACGCCGGATCCGGCTATTGTCATCCCGCAGCGCGCGAAGGGTCGTCGCGATAGATGAGAAGCCATTATCGATGTCCAAAAAGCGAACTTTTCGCGCATGAAGCGCTGAAAAATAGGAATCCTCCTCGATGAACGCAGTATCAATATCGATCGCAATTCCGCGAACCGGCGCTTCGTAGGCATATAGCCACATTTGTCCGCGTAGACCGTCTGCATCGCAGGAGCTATTCCAGACCGAAAAATCAACTTGGCCGGATACCAACTGACGGGACGCCGCGAACGCGACCAAGAGCGCGACCATTGCGTTCTGCATGCTGTAGAGGGGTGCCACTGCGTTTTCCGCCAGCGTGACGTTCAACCTGATCGTAAGGAAGAGGAGCCAGATGATCTCACCAGTCCGGTTCGCTCGAGCTAAAACGGGAATACGATGATCAACAAACTCCTTCAGGCTAGCTAGATCGAGATCGCCATGCTCGACTTGGCGCAGAATGAAAATTTCAACGAGCAATGAGACAAGAGTAGAATTGCGTCGATAAGCGTTAATCAGCAAGCTCTGGATGCGATGCCAATCGTTAGCGAGCACGAAAGCCGACCGGGCGTTGGCGAATGCAAACTTTTCGACATTGATGGATTTATGCGCTTCACATAGCTGGCCGACCTCATAAAAAAAGTGCTGCATCGACTGTGTATTCGGAACACCTTTGGGGATTGTCCCGCGAACGGCTTGCTTCCACCCCACATCATGGCGCGTCGCTGTCGAGACGACCGCGGATTTTTCGCTATTGAGCTCGAGTTCGAAGTGCGCGGCCGACTGACGAAGGGCCGCGATCAAATTTTCTCCGGCCTGTCCATCCGGTGCGCTAATCGTGTAGTCATCGATGTACCTTGATGCATCCCGACCGCTGATCTTGAGTCGTTCTCGCAGTAGTTCATCGATCCCCGATGCAACGACCTCCGCAAGTAGTCGGGAGGTGTCCGGCCCGACGGGCAGGCCAATAGTCTGCCCGTCCTGGAGATTTCGTGACAACAAATCGATCAAGTTTCCGAAATGCGCATATCCGCGGTTCGCTCCGTTCTTAGCCCACTCCTTCCCGTAGATCGCCCAAGGAATTGCATGGGTGTAAATCGAATGGAAGAAAGCACGAATATCCGCAGCAGCGTACTCCTCACGACGTGAAGACAGGTCAATCCTGAAATCATCGCGAAAATCGATGCTGGGGCGCATCACCGCGCGGGGTCCACTCCAGTCAAAAACGGGCGGCGAGGCCGAGATTTTGGACTTCTTGGCGACGCGCCTAAGCTGCACGTAGTTATCAGCGACAACCTTCGACAACAGTAAGTACGATATCGGATTAGGTACACCGTGGCGTCTGTCGTCGCGACCAAACCTAGGAAAGTAGAACCATATCGGTTCAGAAATGTAGGTGTAATAATTTGGCTTTCCACGGTTCTGTGGCAGCGCTGATATCCGATCGAATATCGCCTTACGGTAACGCGCCAGATCGTCAGAGACGAAGCACGGAGGCAGCTCAGGAGCAAAGAAGCCATGAGATATAAGTCGGCGAAACCTGTCGGACTTGGTCTTGGCTGTCATCAATACCCCAGGGCGCGTCGTACATCATCTCGCCGTGATGATGGCTCCATTACCCCCGTCCTTGCCACAACTTTGTTCGAAAACTCAAGTTTTGTGCACCCATACCTTCGGATGACTGTTTGGAAGCTGTAATGACAGACCGCGAGCGGTTCGGCCTAGGCCCCACGCGGAGGAGCGTTTGGACGTAGCCGACCGACAAGAATGGGCCGGCGACGCGATTCCGCAAAGTCGGTTCCCGCGCCCTTAGGGCGCGAGAAGCCGTGTCTGGGCCCGCCCTCTATCAAAGGGCGGGTTCATTGATCACGGCAATGCCGTTAACTCTGCGCGCGCAAAAGGTGTCGCACCCCTATCGAGACGAACTCCGCCTCCGAGACGTCAAGCGCGCGCGCGAGCTGCCGCAAAGCCTCCAGATCGAGATTGACTGCCTCGCCGGCGATCAGGCCTGAGAGCCACTCCTCGTCAATACTGTTTTCCCGCGCGACCTGTTGTGCGTCCATTGTTTTCAAATCGAGAATGCGCGCGAGCACATCGGGAAACGCGACGGCGCGATCGGCCAGCAGCTGATCAATAAGAGGCTGCCGCCCCTCCAGACCGTCGCCCGCGCTTTGCGGGATAAAACCCCGGCGGCGCGAAAGCCAAAGCCGGGCGTCTTCTGTATTCAGCCTGAACGAGGCTTCCTCTCGATTCCCGCGGGACGAAGCCTGCACTTTGTCGAGCTTGAACCCTTCCTTGCTAAGCGAGGTGCGCACAGCCGGAACGGTCATATTCGCAAGGAGCGCAAGCTCTCGGATGGTCGGTCGATAGTCGATAAGTTCCTGGCGATCCGAGTCAAAGAGACCGAACCGAGCGAAGAATGTTTCAAGCATGCGCCGAAGCGGGAAATCATTCAGCGTGCAGAACGGGGACGGCTGTCCGGCAGCATCTGTTTGAGGGAACCCCTGAAGCAGGCCATCGACATCCTGCCATTCGCTGGCCATGTCCGTGCGAGCACCATCCAGTTGATAGGCGTAATCGTAAGCACGTCTCACGATGTCATAGAGCTGATGACGCCGGATGTCGAACTCCGTGACATCTTCTACGAAGGCATCCCGAAATTGTTCCTCGGAAAGGCCAAGGTAGTCGGCCACGAGCCGGCCTTCACACCAAGGGCCAAATGTCTCCAGGATGCTTGCCTGGCAGCTGATGGCTTCCTTGATCTGCATCTCAATCTGTTCCCAGGTGTAGGGAATTTCGCCGGCCTTGCTCATGCGGCACTCCGTTCAATTTCAGAAATCTGAGCTTTCAGACGGGCAAATGCTGCCAAGAGCAGGGTCGGATTGGTCTGCTTCGACGCATCCTCTGAGCGTTTGCGCCCGAGGAATACGGCAACCCTCTCGGCGTTTGCGCCGCTAGGATGGGGCATTCCGGCAAGGATTTGTTCACGACGCAAAATACCATGACCAGCGAGGTGCGACACGGCAGCTTCGGCCTTGGGACCGAGCGGCAACCAGATCGCGTTCGGCAGGGCCCGCGCCTCCTCTGCGAGAAAGGTGTCGATCTGCTTCTTGAGAATTGGGGTGCGAAGCATGTCCGGCGTGCCGTTGTAGTTTTCTCCGTCAACGAAGACCGGGTAGCGCAGGGCCGAGGTAAAATGGACCGCTTTCGCGCCGGGCCGGAACATCTCAGCAGCCGTCCGGACGCCGAAATGTGCGCCGACGCCAATGGCATCCAGCATCGCCACGAGATTGTTGCGGATTGCGCCGCCGGAAAAACTGGCGGTCAGTTTTGCGGCGGCCAGACTCTCGCGAAGGTCCAAGCCCCTGCGCTTCGCTTGGATGGCGGCGTTGAGGGCGTTGATGGCCTGCGTCTTGCCTGGCGTGATGCCGACCACGACAAGTTTCGCTTCCAATTCGATATGGTCAAACGGCGCATAGACAACCTTGATCGCACCGTCCTGCCCCAAAAGGAGCTCAGGCGCGTCCAGTGGAGCGCTGGCATTGGCGGCAGTGATATTGGGCATCATGGCCGCAGCGATGGAAAAGTCTTGTTCCAAGATTTTGTCTCCGGAAAGTTGAGTTTTAGCGGCGAAGGCGACGACGGCGGCGTGCAGTCGTCACTACGCTCTCACCATCGCCAACGACGATGTAGCACCCTTGGTACCGCTCCAGCGTGGCGCGCGCGCGCCGGTCATTCTCGGCTGCGAGAGCAATGGAACTGGCGTCAAGCGTCAGGCTGACAGCACCAGAAACATGGGTCGAAGAGCCGTAGTCATAGATGACAGACAGCACTTCAGCGGGAATGCGGCGCTGGGCGCGACGGAGTTGGGCGTGACGGGTGAGGCGCATGGCGATTCTCCTTCGTGATGAAGGTAAGATATCATCATCACTTTTCTACACAATAGCAAAATGATTAAGATGACTCACCTTTATCATTTATGTCGCGCAGCGCATTCGGCGTTGTTGCAGAACTCTCGCCATGAAGGATTCACAACACGAATCCATGCGGTTAGACGGGCGGCATGAGCAAGCCCAAGCCCGCCCGCTACCGCACGACGAACTGGTCCACCTATCGAGCCATTGATGCGCCATTGGTTCGAGCGCAATGGCGAGGGATGCACTCAGGAAGCGCGGGTCGCTGCTGATCTGGCTGGACAAGGAGATGACCTGGCACGCGCCGCATAAGGGGCGCCCGGGGCGCCTGCCGGTCTTTTCGAATGCCGCGATTCAGTTCTGCTTGTCTATAAAGGTGCTGTTCAAGCTGCCGCTCAGGCAGACAGCCGGGATGGTCGCCAGCCTGCTGCGCCTGGCCGGGCTGGATTGGCCGGTTCCGGACTATTCCACGCTGTGCCGTAGACAGAAGACCTTGAAGCTGCAGATCCCGTATCGCCGTGCTGGCGGGCCGCTGAACCTGCTCGTGGACAGCACCGGCATAAAGTTTCTCGGCGACGGCGAATGGCAGGCCCGCAAGCATGGCGTTCAGGGTAGCCGCCAATGGCGCAAGGTACATTTGGCGATGGACACCGCCACCTCGGATCTCCGGGCCGTCGAGTTCACCCCCCAGCCGGGAAGGCGACAGCCCCATCTTACCGGACCTGTTGGGCCAGATCCCCAAGGACGAGGACATCGGCACCGTGACCGCGGATGGCGCCTACGATACCCGTCGCTGCCACGGCGCCGTCATCGCACGCGGCGGCACGGCAATCATACCGATCCGAAGGAACGGTCGGGCTTGGAAAGAGGACTGCCCGGCAGCCAAGGCGCGCAACGAAACCCTGCGCGCCACGCGTCACTATGGTAGGGCATTCTGGAAGCGGTGGACCGGATGCCACGCCCGCAGCCGCGTGGAAGCCAAGATGCGATGCCTGAAGGCCTTCGGTGAGCGCATCTCCGCGCGGGATCCCGATCGCCAAACCGCCGAAATCCACATCCGGGTCGCCCTTATCAATCGCTTCAACGCGCTCGGCACCGCCGAGGTCGTCCGTCTGGCCTGAACCTGAAGGGGGAAAGGGGCACTCTCGCCTCAGGCAGCCTTTCTGCAACAACACCTTGACGATCTAGGCCACCAATCTGAGAGGCAATGGCCGGATATTTACCTTTTCCCTTCCGACACTCCGGGCGCGGCTTCGAAATCTTCAAACAGAGACTTAATCAAAGCCTCGGGTGCCCGCCTCTTTCTAAATGCCGCCTCGACTTTCTTCTTGAAGTCCGCGTCTCGAACGGATTCAGGGGCAATGTTCTTCGGCACGATCCTTATGTTTGGCTCTCGAAAATCTATCGATTTGTCGAATAAGTCCTGCGCTAAACGGGTTAGATCCTCAGCAATATTCTCATCTGTCGGAGCTATCTGGAAATCAGTATAAAATTTCGGCACGCGCACCTTCCACCGGGGCGCGTATTCGGAAACCACGCTTTCGACAAAGTCCTCTCGTGTCTGTCCTATTTCTGACCTGACAGCCTCAATATATTTTTTAATTGTATCTGAAAATATTTCTACCGCCGCTTCAAAATCGGGGCGCTTCGTTTGAAGAATGACCTTCCCGAAGCCGGTAATCGTATAGAGAAACTCGTCCTCAATCCGTTTGCGTTCTACATCAAGCCACCGGCTATCAACTTGGATATCGTGCATCTTGCCGTCACGTTCGACTTGGATGCCCACCTTGCCAAGGTCTTTGAGGGGGGACCGGATCCGCGAGGTAATCTGATCCCGGAGGCCTGTGTCGCTTACATCCGTCAACTCGTCCGGCAATGGAACGACCTTTCGATCCAATTTGTAGCCAACAGCCTCAAACTCCACGTATTGAACCTTGGATGAAAAGACCCTGAGGGCACGGGCTATGTCAAACGGCTGAGGCGGATTATCAGCGAGGCTCGCAAGCGTTCGAGCGATCTCCTGCTGGCGAACGGGCATCAAACCGACCTCTTGCGTTGGCGTTTCGTCCTCGCGTTCTCCCGACGTCGCCGCTGTGATTTGCGATGCGGCAGATCCCCGCAATACGAGTGCATTTGGCTTCTCAGGTGATTGCGATCCCGCCTCGATAAGAAGCGGCGTCGGCGCAAAAATCATGCAGTCATCATCTGCGACTATAACCCCAACCCTCAGGCCAAGCTGTTTTCTCAAGGCAAGATCATTTGCCAAGCAGGCTTCGTGCAATCGTTTCAGAGCTTTGTCCGAACCGTAACCGAGCCGATAAACTTCTGGATCCGAGTCAATGATTACCGAAATCGACAACTGCGGACGGTCTGATAGGCGCGAGATCAGGGCGTCAACAACAGTTTCGCCCAATGCAGGCGCGGCGACGACAAGGTTTCTACGCGCGGACTGGACCAACGAAGCTATTATTTCATCAGATGCTACGGTGAAGGTTCGACCGCCGTCGTCACCCTGAGCCTGTTCAGTCATCTCACCCTCTGTGATACCTCGGAACTGGAAACTCGATTGATTTATCTTCTGATTCATCCTTCGGTGACGTGAACGCTATAGGAGGTCCTCTGCTGCATCAACTGGACCGCACGGTAGAATTGCCGATTGAGCACGCCCCCTCCTCTGGTTCCTCCCCGGCCCCAAACGTACGCAGGGGGGCGCAGCGCGGCATTTCGCTAGCGGGTGGATTCCTCACCGGGGAATCCACTTGGAATCCACCCCGAGGGCCGCGACCGGAAAAGGGACTCGAAATCAAAGCCTTACGAGAATCCCGACGGATTTAGGTGGATTCCCAGGCGGAATCCAGGGAATCCACTTCCGGAATCCACCTTGGTCAAGACGACGCCGCAGAAACTGCCCAGCGCGGAACGCATTGAATCCACTGGATGATTCCCGTTGACAAACCTGCCCCTATTGACCTACCCCTTGATGATCGAAGAATAGCGCCCGGAGGAAACCCCTCGCGGGCGCTTTCGTTTTTCCCAGATCAGAGACCTGCCCCATGGACCTCGTCTTCGCGCCGAGCCAGATCGAAACTTGGCCGATCGAGCGCCTGCGCCCCTATGCCCGAAATGCGAAAATGCATGACGAGAGCCAAGTGGCAAAGATCGCAGCCAGCATGGCGAAGTTCGGATGGACGGTACCGTGCATGGTCGCCGACGACGGCGAGCTGATCGCGGCTCATGGCCGGGTGCTGGCCGCCACCAGGTTGGGGCTGTCCGAGGTGCCAGTGATCCGCCTCAGCCATCTCGACGAAGCCGAGCGCCGCGCCTATCGGATCGCCGACAACAAGCTGACCGAACTTGGCGACTGGGACGACGCCGCACTTCGAGACGAGATCGCTGGGTTACTCGCCGAGGATTTCGATCTGACGTTGCTCGGCATCGGCGACGACGATCTGGATGCACTGCTGCGGGATCCGGAGGCGCTGGGCGGGGACGGTCCGGTTGAGGGCGAGGACGATGTGCCGGAACTGCCTGTCACACCGGTCTCAGTCCCGGGCGACCTATGGCAGCTCGGTCCGCATCGGTTGATCTGCGGCGACAGCACATCGGCCGATATAGTCGGGCGACTGCTTGGCGATGTGAAACCGCTCCTTATGGTGACCGACCCGCCTTACGGCGTCGAGTATGATCCGTCCTGGCGCAATCAGGCTGGCGCGGCCAAGACCAGGCGCACCGGCAAGGTCCTGAATGACGACCGCACCGACTGGCGTGAGGCGTGGGCCCTGTTTCCCGGCGACGTCGCCTATGTCTGGCACGGCGCGCTGCATGCTTCGACCGTCGCCGACAGCATCACCAATGCGGGCTTTGCAATCCGTTCGCAGATCATCTGGGCCAAGGAGAGGCTGGTGCTGAGCCGCGGCGACTATCACTGGCAGCACGAGCCTTGCTGGTATGCCGTGCGCGCCAAGGGCAAGGGGCATTGGGCCGGCGACCGCAAGCAGACCACCCTGCGGCAGATCGCCAACCGCGACCAAGATGCCGACACGGTGCATGGCACACAGAAGCCGGTCGAATGCATGCGCCGACCGATCCTCAACAACTCAAGCCCAGGTCAGGCGGTTTACGAACCTTTCATGGGATCCGGCACCACCCTGATCGCTGCGGAAACCACGGGACGCATCTGCTTCGGGGTCGAACTGAATCCTGCCTATGTCGATGTCGCCATTGAGCGCTGGCAAGCATTCACCGGCCAAGAGGCGGCTCTGGCGGAGTCTGGGGAAACGTTCACCGCTATCAAGACAAGAAGACTCTCCACCTAAACCTTCCCCGCACCTCCGACCCAAACAACTGGATCAGAGCATCAGATAGCCTAGAAGAGGCAGAACCTAAACGGCTGATTGACAGTCCAATCTGAATAGCCCCGTGTATCGTGGACGCCTTCTTTGCTAATTTTGAGGCAAGGAGGCCATGATGGGCACAAGCACTTTCAGCGACGAGTTCAAGCGTGACGCGGTCGCTCAGATCACCGAGCGGGGCTACCCGGTCAGCGAGGTTTCGGAACGGCTCGGGGTGAGCAAGCACTCGCTCTATGCTTGGAAGCGCAAGTTCGCGAAGACGGCATCAGGCGAGACCGAGAAGGACGCCGAGATCCGGCGCCTGAAGCGGGAACTGGCGCGGGTCTCCGAGGAGCGCGACATCCTAAAAAAAGCCACCGCGTATTTCGCCAGGGATGCAAAGTGAGATACGCGTTTGTGGCCGAGCATCGAGGACAGTTTTCCGTCCGGGCCATGTGCCGGTGCCTGCGCATCCAGCCGAGCGGGTTCTATGCTTGGCTACAGGCTCCGATGAGCGTGCGAGCTCAGGAAGACAGGCGCCAGACTGAACTGCTGCACAAGGCCTGGGCTGAGAGTGGTAAGGTCTACGGCTATCGCAAGCTACATGATGATCTCGTGGAACAGGGCGAAAGCATCTGTCCGAACCGGGTTGCCCGGCCTGCACAGCTTGCAGGGATCAAGGCTCAGATCGGCTATAAGCGCCGCCCCGGCAGTTATGGCGGCAAGCCATCGGTCGTGGTCGACAATACCCTCGATCGGCAGTTTGATGTCGAGGCCCCGGACAGAGTTTGGGTGACCGACATCACCTACATTCGAACTCAGGAAGGCTTTGCCTATCTCGCGGTGGTCATCGACCTCTATTCCCGGCGCGTGATCGGCTGGTCGATGCAAAGCAGGCAGACAACGGATGTCGTTTTGCAGGCCCTGCTCATGGCCGTCTGGCGGCGCAAGCCGAAGGCAAGGGTGCTTATTCACTCCGATCAGGGCAGCCAATTCACCAGCATGGATTGGGTTGCGTTTCTGCGCGCCCACAACCTTGAGCACTCCATGAGCCGTCGTGGCAATTGCCATGATAACGCAGTCGCCGAGAGCTTTTTCAATCTGCTTAAACGCGAACGGATCAGGCGCAGAACCTACCGGACGCGCGAAGAAGCAAGGCAGGACGTGTTCGATTACATCGAGATGTTCTATAACCCGAAGCGCAAGCACGCGAGGAACGGGATGCTGTCGCCCGCAGAGTTCGAACGACAGCAGATGATGAGACGCGAAGGCGTCTAAGAAACTCGGGGCTATTCAACCCGCGCCCAATTCCGCCGGGCGACACCTCGTAAGTTCGAGCAGAATTTCCGGCGCGCGCGTTGCCTTGGGCGTGATGCATTGTACGGACAAGGCACCCAATTCGAAACCACCTCAGAGGCAACCATGACATCAATCTTGACAAACACATTAGCGTCACCTATTTAGGCAACATGCAACACTCAGAAACATATATTCTTAGCTCTTCCTTCGGAGACCACATCCGAACACTTCGGGAGCACCGCCTTCAAACCGACCCCTCCTATTCACTTCGTCAGGTGGCGCAGCGATGTGGCGTCACACCGGCCTATCTCTCGCGAGTGGAGCGCGGAGAAGTGTCTCCGCCAGGCGAGGAAACGCTCCTGAACCTGGCGCGGGAGCTTGAGGAAGACCCTGATGTGATGCTCGCAGCGGCCGGCAAGATTTCCACCGATCTGCGCTCTGTAATTCTCGCCCGACCGCAGCTGTTTGCCGAGCTGATAAGGTCACTCAAATCCACGCCCGACAATGCGGTGCTTCGCATCGTACGCGAAGTGCGCGACGGCAGCTGGTAAAAGGAGAACCAATCATGCCCACACTCGAGAACGACCGGCTCGTTTTCCGGTTTCCGCATATCGAGAACAATGCGCGCTTTTCGATAGACTTTCAGCGAACGCTCCGCATCCCGGACAGCGAGAGAACCTATTCCCTCCCTCCGGGCTTCGGCCCATTTCCTCTGCGGCATGTGGATGACTACCCAAAGCGCCTTTCGGCTACGACTACCGCCAGAGGCGGCATCATTCTGCCAATGTGGCAGGCAGAAGCTCTTTGGCTGAACTTCCGCAATCAAGGCCCGGGCTATTCCCTCGATTTTCCGGTCGCCATCAAGGTGGCTGCTGGAAAGATTAACGCCGTGACGGGTGAGCCATGGAGCCCGCGCCTGCACCGCGAACCGCAGGATTACCTCGTTTCTCCAGAGCAGCCCTGGCTCGATGGTTTCGCCGTGTCCAGAGGCGTCATCCGACAGTTCGTCGCAATGCCGCTGGGTGATGGCTATTCCGTAGAAGAGCAGCTGACGGGCGAAGATACTTGGGGGGGGCTGCAGATCTCGGTGACACCTCTTAAGGCTTCGGTGTGGCATCAAAAGCGAAGAAAATGGGAAGAGGCCCGGTCCCGAATTGTCAGCTCCGATCTTTGCCTGGACGTACCGCCTTCAGTCTCGGCATGCGCCGCGCCTTTGGGCCTGGGCGCCGGAGGCCTGATGCGCCAAGAGATTTCTGCAGATCCATTCAATCTTGACGACTGGGACACAGAGGCAACGGATCGCGTCTTTATCACCTTGCTTCACGCAAAAGACTGGAAAACGGTAACCGGGGAAGCTGCTCCAAATGCGCCGCCAACTGCCAGAGACTACAGTCGCGCAGGTTTGCCCTGGTTCGAATACTACGGCAAGGACCAACAAGTACTCCCTGGCAGCACCAAGCTCTCCGGCGTGGAATCGGTCGGCAATGCCTTCAAGGATAAGACAGGCGCGACGCTGGTCGAATCTGAAGATCTCGAGCAGGGTGCCCCCAAGGCCATTGGGCCGGGTGCGAATAGCGCAAGATCAGTCCGGACCAACAAAGGACTGTGGGACTGACATGTTCAGGGTATCTTGGTTTTCATTAGGTGTCAGTCCGGGCGCACGTGCACTGCGCACTTCTCTGATGCGCTACTTGCTTTTTTTCGCTGGGCTAATTCTTTCGATGACGCTCTTCTCGTCGATATTTGATTTTACGCCACACTGTCGGGATGGCTGGAGATCTCCATCAATCGGGACCCAAGGCGCTTGTTCTCATCATGGTGGAGTTGATTCCACGGGGCGCGGTACAGCTCTAATTGCTAGCATTGGCATCGGCATTCTTGCCTCCAAGGGCCCTCAAGCACCGAGCCTTTTGGCTTCCACATTGGCGGTCCTCCGCGCTCGAAGAACCGCAACACCATCCTTGAATGCTCCGAAAGAACATCTGCCGCACGTGGAGCCTCCGAGGGCTGTCGACACGCGAACCGTGGAGGAAATCCGTGAAAGAAACGCACGCTACGCGAATATCAGTGCCCAGAATATCGCCAAAGAAATAGCCAGAATAAAGAGCCAGCCACCTCCCGCCCCACTTGCGAAGTCAAGGAACACAAAGGCGCGGAAACCCCGAAAGTCCGTGCACTCCGCAATACGCGAGCGAAGGGACTGCATAGAGGGTTAAGGCAAACGACCCATCGACAACCGAGATCTATGAAATTTCAAACATTACCAAGCACTTGACCATTCAGCGAAAGTCGTGATTCCATCAAACATACCGCATCCTGGCAAAACACGTCGGGCTCATCGCTTCGGATCAACGTATTTTCGGACAACCTTACCAAGCAGTGTTTGCCCTGTCGCCATCAGCCCGCTGCCAGCGCGTTTCGCCTGCTGGGTGAGTCCACTTTTGACGGATAGTCTCAATCTGTTTCGCTGAGTAGCGAGCGCTTCAGACTCCAAGCCCGCCACCTTCCGATGTAGCGCCTCGATGCCCCATTGCGGCTGAGTTGGAACGACGAGCACCGGCGCACTGTCCTCCAGTTCCATTGCAACCGATGAACCAATTTGAAGAGCCGCTCGACAGCTGAGGCGGGAAGATCGTTCTCTGGCGGAGGCCAGCCAGGAATAAACAGATCCAAGTGCGTCAGAACAGTTACGCGAGGGGGCACTCGGCGCATTGGCAATAATGCCATCGCCTCGCGCCACGCATCAAGTAGATAGCGATCCACTGCTCGCCCAGGGCGATTGGCGCGCACAACCCACAATACCATATCTGCATTCATCAGTTCAGCAATAAGCCGCTTTCGGTTGAGTTCACTGCCGTCGATACCGGGCGTATCGATGATGGTCACCGCCAGTTCTGCAAACATTGCTTCATAGGCTACCGCTCGATCAGTAGTCGGCGCCGCGCCCGTCTCGACCACATCGCCATCCACGAGAGCAGCTAAGACACTCGACTTACCCGCACTCACCTGCCCGACAATGACAACTCGTAGAGGTTGGTCGGGATTAGCAAGCCGAGCACGGTCTATCCCCGCTTCTTCAAGCCCGATCTCGAGTAATTCATTGTCGTTGAAACGTAGGCGCCCCGAATACAACTCAATCGCAGTTGCCGCGGTCTCTTCCAGTAGTTGAACTTGGATCGCTGCCACTAGTTCGGTGGCCACTAGGTTCATTGATGAACCAGAGAACTTTGTATTGATTTCTTTCGAAACGGCTCCGACAGGATCAGTCCCGAAGTTCCAAGCTCGCCGCCCCCAGCCATAGGCCACGAATATCCATGGCAAAACCCAGCGTCTATCCCAGAGAAAGCGGAGATGGGTAAGTGTCACTTGATCAGAAAATGGCACATGCCTCCGCAAGACGTCGCGTGCTCTGTCAAGAACCGTGGTTGCAAGCAGCAGTGCCTCTGGCATGCTGAAATCAAGCAATTTCCGCCCACTGGACATTGAAGTCGCAACGCATTCTATTACCTCGAGTGCAAGCGGGGGCAGTGCTGGCCAATCTACCGGGTTTTGCACGCGCTCAGCGATTATCGCCCGGGCCCGCTCAAACGCCTCGCGCTCGGAAGTTGTCCAGTCCACACGAGCGACTGTCGGAGCGGTCAAAGGCGAGAGCCGTATTTCGACGCCTTGACGCGCCCGTCGACGCCGATGAATCAAGATCGGCAACGTCAGGGCAGCGGCCAAGCTTGCGGAAAACAGGGCAAACCACGTCAATAGCTGACGTTGAGCAAGCCAAAGAAAACCAAGAACCATTGAAGCCGCAACAGGAAGTGCAACGGCCAGAACAGCAAGCAGGACGTCCCAGCGGCGCAATCGAACCAAGAGCTTATGCATCGCGCGCCTCTTGAGCGCCCCGAAATGCTTGCCGGTAAAGCGCGCTCATCTCCTCCTTCCGCGTCTTGCGGCCTTGAGATAGGTCATAGAAATATCGACATGCCACCCGCGCCAACGCGTAGGTCGCTGCAAATGAAGAAGCAGCAGCCACAGCCGTACCCGCTGTCTGGCCATAGACTGGAACTAGCTTACCAGCCTGCTTCGCTGCGAAAGAGAGCCCATACCGCAAGCTCATTCCGCCGCCAAGCAGTGCAAGGAATTGAAATATTTCCTTGATGTTTCCCTTGCAGCCATACAATCGCGCCAAATTGACCAGCATTGTTAGCTGTGCGCCGGGAACTGTAACAATCGCAGTCGCGGGAAACATATCGGATGCGGCTGCACCTGCGGCCCACTGGAGCACACGAGGCCGCACGACTGCAAAACGTTTGGCCTCGTCGCTCGTCTCGCCATTACGCTGCAACAGGAAGGCAACCTCAGGGAGCGCGTCTGCCAGGAAGTCATGGATCGGCACAAGGGCATCCGCCTTGATGTTGGGCCCCAAGGAGAGAACTGTCTCTTGGCATTCGCGCATTTGCAGAGCACGGCGCAAATGTTCACGCACGGCACCCTGTTCATGCTCGGGTATTAAATCTGACCCCGTCCACACCAACATTATTGGCATCGAAGGATTCGTTTTCGTTATCCTGCGGAGGGCATCTGCGACCTCACCTTGTACTTGATCGTCCATTCGAACGACAACTAAGAGCACATGAGAAATGTTTTCGCAGTTACGCAGGTCTTCAGCAGGATCATATGCAACTTCTCCCAGCCCTCGGGTGTCGAGAAAGTGCATCATTGGGTTCTCTAGCGGAAAGCCGAAACTCCGCGTCGTTCGCGTGCAAGGTTTAAAGCCTCCACCGATTTCAAGATCCGTCAGTCCTGTCAGGGCGCGTATGAGCGAGGACTTACCTGCACCTGTCTTCCCCAGAAGCCAAATTACCGGGAGCCCTAAATAGCCTTCACGTTCGTCTGCAGGCGTCGTCTCCTTGGTCTTCCAGAACTCGTTGAATAGACGCACGACGATTTATCCATCAATAACCTTGCCTCAATTCACCACTAGGGAGCGTCTTTGACAACCAGAGACTGATCCGGAGTCTTGCCCAGAGACAATCCTCTAGCGCGCACTGCCGCGGAACGGTGGATCCCTATACTGGTGTTAATATGGCGTTGATGTCGACGGCGAACGGCCGACGGTATTGGAATACCATCATCTTATGTGTTTGATAATTTGTATGATTTTGGTTGCGGGGGTAGGATTTGAACCTACGACCTTCAGGTTATGAGCCTGAGCGGATGCACCCAACCACCCACGCCCATTAATACTTATCTCCGCTTCCGGTCCCGCTCCCGCCGGAGCCTCCGTTCGACATTTAGCGGATGCTCGTAGCCGAGCGCGCGCCAGAAGCCATTCCCGCCAGACCAGTTCAGGAACTGGCTGAAGCTGTCGACCTGGTCGTCGTGCCGGCTGCGCGGAAACCCCTGGAGCTCGCGCTTGAACTCGGCGAGCCAAGGCGCCTCTTTCGGCAAGAAGATCTTCCCTTCCTCGACCTTGGCACAGGCCGCATTGAAACGCACCTCCTTTTCCTTTTCGGGACGGATTGGAGAGCAACGGCCGGAGAGATGCTCGCCGCACTCTTGGATCAGCGGACGTCCGGTCGCGGCGTCCTCGATGAGCACCCGATCCGCCAGCCAGTCCCGGCTCATCTGGATGACCTTGCGCTTGAGATCCGGGTAATCGAGCCGGTCGCGGAAGACATTCAGAAGGTGCCAGCCATTTTTCAGGAACCCCCAGGTGGTGCAGACCGAGAAGTCCGATCGCGGATCGGCCGACATCCCGGTATCCCAACTTTGCACTACCATCTGATAGGCGGCTCGGGATATCCCTGCCTCGTAGTTCTGGAACCACTCCCAGCGAAGCAGGGATCCATCCGGTGCGATCGGGTTCTGCTGATACTGACAGTTGAAGGTGGCAGAGCCCATCTCCTTGCGCATGCGCGCCAGCACATCAAGCCCGACCTGTTCCGGAAACAACGGCTCGCCGATGGAGCGGTGGTGTACTCTCCCTTTGCCAATGGCAATCGTCTCATCTACCTCCGCAATCGCGGGTAGGTTCAGGTGGCGATAGGTGCCCTTCTCAAGCAAGAAGCCCGCAGGGTCGCGCTCATGCAGACGTTGACCGATCAGGACCACGCGCCCCTCCGCGGGCCGGTCGAAGCGCGAGAGCAGCGAGTCCTGGATATAGTCCTGCGCACGGAGCAGCTCGGTCTCGGATCCCGCATCGCTCGCCTTCATCAGATCGTCGATAATGATGTAATCGGCCCCGTGCCCCGTGACCGCGCCTCCGATGGAGACCGCCTTGCGCCCGCCCCCCTTGGTAGTGCGGATCTCGTCAACTGTATTGCCGCGCGATGCAAGTTGCGTGCGCGGGAACATGCGTCGATACCACGCCGAGCTCATTACCCGGCGGCAGTCTTCGGAATGCTTGCGCGCAAGATCGAAACCATAGCTCGCGACGATGATCTTGGCCTCGGGGTAATGGCCGAGCAGGAAAGCTACGAAGGCCACCGAGACCGTGATCGATTTCAAGTGACGGGGCGGGACATTGATGACGAGACGCTTGTTCGTGCCCAGGCGGATCGCATCCAGTTCATGGCACATCGCCTGTACATGCCAGACCGGGCGGAACACAGTCTCGGGCCCCGGATGCAACGCCTCAAAACACTTCCACACGAAGGCGAAGAACTCTGTCCGGCGAATAGCGTCGGAGATCTGCTGTGCCTGAGCGGGGGAGAGGTCATTCATGGTTCACCCCCTCCCTCACCTGCGGCCAGGCCCCCATCCGCTCTCGACGCTGAGTACCAGCGGAGGATTTCCTCATCGGTTTGGTTCGGGAACACCGCTACTTCGGCCTCTTCTGTTTCTGCCTCCGCCCGCTTGGCCAAACCCTCATCCAACGAGGCGAGCATCTTGATCGCGGACAGATCTCCCGCGAGGGCCTTCGCGACCAGCCGCTTGGCCAAGGCCTTGGCTTTGGACATCTTGATCTGTCGACCGCCCTCGCGAACCGTCACCATTTCTTCGAGTTCCCGCGTCAGGCTTGCCCCGAACCCCTTTGCGCCTTTCGGGCGCCCATTGGCATTTCCCGACCGGCCCTTCTGGAACCTGCTGTGTTTCGGTGGCTTGCCGTAGCCGACCTCGTAATCGTCGTCCTTTTTCTTCGACATCTCAGGCCCCCATCGCCGCGGGCCTGTCCGCCATGTCGCTCTCGACGCGAAGGGCTGCCTCGCGCGCATCGAAACCCTCACCGGTCTCGGCCAGGACCGCCTCCTGCCCGGTCAGCGCCTGCCAGCGGCGGATCGCGACATCGACATAGAGAGGGTCAAGCTCGATCACCCGCGCCGTACGTCCGCTCTTCTCGGCCGCCAGAAGCGTGGCCCCGGAGCCGGAGAAAGGATCGAGCACGATCTCACCCTTGTGGCTCACGTCGCGGATCGCATCGGCGACCAGCGCGGTCGGCTTGACCGTCGGGTGGTCCACAAGATCCGCGGCACGCCCGCGACGGAACGTGTTGACCCCCGCATAGTCCCACACATTGGTGCGGTACCGGCCGTGACGGCCAAGCTCGACATTGTTCACATGCGGCGCGGCGCCCTTCTTGAAGATGCAGATCATCTCGTGTTTCGAGCGATAGAGACTGCCCATGCCGCCGTTGGTCTTGTTCCAGACACAGAGGTTGATGAGCGTGAGGCCCTCCGCCTTGCCCGCCTCGATGAGGTCGGCAACGTGACGCCAGTCCATGCAGATCATGCTGATCCCGCCGTCCATGAGCTTCGCGGCACTCTGGCGGATCGCGACGCGCAGAAAGTCGCGGAACTGGCTCTCGCTCATCTCACCCACACCCATGGCGAACTCGCGATGACTACCTGTTTCGCCCGTGCGCACATGACCGTTGATCGGAACGTTGTAGGGTGGATCGGTGAAGATCATCCGCGCCGCCTCTCCCGCCATCAGCGCTGCATAGGAGCCCTCCGCGAGCGCATCCCCGCACAGGATCCGGTGACGCCCGAGGTGCCACATCTCGCCCGGGCGCGCGACCGCGATGGCATCGGGCCCCGGTTCCTCGACGGTCTCGGCGGGTGCGGCTGCGGCGCTCGCGGCCGGGCCATCGATCAGGACATCGATCTGCGCCGTATCAAAGCCGGTCAGGGTGACATCGAAGTCCAGATCACCCGCCAGTTCGAGATCGCTCAGATCGACGATCTCGACACGCAGGATCTCCGGATCCCACTCGGAAAGCTCCGCAATCCGGTTGTCCGCGATGCGATAGGCGCGCACCTGCGCCTCGGTCAGATGCTCGAGCAGCACGGTCGGTACAGTCGCGAGCCCCAGGCGCTTTGCGGCCTCGAACCGCCCATGGCCTGCAACGATGTTCTGCGCCCCATCGATCAGGATCGGGTTGTTGAACCCGAACTCGCGGATCGAGCGAGCGATCAGGTCGACCTGCTTGTCATTATGCGTGCGCGCATTGCGCTCATAGGGCTTGAGCGCCGTGATCGGCAGGTGGGTGATGCCGCGCGTGGCGGCGGGGGCGGTTTTCTTGCGAGACATCTGCATCTCCATTCGGGCGATGGCCCCGAAGGGCCTGTGATTGGGCAAGATCTGGAGAGGACCCACAAGTGACTGCGGGCCAGGTCCAGATCGTCTTGATCCGGTTCAGGGAACAGGCGTCATCAGCGAGGACCACGATTGATCGAAGTTCGAGGGCCTGCGCAAGACGCGGGGCAATGCTCCAAGACTAGGAACGCCGGAGATGTGCAGCAAGAGGCAGCAAGGGGGTCCGCAATCAATCTTGCGTTACTAATGCATTGCTTTCGTTGACAAATAATCTGGCATACGCTAATTCAATCCTCTCACAGCTCCACGTCCGCCGCCTCCATTCAGACCGCGAAGTTGAGCCCAGAGCGTGCCACATGGCCTCTCCATCGTGCGCGGCAGAGCTTTCCGATACGGATGCAAAAGAACCCCCTACCCGGTGACGGGCAGGGGCAGAACCGAAGGGAATCTTTTCAGGAAGAAGTCCTTCGAGCGTAACACCGGGCCCGGGATCTGTCATCTCGTGGGATTTGGCGCGGTGCCGTTTCTTGCAGCAGCACGGAGGGGCTCATTCCACTGGACTTCCCGGTCACAGCAAGCGTTGCTGTCTCCACACCCGGACGACCAGCCGGGCTCTCCTCGGTACAGGACCGCGCCTTCCGCGCCCCCAAACCTTGAGGAGTCTCATATGCCCAAAATCACCAAGATCCAGATTGTCCGCGACCTGCTGTCCTCGGAGACAGGCGCCACGCTCGAGGCGCTCTGCGCCGCAACCGGATGGCAGTCGCATTCGGTACGCGCCGCGCTCTCGGGCCTGCGCAAGGACGGCACCGTGATCCTGCGCGAGGCAAGCGAGGACGCTGAGCGCCCTGACGCCCGCTACCGCATCTGCACCACGCCCGAGGCCACGTCATGATCCGCCTCGAGGAGATCGAGACAATGGACCGAGGCGCGCTGGTCGCTGCCTGGTCCGACCTCTTCGGGCAGTCCGCCCCCAAGAGCATGAGCCAGGTCTTCCTGCGCCGCTTCATCGCGCAGGAGATCCAGATGAAGCGCTTCGGCGGTCTGCCGAAGACCCTGCAAAAGCTTGTCGAGACGGAACCCGACAAACCCACCAGGGCCGTTGGGCGAGCTCAGCCCAAAGCCGGCGCCCGGCTCCTGCGCGAATGGAATGGCGTCACCCATATCGTCGATGTCACCCCCGACGGGTTCCGCTGGAAGGGGCAGACCTACCGCTCGCTCTCCGTCATCGCCCGCGAGATCACCGGGGCACACTGGTCCGGCCCGCGCTTCTTTGGCCTCAAGGCAAAGGCCGCATCCGCATGACCCGCAGGACCATCCGCTGTGCCGTCTACACGCGCAAGTCCTCCGAAGACGGGCTCGAGCAGGACTTCAACTCGCTGGATGCGCAGCGCGAGGCTTGCGAGGCCTATGTCGCGAGCCAGAGACACGAAGGCTGGAAGCCTCTGCCCGCCCGCTATGACGATGGCGGGATCTCCGGAGGCACGCTGGAGCGTCCCGGCTTGCAGCGCCTCCTCGCAGATATCGATGCCGGGCGCGTGGAGATGGTGGTCGTCTACAAGATCGACCGCCTGACGCGCTCGCTCGCCGACTTCGCAAAGCTCGTCGAACGGCTTGAGGCAGCGGGTTGTTCCTTCGTGTCCGTCACCCAGGCGTTCAACACCTCCTCCTCGATGGGACGATTGACGTTGAACGTGCTCCTGTCCTTCGCCCAGTTCGAGCGCGAGGTCACGGCCGAGCGGATCCGCGACAAGATTGCCGCCTCGAAGAAGAAGGGGCTCTGGATGGGGGGCCTGCCGCCCCTCGGCTATGACCCGCATCCCGACAAGGCGAGGCGCGAGCTCGTGGTCAATGGGCGGGAGGCTGACATCGTGCGCGACCTCTTCGACCTCTACCTCCGGCATGGGTGCCTGAATGCAACCGCCCGGGCAGCCGAGGCAGCAGGCCTGCGCTCGAAGCTCAGGATCTACCAGGATGGACGCCAGACCGGCGGCAGGCCCTTCACCCGCGGCCAGATCCATCACCTGCTCACCAATCCGGTCTATCGAGGCATGATCCGCCACAAGAGCCGATGCTGGCCCGCCGCACATCCGGCGATCATCGACGCGGCAACCTGGGATGCGGTGCAGGAGCGGCTTCAGCAGGCGGCGCGGCGCCGGCGCGGGGCGCGCGGCACATCTCTGGCCAGCAACCTCTCCGAGGAGGCCGCCCCCCTTCTGGGCAAGATCCGGGACGAGCGGGGCGATCTGCTCACGCCGAGCCACACGCAGCGCCACGGACGGCGCTACCGCTACTATGTCTCGAACCGCCTGATCTCCGGCGGCCCGGATCCGACCGGATGGCGCCTGCCGGCCGAGGCCTTCGAGCGCGCGGTCACAACAGCCGTGGTCTGCCACATCCGGGAGAGCGCGCAGGCTCACACCCTTTCGACGACGGGCGCGATCACCGAGATCACCGAGATCACCGCCCTCGCCGCGCGCGGCCGAACGCTCGCACAGGCGCTCGAGGCAGACAGTGTGCGTGCCATGATGCTCATCGAGCGCATCGATCTGAGATCCGGATCGATGCAGATCGCCCTCGCCCCCGAGATCCTTGCCAGGGAGATCGGCGCCCGCGTCGAGGATCTCGACCCGTCTGCCCTCTCCATTTCCACGACCTTCGCACCGCGCCGGCGCGGCGTCGAGATGAAGATCGTGACTGGCGCGAACCGAACAGAACCGGATCCCAAGCTTCTCGCGGCGCTGCGCAAGGCCCATCACTGGGCGCGCCAGCTCCGCTCCGGCCTCTCCCTGAAAGACCTCGCGGACCGCGCGAGCACATCCGAGCGCTACGCCGCCCGGGTCATTCCCCTCGCGACGCTCTCGCCGAAGATCCAGGGCGCCATTCTGAAGGGTGAGCAGCCTGTCGAACTCACCCTCGAATCCCTGCTGCGCATCACCCTGCCCCTCGACTGGAAAGAGCAGGAACACCTCCTCGGCATCCACGCCTGAGCACCTTCCCTGTTCCAGCGCAGAACTTCCCTGCAAGCTCGAAACAATTCCCTGTTCGGTCAAATAAATTCCCTGTTCCGCATCCCAGGGAATTCGCCCCACAACCCATTGGAATTACAGTGCAATCTGAGGTGCATTTTGCCCGAAATCGGCTCCACTTACGAAAATTCCCTGTAAATTGACCCGTATCAGGGAAACCCGGTCAAAACCGGACCGCCGAAATCTGGTCTCTGAGACGCATCGCACAGGCTTGCGCAAACAGCCGAAGCAGGATCGTCTCAGCCAAGAGACACCCCGGGAAAGGCTTTGAAATGTCGTGGAAAGTTTGGGGAAAACCGGCCGGTGCGGCAGAGACAGGGGTCGGTGGCTGGGGCGGTAGGATTCGAACCTACGGTGCGCGGTACCAAAAACCGGTGCCTTACCACTTGGCTACGCCCCAACGTGGGGCGGTGTTTAGCCAAGGCCGTCGGGGGCCGCAAGAGGAAAAATCGACAAATCCGATTGCAGCGGGGAACCGTGCAGAGATATGGGCTGAACATGGAAAACTGGGATGTCATCATATTGGGCGCGGGCGCCGCGGGTTTGTTCTGCGCAGGCGAGGCGGTGCGGCGTGGCCGACGGGTTCTGGTGCTCGATCATGCGGCCAACCCCGGCGAAAAGATTCGGATCTCGGGCGGTGGGCGGTGCAACTTCACCAACCGCGATCTGACACGCCAGAACGCCCCCGAACGCTTCCTGTCCGAGAATCAACGCTTTGCGCTTTCCGCGCTGAGCCGCTTCACCGCAGCCGATTTCATCGCCCGGATCGATCGCGCCGGGATCGCCTGGCACGAAAAGCACCGCGGCCAGCTGTTTTGCGACGGCAAGGCCACGCAGGTCATCCGGCTGCTGCTATCCGACCTGACGGCCGGGTCCGGCGAGCTTCGTCTGGATTGCGCCGTCGAAGCGGTTCGGCGCGAGGGCGATGGCTTCGAGGTTGCAACCTCGCTCGGCCCGGTGCGGGCGGCGCATGTCGTGGTCGCAACGGGTGGCAAATCCATCCCAAAGATGGGCGCCACCGGCATCGGCTATCGCATCGCCGAAAGCTTCGGCCTGCGACTGACCGAGACGCGCCCGGCCCTTGTGCCGCTCACCTTCGCCGAGCAGGATCTGGCGCGCACCGCGCCCATGGCCGGCATTGCCCTGCCCGCCCGCGTCCGCCACGGACGCACGAGCTTTGACGAGGATCTGCTGTTCACGCACCGCGGCCTCTCCGGTCCCGCGATCCTGCAAATCTCCAGCTACTGGCGTGAGGGCGATACGCTGAACCTTGATCTGTTCCCCGGACGCAACCTTGCGCAGGAACTGGCGGAAATACGCTCCACGGGCGGCCGCGTGGCGCTGCACAACGCGCTCGCACGGCTGATCCCGGAAAAGCTCGCGGCCTATGCAGTTGCCGAAACGGGCCTGTCGGGGCGGCTGGCGGATCAGAACAACCGCACGCTCGAACGCCTTGCCGACCAGCTGCACAAATGGGAGGTGCGCCCGGTCGGCTCGGAAGGCTACCGCACCGCCGAGGTCACCTTGGGTGGCGTCTCGACCGCCGGTCTGGATGCCAAGACGATGGAGGCCCGCGCGGTGCCGGGGCTCTACTTCATCGGCGAGGTTGTGGACGTGACCGGCTGGCTTGGCGGCTACAACTTCCAATGGGCCTGGTCTTCGGGTTGGGCGGCCGGACAGGTCGTCTGACCGCCCGACGCCTCAGCTTGAAACCTGCTCGCGCAGCACGGCCACGGTCAGCGACAGCATCAGGTAGATGCCCGAAAAGATCAGGAAGGCCACGAGCGTATTCTCGAAGGCGCGTGGATAGGTGGGCTCATCGGGCGCAACAGGGCGCACACCCATCTCAAGGTAGCGTACCTGCTTGTTCGCCTCGGTCCGCGCGCCTTCCATCTGCTGTGCGGCGGTCGAAAGCATCAGCTGGCGCGTTTGCAACTCGGCCTCGGCGATGCGCAGTTGCCCCGTCACGACGGCCAGCGACTCGACCCCTCCGGTGGTTTCAGTCAGCTGCGCGCGCAGATCCACGATCCGCCGCTCAAGCCGGTCGATATCGCCCTTCACACCCTCGACGCGGGCCTGGTTCGGGCTGGGGTTGTCCAGCAGCTGATCCAGCTCCAGCCGCTTGGCCTGCAACTGCCCCTCGAAGGTCGCGACCTGCCCCATCACGCGCCCGGCTTCGGAGACCGGATCCAGGATGCCGACCCGCTCTTGCAGCGTCAGCACCTTTTCCTGCGCGGCGAGCACCTTGGCCTCGGCATCGGCATAGCCTTCCAGCGCGCCTTTCATCTGGTCGTCGCGCAGCCGCGAGGTCAGCGTATCCACCTGCTCCTCGGCGAAGGAAATCAGCGCCTCCGAGAACTGCCGCGATACATCGGGATCGGCAGCGATCACTTCAAGGTTCACGATCCCCTCGGTCGGGTCGTAGCCGATCTTCACGTTGCGCTGGTAAACCTTGTAGGCCTGTTCATTCGTCGCATCGGGGTCTAGCCGTTGCAGCGCATCGATCGAGGGCTGCGAGAAATGCTGCTTGAAGCCGAACTCTTCATCAAGCCGCAGCATCGCGTCGCGCGATTGCAGATATGCCTGCACCGTCACCGAATCCTGGCTAGAGCCAAGCTGAACGCCCGACAGCAGCCCGCCGAAACGGGAACCGCCGCCCATTCCGTCGGCCTTCTGAATGATGAAGGCGCTTTTCGTAGCATAGAGCGGGGTGGCGACACGGAAGTAATACCAGCCCGCCAGCAGCGTTGGCAGCAGCACAAAGAAGGCGAGTCGGACGGCCAGCAGCACTAGCCGGCGCTGGCGGCGACGGGCAATATCGCGTTGAAGTCGGATGATCGCACGGGCGCGCTGCGCCTCCCCCAGCACCTCGTTCGAGGGCGGCGGTGGCTGTTTCGGCGCCACGCTTGGCACCGACATGCGTCCCAGAACCATCTTCGCAAGGCTGCGCCCGCCGCCCGAGGGCACGATATCCCCCTTGGCCTCTGCGGGCTTGCCGGGCAACACCCGATCCATAAAGCCCGCGCGATCGAACGGGTCGATGCCGCGGCGGCGCAACTGTCGTACCGCATCGAAATCCGAGCCCGCCGCGATCCCGTGCTTCTGCGCCGTGCGGCGCGCAAGGCGCAACTGGCGCCCGGTCAGCCCCTCGGCCTCGATCGCCGCAATTTCATCGCCGGGCGAGACATCGGCCGGCGCCGGCGCGGCGGGCTTGACCGGGGCTATATCCATATCCCCAAAGCCGTCGTCTTGCGGCTCGAACAGCTTGGCCGGGTCGGCACCCGGTTGCAGCCCCGGCGGCAAGGTAGCCTCGGCCTGCGGCTGCGCTTTGCGGCGAATGCGGTATTTCTCGGCCTTAGGATTGGTAGTCATACATCCGCTTCGCTTCTTCCAGTGTATCGAACATATACAGCCGCCCGTCGCGCAGCACCGCCGCCGAGCGGCAGAATTTCTCAAGTGTCGACGGCTGGTGCGAGACGATGATCACCGTCGCCTCTTTCAGTCGGTCCTTCAGGATCGAGCCTGCCTTGCGATTGAACTCGACATCGGTGGTGCCGGGCATCCCCTCGTCGATCAGATAGATGTCAAACTCAAGCGCCAGAAGCAGCGCGAAGGTAAAGCGCGAGCGCATCCCCGCGCTGTAGGTGTTCATCGGCCGGTCGAAATATTCCTCCAGCCCGCAGACCCATCGGCAGAAGGCCTCGACATAATCGGGATCGAGACCATAGAGCCGCGCGATGAACCGCGCGTTCTCGCGCGCGGAATGTTTGGCGTTCACGCCCCCCATGAAGCCAAGCGGAAACGAGACCCGGCAGGTCTTGCGGATCGTGCCCTCATCGGGCTTCTCAAGCCCTGCCATCATGTTGATGATCGTGGTCTTTCCGGTCCCGTTCGGGGCAAGGATGCCAAGACTGTTGCCCAGTTCCACGCGAAAGCTGGCGCGATCAAGGATCACCTTGCGCTGTTTGCCCGTCCAGAAGGACTTGCTGACGCTGTCGAACTCGATCATCGCTTCCTGTCTCGTGCCGTCATCGGCCGCCCTGCCTGGTCATAGCGCAAGGCATTTAACAAATTCACCACCTGACACGACCGGCGTCGCCTTGTCGGCTGGCGAAAGCTATATACATCGAACGATCCTGTTTTGCCTCACGAAACGAAGAGGTCAACCTGAGCCTTACGGAAGACATCCGCGCCTGCCGCCTCTGTGCCACAGATTTCGGGGCGACCGCCACGGCGCACGCGCCGCGCCCGGTGGTCTGGTTTCGCCCCGGCGCGCGCATCCTGATCGCCGGTCAGGCGCCCGGAGCGCGGGTCCATGCCTCGGGGCGGCCCTTCACCGATCCCTCGGGCGATCGGCTGCGCAACTGGATGGGCGTGGATGAGGCGACATTCTACGATCTCGACCGCATCGCCATCGTGCCGATGGCCTTCTGCTTTCCGGGCTATGACGCGAAAGGCGCCGACCTGCCACCACCGCCGCGCTGTGCCCGGACCTGGCGCGAGCGGATCATGGCAGAGATTGGCACCCCCGCGCTGACGCTGCTGGTCGGCGGCGCGGCACAGCGCTGGCACCTGGGCGCGCGCAATGTCACCCAGACCGTCGCGGGCTGGCAAAACCACGCCCCGCGCGTCTTTCCCTTGCCTCATCCGTCCTGGCGCAATACGGCATGGCTCAAACGCAATCCCTGGTTCGAGGCCGAGCTGATCCCGGCCCTGCGCGACCGGGTGAAGGAGGCCCTATGACACCCTATGATCGCGCCCATGCCGCCATGGAAGCCGACCCCGAGAACGAGGCCCTGCGTCTGGCCGTCTATGACCGTCTGGCCGATGCCGAGCTTTTCCTGCTGCTCGAATCCGAACCCGAGGACGAAGACATCACCCCCCAGGTTTTCGAGACCGAGGATGGCGATTTCGTGCTGGCCTTCGACCTTGAGGAACGTCTGGCCGAATTCACCGGTGCACCCGTGCCCTATGCCGCGCTTCCGGGCCGCGTGATCGCGCAGCATCTGGTCGGCGAGGGGATCGGCCTCGGGATCAACCTTGGCGTCGCTGAATCGGCCATGCTGCTGCCCCCCGAGGCGCTCGAATGGCTGACCGATACGCTGACCCATACCCCCGTCCAGACCGATGCGCGCCCGGCCTCGTTCGAGGCCCCGGCCCTGCCCCCCGCAATCCTCGGCCTGCTGCTCCCCGCTTTCGAGGCCAAGTTCGCGCAGCTCGCGGGCATTGCCTCACATGCGCTTCTGGGCGGCGTGCAATACGATGACGGCCGCCGTGGCCATGTGCTGGCCTTCCTCGGGGCCCCCGAACCTGCGCGGGCGGGAATCGCGAAAGCGATGGCCGAGGCGCTCGCCTTTTCGGGCCTCGATGCAGGCGAGCTGGATGTGACCTTCCTGGACGAGGCAGACCCCGCAGCCCAGGTTCTCCTCGAAAAGGCGCTGGTCCTCCACCTGCCTGAACCGGTGCAAGAGGAAGTTCAGGAACTCAAGCCCGTCGCCCCGGGGATGGACCCGAGCAAACCGCCCATCCTGCGCTGACCCCGTTCAACGTGGCGCAAATATCCCACGGGGGTCTGGGGGTGTGAAACCCCCAGCCTGCGGAATAGAGCGCCCCCCTCGGCGCGCCCGGCGAACGTCTGAAAGCAAGTGGTCGCTTCGGCGGCGAAAGCACATCCGTTCGGGCCCGCGGTAAGGGCCATTTGAAATGACACGGCATTACGGTAGATTTCAGGAATGTCGTTTCACCCGCTTCCCTCCTTTCCCCTGCGCGCCGGCCGCGTGCATGAGGCCTGTGGCCCCGCCGCCACGGGCTTTGCCGCGATTGCTGCGGTCATGACAGGCATGCCCATGCTTTGGGTGCACGAGGCCTGGCAGGCGGACAACCTGCACCCGGTGGGCTTTCTGTCCTTCATGGATCCGTCGGATCTTTTGCTGACCCGCACGGGAAGCCAGACCGACAGCCTTGCCGTAGCCGAAGAGGCGCTCAAGGATGGCGCGCTGCCCTTTGTCGTGATCGAGGTCACCCGCCCGCTGAACCTGCGCGAGGGGCGGCGGCTGCAACTGGCGGCGCAGGCGGGGGGCGCGACCGGGCTTTGCCTGATCCCCGAGGGCATGGGCTCGAACGCGGCGGAAACGCGCTGGCACGCCGCGCCGGTCTTCGATCCGCAAGACGAGGACTCGACTCTGATGCGGTGGGAAATTATTAAGAACAAAGCGGGAACACTTGGGGCCTGGCATGTTCGATGGAATCGGGAAACGCGTCGTTTGCATGTGGTTTCCCCGGCTGGCCTCCGACCGGGTTCTGCGGACACGCCCGATTGAGGCGCCCTTTGCGCTGACGCTGAGGCAAAGCAATACCGAGCGCATCCATTGCCTCAACGCCCGCGCCGAGGCCCTGGGCCTGCACCGCGCCATGAGTCTGGCCGATGCCCGCGCCTTCTGCCCCGACCTGGTCAGCCGCCCCGCCGAACCCGGGCGCGATGCGCGCTTCCTGCTGGCACTGGGGCGTTGGGCGCGACGCTATTGCCCCTGGGTCGGGCGCGAGGGGGCGGACGGGCTGGTGCTGGACGTGACCGGATCGACCCATCTGTGGGGGGGCGAAGAGGCCATGCTGGAGGATATGCGGGCGCGCATCGCGCGGGCCGGGCTGGAGCTGCGGCTGGGGCTGGCCGATACGCGCGGCGCGGCCTGGGCGCTGGCGCATTTCGGCACGGGCATCGCCCCGGCGGGCCAGACGCGGCGCGCGCTCGCCCCGCTGCCGGTCGCGGCGCTGCGGCTGGACGAGGCGATCTGCACCGGCCTGCAACGGCTTGGCCTGCGCACCGTCGCGGATCTCTGCACCACCCCGCGCGCGCCCCTTGCGCGCCGCTTCGGCCCGGCGCTTCTGGCGCGGCTCGATCAGGCCCTGGGCGATGTGGCCGAGGCGATCTCGCCCGAGGCCGACCCGCCGCATTTCGGCCTGCGCCTGACCTTCCCCGACCCAATCGGCCTTGTGTCGGACGTGATGGCCGCGACCGCCCGGCTGCTTGAGCCGCTCTGCGCCCGGCTCAAGGCGCAGGGGGTGGGCGCACGCCGGCTGGAGCTGACCCTGCGCCGCGTCGATCAGGGCAGCCAGCAGGTCGAACTGCGCCTGGCCGCGGCAATGCGCGATGCCGCGCGCATCCTGCCGCTGTTCGAACGCGGCGTGGCCGAGGTGGACGCGGGTTTCGGCATCGACCAGATCCGGCTGGAGGCAACGCTTGTCGAGCCGCTGCCCGTCGAACAGATCGGCGCGATACAGGCGCGGGGTGCCCCCGACCGGCTGGCCGACCTGATCACCCGCATCGGCACCCGCATCGGGCTTGAGAACGTGCAACGATACCTGCCCGCCGACAGCCACATCCCCGAGCGCAGCTTCCTGATCGCCCCGGCGGCCTACAGCACCCCCGAGGGCGGCTGGTGCAGCCCCCGCCCCCGCCCGCTGCGCCTGTTCCCGCCCGAGGCCATCGCAGGCTCGGGCCCGCAGCCGCCCGAGCGGTTCCGCTGGCGCCGCATGTCATTCGCCACCGCACGCGCCACCGGGCCGGAACGCATCGCCCCGGAATGGTGGCTTGAGGACGACAACTGGCGCTCGGGTATGCGCGATTACTGGCGGGTCGAGACCCGGCAGGGCCGCCGCCTGTGGCTGTTCTACACGCCGCAAGACCCCGGCTGGTTCGTGCAGGGGGAATTCGCATGAGCTACGCCGAGCTGTGCGTCACCTCGAATTTCACCTTTCTGACCGGGGCCTCGCACCCCGAGGAACTGGTGCTGCGCGCCGCCGAACTGGGGCTTGAGGCGATCGCCATCACCGACCGCAACTCGCTGGCGGGGGTGGTGCGGGCCTATAGCGCGTTGCGGGCGCTGGGGAAAGAACGGGCGGCGCTGCGTATCCGCTCGACCCACCGGATCGACCCCTGTTCGCGCCAGGAGGTCGGGCAGCCACAGGATCTGGCCTACCCCGAGGACGTGCGCCTGCCCCGGCTGATCGTCGGCGCGCGGCTTGTGCTGCGCGACTGCCCGGTCGAGTGGATCGCGCTGCCCACCGACCGCGACGCCTATCACCGGCTGTCCCGGCTGCTGACACTGGGCAAGCGCCGCGCCGAAAAGGCCGAATGCCACCTCGATCTGGCCGATCTGGCCGAGGGATGTCTGGGGATGATCCTGATCGCTCTGCCGCCACCTGATCTGAACGCGGCCCGCGCCCCACTCCGGCTTTTGGGCCGACGCTATCCCGGCCATGTCTTCCTGGGGGCCGCGCCGCGCTATGACGGCTCGGATCAGGCCTGGTTCGATGCCTGCGCGGCGCTGGCGCTGCGGGCCTCGGCGCCGATGGTGGCTGTGGGCGACGTGCTGATGCATCGCGCCGCGCGGCGCCAGCTGGCCGATGTGCTGACCTGCCTGCGCGAGGGCATCACCATCGACGCTATCGGCACCCGCGCCCTGCCCAATGCCGAGCGCCGCCTGAAGGGCCTGCCCGACATGGCGCGGCTTTATCGCAACCACCCCGCCGCCGTGCGCCGCACGCTGGAAATCGCCGCACGGTGCAGCTTCGATCTGTCCGAACTCAGCTACGAATACCCCGATGAGATCGCGGATGGCGAAACCCCGCAGGCGCGGCTGATCCGGCTGGCGCAAGAGGGGCTGCGCCGCCGCTATCCCGACGGCCCCTCAGAGCGCGTCCAGACCCTGATGGCCAAGGAACTGGGTCTGGTGGGAGAGCTGGGCTACGCCGCCTATTTCCTGACCGTGCATGACATCGTCTCCGAGGCCCGTGCGCGCGGCATCCTGTGCCAGGGGCGCGGCTCGGCCGCCAATTCGATCCTGTGCTACCTGCTCGGCATCACCGATGTCTCGCCCGACATGATCGGCATGGTGTTCGAGCGCTTCATCTCGCGCCATCGCGGCGAGCCGCCCGATATCGACGTCGATTTCGAGCATGAGCGCCGCGAAGAGGTGATCCAGTGGATCTATGAGAAATACGGGCGCCACCGGGCGGGGCTTTGCGCCACCGTGATCCATTTCCGCTCGCGCGCGGCGATTCGCGAGGTGGGCAAGGTCATGGGGCTCAGCCTCGATGTGACCGCCGCGCTGTCGGGCCAGATCTGGGGCATGTCGAACGGCGGCGCCGACCCCGAGCGGATCCGCGAGCTGGGGCTGGACCCGCGCGACCGGCGCCTTGCCCAGACCATCCGCCTGATCAGCGAGATCATCGGCTTTCCCCGCCATCTCAGCCAGCATGTCGGCGGGTTCATCATCACCCGTGGCAGGCTTGATGAGCTGTGCCCGATCGAGAATGCCGCGATGGAGGGCCGCACCGTCATCGAATGGGACAAGGACGACATCGACGCGCTTGGCATTCTCAAGGTCGATATCCTCTCGCTCGGGATGCTCAGCTGCATCCGCAAGTCGCTTGACCTGCTAGGCGCGTATGAGGGGGTGGACCATAGGCTCGACACCATCCCGCAAGAGGATGCGGCCACCTACCGGATGCTGCAAAGGGCCGATGCCGTGGGGGTGTTCCAGGTCGAAAGCCGGGCGCAGATGAATTTCCTGCCGCGAATGAAGCCCGCGACCTTCTACGATCTGGTGATCGAGGTGGCCATCGTCCGCCCCGGCCCGATTCAGGGCGGCATGGTCAAGCCCTATATCCGCCGCCGCCAGGGGCTGGAGCGCCCCGAGCCTTTCGGCCCGGCGCTGGAGCAGGTGACCGCCAAGACATTGGGGGTGCCGCTGTTTCAGGAACAGGCGATGCAGATCGCCGTGGTCGGCGCGGGCTATTCCGCCGAAGAGGCCGACCAGCTGCGCCGCTCGCTGGCCTCGTTCCGGCGCATGGGCACCATCGGCCAGCACCGCGAGCGGTTCATCCACGGGATGCTGCGCAACGGCTACAGCCAGGAGATCGCCGCGCAGTGCTTTTCCCAGATCGAGGGTTTCGCCGATTACGGCTTTCCCGAAAGCCACGCGGCGGCCTTCGCCATGCTGACCTATGTGTCGTCCTGGCTCAAATGCCATCACCCGGCGATCTTCGCCTGCGCGCTGCTGAACTCGCAGCCGATGGGCTTCTACGCCCCCGCCCAGATCGTGCGCGATGCGCGCGAGCACGGGGTCGAGCTGCGCCCGGTCTGCGTGAACCGCAGCACCTGGGACAACCGGCTGGAGCGCCGCGCCGACGGGGCGCTGGCGCTGCGGCTGGGGTTTCGCCAGATCAAGGGCTTTCGCGAAGAGGACGCGGGCTGGATCGTGGCGGCGCGGGGCAACGGCTATCCCGATCCCGAAAGCCTCTGGCTGCGGGCGGGCATCCAGCCCCCCACACTGGAGCACCTGGCCGAGGCGGATGCCTTCGCGGGCATGGGGCTTGGGCGGCGCGACGCGCTTTGGCAGGTGCGGGCGATCCGCGCGCCCCGGCCGCTGCCGCTGTTCTCGGACCCGCTCGACGGCGAGGGGCTGCGCGAACCCGCGGTCAGCCTGCCCGCCATGCATCTGGGCGAGGAGGTGGTCGAAGATTACCTTGCTATGCGCCTGACACTGCGCGCCCACCCGATGGAGCTTTTGCGCCCCGCCATCCCCGGCCTGACGCCGCATGACCGCCTGCCCGCGGCGCCGCTCAAACGCACCACCGTCTGCGGGCTTGTCATCACCCGGCAGCGGCCGGGGACGGCCTCGGGCGTGATCTTCCTGACGCTTGAGGATGAAACCGGCGTGTCCAATATCGTCGTCTGGCCCAAAGTCTATGAACGCTATCGCCGCGTCGTCATGGGCGGTCGGCTCTTGCGCGTGACCGGGCGGCTGGAGCGCGAGGGGATCGTCGTGCATCTGATCGCCGATCAGATCGAGGATCTGTCGCATCGGCTGGCGGAACTGGGCCACCCGATGGATGAGGTGATCGGCATCACCCAGCCCCAGGCCGACGACGCCCCGCGCCCACCGCGCTACCCCGCCCGCGCAAGACACCCACGCGAGCAGGCCAAGCGGCTGTTCCCCAGCCGCGATTTTCACTGACGTTTGGGGCGGCCGATCGGCGCGTCGCACCCGGGCAGCCGTATGGTCGCGATAACCCCGAAAACCGGCCTCGCACCCTTTACCTCGCGGGTGAAGGGGGCGCTGCCCCCGCCGAGGCGATGCCTCGGCTCCCCCGGGATATTTGTGCCACATTGAAAGGGCCGGGCGGCCTTATCGCAGGCCGATTTCAGCCAGCGCAGCTTGTAGTTCACGCGGCAGGGCATCTTCGCGCGCGCGGCCCTTGGCCAGATCGCGCGGCGCATCCTCGGCCTTCAGATAGCGCCAGCCCTGGAAGGGGCGGCGTGGCAAGGCCTCGGTGCGCACGATGTCACGCTCGAGCATGATTGCGCAGCGCGCGATACCGTCTTCGCCGAGCCGCTCTTCGAGTCCGATGATCCGTTGCCGCGCGAGCACTACCCCTTTGAAAACCCAATAGAGCGAGCCGCCGCGCAGGATCTCGTCGGCGCGCTTGGGCCACATGCGCGTGACATGGCAGGCGGGGCCGTCGCCATAGCGGCTTTGCTGCCACTCGATCAGGTCTTCGACCTTCTCGGCGCCGACGCAAAGTTTGATCAGATGTACAAGATCGGCCATGCGCCCCCCTAACCCATCCCAATATAGAGGGCATCAAGGTGACGTCAAAGCGTTGACCCGCAGAAATGCTCACCGTATGGTGAACGCCCTTTTTCCTGCCATGACCGACCCAGAGGACCACCGGATGAGCCGTTTTGCCGCCCCTATCGCCGAACAGATCTGGGACATGAAATACCGCCTGAAAGACGCAGACGGTGCGCCCGTGGATCAGACGGTGGAGGATACCTGGCGGCGCATCGCCCGCGCGCTGGCCGAGGTCGAGAAGGACCCCGCGATTTGGGAAGAGCGGTTCTACGGCGCGCTTGAGGATTTCAAATACCTGCCCGCCGGGCGGATCACCGCAGGCGCCGGAACGGGCCGCGCGGTGACGCTGTTCAACTGCTTCGTCATGGGCACGATTCCGGATTCGATGGCGGGCATCTTCGACATGCTCAAGGAAGCTGCGCTGACAATGCAGCAGGGCGGCGGCATCGGCTATGACTTCTCGACGATCCGTCCGCGCGGCGCGGCGGTCAAGGGCGTGGCGGCTGATGCCTCGGGGCCGCTGTCGTTCATGGATGTGTGGGACGCGATGTGCCGCACCATCATGTCGGCCGGCTCGCGCCGCGGCGCTATGATGGCCACGATGCGCTGCGACCACCCCGACATCGAGCAATTCATCACCGCCAAGCAGGATTCGGCCCGGCTGCGGATGTTCAACCTCTCGGTCCTTGTCACCGATGCCTTCATGGAGGCTGTGAAGGCCGATGGCTCGTGGGATCTGACCTTCGGCGGGCGCATCTATCACACGGTGCCCGCGCGCGATCTGTGGAACAAGATCATGCGTGCGACCTATGATTTCGCCGAACCGGGCGTGATCTTCATCGACCGCATCAACCAGATGAACAACCTGAACTACGTCGAGGCGATCGCGGCCACCAACCCCTGCGGCGAGCAGCCGCTGCCGCCCTATGGCGCCTGCCTGCTCGGTTCAATCAACCTTGCCACGCTGGTCACCAACCCCTTCGAGGCGAATGCCGAGATGGATCCGGCCAAGCTCGACACTCTCGTGCGCCTTGCCGTGCGGATGATGGATAACGTGGTCGATGCCTCGCGCTTCCCGCTGCCCCAGCAGGCCCAAGAGGCCGCCAACAAGCGCCGCATCGGCCTTGGCGTTACCGGCCTCGCCGATGCACTTTTGATGCTTGGGCTGCGCTATGGCTCGGACGAGGCGGCGGCGCAGACCGAAGCCTGGATGAAGGCGATTGCGCGGGCCTCCTATCTCGCCTCGGTCGATCTGGCCAAGGAAAAGGGCCCCTTCCCGCTGTTCGACGCCGAGAAATACCTCGCCTCGGGCAATATGATGCAGATGGATGACGATGTGCGCGCGGCGATCCGCAAGCACGGCATCCGCAACGCGCTGCTCACCTCGATCGCGCCGACGGGGACGATCTCGCTTTACGCGGGCAACGTGTCCTCGGGGATCGAGCCGGTGTTCGCCTATGCCTACAAGCGCAAGGTTCTGCAAAAGGACGGCTCGCGGACCGAGGAAGAGGTGGTCGATTACGCCGTGCAGATGTGGCGCGACAAGTATGGCGACAAGCCGCTGCCCGAGTATTTCGTGAACGCGCAGACGCTGGCGCCGCTGGCCCATGTGAAAATGCAGGCGGCCGCACAGAAATGGATCGACTCGTCGATCTCGAAGACGATCAACTGCCCCGAGGATATCTCGTTCGACGCCTTCAAGGACGTCTACATGGCGGCCTGGGATCAGGGCTGCAAGGGCTGCACCACCTACCGCCCGAACGATGTGACCGGCTCGGTGCTGAGCGTGTCGGAAAGCTCGGAGAAGGCGCCCGAGGCCGACAAGGGCGCCGAGGTCGTCTACCTGACCGAACCGCTCGACCGCCCCGCGGCGCTTGAGGGCGCGACCTACAAGCTCAAGTGGCCGGGGTCCGAGCACGCGATCTACATCACCGTGAATGACATCATCCAGGCTGGCCACCGCCGCCCGTTCGAGGTGTTCATCAACTCCAAGAACATGGAGCATTACGCCTGGACTGTGGCGCTCACCCGCATGGTCTCGGCCGTGTTCCGCCGTGGCGGCGATGTGAGCTTCGTGGTCGAGGAGCTGAAAGCCGTGTTCGACCCGCGCGGCGGCGCCTGGATCCAGGGGCAGTACATCCCCTCGATCCTCGCGGCCATCGGCGGGGTGATCGAGCGCCACCTGATCTCGATCGGCTTCATCGAGGGCGAGGGCATGGGCCTCAAGGCCGACCCCAAGGCTGAGGCGATGGTGGTGGGCGAGGCCCCGCGCGGCGCCGCCTGCCCCAGCTGCGGCTCCTACGCGATGCGCAAGGTCGAAGGCTGCATGACCTGCGCCGACTGCGGCCACAGTAAGTGCGGCTGATCGGCGGCGTTACTGACGCGTGACACAGCATGAAACCACCGGGGCTCTCCTCGGTGGTTTTTTATGCGCAGAGCACGCGGTGGGATCCGAGTTGATCGTGCGGCTGCACGCCAAGAACCCGCAATCCCATCCAGCGGTCAAGGCTCGAGCGAACCGCAACATCGACCAACCCAGACTGGGGCGACATCTATTTTCGGGAAGAATAATGGTGCCCGGAGGCTCCCTCTGTATTGGGTTATGTTCCCGTTACAGGCATCGCATCAGCTCCAAGCCTCAGCAAACACAGGGATAATCGCAGAGTGGAGTTGGGGTCAACAGGTGTCGCGTG